>NZ_JBIDBN010000001.1:0-568015 GCF_043203115.1 Streptomyces sp. NPDC048001
GGGGGTTGGTTTTTGTTGCCCGGGGGCGGTGGGTTCACCCCGGCGCCGGGGGGGGGGGGGGCCGCCCCCCCCCCCCCCCCCCCGGGGGGGCCCGGGGGGGGGGGGGGGCGGGCCCCCGGGGGCCCGACCGCGCCGGTCACACGCCCTCCGGGCGGCGCAGGCACAGGAACGGGTAGCCCGCCGCCTCCGCCGCGGCCCGCTCCCCGTCACCCGCCCTGATCGCCTCCACCAGGCGCGCGTGGTCCATGTGGTGCTCCGGGCGCAGCTCCCGCCCGACGTCGTCGCGCAGCCAGTCCCGCAGCAGGTCGGCCAGGTCCGCGTAGAGGCCGGTCAGCACCTCGTTGTGGGAGGCGGCGACCACGGCCAGGTGGAAGGTGGCGTCGGCGGCGACGAAGCGCTCGGCATCGCCCGACTCCCACGCCTCCTCCCGCCGTCCCAGCAGCGCCTGGAGCTGTACGAGGTCCTTCGCGGTGCGCCGCTCGGCGGCCAGACGGGCGCCGGACGACTCCAGCGTGGAGCGCAGCTCCGCGATGTGGCGCGGATCGGCGTCGGCGAAGCGGCGGTGCATCACCCCCGCGAGCTCGCTGGTGGCCACCACATAGGTGCCCGAGCCCTGGCGGATGTCCAGCAGGCCGTTGTGCGCCAGGGCGCGGACCGCCTCGCGCACCGTGTTGCGGGCGACACCGAGCTGCTCCACGAGTTCCGGTTCGGTCGGGATGCGGCAGCCCACGGGCCACTCCCCGGAGGTGATCTGGTTCCGCAGCTGGGCGATCACCTGGTCGGAGAGCGCGGAACGCCGGGGTGAGGACAGCGCCATGGTGCTCCTTGTCGTAGGCCGGTCCGCTCGGGTCCGGTCGTGGGCCGGTCGGTACCCATCGTTCCAGCCCCCGGCCCCCTCCGGCACCCGACTGGACACATATTCATCCCATGATTCTATGATGGGCCCCATGCCTGACGAGATCCGGACCCTGCGACCCGCCGAAACGGCACCGACACGCCCCTCGCCCCGTGGCACCGCCCCGGAGGCCCCCGGCACCCGGCGGGCGGTGTGGACCCTCCGGCTCGTCGCCGTCGGCATCGTGCTCGCGGCCCTCAACCTCCGGCCCGCGATCACCAGCCTCGGCCCCCTCCTCGAAGAGGCCCGCGTCGGCCTGCACATGAGCGGCACCGCCGCCGGGCTCCTCACCTCCGTGCCCGCGCTCTGCTTCGCCGTCCTCGGCATCGCCGCACCCCGCCTCTCCCGCCGCTTCGGGCCCGCCGCCGTCGTCTGCGCGGGCATGGCCGCCGTCGCGGCCGGGCTGGCCGCCCGCTCCCTCGCCGGCGGCGAGGCCGGCTTCCTCGCCGCGAGCGCCCTCGCCCTCATGGGCATCGCCGTCAGCAACGTGCTGATGCCGGTGATCGTCAAGCGGTACTTCCCGGACCGGGTCGGCTCGATGACCGGCCTCTACTCGATGGCCCTCGCCCTCGGGACCTCCGCCGCGGCCGCGGCCACCGTCCCCATGACCTCGGCGCTGGGCGGCGGTTGGCGCACCGGGCTCGCCGTCTGGGCCCTTCCCGCGGCGCTGGCCGTCCTGCCCTGGCTCGTCCTCGTCCTCGTGCGCAACCGCTCGGCGTCCGCCGTCGGCGGGGCCGCCGCGGCCGCGGAGGGCGCCCCGGCCCCCCGGATCACCCGCAGCCCCACCGCCTGGGCCCTGGGGGGCTTCTTCGGCCTCCAGGCCACCGGTGCCTACATCACCATGGGCTGGATGCCGCAGATCTTCCGCGACGCGGGGGTCCCCGCCTCGACCGCGGGCGTCCTGCTCGCCGTCACCATGGCGATGGGCGTCCCCCTGGCCTTCGTCATCCCCCGGGTGGCGGGCCGGCTGCGCCACCAGGGCCCGATCGTCGTGCTCCTCGGACTGTGCGGACTGGCCGGCTACCTCGGGCTGCTCCTCGCCCCCGCCGCCGGGGCCTGGGCCTGGGCCCTGCTGCTGGGCGTCTCCAACTGCGCCTTCCCCCTCGCCCTGACCATGATCGGCATGCGCTCCCGCACCGGCGCGGGCGTGGTGCGGCTCTCGGCCTTCGCCCAGTCCGCCGGGTACCTGATCTCCGTCCCCGGCCCCCTGCTCGTCGGCATGCTGTACCAGCACAGCGGCGGCTGGACCCTGCCCCTGTCGCTCATGGCCGCCCTGCTGGTGCCCCAGATGGCCATGGGCGTGCTGGCGGGACGGGACCGCACGATCGAGGACGAGCGGGGGATGCGAGACTGACCCCATGCCTGTGCTCGATCCGAACCCCCAGAACGGCCAGCGGAAGCTCCTCGGGATCTTCGGCCTGATCCTCCTCATCGGCGTGGTCATCTCGATCCTCGCGACGATCGCCGCGCCCTGACCGCCGGACGGCCCCGCCGCCCCCGCACCCGGGGTGGGGCCAGCACCACCACCCCCTAGGGGGCAGGGCTCAGGGAGAACTGGGTGGATCACCGGATGGGGCCGCCCGGCGCTCCTCCGTAGGGTCGGAAGCATCCCAGCCCAGACCCACGGAGGCGGCGATGCCGGTCCCCACGCACACCCGTCCCCGCCCGCCGGCCGCGGCCGGGACGCGGCTGCCCTGGTGGGCGCTGGTTCTCCCGGCGCTGGCCTTCGCCGCGCTCCTCGCCCTGATCACGGCCACCGGAGCGGTGCAGGCCGGGGACGGTGCGCAGGGCGCCGGAGCGGTCGGCGCGCTCCTCGCGCAGGTACGCGAGACCCTCGCCCCCTGATGCCTCCCCTTCGCGGGAGAGCCGTCAACACCCTGCGCCCGGTGGCGTGTTTCATGCGAAGCTGGGAGGTATGAGCGCCGCTGTGTCTTCCGGGGGGACACCCCCCGGATCCCCCGAGTCCCGACGGATCGTCCTCCTCCGCCACGCCAAGGCCGACTGGCCCCAGGTGTCCGACCACGAGCGCCCGCTGGCCGACCGCGGCCGCATGGACGCGCCGGTGGCGGGCCGCCGCCTCGCCCAGGCCGGGATCGCCTTCGACCTCGCCCTGTGCTCCACCGCGACCCGGACGCGTGAGACGTGGAAGCTGGTCGTGCACGAGCTGCCCCACCGCCCGAGGACCGTCTACGAGGAGCGGCTCTACGAGGCATCCCTCGGGGAGCTGATCGCCCTGCTCAACGAGGTCCCCGACGAGGTGGGCGACCTGCTGGTGATCGGCCACAACCCCGGGATGCACGCGCTGGCCGACGCGCTGGCCGGGAGCGTGGAGGGCGACACCCTGTCCCGGATGAACCGGGACGGGTTCCCCACCTCCGCCTACGCGGTGGTGGGCTTCACGGGATCCTGGAAGACCCTGGAGCACGGCTCCGGACGCCTGCTCGACTACTGCACGCCGCACGACTGACGCCGTACGGCCGCGGCGGACGGCCGGCACCGTACGCCGCGGCCCCGGCAGAGGCGTCCCTCACGCCGGGGCCCGGGGCGGACCGCCCTCGGCTCAGTGCTCCGCGGCCCCGCCGTCCGCGGCCTCCACCTCTTCCCGGGTGATCCCCAGCAGGTACAGCACCGTGTCCAGGAAGGGCACGTTGACCGCGGTGTGCGCGGCCTCGCGCACCACCGGCTTCGCGTTGAAGGCGACTCCCAGCCCCGCGGCGTTCAACATGTCCAGGTCGTTGGCGCCGTCGCCGACCGCCACCGTCTGCTCCAGCGGAACCCCCGCCTCCTCGGCGAACCTGCGCAGCAGCCGGGCCTTGCCCGCACGGTCGACGATCTCGCCCGTCACCCGGCCGGTGAGCCTGCCGTCCACGATCTCCAGGGTGTTGGCCGAGGCGAAGTCCAGCCCCAGCCGCTCCTTGAGGTCGTCGGTGACCTGCGTGAACCCACCGGAGACCACGCCCACCTGGTAGCCGAGCCGCTTCAGGGTGCGGATCAGGGTCCGCGCCCCGGGCGTCAGCCGGACCTCGGCGCGCACCTTGTCGACCACCGAGGCGTCCAGGCCCTCCAGCAGCGCCACCCGGGCGTGCAGCGACTGCTCGAAGTCCAGCTCACCGCGCATCGCCGCGGCGGTCACCGCGGCCACCTCGTCCTCGCAGCCCGCATGGGCGGCGAACAGCTCGATGACCTCGTCCTGGATCAGCGTCGAGTCCACGTCCATCACGACCAGGCGCTGGGCGCGCCGGTGCAGCCCGGCGGAGACCACGGCCACGTCCACGCCGATGCGCTGGGCCAGCGGGGCCAGCTCCGTGCGCAGCGGCTCCGTCTCCACCCCGGAGACGGCGAACTCGACCGCGGTCACGGGGTACTTCGCCAGGCGGAAGATGCGGTCGATGTTGGCGCCCATGCCGCTGATCCTGGCCGCTATGGCGGCCGTCGACTCGGCCGTCAGCGGGTGGCCCAGCACGGTGACGTGCGAACGCCCGCTGCCGCGCGGCCGGTTGTCGCCCGTACCGGAGATGATCTCGGCCTGGAGCCCCAGGGAGTCCGCCCAGCTGTGCACGGTGGCCCGCAGGTCGCCCTCGCCGGACCCGCCCGCCGACGGCGAGGTGACCAGCGCGCACAGCACGAGCCGACCGCGGGAGACGACCTGCTCGATGTCGACCACGTCGACGGCGTAGGCGGCGAGGGTGTCGAAGAGCCCGGCGGTGATGCCGGGGCGGTCCTTCCCGAAGATCTTCACGAGAAGGGTGGGGACGTCGGTACCCGGAGGGGTCTGCGCTGCAGTCATGGTGCTCCCACCGTATCCGGCGCGGGCCCGGGACAGCCCCTCCGTCCCGTCTGGCGGACAGCCGCGCGCCGCAGGCCCCCGCCCCGCGCGGACCGCCCCGGTCCGCGCCGTGCGCCCCCCGCGCCGTGCGTTCCCCGGCCTGCGCCGCACCGCCCCCGCCGTGTCGAGGAGCGGCCCGCGCCGCACCGCCGCGCCTCCCGTCGCCGTGCGGTGACGAAGGTCCCAACTGGGTACCGAAGGCGGTCTTCCCGCGGCCTGGCTTTCGGATTCCGGACCGGGCCTGAAATAGTTCCCCACGATGTTCGCCATCCCTAGACTCCCGGCGACGGGGGGCGCTCGGGGGACAACTAGTGGGGCATGGAGTGCCGGAACTCGTACTGGAATTGAACGGAAGGACCTGGACCCTCGATCCGTCCAGGACGTACACGCTCGGCCGCGACCCGCAGGGTGACCTGGTGGTCGACGACGCCCGGGTCTCGTGGCGGCACGCCACGCTCAGCTGGAACGGCCGAAGTTGGGCCGTCGAGGACCACGGCAGCACCAACGGCACCTACCTGGGCGGCCGGCGGATCCACCAGACGGAACTCGGGCCCGGCGCCGCCGTCCACCTCGGCAACGCGACGGACGGCCCGCTGCTGGCCTTCTCCGCCCCGGCGCCGGGCGGATACGGCGCCCAGCCCGCCGCCGCGCCCCACGCCGCCGCACAGGCCGGTGCGCCCGGGGCCTGGTCCGGGCCCGCCGCCGCACCCGCGCCCGCCGGCGAGGGGGCGCAGGCTCCCCCGCACGCGGCGGGGACGCCGGGGGCACCGCAGGTCCCGCACCAGCAGGGCGCCGGGCGGCAGGACCCCGCCCCGGCCTACGGCGACCGCAGCCCGACCACCTTCCACCAGCTGGCACTCGGCCGCGTCATGCGCATCGGACGTGCCCTGGAGAACGAGCTGGTCGTCTCCGACCTCCAGGTCTCGCGCCACCACGCCGAGTTCGTCGCGACCCCCGACGGCCGCTTCGAGATCCGCGACCTGGGCTCCCACAACGGCACGTACGTCAACGGCCAGCCCATCGCCAAGTCCTCCACGGTCCTGATCGGCCCGAGCGACATCGTCGGCGTCGGCCACTCCGCCTTCCGGCTGGTCGGCGACCGGCTGGAGGAGTTCGTCGACACCGGCGAGGTCTCCTTCTCCGCCCGCCACCTCACGGTCACCGTCGACGGGGGCAAGCAGATCCTGCGCGACGTGTCCTTCGGCGTGCCGGAGAAGTCGCTCATCGGCGTGATCGGCCCCTCCGGTTCCGGGAAGTCCACCCTGCTCAAGGCGCTGACCGGCTACCGGCCCGCCGACCAGGGCGACGTCCTCTACGACAACCGCAGCCTCTACAAGCAGTTCGCCGAGCTGCGCCAGCGCATCGGTCTGGTCCCGCAGGACGACATCCTGCACAAGGAGCTCACCGTCCGTAAGGCCCTGAAGTACGCGGCCAAGCTCCGCTTCCCGGCCGACACCACGGAGGCCGAGCGCGAGGCGCGCATCGGCGAGGTGCTGCGCGAACTGAAGCTGGACATCCACAAGGACAAGAAGGTCACCGCGCTCTCCGGCGGGCAGCGCAAGCGCGTCTCGGTGGCCCTGGAGCTGCTGACCAAGCCCTCGCTGATCTTCCTGGACGAGCCGACCTCCGGCCTCGACCCGGGCATGGACCGCGATGTGATGCAGCTGCTGCGGGGTCTCGCCGACGACGGCCGCACCGTGCTGGTGGTGACCCACTCCGTGGCCGAACTCGCGCTCTGCGACAAGCTGCTGGTGATGGCGCCCGGCGGTGCGGTGGCGTACTTCGGCCCGCCCGAGGAGGCGCTGAACTTCTTCGGCTACACCACGTGGGCGGACGTGTTCTCGGCCTTCGAGAACTACCGGGACTACGACTGGGCCGGCCGCTGGAAGGGCTCCCAGCACTACCAGATGTACGCCGCCGACATCGACGCCGTCGCCCCGCAGGCGGTGCAGATGCCGCCGCAGCAGCTGAAGCCGCCGAAGCCGCAGAGCTGGGGCTCCCAGCTGTTCACCCTGATCCGGCGGTATGTCTCGGTGATCGCCTCGGACAAGGGCTTCATGGCCCTGATGCTGGTGCTCCCGGCCGTCCTCGGCGCCGTGAGCCTGGTGATCAACCCGGACAACGGCCTGCTGGTCAACGTCAACGAGCAGACCGGGCGGATCATCCCCAACGGCACGGCCACCACGGTGCTGCTGATCCTGGTGGTGGGCGCCTGCTTCGCGGGCGCCGCCAACTCGGTCCGCGAGCTGATCAAGGAACGGGTGATCTACGAGCGGGAGCGGGCCACCGGCCTGTCCCGCTCGGCGTACCTGATGTCCAAGGTGATCGTCCTCGGGATGATCACCGCTGTCCAGGGTGCGCTGGTCGGCGCGATCGGCTTCGCCACCCGCGAGCTGCCCGAGGAGGGGCTGGTCCTCGGGGGCGCGGTGCTGCTGGAGCTGTCCCTGCCGATCATGGCCCTCGGCTTCACCTCGATGATGTTCGGCCTGATCATCTCGGCACTGGTGAAGACGGCCGAGAAGACCATGCCGCTGCTGGTGATGTTCGCCATCGTCCAGGTCGTCTTCACCGGCTGCCTGTTCGTCCTGCACGGGACGGTCGGCGTCAACGAGTTCTCGTACCTGATGCCCTCGCGCTGGGCGGTGGCGGCCGCGGGCACCACCCTGGACTTCAACCGGATCAACCCCAACACCGACGACCCGGCCAGTACGGACCCGCTGTGGGACCACGAGGCCGGGGCCTGGATGCTCGACATGGGCGTGCTGCTGGCCCTCGGGGCCTTCTGCGCCTTCCTGGTGGCCCGCTTCCTGCGGCGCCACGAGCCGGAGGTCATGCGCAGGTGACGCGACCGCGGGCCGGGACCGGTCCGCGGACGGCGCCGGAGGGCGCACCCCGTTCGGGGTGCGCCCTCCGGGCGTCTGCGGTGTCCGCGCCGGGCCGCTGCGGGGGCCGGGCGGTCGGGGCGGGTGCGGCTCAGTAGGCGCTGTCGACGTTGTCGATCGAGCCGTAGCGGTCGGCCGCGTAGTTGCAGGCGGCGACGATGTTGGCGACCGGGTCGTACTGGTCGTGCTTGGTGCCCGCGACGTGGTAGGCGTCGAAGGTCGGCTTGATGACCTGGAGCAGGCCCTTGGAGGGGACGCCGTTGTGGGCGTTGATGTCCCAGTTGTTGATCGCGAGGGGGTTGCCGGAGGACTCGCGCATGATGTTGCGGTGGATGCCCTCGTAGCTGCCGGGGATCCCGTGCTTCTTCATGATGGACAGCGCCTCGCGGATCCAGCCGTCCAGGTTGTCCGGGTAGGTGACGGCGGCGGTCTGCGCGGCCGGGGCGGACTTGCCCGCGGTGCCGGTGGCGGCGGGGGCGCGCTCGGCGGAGCGGTCGGCACGGTCGGCCTCGGCGCGCCCGCCGCCGATGGTCAGCTCCAGACCGGGGTGGATCAGCGAGGGGTTGTCGCCGACGGCCTCGCGGTTGTCCTGGTAGAGCTTCTGCCAGCCGCCGTCCACCGAGTGCTCCACCGCGATGGCGGACAGCGAGTCGCCGGCGACCACGGAGTACGTCACGGGGGCGCTCTGCTGCGCGACGGCGGGAGCGGCCACGGCGGCGGCCGGGGCGGCGGGAGCGTGGGCGGGCTGTGCGGCGCTGGCGGTCGTCGCCCCGAGGAGCGGGAGGGCGAGGGCTGCGCCGCCCGTTCCGACGGCGACGAGGCCGAGGGCGATGCGGCGGGAGCGGGGACGGCGGTGCTTACCCTGTGCAGGCATGGTGAGTTCCTCTCCGTCGCCTGCGAGGTGAGCTGTCGGGTTCGGGCTGGAGATGCCCGGCCGTGCGAGCGCACGGCTTCACCCCGAGCCGTCCCGGCGTCCTTGGCGGACGCCGGTCCGGCGACTTACCTGGTTCCCCCGCTCCTGCCGAGTTCGGGTGATCTGGTCGGAATACCGGACAGCGGCAGGATTCGGCGTCCCGTCCGGAATGCCGTGACCGTAGGCGAGGCACCGGCGGCACAACAAGCCCGCAATTCACACACGCAATGCGCGGGGCGCCGAAAGCACCGGGAGAGGGCGCCCGAGATCGACTTCCGTTCCGTCAGTTCCCTTTGCAGGAAACGGAGAAGGGCAGGGGAGATCCACTGCGCGGGGCAGGCCGGGTGACCGATGTCACCAGCGATGGAGCAAAGGCCGCCAATGAATTCATTGGCGGCCAAATCGGACATTCAGTCGCGCCGGTGAGGCGGCGGTGGCACGGCTCCCCTCGCGGCATATATGGATGCATGTCCGAAATGAGGCTTACGACTGCCCGGGGGCGCCGCGCACCAGGATCCGCCGCCCGGTGATCCGCGTCGGGGCGACCGCGATCCACAGCTCCCGCCCGCCCCCGGCCCAGGGCGCGGAGTAGGCCTCGCGATCCAGCCTCCGCCCCTCCTCCTCGTCGGTGACCCGGCGCGCCGCGCCGACGACCAGCACGCTCCAGCCCTGGCTGAAGGCCTCGTCGATGTGGTCCACCTCGAAGGCGGCCTCACGCCCCGCCGAACGGCCCAGCAGCGACTCGTGACCGGTACGGAAGGCGACCTCGCCCTCGGTGACCAGGTAGTTCACCGGGAGGATCGCCGGCCCCTCCGTCGTGGCGACCGCGACCCGGCCCACACCGTGCGCGCCGAGCAGGTCCCAGCACTCCTCGGCATCCAGCTCCACCAGCTCCGGGTGGTACCCCGCACGGCCCGCACCGGCCGGGAGGTCCGCGTCACCACCGGTCAGCGCCGTGACGGTGGTCTCCAGGGCGTCCGCCAGCCGCAGCAGGAAGCCCATCCCGGGCGCGGCCGGGCTCTCCTCCAGGTACTGCAGGTACCCGGGCGCGGAGCCCGCCCGCAGGGCGACCTCCTCCCGCGAGAGCCCGAGCTCCCGGCGGCGGGCGGCCGCCCGGCGGCCGATGTCGCTGCCTGCGCGGTCCCGGCCCGCGCCGCCTGAGTCCGCTTGCGGTTGTCCGGGCATGGTCGCCACCTTCTCCTGTCGGCGGTCCGGTCACGGCACGTGCCCCGCCCCGCGCCCACGGTAGCCAGCGCCCGCCCGGCCCGCACGGCGGGCCCGGCATTCACCACCCTCCCGGCCGACCGGGGACAGACTCGGAAATACTGTCCCCAAGAGGACCCGGACGGACTGGAGGCGCCGCGATGACCCCCTGGACTGGTGCACGATGAGACACCGCTCGGTAGCCGACCTGATGACCCCGCAGGCGGTGGTCGCCCAGCGCGGCACGGCCTTCAAGGAGATCGCCCGGCTGCTCGACGAGTACGGCATCACCGCCGTGCCCGTCGTCGACGACGAGGGGCGGCCCGTGGGGGTCGTCTCCGAGGCCGACCTGCTGCGCCGCCATACCGGGGGCACCAGCGCCGACACCGCCGAAGGCCTGATGAGCAGCCCCGCCGTGGTCGCCCGTCCCGGCTGGAGCGCCGTGCAGGCGGCCCGCGTCATGGAGGACCACCGCATCAAGCGGCTCCCCGTGGTCGCGGAGGACGGACGGCTCGCCGGCGTCGTGAGCCGCAGCGACCTGCTCCGGCTCTTCCTGCGGCGCGACCGCGCCATCCAGGAGGAGATCGTCGAGGACGTGCTCGCCGGCACGCTCGGTGTCTCCCCCGCCGCGGTGGGCGTGGAGGTGGCCGACGGCCGGGTGACGCTCAGCGGCACCCTGGAGCGCCGCTCGCTGGCGCGGATCGTGGTGCGGCTGTGCGAGAGCATCGACGGCGTGGTCGACGTCGTCGACCGGCTGGACTACGCGAGCGACGACGTGCCCGCCCCGGAGGCCTGAGACGCCGCCTCCCGCGCCGCCCCGGCCCGCGCGGGAGGGGCGGGCGCGCTCCTGGGCGGCGGGCGGCGTCAGGCGGACGGGATCGGCAGGGTGCGCACGGTTCCCGGGTCGACGGTCACCACGGCGCCGCCCAGGCGCACCTCCACGGGCGGGCCCTGCGAGGAGGCGGGCACACCGACGCTCAGTTCACCCGGCCGCACCCGCACCCGCACCCCGAAGTGGCCGCGGTAGCGGAACGAGAACCCGTACTGGGCGAGCTGCGGCAGCGGGACCGGGTCGAACCACAGGGCGCCCGCGCGGGTCTCCATGCCGCTCAGACCCCGCTGCACGAGGTCGAGCGTGCCGGCCATGGCGCCGAGGTGCACGCCCTCCTCGGTGGTGCCGCCCTGGAGGTCGGCGATGTCGCCCTCCAGGGCCTCGCGGCAGTACGCCCACGCCTCGCCGCGGCGCACCCGGGCCAGGATCCAGCCGTGCACCAGTCCGCTGAGGGTGGAGCCGTGGGTGGTGCGGTGGAGGTAGTAGTCCACGGTGCGGTGCCAGACGTCCTCGTCCATGGCGTAGCCCAGGCGGCGCAGCAGACCCCCGAGCTCGTCGGGGGAGAACAGGTATCCGAGCATCAGCACGTCGGCCTGCTTGGAGGCCTTGTAGCGGTTGACCGTGTCGTGCTCGGCCTCCAGCACGCGGTCGAGGCGGCGGATGTCCCCGTGGCGGGCACGCAGACCCTCCCAGTCGAGTTCGGCCAGGTCGCCGTAGCCGTGGAACTGGCTCGGCACCCCGTCGTGGAAGGGCACGTACAGCCTGCGGGACACCTCCTCCCAGTGCGCCAGCTCGGTGCCGGTGAGCCCGGTGCGCCCGAAGAGCTCGCTGCGGCGCGGAGCGGGCAGGCCACCGGCCAGTTCGAGGACGCGGGCGAGCACCCAGGCGGCGGTGACGTTGGTGTAGGTGTTGTCGTCGATCCCCGGGCGGTCGGCGCCGGGGTAGGCGTCGTGGTACTCGTCGGGGCCCACGACCCCGCGGATCCGGTAGCGGCCGAGCCCGGGGTCGTAGGCCGCGGAGTCGGCCCAGAAGCGCGCGATCCCGACCAGCATCTCGGCACCCCTGGTGTACAGGAACTCCGTGTCGCCGCTCGCCTCGCAGTACTGCCAGACGTTGTACGCGATCGCCGATCCGACGTGGTGCTGGAGGTGCGAGTGGTCGGGCAGCCAGCGCCCCGAGCGCGGGTTGAGGTGCACCTCCTGGGTCTCCTCCCGCCCGTCGCTCCCGCTCTGCCAGGGGTAGAGGGCGCCGCGGTGGCCGCAGTCGCGGGCCAGCAGCCGGGCGCGCTCCAGGCGGCGGTGGCGGTAGGTCAGCAGGGCCCGGGAGACCTCGGGGAAGCGGAGGTTGAGGTAGGGCAGCACGAACAGCTCGTCCCAGAACACATGGCCGCGGTAGGCCTCCCCGTGCAGGCCCCGGGCGGGCACGCCCACGTCCAGGTCGGCCGTGTGCGGGGAGAGGGTCTGCAGGACGTGGAAGAGGTGGAGCCGCAGGATCCGGCCCGCCTCCCCCGGCACGTCGAGGTCGGCCCGGCTCCACAGCCGCCGCCAGGCACCGCGGTGGGACTCCAGCAGCTCCTCGAAGCCCGGCGCGCGCCGGGCGCGGTCGGACGCCGCGTGCAGGGGGTCGCCGATGGCCCTGTCGTGCGAGGTGTGCAGGGCGGCGACCTTGTCGACCGTGAGGGGCCGTCCGTGGGTGAGCGGCAGGTGCAGCAGCTGCACGGCGCGCTTCGGTTCGTGCGCGGTCCTGCCGTGCTCCGCCGGGGCGTCGGTGGTGGTGCGGGCCGCCAGGCCGATCCGGACGTCGGAGGCGCTCGTGCGGCAGCGCAGCCAGACGACCCCGGGGGAGGCGTCACCGGTGCCGACGTGGACGAGGTGCCGGCCGTCGAGCCCCCGGTAGCGCTCCACACCGCTGTTGGTGACCCGGCCGTCCAGCGCGGACTCGACCTCGATCTCCCCGTCCCAGCCTTCCGCGGTGAACTCGGTCCGCAGCGCGGCGAGATGGGGGTCCCCCATGTGGACGAGGCGGGTCTGCCGGACCGTCAGGGGGCGCCCGTCGGCGGCCGTGTACCGGCAGGTGCGGGTCAGGGTGCCGGTGCGCAGGTCGAGCCGCTGGCGGTGGTCGCGCAGGGCGGGGGTGTCGGGGGCGAGCCAGGGCTCGGGGCCGTCCGGGCCGCGGGGGCGGAAGCGCAGGGGCAGCCAGTTGGGCAGGTTGACCATGTCCTCGTTCTCCACCCGGCGCCCCGCGACCGTGGAGGTCAGGCGGTTGTAGCAGCCCGCGGCGTAGGTGCCCGGGTAGTGGAGGTCGTCGGCGGTGCACTCGGGGGCGGCACCGCGGGTGGCGAAGTAGCCGTTCCCCAGGGTGCACAGCGCCTCCCGCAGGCGTTCGGCACCGGGGTCGTAGCCCTCGTACTCCCAGCTCCAGCCGCTCATCGCCGCTCCCGCCCGCAGGTGAGTGCGGAGCCGCGCCGCGGGGCGCGTGCGGCCGGGCGCGCGGCGGCGCGCCCCGGGGTGCCCCGCAGGGCGCACCCCGGGGCGCGGGCGCGCGGGGCCGCCGGTACGGCGGTCCGGCGGCCGGGCTCGCTCCCCTCGGGCATGGCGGCGGCTCCTGTCCGGTCCGCCCCGCGGGGGGTCGGCGCTTGCTTCGGGCCCGGCGGGGCGGTCACCGGTCGGGCGGGCCCTCGGCACCAGGATGGCCGTGCGCCCGCGGGGCCGCCTGCCGGGGCCCGTGGCGGGCCGGAGCACCGCGCGCGACCCTGGAGGCCGGGGCAGTGCACAGGCCCGAGGAGGTTCCCGTGTCCCGTTCGGTGACCGCCGGTGTCGACGGCACGCCCGAGAGCCTGGCCGCGGCCCACTGGGCCGCGGAGGAGGCGCGGCGGCGCGGGCTTCCGCTGCTGCTGGTGCACGTCGAGGAGTGGCCGCTGCCGCTGGCGGTCGCGGTCCCGACGGTGAACCGCGACGACCACCGCCGGTGGGCGGACGGCCTCCTGGCCGACGCGGCCGCGGAGGTCCGCGGCGCCCACGCCGGGGTGGCCCTGGCCACCCGCAGGCTCTCGGGGCGGGCCCCGGCGGCACTGGCCGTGGCGGCGGCACGGGCCGAGCTGCTGGTCCTGGGGTCGCGGGGGCTCGGCACGGTGGCGGGCACCCTGCTCGGCTCCGTCGGGCAGGCCGTGATCGGGGCGAGTGAGCGGCCCGTCGTCGTGGTGCGCACCGGCGGGGGCGACCGGGGCCGGGACGTGGTGGTCGGGGTGGAGCTGCACCACGGCGGCACCACGCCGCACGTCGACGAGGCGGTGCTCGACTTCGCCTTCGAGGCGGCGCGGCTGCGGGGAGGGCTGCTCAGGGCGGTGCACGTCGCCCGGCTGCCGGTCCTCCACGGACGCTCGCCGGAGCACCGGGCGGCCGCCGAGCGGCACGGGCTGTCCTCCCTGGCGCTGGCGCTCGGACCCTGGAGGTTGCGCCATCCCGAGGTCACCGTCGAGCAGCGGGTGGCCGTCGGCTCGCCCGCCCGGATCCTGGTGGCCGAGGCGGAAGGGGCGGCGCTGGCCGTGGTCGGCCGGCGGGTACGCCATGCACCGGTGGTGCCGCACATCGGGCCGGTGGCGCATGCGGCCATCCATCACTGCACGGTCCCCGTGGCGGTGGTCGCCCACGGCCCCGCGGGCGGGTGAGCCGCCCCGGCCCGCCCGGCCGGCGGCCGGGACGGCCCGGCCCCGGGCGGGTGCGGGGGCCCGCCCGGCCGGGCTCAGGGCGCGCTGTAGGGCCATCCGTAGCCGGGCTCCGGCGGGCCCGAGGGGCCGGCGCCCACGGCCTGGAGGTCGCGGTCGGCGGCCCGCATCAGCTGGCGCACCACGCTGTGCATCGCACGGGCGGCCGCGAGTTCCTCGCCGATCTTCGGCACGTCCACGTCCTGCGGGCTGAGGTGGGCCGTGCCGTAGCCGGTGATGGTTCCCGTGTCCGTGCGCAGACGGGCCCGTGCCTTGGTGGTGCCCTCGTCCTCGACGAGGGCCACGTCGACGTTCCACTGCAGTGTCCTGGTCATCGCCGCTCTCCCGGCCGCTCGGGGCTTGTGCTTACAGGATCCGCCCGGCCCGGGCCCGCTGCGAGGCGGCCGGGGCGGGGCGGCCTGCGGGGCGGCCTGCGGGGCGGCCTGCGGGGCCCGTGCGGAGGGAGGGGCCGCGGGTCACGGAGCGGCACGCTCCTCCCGGCGGTCAGGGGTGCCGAGATCGTGGTGCAGGCGGCGGGCGCGGGAGACGAAGGGCCGGGAGGCCAGGGTGACGGTGAGCGAGAGGGCGGCCAGGGCGGTCATGACCGTTCCGGGGTCCGCGTACTGGGCGGCGGCCCCGGCGAGCGCCGCACCGAGCCCCTGGCAGGTCATCCGGCCGGCCGAGTCCACGCCCTGGACCTGGCCCCGGATCGCCGGGGGTGTCAGGGCGAGGAGCCGCTCCTGGAGCGGCAGGGTGGCGGCGAAGCCCGCACCGGCGACGAACACCGCGGCGATCGCCGCCCCGGGGGGCGGGTCGGCGGCGAAGAGCAGGAAGGGGGCGGCCAGCAGCAGGCGCAGCGGGAAGGCCGCGCGGCTCCGCTGCCCGGCGGTCAGCAGCCGCCCGACGATCAGGTCGCCGAGGAGCATGCCGGCCGATACGGCCGCCAGCAGGGCCCCCGCCAGGTCCGGTGCGTAGGAGAGGAACAGGGCCTCGCAGCCGACGATCAGGCCGCCCGGGACCCAGAGGTTCAGCAGGAGCGCTCGCGGGCCGGAACGGGAGAACAGGGCACGGTTGGCCGTCCGGGTCCGGCGCAGTCCCGGGCGGCTGGTGGGGCGGACCGAGCGCTCCCGGACGGTGGCCGCGGTGACCGCCAGGGCGGTCGCGGTGAGGACGGCGGCCAGGGTGAACACGCCCGGCGGGTGCAGGAGGCGCAGCAGCGCGGCCCCCGCGGCGTACCCGAGGACGGCCGTGGCGCCCGCGGTGATGTTCATCAGCGAGCGCGCCGTCGCGTAGGAGGCGGTCGGTACCGCCTCGGCGAGGAGCCCCATGCGCGCGCCCGTCCCCAGGGACTGGAAGAACCCCAGCACCAGGAGCAGCGCGAAGCGCACGGCGAGGGGGAGCGCGGGAAGCGCCTGCGCGGCCGTGACCGCGAGCGAGACGCACTGGAGGGCGGTGAGGGTCCGCCGGGGCCGGTGCCCGTCCGCGACCGACATCAGCGTCAGGGCTCCGAGCACGGTGGCGAAGGTGGCGCCGTACATGCTGAGGGCGGTCAGCAGGGGCGAGCCGGTCTGGTGGTCGACGAGGGTGGCGAGGGCGAAGCCCGCGAGGGTGCTCGCGGCGACCGCGAGGGTGAAGCCGGTGTAGAGGCCGGCGAACTCGCGGTTGCGCAGCAGAGCGCGGTATCCCGTCCGGGGTGGCTGGGCAGGGAGGGGTGAAGGGGCGTCAGAGGGCATGAAAAAAGCCTCCGGACACCGCTTGTGCGGGCCGAAGGCGACGGAGCCCAGTATAGCGCAGCGGACCGCGCGCCCCGGCGGCGGCCGGGCTTGGCCGGGGGTGCCGCCCTTCCCGGGCGTCGCTGGGGGCATGGCGGCGGGGTGCCGCGGGCGGAGCCCGGGCCCGGCAGCCGGGCGGAGCACCCCCGGGGCGCGCCGCTCCGGGGCACTGGTGAGCGCCGCGCCGCGCCCTTGGCGGGGCGCAGCCGGCCGACCGGGTCCACGCCCTGGCCTGGCCCCGGATCGCCGGGGGCAGGCCGGGGCCCCGGCGGCCGCCGGGCGGCCGATCGCGGAACGAGGAGTGCGTCCACCGTGCGGGTCAGCGACCAGGACCGGGCCCGGCCCGCTCCGGGACGCGGCCCGGAGCGCGGGCGGGCGGGGGCACCCGGCAGCGGCCGGGTCGCACGACGGCGCGGCGGCCCGGGGCACCCGGCAGCGACCGGCCGCCCGGCAGCGCTTGCGGCCGGATCGCGGCAGAGGCCGCGCTCAGCCCGTCAGGACGCGGGCCACCACCGGGAGCGGGTGCACCTGGTGGGCGCCGCTGGCCAGCATGCGGACCTCTCCCCGCTCGCTGATCTCGGCGCGGACGATCCCGGTGGCGTCCTGGTAGACCGGGCAGCCTCCGGCGCCCGTGCGGTCGGTGCGGTGCACGACGACCACGTCGTCGGCGACAGCGGGCGCCTGGAAGACGAGTTCGTAGTGTTCGGGAAACTCCATGGCAGCCATCACCCCTTCCATCGTCGCCCCCGGGGCGCCGCGGCGCCCGTCCTGCGCACCGGGGACCACGGAGCGGCGCGGCCCGGCGCCGGAGGGTGTCCGCCTCAGAGGCCGAACTCCGTCGGGGACAGGCCCAGCGCGGCGCACGCCTCGCGCAGCACCTGCTCCTCCGCCGGGGCGACATAGCCGTCGGCCCCGGCGACCACCAGGCCCGTCTGGACCACCGCGCGCGCCTCCACCGGCTTCTTCGCCGCCTTGGCGATCTCCTGGAGCGCCTGCGCCTTGCCGTGTGCGAAGTTCGCCGCGAGCTGGTCCACGTGCCGGTTGAAGCGCTCGCGCAACTGGCCCGCGGGGAAGTTCTGCAGGACGTCGTTGGAGACGATCAGCGATTCGACGTGCTGCCGCTCGGCAGGGTCCACATGCCCGTCGGCGGCGGCCACCAGGGCGCACACGGCCATGCTCGCGTCCCGGAAGGCGCCGCTCTTCAGCTCCGCCTTGAGCGAGGTGAGCTGCGACTTCAGCGCCCCGACGAGCTGGGCCCTGGAGCCGCCGCCGGAGCCGCCGCCAGGCCCCCCGGGCCGCGCCGGACCGCCGCCCCGCGCGCCCTGCGCCTGCTGCTGGAGCCCCTTGGCCTGCTCCTTGAGCTTGTCCCACATCGCCACGTGTGCCACCTCGACTTCGCCTGTGCCCGTCGTGTGCCGCGCGTGCTCGCCCGGCGCCCTGCCAACGTGCCGCACCTCCCGGCGAGTTCCCCGCGCACGGGACATCCCTCGAACGGGTGAGCGCATCGGGCGGCCGCCCCGGCGGCGGAGTGTGACGAGGCCCGCACGGTCGGTGCGCCCGAAGCAGGAGCGGGGGCGGCCCCGCGGGGGAAGGATCAGGACCGGCACGGCGCGGTCCCCGCCGCTTGCGACACCCCGGCGGGTTCCGCGCTCATCGGCGGTACGACACCAAGGAGTGGACGATGGCGGACGAGCGCGCGGGGCTCCCGGCCCGGCCCGACGAACTCGTGGACGTGGCCCGGCTGGTCACCGCCTACTACGCCCTGCACCCCGAGCCGGGCGAACCGGACCAGCAGGTGGCCTTCGGCACCTCGGGGCACCGCGGCTCCTCCCTGCGCCGCTCCTTCAACGAGGACCACATCGCGGCCACCAGCCAGGCGATCTGCGAGTACCGGGCGCGCCGGGGCACCGACGGCCCCCTGTTCCTGGGCGCGGACACCCACGCCCTGAGCGAGCCCGCCCGGGTGACCGCGACGGAGGTGTTCGCGGCCAACGGCGTGCCGCTGATGCTCGACGCGGCCGACGGCTACACGCCCACCCCGGCCGTCTCGCACGCGATCCTGGCCCACAACCGGGGCCGCCGCACCGGCCTCGCCGACGGCGTGGTGGTGACGCCGTCCCACAACCCGCCCTCGGACGGCGGCTTCAAGTACAACCCGCCGAGCGGCGGGCCCGCGGGCTCGGAGGCGACCGGCTGGATCCAGCACCGCGCCAACGAGATCATCACCGGGGGCCTGAAGGAGGTGCGGCGCCTGGGCTACGCACGGGCACTGGCCGCCGACTCCACCGCCCGCCACGACTTCCTGGGCGCCTATGTGGGCGACCTCCCCTCGGTGCTCGACCTGGACGCGGTGCGGGCGGCGGGCCTGCGGATCGGGGCGGACCCAATGGGCGGGGCGTCGGTGGCGTACTGGGGGCGGATCGCCGAGGAGCACCGGCTGGACCTGACGGTCGTCAATCCGCTGACCGATCCGACCTGGCGCTTCATGACCCTGGACTGGGACGGGCGGATCAGGATGGACTGCTCCTCCCCGTACGCGATGGCCTCGCTGATCGAGGAGCGCGACCGCTTCGCCCTGACCACGGGCAACGACGCCGACGCGGACCGCCACGGCATCGTGACCCCGGACGGCGGCCTGATGAACCCCAACCACTACCTCGCGGTCGCGATCGGCCACCTCTTCCGCCGGCGCGGCGGCTGGCCCCCGGACGCGGGTGTGGGCAAGACGCTGGTGTCCTCGTCGATGATCGACCGGGTGGCCGCCGACGCCGGGCGGCGGCTGGTCGAGGTGCCGGTCGGCTTCAAGTGGTTCGTCGACGGGCTGTCCCGCGGCGACATCGCCTTCGGCGGGGAGGAGTCGGCGGGCGCCTCCTTCCTGCGCCGCGACGGCTCGGTGTGGACCACCGACAAGGACGGCATCCTGCTCGCGCTCCTCGCCTCCGAGATCCTGGCCGTCACGGGCCTGTCGCCGAGCGAGCACTACGCGGGGCTGACGGCCCGCTTCGGCGAGCCGGCCTACGCGCGCGTGGACGCCCCCGCCACCCCGCAGGAGAAGGCCGTGCTCGCCCGGCTGTCGCCGCATCAGGTCCCGGCCGGCACGCTGGCCGGGCAGCCGGTCACGGCGGTGCTCACCGAGGCGCCCGGGAACGGGGCCCCGCTGGGCGGGGTCAAGGTGACCACGGCCGACGCCTGGTTCGCGGCCCGCCCCTCCGGTACGGAGGACGTGTACAAGGTGTACGCCGAGTCCTTCCTCGGCCTGGAGCACCTGGCCAGGGTGCAGGAGGAGGCGAGGGGGGTGGTCTCCGCGGCCCTCGGCGGGCGGTAGGGGCGGGGGCGGGGCGGCACCGGCCGCCCGCGTCTCAGGGCAGGCTGATGTGGTACGCCTTGCGCAGCGTCTCGTGGACGGTCCAGGTGGTGCGGTCGCCCTCGCGCAGCACGCACGCGTCCCCCGGGCCGACCTCCAGCACCGGGCCGCCCGCCACCTCGATGGTGGCGCGGCCGCTGACCACCACGAACAGCTCGTCCGCCTCGGTGTCGGTGACCACTCCCGGGGTGATCTGCCAGATGCCCCGGATCTGGCGGCCGTCCGGTGACTCCCACAGCACGCGCCCGGAGACCTCCGGCGTGCCGGAGACGATCTGCGCGGGGTCGAGCGGGTCCGGCGCGAGGTCGGCGTCGGGGATGTGCACGGCGAAGGCGGTGGCGTCGGTCATGGACCGAAGGCTAGGTCCGCGGGCGGGGCGCCGCATCGGTCCGAGTGTCGCGCCGCACGGCTCCCGGGGCGACGGTTCGTCGCCCCGGGAGCGCCGGTGCGGTGCCTCACCGGGCGGAAGCGGTGCGGGGCGCTGCGGCACGGGCCCTGGCCTGAAGGTCTGAACGATGGTTCACTTCTTCGTATGGCCTATCGCAAGACCCCCTCGGTCCAGGGCCGGCTGGACGCCGCCCGGGAGCAGCTGGTGGACAGCGCCACCGCCGTGGTCGCCGAGGCCGGCTGGTCGGGCGCCTCGGTGACGGTCGTGGCGGCCGCGGCCGGGATGTCCGTCGGCTCCGTGTACCAGCACTTCCCCTCGAAGTCCGCACTGGCCGTCGAGGTCTTCCGCAGGGCGTCCGGCCGGGAGGTCCGCGTCCTGTCCGAGGTGCTGGCCCACGGCACGGGCGACCCGCTGGAGCGCCTGGCGCACGGGGTGGGCGTCTTCGCCCGCCGGGCCCTGGAGAACCGGGGACTCGCCCATGCCCTGCTCGCCGCGCCCGCGGACGCGGCCGTCGGCCGGGAGCGCCTGGAGTACCGGCGGCGCTACCGGGCCGCGTTCGCCCGGGTGATCCGCGAGGGCGTCGCCGAGGGGCTGCTGCCCTCCCAGGACGCCGATGTCACCGCGGCCGCGCTCACCGGTGCGATCGGCGAGGTCCTGGTCGACCCGCTGGCCGGTCCCGGCGAGGACGCCTCCGGGGCCCTGGTGGCCGAACTGGTCGCCATGTCCCTGCGCTGTGCGGGCGCGCCGCCCGCAGCACCGGCCGGCCGCCCGGCCGGCCCCTCCGACGACGACGAAGGAATCCGATGACCGCCATCGCCGCGACCCCGCGCAGCGCCCCCGCCGGGCGGACCCACGAGGTGACCAACCAGCCGCCGCCCCGGGTGGGCCACGACGCCGCCGACGACCCGGTCCTGCTGGAGGGGCTGGCCCGCGAGGGGGCCGCCTGGTACACCGAGGACCTCCACCGCATCGGCCGCCTCACCGGGTCCGAGCAGGTGCAGCGCTGGGCGCGGGAGGCCAATGCCCACGGGCCGGTGCTGCGCACCCACGACCGCTACGGCAACCGGGTGGACGAGGTCGACTTCCACCCGGCCTACCACTCCCTGATGGAGGTGGCCGTCGGTGAGGGGCTGGGCGGCGCGCCCTGGGCCGACCCGCGTCCCGGCGCCCATGTGGCGCGCGCGGCGGGTTTCATGGTGTGGAGTTCGGCCGAGGCGGGGCACGGCTGCCCGGTGTCCATGACCTATGCCGCGGTCCCGGCGCTCCGCTCCGCCCCGGAGCTCGCCGCCGTCTACGAGCCGCTGCTGACGAGCCGTTCCTACGATCCCGGGCTGCGTGCGCCGACGGGCAAACGGGGGCTGCTGGCGGGGATGGGCATGACGGAGAAGCAGGGCGGCACGGACGTCCGCTCGAACACCACGGCGGCCGTCCCGGAGGGCGACGGCACCTGGCGGCTGCGCGGGCACAAGTGGTTCACCAGCGCTCCCATGAACGACCTCTTCCTGGTGCTCGCCCAGGCCCCCGGCGGGCTGTCGTGCTTCCTGGTGCCGAGGGTGCTGCCGGACGGCACCCGCAACACCTTCCGCATCCAGCGGCTCAAGGACAAGCTGGGCAACCGCTCGAACGCCAGCAGCGAACCCGAGTTCGACGACACCGTGGGCTGGCTGGTCGGCGAGGAGGGCCGCGGGGTGCGGACCATCATCGAGATGGTCACCATGACGCGCCTCGACTGCGTCCTCGGCTCGGCCTCCGGCACCCGGGCGGCGCTGGCGGAGGCGGCCCACCATGTGCGCCACCGGCGGGTGTCCGGCGCCCTCCTGGCCGACCAGCCGCTGATGCGCAATGTGATCGCCGACCTGGGCGTCGAGTCCGAGGCGGCGACCGCGCTGGCCCTGCGGCTGGCCGGGGCGGCGGACCGGGCGCAGCGCGGGGATGCCGGTGAGCGCGCCTTCCTCCGCCTGGCGACGGCCGTGGCCAAGTACTGGGTGTGCAAGCGGCAGCCGGCCGCGGTCGCCGAGGCGCTGGAGTGCCTCGGCGGCAACGGCTACGACGAGGCCTCCGGCATGCCGCGGCTGTACCGGGACGCGCCGCTGAACGGGATCTGGGAGGGCTCGGGGAACGTCAACGCGCTGGACGTGCTGCGGGCGCTGACGCGGGAGCCCGGCTGTCTGGACGCCTTCCGCGCGGAGGTCGACGCCGCGGCCGGCGCGGACACGCGGCTGGACACCGCGTGGCGGTCGCTGCTGGGCGAGTTGGGGACGCCGTCCGACCCCGGGGAGGCGGCCCTCGGGGCGCGGCGGCTGGTGGAGCGGATGGCGCTGGTCCTCCAGGGCTCGCTGCTGGTCCGGCACGCGCCCGCGGCCGTGGCGGACGCGTTCTGCGCGACGCGGCTCGGCGGCGAGGGCGGGGCGGCCTTCGGGACCCTGCCGCGGGGGGCCGACCTGGCGGGGATCTGGGAGCGCGTGCCGCGCTGACCGCGCACCGCCCGGCCTGCCCCTCCGCCCGGCGGGCCGGGCGGCACGGCGCGCCGACGGCACCCCGGCCGCGCCGTCCGCAGGGCGGCCCGAGCACCGGGCCGTCGCGCGGTCGGGCCGCCGGGGATCAGGGGGCCGGAGCCGGAGCGGCTGATGCTACGGCCGTCCGGTCGCCGGCGGCAGGTTGTGCCAGGCGTGTCCGCAGGTGCCTCTGCAGTACCTCTCACGGCGGCGGGTGTCGGCAACGGCGAACACGGAGACGAGGACGCGGAACGCCTTGGGATGTTCGGCGGAGGGGAGGTTCGAGAACCCGTAGCGGGGCGGGTCCATGCAGATCATCACCGCGGGGTTGGCCGTGGGTTTCACACCGGACCGCGCCACCCCCTCACGCCCGTCCGCAGCCGTGATGTGCGCCTGCATCGCATAGCCGGCGACGTCGTCCAGCACCTCCTTCCGGCGCGTCGGGGCGAGGCCGGAGAACCACTCCGCACCGGCGTCCAGTCCCCGGAGCCCCTGGGCGATCTCGTTGACGACCCGCTCGGTCTCGCGCCGGAGGTCGCGGCCGTCGTCACTGCTCGGTTCGGTCATCGCCTGATCGTTCCACGATGCCGCTTCCGTGCGAAAGCCGGTATCCGCAAGCGGAGACGACGCGGGCGGGAACCGGAAGCAGTCCGCTCCCGCCATCCGGCAGTCCCGAGACTCCCCCTCCGCGGCTCCCGGGCGCCGCCGGGAGTGCCGTGCCCGTCGCACCGCTCTCCGCTGCGCCCCTCCTTCGCGGAGTGGGGCGACGGCGGGTCAGCGGACCGGGGGCATCTCGGTCCTCCGCGAGTCCAGGCCCGGCCGCAGGTTCACCCAGGCCCCCCTGGTGAAGTCGGGGACGGCCACGGGACGGCCCTGGCGGGCCAGGGACGCCGCGCTCAGCGGCACGGGCGAGCACCAGGCGGCGGAGTCGTAGACGTCGATGTCGGGGACGAGCCCGGCGCGCATCTGCTGCACGGTCCGCCACTGCATGACGTAGTCCATGCCGCCGTGGCCCCCGTTGCCGGCGGCGTCGTCGCCCACCTTCACCCAGAGCCAGTGGTCGAACTCCTTGCGGTAGGCGTCGAAGTCCCGCCAGGTGTGGCCGCTGTGGTCGGGTTCGAGGTAGACCCGGCCGCCGGTGGCCGAGGTGCCGGAGTAGTCCTCGAAGATGCCGCGGCTGCCGGCCAGGGTGTTGATGCGGCTGTAGGGGCGGGGCGAGCTGACGTCGTGCTCGGCCCGGATGACCCGGCCCCGCGCGGTGTCGATCAGGCAGGTGACGAGGTCCCCGTTGACGTAGGTCTCCCGCCAGGAGGGGTGCGAGCGCAGGACGAAGCGCTCCCGGTAGTCCGCCAGTCCCCGGGGGGCGGTGGCGGTGGCCCGCAGCACGGTCATCCGGTCGCCGCGGTTGATGTCCATGGCGGCGGCGATCGGGGCCAGCCCGTGCATCGCGTACAGCGAGGCGGTGCTGCGGGTGTGCCACAGCCGGCGCCAGGCGTCGGTGTAGTAGGTGTCGGAGAAGAGCAGTGCCCTCAGGTCGTGCAGATAGCCGCCGTGGCCGTTGGTGACGTCCCCGAAGAGCCCTTCGTGCGCCATCCTCAGCATCGCGAGTTCGTTGCGGCCGTAGCTGCAGTTCTCGGCGAGCATCAGATGGCGGCGGGTGCGCTCGCTGGTGTCCACCAGGTCCCAGAGCCCGTCCAGGTCCGTGGCGATGGGCAGTTCCACGATCACGTGCTTCCCGGCGAGGAGCGAGGCCCTGCCCTGCTCGTGGTGGAACTCCCAGGGGGTGGCGATGTAGACGAGGTCGATGTCGTGACGGCCGAGCATCCGCCGGTAGGCGTCCTCGGAGCCGCCGTACGCGGCGGGGCGGGGGCGGCCTCGGGCGGCCAGCCGGTCCGCGGTGCGGCGGGCGCGGTCGGCCCGGACGTCGCAGACGGCGGTCACCGTGCAGCCGGGGACGGCGGCCCACCCCTCGCTCATGCCGGCGCCCCGGTTGCCGAGGCCGACGACGCCGACCCGGACGACGGGGTGCCGCTCGTAGGGGACGCCGATCATCGAGCTCTGGCCCCTCTCCCGGCGCGGCGCGGGGGAGGGCGCCGGGGTCCCGGGGTCGTGGCGGGCGGCCGCCGCCGTGCCTGCTCCGGCGGCCAGGGCGCCCGTGGCGGCGAGGGCGCCGCCCAGGAGCAACCGGCGCGGGACTGCGGGGGTTCCGGGCATGTGCATCGCTCCTCGGTCCGTGGTGCGGCAGGGGCGGGGAAGACTCTGGCGGCGATGACACCTACATGTCAATAGATGCTCGTTGAGGGCGCGTTGCAAACAGAAACAATCAATGACGGGCGGGCGAACGGCGCGCCGGATGACAGGACGGACGGCGCTGCGGCGCCGCACGGAGGGGGTGTGCCCGGCTTCTTCAGGACCGGGGCACCGCGCGGGAGGCGCCGCGGGGTCCTCCGCGCGGACAGCGGCGGCAGGGGCGGTCAGGCCGGGTCGGCCGTCCCGTCCGGTGCGCGGCGGATGCGGTCCAGGACGCCGCTGCGGAGCTCCGGGTCCTCCACCGTCAGGCCGAGCAGCCGGTAGCCGCTCTCCTCCAGCAGGTCGACCAGTTCCTGCCGGCTCAGCCCGCTGCCGCCGAGCCACTGGACCAGCGCCTCCTCGACGAACGAGAGCCAGGCGGGGACGCCGATGGCGAGGAAGGGCGTCTCGGGCGCGCCCGCGGCGACCAGGCGGGTGAGGATCCAGTCGGCGAGGACCCTGCGCACCTCCGTGCGCAGGGAGCGCACCTCCGCCCCGCCCCCGGTGGAGAGGCGGACGACCGCGAGGAAGGCACGGGGGTGGCGGGCCGTCTGGTCGACGAAGGCCGCCAGCCCCTCGCGGAGTTGACCGGCGTAGGACAGCGAGGGGTCGGGCCGCACGCTGGCGACGAGGCGCTCCGTCAGTGCGCGCAGCACGGCCAGCCGGAGGTTGGCCTGCGAGCCGAAGTAGTGGAAGAGCAGCCCGGGGGTGACACCCGCCTCCGCCGCCACCGTCTCGGCCGAGACCTCCTCGATGTCGCGCCGCTCCAGCAGGGCGAGCGCCGAGTCGAGGATCTGCGCCCTGCGCTCCTCGGGCGACAGGCGCAGGCGCTTGGGGCGGGTCATAGGGGGATTCTATTGATCGCCCCCCGGAACCCCGCGCGGGCGCCCGGCGACCGCCGCGCGGATCTGCTCGGTGAGGGTGTCCACACTGCGGAAGGTCAGCCCGGTGACGGCGACATGGCGCCACCGCACCACGCCCTCGGCGTCCAGGACGAAGACCGAGCGCCGCAGCCCGAGCCCGGGCACGGCCACGCCGTAGGCGCGCGCCACCGCCCGCTCGGTGTCGGCCAGGAGGGGGAAGCGCAGGTCGTGCCGGGCGGCGAACTGCTCGTGGCTGTCCAGCCCCTGGGGGCTGATGCCCCACACGGTGGCCCCCAGGTCGGTGAACCGCTCCAGTTCGGAGGTGTAGGAGCACAGCTGCCGGGTGCACACCGGGGTGTTGTCGCCCGGGTAGAAGACCAGGACCAGCGGGCTGCCCCGCCTCTCGCCGGGCCGGTAGGTGCCGCGCAGCGGACCGGTGTCGGTGCGCAGGGTGCCGGGGGCGGCGAAGTCGGGTGCGGGGGTGCCCGGTTCGGGGGGCTTCGGCATGGGTTCCTCTTCCGGTCGGGAGCGGCAGGGCCGGGGCGGTCGCCGGGGGCCGGGCGGCGGCAGGGGCGCGCCCGGCGGTCACTCGGGCTCGGGCCGCCAGCGGCGCACGTGCGGGAGGTCGTCGTCGAGCCAGTATGCGTCGTCCTCGGTGACCACGAGCAACTCCTCGAACTTCAGGCCCACGTCGCCCAGGCCGATGTGGGGTTCGACGGCCCACAGGCCGGGGGTGGGGGCATGGCGCGAGGCGCGGCCGTCGGCCCAGAGCGGGGAGCGGCCCCGCAGGCGTTCGCCGACGAGTTCCCTGCCGAGCGTCTGGAGGGTGCGGACGCCGAACCCGAAGAGGGTCACCCCGGCGGGGCCGCGGGCGGTGGTCCGGGTGACCTGGTGGCCGATGACCCGTCCGGGGTAGACCTTGTGGCGGTTGTCGTATCCGTGACGGGCGGTGAGCGCGTCGACGGAGGCGTAGATGTCGGCCAGCGGCCTGCGGGCCCGCACCTCGGCGAGGATGAGCTCCCGGTACTCGCGCAGGTCGGCGGCGATCCGGTCCCAGACCTCGTTCTCCCCGATCCGGCCCGCGTAGCCGATGTCGGCGGTGTAGCCGTCGACGACCGGCGCGCAGTCGAGGATGTAGGGCATGCCCTCGGCCAGTCGCCGGTTGCCCGCGAAGAACTGCAGCGGGGTGCGGAAGCCACGGAAGGCGGTGCGGTCCCCGAACCAGGCGAAGGGGATGTGGAAGTAGTCCCGGACCCCCTCGGCGGCCAGTTCGTGCCGCAGCCGTGCGGCCGCCTGGCGCTCGGTCACGCCCGGGCCGAGCCAGGCGCCGACGCGCTGGGCGCAGCGGTAGGCCAGTTGCTGGAGTTCGCGGAAGCGGTCGAGGTCGCGGTCGTCGTAGGGGAAGGCGGGAGGGGTGGCGGTCCTGCGGCGCAGGGCTCGGCTCGTCATGGCTGCCTCGTGGGGATCGGGCTCCCCCGTGCGCGGCCGGGGGCCGCTGCCGCGGGAGCGGGCGGGAGGGCGGGAAGCGGGGCGGGGGCTCAGAGGTCGAGTTCCAGGCAGGTGCCTTCCGGTGCGCGGGAGACGCAGACGCGCAGGGCGCCGGGGGTCCGCTCCCCCGGCCGCCGGTCGCGGTGGTCGACCGTCCCGTCGGTCACCCGCACGGTGCACACACCGCAGAAGCCCTGTCGGCAGGAGTACGGGGTGGCCGGGTCGTGGTCCCGCAGGACGTCCAGCGCGGAGCGGTCCGCCGGGACGGCTAGGGTGGTGCCGCTGCGGCGCAGCCGCAGGGTGAAGGGCCGCCCGTCCCTGATCGGGGGCGCGGTGAAGCGCTCGGTGTGCAGGGCCGTGGCGGGGGACGCCTCGAAGGCCTCGCGCAGCGCGTCGAGCATCGGGGCGGGGCCGCAGCCGTAGACCGCGCCGCCGGGGGCGGCGCGGCGCAGCAGGCGGGCGGCCGTGCGCACCCCTCCCTCGTCGTCGGGCAGGATCTCGACGCGCCCCGGGAAGCGGTCGGCCAGCCGGCCGCCGAACGGCATGGAGGAGCGGGTGCGGCCGGTGTGGACCAGGTGCCAGTCCAGGCCGCGGCGTGCGGCCTCGCGGGCCATCGGCAGCAGGGGCGTGATGCCGATGCCTCCCGCGACGAGGAGGACCGGCCCCTCGGCGACGAAGGGGAAGGCGTTGCGGGGGCCCTTGACGCCGACCGGGGAGCCGGGGGCGAGGTCGTCGTGGACCTCGGTGGATCCCCCTCCCCCGCCGCGGATGCGTCGCACGGCGATCCGGTACGCGCCGGTGTCCGCGGGGTCGCCGCACAGCGAGTACTGGCGCACCCGGCCCGAGGGAAGGCACAGGTCGATGTGGGCCCCCGGCTGCCAGCGGCGCAGGGGTGAGCCGTCGGCTGCCGTCAGCGTCAGCGCCACGACGTCGTCGGCGGCCTCCTCCCGGGCGCTGACGAGGAACCTGCGGGGCGCCGGGGCGGGGCGCGGGGGCGGGACGGCGTCCGCGGACCGGGCGAGGACGGGCACGAGGGCGCGGGCGGCGCGGTCCAGGAACCGCATCAGGCGGTCGGGGCGGTCCCGGCCGTAGAGGTCCGGTGGGATGTCGGCGGGGACGGGCGGGCGGCTCATCGGCGCGTTCCTCGGTGCTCGGGTCAGTGGTCGGCGGCGCGGGCCGCGGGGGACGCGGCGAGGTACGCGACGGCCTGGGCAGTGGATCCGTCCTGGGAGGGGTGGTAGCCGGGCCGAAGGTAGCGCACGGCGAAGCGGGCCATCCGGCCCAGGCCGGGGAGCAGCCCCTCGCGTGCGGCCTCCCGGTAGGCGCGCCAGGTGGGCCCGGCCCCCGGCGGCAGGGTGGGGTCGGCGGCCATGAGGAAGCGGACGCCGCGGATCCACAGGTGCACCAGGACGGGGCCGCCGATCAGGAAGGTGCGCAGACGGCGCGCGTAGCCGGGGTCGAGGTGCCGGAGCAGGTCGAAGGCGACGCTGCGGTGCTCGACCTCCTCCGCGCCGTGCCAGCGGAGCAGATCGAGCATGGTCGGGTCGGCACCGGCCCTGTCCAGGGCCTCGGCGTTGAGCACCCAGTCGCCGAGGAAGGCGGTGAAGTGCTCGACGGCGGCGATGACGGCCACCCGCTCGACGACGTGCTCCCGGGCCCGGCCGGCGGTCGGCTGCGGGCGCTCCCCGAGGACGCGCCGGAAGACGAACTCCACCTGCCGGATGTAGGGCGCGGGGTCGAGCCCGGCGGCGAGCAGGTGGTCGAGCACGCCCTGGTGCGCCTCGGCGTGCATCGCCTCCTGGCCGGTGAACCCCAGGACCGCCTCCTTCAGCTCCTCGTCCCGGACGAGCGGGAGCGCCTCCTGGAACGTCCGTACGAACCAGCGCTCCCCCTCGGGCAGCAGCAGGTGGAGCACGTTGATCACATGGGTGGCGGTCGGCCGTCCGGGGACCCAGTGCATGGGCAGCCGGCCCCAGTCGAAGCGGACGTCGCGCGGGTGCAGGACGAGGTCGTCGTGAGTGTCGTGGCTCATGGGTGCTCCTCCACCGGGAGTGGGCCGGACGCCCTATTGAGAGTTACTCAACAGTAAGGCGGCTTGTTGACCTTCTGTCAATAGTGTGGGCGTGCGCGGGCGGCGGCCCCGCGCGCGGCCTGAGCGGGCGCGCCGGGAGCCGCCCGGTCAGGGGCTGAGCTCCTCCAGCGTCCGGCCGCGGGTCTCCTCGGCGCACCAGGCCAGGCCCGCTCCCGCGGCGGCCACCGCACCGAGCTGCGCGAACACCAGGGGCAGTCCCCCGCCCGCGCCGAGGATCGCCCCCACCGCCACCGGACCGGCGATCACCCCGAGGCGGTTCCACAGCCCGCCGAAGGCGGCGCCCGTGGCGCGGTGGGACGTGGGGTAGAGCTCGGGGGCGTACAGGTACAGGCCCGCGTTGATCGCGTACAGGAAGAAGGTGGCGCAGGAGGCGAAGGCGGCGACCTCGGTGCCCGTGTCCGCGCCCGACGCGGCGAGGGCCCCCAGGCTGACCGCGGCCCCGCCGAGCGCGGTCGCCAGCGCGGGCCTGCGCCCGACGCGGTCGACCAGCAGGGCGGCCGCGAGGGTGCCGAGCAGGCCGGTGGCGTGTGCGAGGAGGGTGTAGGCGAGTGCCGTGCCCAGGTCCAGGCCGAAGTGCCCCGCGTAGAGGGACGGGAGCCAGACGGAGATCCCCTGGTTGACGTAGAAGGCCGTGAACCACAGCCCGGAGAGCACGGCGGTGCGCCGCAGGTAGACGCCGCGGAAGAGGGCGCGCAGCCCGCCGGGGCCGACGGGCCCGGCGGCGCGTGGGACCGGGGGCGGCAGCGCCTCGCCGGAGGCCGCGGCGACCCGGTGCTCGATCCGCGCGAGGACCGCCTCGGCCTCCGCTCCCCTGCCCCGCGCCAGCAGCCACCTGGGCGACTCCTCCACATGGCGGGGCAGCAGGGCGGCGAGCACGGCGGGCAGGGCCCCGAGGACGAACATGGCACGCCAGCCCGCGTGGGGCACCACCCAGACGGCGACCAGGGCCGCGGCGGCGAGCCCCGCGGGGAAGACCATCTCGTAGAGGAGCACGAAGCGCCCCCGCCGGTCGGCCCGGGCGATCTCGTTGATGTAGGCCGCCGCGACGGGGACCACACCGCCGATGCCCAGGCCCTGGACGAAGCGGAAGAGCGCGAACCCCTCGACGCCGCCCGAGGCCGCGACGCCCAGGCCCGCCAGCCCGGTGACGGCCACACCCAGGGCGACCGTGCGGACCCGCCCGATGCGGTCGCCCAGCCACCCGGCGGCCAGCGCGCCGACGAGCATGCCGACGGACGCCGCGGCGAGCAGCACGGTGGCCTGGCCCTGGCTCAGCCCCCACTCCACCGTCAGCACGGGCAGCGCGGACGCGGCCAGCAGCATGTCGAAGCCCTCGAAGAAGGTGACGGCCCCGATCAGGACCCGCACCTTGACGTGCCAGCGGGAGTGGGGGAGCCGTTCGAGCCGTGCCGCTATCGAGCCCTGGTCCGGTATGCCGGGCGCAGTCGCCATGGAGGTCCTTCCGGGCCTGGGTGGGGTCTCCGGCGGCACCGTCGCCGCCGCGCGGCGCCCCCCGGGGTGCCGCGCGCGGCACAGTATGGCCGACACCTCCGGGGCCGGGGTGCGGACCCGGCCACCGTCCGCCGCCCCCTTCCCGCGGCGCGGCGCGGCCCGGCCCGGCGCGGGCGGCTCAGCCGCCGAGACCGGCCGCGAGCACGGCCCCCAGTTCCCAGCAGCGCTCCAGGTCTGCCCTGCCCGGCTCCCCGGTCACGGCGACCGCCTCCGCGGCGCGGCGCCAGCCCAGGCCGGTGGTCACCGCGTCGATGGCCCTCAGGGCACCGGTCACGTCGTTGCCGCCGTGGACGTAGGCGCCGAACGGGCGGCCGCGGGTGGCGTCGAGGCAGGGGTAGTAGACCTGGTCGAAGAAGTGCTTGAGCGCCCCCGACATATAGCCCAGGTTGGCGGGGGTGCCGAGCAGATAGGCGTCGGCGGCGAGCACGTCGACGGCCGTGGCGGCGAGCGCGGGGCGGCGGACGACGTCGACGCCCTCGATCCCGTCGGCGCCCGCGCCGGAGACGACGGCCTCCAGCAGCGCCTGGCAGTTGGGCGAGGGGGTGTGATGGACGATCAGCAAAGTGGCCACCGACGCACCCTGCCGCCCCGCGGGCCGCGCACGCAAACCGGCCCGCCCGGCCGGGTGCGGCCTCGCGGGCGGGGCGCCGCCGCCGCGTCCAGGCAGGACAGCACCGCCGCCATGGGCCAGACTCGTAGGACAGCCTCCGTCCACCGCCCTGCGAGGTCGGGTCCATGCATGATGTGCCGCTGTGGCTGTGGATCGTGTTCGCCACCACCGTGCTCGTGTCGCTGGCCGTCGACCTGCTGGCGCACCGGCAGGCGCATGTCATCGGCTTCCGGGAGGCCGCCGCCTGGAGCACGGTCTGGGTGGGCCTGGCCCTGGCCTTCGGTGCGCTGGTCTTCCTGGTGGTGGGCACGGGCGCGGGGGTCGAGTACACGACGGCATGGCTGCTGGAGAAGAGCCTGTCCGTCGACAACCTCTTCGTCTTCGCCCTCATCTTCGGCTACTTCCGGGTGCCGCGCGCCTACCAGCACCGCGTCCTGTTCCTCGGCGTCCTCGGCGCCCTCGTCTTCCGGGGGCTGTTCCTCACCGCCGGCGTGGCCGTGGTCAGCCGCTTCACCGCCGTCCTGTTCCTCTTCGCGGCCGTCCTCTTCTACAGCACCTTCAAGATCCTGCGGGGCGAGGACGAGGGCTTCGACCCCGGCCGGAGCCTGGCCGTCCGCGCGCTGCGCAGGGTGGTCCCGGTGCGCGACGACTACGAGGGAGCGCACTTCTTCGTGCGGGAGCAGGGCCGCCGGGTGGCCACTCCCCTGCTGGCCGTCGTGGCCGCGATCGAGGCGGCGGACCTGGTGTTCGCCGTCGACAGCGTGCCCGCGGTGCTCGCGGTCAGCAGCGACGCCTTCATCGTCTACACCAGCAACGCCTTCGCGATCCTCGGCCTGCGCGCCCTGTACTTCCTGCTCTCCGGGCTGCTCGACCGCTTCGAGTACCTGAACAAGGGGCTCGCCGTGATCCTGGGCTTCATCGGGGTCAAGCTGGTCCTCCAGGCGGCCCACGAGACGGTGAGCACCGCCGTTCCCGAGATCCCCTCACCGGTCAGCCTGGCCGTCATCGTGGTGGTGCTCGCGGTGTCCGTGGCCGTCAGCATCCTGCACCCGCCGAAGCCCTCCGCTCCGGCGGAGGGCGAAGCCCGGCGGCCCGCCTCCCGCGACGGCGACCCTCCCGGTTGAGGCGCCGCCCGGGAAGGAGGCGCGAGCCAGGGCAAAGACCACCCCACACCCTCACCAAAAGAGAGTAAAGTTACGATATGTCCAAGAACGAGCGAGCCGCCGAGAGCCGGAGCGTGCACCACTGCCCCGCATGCCACCGGCCCGTGAGCGATGTGATCGAACGACGCAAGTCCATGGGCGTGACCGTCCCCGTGTGGGTCGCGGGGCCCTGCCACAACCCCGAGTGCACCGCTTACGTCCCGGAGCACACCGACATCACCTCGGTACGCGGAAGCACCTGGCACGCCGCCACCGACTGGTAGCCGCGCCCCCGCCGGAGGGACCGGACCCGCGGCCGGGGGACCTCAGGCCCGCCCGGCCCGGCGGCAGCGGCGGCCGCGGGCGAGCAGGGCCTCCACCTGGGCGCCGACCTCCGCCGCCGAGTCCACGGGCTCCGGGAAGGGGAGGCGGACGTCCTCGTGGCCGCGGACGTACTCGAAGCGCAGCGTGAAGCCGAAGCGGTCGAGCGCGTAGGGGCGCACCGCGGCCTGCTCCTCGCGCATCCCCGGCGCCGCCAGGCGGCCGAGGCGGCGGACCACGTCCTGGTGGTCCCGGTCGAGATGGGCGAGCATGGCCGCCTCCTGGAGCGCGAGCCCGTCGGGCGCGGCCGACTGGACCTCGCTCGGGCCGACCGGCTCGACGCGCCCGTCCCGCTGGATGCTCGCCCGAGCGAGGTCCAGCCTGAGCACCAGCACCCCGGGGTCGTCCTGCACCACGGCCGGGGACAGCTGGCCGAACAGTGCGACCCGCGCCCGCACCCGGTCGCGGGCGCGCACGGGTGCGATGTCGGTGAACTCCGCCAGGGCCGCGAGCGTTCCGCGCGGCGCGCACGCCGCCTCGGCCGCGAGCGGGGTGTCGCCGGGCACCCGCAGCAGCAGGCGACCGCGCTCGACGGTGTGCATGGCCACGAGGTCGTAGGAGGTCCCGGCGGTGGCCAGGCCGAGTGAGCCGGCGGCCGCGACGACGGAGCAGATCCGCTCGGCGCGTGAGGGTTCGGCGACGCGGGCAGGGGCGAGGGCCATTCCAACTCCTTAGGTTAGGCTTGCCTAACCTAGCACCCCGGTACGACTCCCGCGCCACCGCCCGCCGCACTGCCCGCGCCGGCCCCCGTCACCGCGCCGTCAGACGAACCGGAAGCCGGGCGGAGGGTGCATCAGGAAGTCGCGGTGGGAGATGTTCCAGGCGTAGGCGCCCGCCATCGCGAAGACCACCCGGTCCCCCGCCCTCAGCCCCGGCGCCGGCACCGCCCTGGCCAGCACGTCCTTCGGCGTGCACAGCTGACCGGCCACCGTGACCCGCGCTCCCCCGGCCGCGGGCCGGGGCCAGGGGTGCCCCCACTCCTCCACGGCCACCACGGCCGCGGGCTGGTCGTGGCCCTTGGCCGCGGGGGTGCGCAGATGGTGGGTGCCCCCGCGGACCACGGCCACGTCCTCGCCGTGGCTGCGCTTGACGTCCAGCACCTCCGTGACGTACCAGCCGCAGTAGGCCGTCAGGGAGCGGCCGGGCTCGATACGCAGCCGCAGCCCCGGGTGGGTGCGCGCGAGGCGCCCGAGGCCCGCTCCGTAGCCCTCCCAGTCGAAGCGCTCGCCCGGCCGGCCGTAGTCCACGGCCATGCCGCCGCCCACGACCGCCTCCGGCGCGGCCAGCCGGTGGCGGGCGGCCAGGTCCGCGGCCGCCCCCGCCACGGCCCGGGCGACCCGCAGCAGGGTGGGAGCGTCCAGGCCGCTGGCGAGGTGGGCGTGGATCCCGGCGGGGACGAGGCCCGGGCAGCCGTCGCCGGCGAGCAGGCGCAGGGCCTCGGACGCCTCCTCCAGGGACATGCCGAAGGGCGAGGGGCGGCCGCCCATGGTCAGGGCGCTGCCGCTCAGCACCCCGTGGTCCACCGGCACGTCGACACGCAGCAGCACCCGCACGGGCGGCCGTCCCGTCGAGGCCGTGGCGGCGGCGAGCGCCGCGAGCATCCGCACCTCGTGGAGGCTCTCGGCGTGGATGCGCTCCACCCCCGCCCCCAGGGCCGCGGAGAGCTCCGCGGGGGTCTTGCCGGGGCCGGAGAAGGCGAGCGGGTGGCCGGGCGCGGCCGCGCGGACGTGTTCCAGTTCACCGCCCGAGGACACCTCGTAGCCGTCGGTGAAGGGTTCCAGGGCGGCCAGGATCGCGGGCTCGGGGTTGGCCTTCGCCGCGTAGTACAGCTCCACCGCCCGCGGCAGCGCCCGGCGGACCGAGGCCGCGTGGGTGCGCAGGGCCGTCAGGTCGTAGACGTAGCAGGGCAGCTCGCCCGGGCGCAGCGCTCCGGCGGCGGCGCGCACGGATGGGGTCAGCAGGCCGGCCGCCGACGGCTCGACCTCGGTGGCGGGCACACCGCCGGGCTCGGGGGTCACAGGGCGCCTCCGGGGGTCAGGGGGGAGGGAAGCCGCACATAGGCGGCGTCGCGGTCGGCCTCGCGCCGCCAGCGGGTGAGCAGGTTGGCCTTGGCGGGCAGCGGCGCACCGGCGAGCAGCGCCGCCGTCCGCGGCGGGTCGCCCAGGGCGCGGGAGGAGCGGGCCAGGACGCGGCGCACCTGCCCCCACAGCGCGGGCTCCAGCCCGGGGTCCAGGTCGGCGAGGGCGGCGAGGACCTCGGCGGCGTGGTTGACCAGCAGGCAGTAGACCACCCGGTCCCAGCCGCGCGCCGCGTCGTAGGTCAGCGGCCCGGCCACGTCGCGCGGCAGCGCGGCCAGTGCCTCCCGGTGGTGCCCGGGGAGCAGCTTGACGCCCTCCAGGTCGCGGAAGAGGACCTTCTGGGGCATGCCGTCCCGCCCGACGCAGACCACGACGTTCTGCAGGTGCGGTTCGAGCACGATCCCGTGGCGCACATAGGCGGTGAGCACCGGCGGGATCAGCAGCTCCGTGTAGCGGGCCCACCAGTCGGCGGTCCGGCGCCGGTCGGCGCCCGCCAGCAGGTGGGAGACGTGTCCGGGACCCGTGGGGTACTCCCCCGCGACGTCCGCGGCGAGCAGGGGCACGGCCCCCGGCGGGGTGACGGGGCCGAGGCCGTCGCGGACGATGACGCCGAAGCCCTCCAGCAGACGGCGGTCGGGGCGGCCGTCCCGCCCCGGCAGGGCGAGCGAGCGGTAGGCGGGCTCGCGCAGCACCGCGCAGCCGGGGTGGCTGCGCTCCAGGTCCGCGAAGGCGGGGGCGAGCAGGCGGGTGAGGGCGACGGCCCCGGCGAGTTCGTAGTGGGCGTTCTTGCGGACGCAGTTGGTGATGCGCACGTCCAGGCTGAACTTCAGGAACGCGCCGCCGTCGTAGACCGTGCGCACCGAGGCGGTGGGCGCGACCGGGTGGGCGGTGGCGCCGAGGTCGAGGACGTCGCCCCGCTCCAGGGCGGCGGCCAGCACCGGGTGGGAGCCGAGCAACCCGGCCTGCCAGGGGTGCGCCGGGAGCAGCCGGTATCCGGCCGGCGCCCGGCCGAGCCGGTCCAGCGGTCCGAGGCCGCCGGGGGCGGCGGTGTCCTCGGCGGCGAGGTCCGCACGGACGGCGAGCAGCCGCAGCGGGAAGCGGGCGCCCTCCTCGGGCGCGTAGGCGGCCCAGGCGGCGGGGTCCGCGCCGTGCGCCTTGGGGGTGGGGTGGAAGCGGTGGCCGAGCAGCAGGGACTGCTCGGAGGCGAGGTAGGTGCCGAGCGGGTCGCCGCCGGGGGCGGCGGGGGCGTGCGCGCGCGAGCGGCGGGCGAGGGTGCCGGCGACCGCCCGGTGGCTGGCGGCCACCTGGCCGAGGAACTCCTCGTTGGGCGTGCCCGTGCGGGAGCAGAGTTCGGCGTGCACCAGCTCGGCCAGCCGCTGCCAGCCGATCTCCGTCCAGGCGCCGCGCGACGGGGACTCCAGGGCGCTGACGGGCCCGGTGAATCGGTGGGCGCCGATCAGCGAGGTGCGGCGCAGCGCCACGCCCAGCCGGATGTCGCGGTGGGTGAGCCGCATCAGCAGGCGGCCGTCGGCGAGGACCTGGTCCCCGGGCGCCACCGCCTCGCGCAGCAGGCAGTTGAGCAGGGTGTGGGCGACGGCCTCGTCCGCGGTGGGCAGGCGCGCGGGCGCGCCGGACCGCCTGCGGGACGTGGTGGTGCTGGGCATCGGGGTGGTCATGCCTTCCGCAGCAGGTAGTTGGGGCCGGTGGTGTAGTGCTTGTTGATGTCGGTGGCCCCCGAGCGGGCCTTGGTCAGCAGGGTGCCCGCCGTGACCATCGCCTTGACGGGCAGCTCCGGGGCGTGGAGGAGGCGGGCGCGCAGCACCTCGGCGGCCGCCGGGAGGCCGTCGGCCGCCGGGTAGGCGGCGGCCGTCCGGTCCAGCGCCTCGCGCAGCCGGTCGCGTACCAGGGCCAGCAGGGCGTCGGGGCGGGCGGGGCCGCGGGCGCCGAGGCCGAAGGCGAGGGCCCCGGCGCACAGGTGGACGGTGATGGCGGTGAACAGGTCGGCGACCGGGCCGTCACCGGTGACGCACACGCGCCGGTCGGCGAAGCCCAGCCGCTCGGCCTTCCACTCCCCGCCGCCGAGCGCCGCGGTCAGCCGGCGGGTGTTGACCCGCGGGCCGTCGTTGTCCTTGAGCAGCAGCCGGGGCCCCTCGGCGCCGCCGAGGACCAGCGAGACGTTCTGCTGGTGCGACTCCAGGGCGATGCCGTGGGCGAACAGGGTGGTCTGCCAGTCGAAGAGGAGGGTGAGCAGGGAGTCCACCAGGGCGGTGACGTCGCCGCCGTGGAAGCGGTCGGCGAGGGCCGCGGCCACCGGGCGCCCGTCGGGGGCGGGTGCCGGCAGAGCGGCGAGCGGGAGGACGACCGCGCCCTCCAGGCCGGCGGGCTGGACGCGGCGCAGCACGGCGAGCATGTCGTGCCCGGCATGGGCCCAGCGGGTCTCGTCGGCGAGCAGGATCCGTCCCGCGAAGCGGGGTGCGCGGGCGAGGACCCGGGCGAGCAGCCGCTGTCCGGCCGCGCCGTCGAGCAGCGAGGCCGGGGTGACGGTGCGGCGGTTGAGCAGCCCCAGGGTGGAGGTGGCCAGCGGCAGCTTGAGGTGCTCGGCGGGCCGGGCGGCCAGCGCGACGGTCCGCGTCGACAGGGTCGGCACCACGTCCAGCAGCGGGCGTCCGACGGGCACGGCCCGGTCGGCCAGGCCCGTTTCGGCGAGGGCCTCGCGCAGGGGTCCGGCCCAGGTCATCGGGTGGACGGGCAGGAGCACATGGCTGTCGTGGAGCCGGTCGGGCAGGCCCGCCTCCGCCGGGGTGGGCCAGCCCTCCCGCAGCCCTCCGGCGGCGCCGGGCGCGTGGACGACGTGCTCGGCGGGCAGGGCGAGCCAGCGCAGCGCGAAGCGGGGGTGGAACTCCGGCGCCCAGGCGCGGAGTTCGGCCGCCCCCATGCCCCGTCTGCCGCGGGCGACGGGGTGGACGGGGTGGTCGGTGCGGGCGGCCAGGGTGTCGTGGGCGAGGCTGCCCCGGTGGCCGTGCCAGTACGCGGGGTCGGGCCCGTGGACCTCGGCGAGGCGGGCCAGGACGGCCGCGTGCGTCGCGGAGTGCAGGCGCCGGGCCAGCAGGTCCCGGTCGCACTCCTCGGCGAAGGCCCGGTACCCGGGGGCGTCCCCGGGGGCGGCGAGCCGGGCGAGCGCGTCGAGGACCGCCCCGGTGGAGGTCAGGTCCCGGCCGCCGGGCTCCTGGCGCAGCAGCGGCAGCCGCGCGGTCCAGCGGCTCTGGAAGCCGTCCTCGCGTACGGGCAGGAGCAGGGCCCGGCCCTCGCCGGTGGGCAGCCGCAGCCAGGGGCCGTCGGGGAGGGCGACCAGCGTGCTGCGGGTACGCAGCCCGCCGACGTCCTCCCGCAGCAGGGCGCCGAGCACCCGCAGCAGCTGCGTCCGGGCCGCCGGGTCGGTGCCGGCGGGGGCCGCTCCGTCAGCGGGGAGCGCCCGGCCGGTCCCGCGGGCCGGTGCGCCGGTCACGGGGCGATCTCCCAGCGGGCCCCGGCGAGGAAGGCGTCCGCCGCCCGGTCGACCTCGGCGGCCCCGGGGCCGATGGTGCGCAGGACCCCGAGGTAGTCCCGGTTGGTGCGGTGCAGCGGGTGGCGCTCCCCGGGGCTCCGCAGCGGGCGGTAGGTCTGGTGCAGTCCGTTCTCCCGGCGGTCCATCGGCTCCGGGGCCGCGACGAGGGTCCCCGCGCGGTCGGCGCAGGGGTAGTCGATCCGGGCGGCCCGGTCCGCCGGGGGCTCCGGGGCGGGGGGCAGCGTCCGGCCGAGGTGCACGGAGAGGATGCGGTCGAAGAGCGGAACGCCGAGGAGGTCGGCGAGGAGCAGATCGCACTGGTCGCCGGCGGCACGGTAGTTGACCTCCACGAGGCGGACCCGTTCCTCGTGGAGCACGAACTCGGTGTGGCAGGCGCCGAAGCCGACACCGAGGGCCGCCAGGCGCACGAGCAGCTGCTCGCGCACCGGCGCGGGGTGGCGCGGGACGTAGGTCATCCGCTCCTCGATGAAGTGCGGCGGCGGCGACAGCCGGGTGCGGAAGCCGCCGAGCAGGTGCAGCAGCCGTCCGTCGCCGAGGGTCTCCAGGGTGTGCAGTCCTCCGGGAAGGTACTCCTCGACCAGCAGGACGTCAGCGGGGCGGCGGACCCGTACCCGGGCGCAGTGCCGCCGCAGCTCGGCCGCGTCCCCGGCGAGCACGACGTCCTCGCTGGCCACGCCCTCCCGGGGCTTGAGGACGCAGGGGTAGGGCACGGCGGCGGCCTCGGCGCGGGCGGCCGGGTCCTGGCCGGGGGGCACTTCCGCGGACCGCACGGGCTCCACCCCGGCGCCGGCCAGGTGACGGCGCATCTCGGCCTTGTCCTTGGTGCGCAGCGCGGCCCGCCAGTCCTTTGCCGGGAGGTCGAAGTACGCGGCGGCGAGCGCCCCCTGCATCTGGAGGTGGTCGCTGTTGGTGAAGACGCCGTCCGCCCTCCGTCCGCCCGCGATGCGGCTGATCACGGCGCGGTGGTCGCGGACGTCGCAGCGCTCGACCTCGACGTGGTCCCCCAGGGAGCCCGGTTCGCCCCAGGGGTCTGGCCGGTCGGTGAGCAGGGTGACATGCAGACCGAGGCGGCGGGCGGCGGGGAGGAACCCGTCGAGGACCGAGTCGGTCGGATTGAGCGCGAGCAGGTAGAGCTGCATGGTGCGGACCACTTCCGGCGGTCGAGCGCGGCGGAGAGCGCGGAGCGGGGATTCGGGGGCCGAGGCGAGGAGAGCCCGGACCGAAGAACGGACCGAAGAACGGACCGAGCTTAGGTTAGGCAAGCCTAATGGCGCCAACTGGCGCCGCGCCGCGGTGCGTTCGACCGAGGAGGGCCGACCCGGTAGTAAGGTGAGCCTTCCCTCAGGTCGCGACCCGCGGACGGTAGCCGTCCCGCCCCGGGCCGCGGTCGCCCCTCTGTTCGATCCACGCCTCCCGGGAGCTCCCGTGATCCTCGCCCCGGCACCGGCCCCAGGCCGCCCCGCCGAGAGCTGCTCCGCCCTGATGGCCGCCGCCTACCGGCGCCTGGCCGTGCTGTGCCCCGCACTGGAGGTGGCGGTCTGCGCGCCGAGGACCCCCGCCGGGCCGGGCTGGGTCGACGGCACGGAACTCGTCGGGCGCCCGGGGCTGCTGGACGCCCTCCTCGCCGACGGGGCCGACCGGATCACGTCGGAGCACGGCCGCGCGCCCCGCCCCGACGTCACCGCCTCGCGCTTCCTGCACGGCCACCTCTGGTCCCTGTGCCTGCTGCTGAGCGGCCCGTGGTACCTGGAGCGCCGGGTGCCGCTGCTGCGCCCCGAGGACGTGCGCCTCGCCCTGGGCGGCGGGGGCCACCAGGTGGTCCCCGGGGCCTTCGCCTGCCTGCCGGGCGATCCCGCGGCGGGACTGCCCGGCGTCCGGGTGCTGTCCGGGGAGCGGGAGGCGGCCGAGGTGCTGCTGGACGCCGTCGCCGCCCTGGCCCGGCCCCTGTGCGGTGCCCTCTCCCCGCGGCTGCGCCGGGGCCCGCGCGCCCTGTGGGGCATGGTCGAGGACGACCTCGTCTCGGGCATCTGGTACCTGGGCCGGATGCTGGGCGAGGAGGAGCGGGCCGTGGGCGAGGCCGAACGGCTCCTGCCGGGGCCGGTGGCGCCGTTCCCGGCGGGCGCCGCGTTCCGGTGGCTCGAGGACGCGGACGGGAAGCGCCACCCGACGCGCGACCGGGCCGGATGCTGCCTCTACTACACGCTGCGCCCCGCGGAGGCGTGCGGCACGTGCCCGCGCACCGGCGACGCGGAGCGCCTGCGGCGGATCGCCGCGGAGCGCGGTCCGGCCCAGGCGCCCCCGCCCGCACCGGACCGGGGCGGGGACTCCTGAGAAGGGCTCCGCACCCGGCCCCCGGCCCGGGCGGGCGGCCCCGCGCCCGCGGAGCGCCGGCGGGCGGCGGTAGCCCGGATGGCCCTGGACGGGGGTGTGCGGGGAGGGCGTTCGCGGGTAGCAGGTGGTGATGGACGACCACACACCAGACGACAGCCCGCAGGACCGGATGGCCATGGCCGCCCTGTACCTGGAGTCCGTCAAGGCGCGCATGGACCCGGAGGACTTCTCGACGCTCCATTCGGCCGTGGAGGAGATGACCCGGCTGATGGCGGAGGGCAACGAGGGCTTTCTCGAGGCGGGGTCGGCCAAGAACTTCGCCGGGGACGTGCAGCGCGAGTTCCTCGTCGTGATGGCGATCGTCTCGACCGGGCGGATGGACCACGAGGTGGTCGACATGCCGGGCCCTGACGGGAGCGCCGGCTACGCGGTCGTCACCCCGGAGGTCGCAGGCGACCCCGAGGCGCTCGCGGAGATCAGGGACCAGGTGCACACCTGGATGACCGAGCGGCAGGCGGTCGACGACGCGCTGGAGGGCATCGCCCGCGCCAGCGGGATGGATCCCGAGGACTGAGCCCGCCGGACCGGGGCCGCGGGGACGGGACGGCACCCGCCGCCCGCCCGGGGCCGTGTCCGGGCGGTCCCGGGAGCGGGACCGGCGCCGCGGACTCCCCGTCCGCGTCCGGGCGGTCCCGGGAGTTCCCGGCGAGCCGGGAACCGTTCACCCGCAATCGCCCGTCCGTTTCGGTGCACGGGCGTGCGAGGAGGTTCCGGGGGAACCCGCGGTCAGGGGAGGGCCGCGCCCGCGGCGGCGGCCGGGGGCGAGGCGAGCCCCGGGAGCCGCCCCGACCCGCCGGCGGTGCGCCGCCCGCCGCGCCGTCCGCACTCCGGACGCACCGCGTCCTGCCCACCGCCTGCGCCGGTGACCGGTACAGGCCATTGGCGGACACGGGGCGACGCGGCGGCCGCGGGGGCCGGCGAGCCCTCCCCGGAACCGCCCCGAGAGCCCCTGCCGTGCGGAAACGGCCCCACCGTCACACAGTGAAGACGGCGTCACAAGCGCTTCACAGGCCGCACACTTTCGGTCGCGTGTACGAGCACTGACCCGGAGTGACGGACGGCGGACGCCCCGCTCTCGTAGCGTTCCGCTCCATGCGACGTACTCAGATGAGGCGCATGGGCCTCGCTTCCGTCTTCGCCCTCTTCCTCGCCGTCTTCGGCCTGGCGCCCGCCGCGCACGCGGCCGACCCCGCGCCGGCCGAGCTGACCTTCAGCACCGACGCCGCCACCACCACCCCCGGCGGCACGGTGAACCTGTCGATGACCATGACCAACAACCAGACCTACGACATCTGGTTCATCTACCAGACCATCGACCCGACCTGGCTGACGACGCAGCGCCCCGACCTCAAGTACAGCTTCACCGGCTGCGCCCTGGCCACCACCGGCGGCAGCGTGCCGTGCTCGGGCACCGGCCCCGCGAACCTCGGCGGCAACTACGGCACCACCATCCCGCCCGGCCAGAGCCGCACCGTGACGCTGACGCTCCAGGTCGCGGCCGACTCCGGCTGCAACGGCAACATCGGCTTCTACTCCTACTTCTACGCCGAGTTCAGCGACAGCAGCAACCTCAGCGGGGGCCCGGTCTACACCCCCGAGACCCGCGTTCTGTGCGCCTGACCGCACACCCGGGCGAGCCCGTATGACGGTCGCCGCCGCGCCCCTGCCGACCCGGCGGCGCGGCGGCGACACACGTTGGCCGGAAATCGACGTTTGACGATCATTACATCGGTCTAGACCAATGACGGTGATCCGGGCGCCACCGCTCCGGACCCCTTCCCGCGAAGACCGCAAACGCCTGCTGAGCAGGGGAGCGCACATCCCGGAGACGCTCTCGCGCCCCCACAACACGCCCCCGACAGAGCCCAGTTCGTCACCTGTCGTTTTCCGCCAGCTTTCGCGGTGGGAACACAAAAGGTCCACACACGCATCACCATGTGTCGAGACGGATGTGAGCGACCGGCCGCCCGAGGGGCGGCGGCGTCCGCACGGGGGTGACGTCCGCTCCGCACGGGGCTGTCTTCATCCCGTCCTTGGGGAGGGGACATAACCGCATGAAGCGGAGTATTCGCACGACCCTGTGCACGGCCGGCGCACTGCTGGCCTCGCTGTGCCTGCCCGTGAGCACGGCACATGCCGACGACCCTGTACGCATCGACCTGCGGGTCCTCGTGGTCTCCGACGGCGGACCGGCGGTGGACGCCATCGCCGCGGAACTCGAGACCGCGGGCACCCCCTACACGGAGGTGGACCTCCAGCAGGCGGGCCGGCCCGTCATCGACGCGGCCTTCCTGGCGGACACCGTGGACGGTGTTCCGCGCGCCAGGTACCAGGCCGTGGTCCTGCCGAACGACAACCCCTTCCCGGCGGGCTCCGCCGAGATGACGGCCCTCGCCGACTACGAGCGCACGTACGACATCCCGCAGGTGGACGCCTACACCTACGCCCGGCCCGAGGCCGGGCTCCAGTACCCCGTCTTCGGCGGCTACTCCGGCAGCATGGACGGCGTCGAGGCCCAGGTCACGGCGGCGGGCGCGTCGGGCCCCTTCGCCTACCTCGACGGCGCGGTGCCCTTCGAGGACAACTCGCCCGACGTCGGCGAGAGCTACGCCTTCCTGTCCAACCCCGTCGCGGGCGCCGACTTCACCACCTATGTCGACGCCCCGATCCCGGGCCGGGCCACCCGCGGCTCCCTGGTCGGCGAGTACCGCCACGACGGGCGGCGCGAACTGGTCGTCACCTTCGTCTACAACCAGTACCAGCAGCAGTTCCGCCTGCTCGCCCGCGGCATCGTGGAATGGATGACCGACGGCGTGCACCTGGGTGCCTCCCGCAACTACTTCGCCGTGCACGTCGACGACGTGTTCGCCGCGGACGACCGCTGGAACTCCGAGCTCAACTGCACCCCCGGAGACGTGGACTGCACCGACAGCAGCGTGCAGCCGGACCCGATCCGGATGACCGCCGCCGACGTCGACCACGCCACGGCGTGGCAGGACGCCAAGCAGTTCACCCTCGACCTCGCCTACAACGGCGCCGGCAGCGTCGACCACCGCGAGGACAACAACGGCGAGGACGCCCTGGCCGACCGGCTGATCGCGAAGCGCAACGAGTTCCGCTGGATCAACCACACCTACACCCACGCCTTCCTCGGCTGCGTGCAGGACACCACCGTGGTCCCGTGGCGGTGCGAGACCACCCCGGGCGGGGACACCGTCTGGCTGAGCCGCAACGACATCTCCGACGAGATCGCGACCAACCGCGTCTGGGGCGACGTCGCCGGCCTGCCGCTGGAGGACGACGAGCTGGTCACGGGTGAGCACTCCGGCCTGAAGGTGCTGCCGCAGCAGCCGCAGGACAACCCGAACCTGGCCCCCGCCCTCGGCGACAACGCCGTCGGCTGGCTCGCGTCCGACAACTCGCGCGACCCGCAGCTGCGCCAGGTCGGCCCGGCGCTCACCGTCGCGCGCTACCCGATGAACGTCTTCTACAACGCGGGACGCGCCGCCGAGCAGGTCGACGAGTACAACTGGATCTACACCAGCCGCGCCCAGGGCGGCAGCGGCATCTGCGAGGACAACCCCGAGACGACCACCTGCCTCCCGGCGCCCCTCGACCTCTCCACGGGCTACGGCGACTACATCGTCCCCCTGGAGACCAGGATCGCCCTCGGCCACGTGATCGCCAACGACCCCAAGCCCCACTTCATCCACCAGTCGAACCTCGCCGAGGACCGCATCGCCTACCCCGTGCTCGACGGCGTCCTCGACACCTACGCGGGCCTGTTCGCGGACAGCGCCCCGGTCGTCAACCTGCGGATGAAGGACATCGGCCTCGAGCAGCAGCGCCGTGCCGCATGGCGCTCGGCCGTCGCCGCCGGGCAGGTCAGCGCCTACCGGACCGGCGACACCGTCACCGTGCAGGCCCCCGCGGGCCTCGCGGTCACCGCGACCATGCCCGCCGGGACGCAGAACGGGACCGCCGCCTTCGGCACCCCCTACGCCGGGCAGGTCTCCGGCTGGGCCACCGGCACCGCCGGGGCCCTGACCCTGGACGTCCCCGGGGCCGCCGCCCCGGCCGCCGCCCCCGAGAGCGGTTCCTCCCCGGAGCCCTCCGGCACCGCGCCGGACGTCCCCGTGCCCGCCGGTGTCACCCGGCAGGTGCCCTACTCGCCCGAGAGCTGAGCGTGCCGCGGGCGCCCCTCGGGGGCGCCCGCGCCACCTGCACGCCTCTGTCCAGCCCTCGACGGCGGAGCACACCCATGCACGCTATCCACGGCGCGCGCCACTCCGGCGCGACGCACGTCACCCTGCTCACCGAAGGTACCTATCCCCACAGCCACGGCGGTGTGAGCGTCTGGTGCGACCAGATCGTCACCGGCATGCCGGACGTCGCCTTCGACGTGCTGGCCGTCACCGGCACCGGCCGCGAACCGGTGGTGTGGGAGCTGCCCCCGCACGTCACCCGGGTCCGCTCGGCGCCCATGTGGGGCCCGGCCCCCGGCGGCCGTCCCCCCTCGGGGCGGCGCGAACGCCGGATCGCCCAGGCCTACGAGCGCTTCGCCACCGCGCTGCTCGACCCCTGCGCGGAGGACGGGTTCGCCCCGGCGCTCTACGCCCTGGCGGACGCCGCGACGGACGGGCTGCTCAGCCCCTTCCTCCGGAGCGACCGCGCCATCGAGGTCCTGGCCTCCGTGTGGAACCGCCCCGGCCTGATAGTGCGCGAGGCGCGCCCCAACCTGCACGACGCCCTGACCGCCACCAGTCTGCTGGAGCACGCCCTGCGGCCGCTGGCGGCCGAGGCGCCCCGGCACGGCGTGTCGCACGCCGTCAGCGGCGGGGTCGCCGTGCTGCCCGGTCTCGCCGGGCTCGAACGCCATGGTGTGCCGCTGCTCCTCACCGAGCACGGCGTCTACCTCCGCGAGCGCTACCTCGGGTACCGCACGGCCCCCTACCGCTGGCCGGTCAAGGCCGTGGTGCTCGGCTTCTTCCGGCTGCTCGCGGAGGAGACCTACCGCCGGGCGGCGCTCATCACCCCGGGCAACCGCTACAACCGGCTGTGGGAGGAGCAGGGCGGCGCCGACCCGCGCCTGATCCGCACCGTCTACAACGGCGTGGACCCCTCGGCCTTCCCGCCGGCCGGGCCCGAACCCGACGGCCCGGTGCTGAGCTGGGCGGGCCGGGTCGACCCGATCAAGGACCTGGAGACCCTGATCCGCGCCTTCGCCCTCGTCCGGGAGAAGCAGCCGGAGGTGACCCTGCGGCTGTTCGGGGGGACACCCCGCGGCGGCGAGGCCTACCGCGAGCGCTGCGAGGCGCTCGCCGCCGCACTCGGGCACGCCGGGGCCGTCCGGTTCGAGGGGCGGGTGGAGGACATCACCGACGCCTACGCCGCCGGCTCGGTCGTGATGCTGTCCAGCATCAGCGAGGGCTTCCCCTTCACCCTGATCGAGGCGATGTCCTGCGGCCGCGCCACGGTCTCCACCGACGTGGGCGGCGTGCGCGAGGCCGTCGGGGAGGCCGGGCTCGTCGTCCCCCCGCGCGATCCGCGGGCGATGGCGGACGCGGCGCTGGAACTCCTCGGCGACCCCGAGCGCCGGCGGCGCATGGGCGAGGCGGCGCGGCTGCGCGTCATCGAGCAGTTCACCCTGCGCCAGACGATCGACGCCTTCCGGGACATCTACCAGGAACTCGCCGGCCACCGCGGGCTCCTGCCGCGCCGGCGCACCGCGGCGGAGCCCGTCGCGCTGCTCGCGGCCGTCGGGCGGGAGCGGATACCCGCCGCCGGAACGGCGGGCATGGCCGGATGAGCGGACCGCTGCCCCTGGAGCCCCGCACCGGGGAGGACACGCTGGCCCTGCGCTTGGGCGACCAGCGCACCCTGTCGCTGCGCCTGCCCCGGATGAGGGGGCGCGAGCAGGAGATAGACCGCCTCGCCGCCGAGATGACCGAGGCGCTGGGCCCCGCCGTCCACTCCTACGAGATCGCGGCGATGCTGGAGTCCGAAGGGCTCACGGCGGACGTGATCCGCGAACGGTACGGCAAGAAGGACCTGTTCGCGCTCGCGGACGCCCTCTACCAGCGGGTGCCGAGGGCCTTCCCGGAACCGCAGGCGCCAAGGGACCCCTGGCGCCCGGACCATCTGCGCTGCGCCCTGCGCGGGGCGCTGTTCGCGCTGCCGGGCCTCGCCCACCTGCTGACCGCCCCGCTGTGGCAGGGCACCGACGCCGTCCCCGCGCTGGTCACGGCCGGGCTCGTGTCCTGGGCCTTCGGACAGGCGCTGGGCCACCGCGCCTACCTGCGGCTCGCCGACGGCCGCCGGGAGGCCGGCCGGACCCTGCTGCTCGGGGCGCTGGCCGGGGCCGCCCTGGCCACCGCGGCGGGGCTCGCGGTCGCCGGGCCGGGACCGGCCGCGGCCTTCGCCGCCGCGCAGTCGGTCTACCTCGCCTGCGCGGGCGTGCTCCTCGTCCTGGGCCGGGAGAGGCTGCTCCTGGCGGCCCTCACTCCGTTGATCGGCGGAGCCGCGGCCCTGCTGTGGTGGGACGCGGGCGCCGCCGTGCGGATCGCGGTGCCCCTGGCGACGGTGGCCGCCACGGTCGCCGCCGCGGGTTTCGCCCTGTCCCGGGCGCTGGCGGCACCGGCGGCCGCGCACGCGGCGCGGCCCCGGGCCCTGCTGTCCGTCCCCTACGGGCTGTTCGGCCTCGCCGCGGGTGCCCTGGTGCTGAGCGAGGGCCGCACGGAGCCCTTCGCGATGATCGTCCTCACCGTGAGCATGGGGCCGGCGGAATGGCTGCTCTACCGCTACCGCGGGCTGTCCGTCGCGGCCCTGCGGTCGGCCGCCACGCCCTCCGGGTTCCGTCGCCGCTCGGCGGGCATCCTGCTGCTCTGCCTGGCCGGCTACCTGCTGCCCCTGCTCCCGGGCGCCCTGCTGGTCGGCGCCGACCCGGCCACCCTGCTGGCGCTCGGCGCCACGCTGTGGTGCGCCCTGCTCCTGCAGGCGTTCGGGATCGCCTGGCCACCGGCGCTGGTGTGCCTGGCGGCGGCGTGCGCGGTGGCGGTCCCGGCCCTGGCCTCGGCTCCGGCGCAGCCGCTGCTGCTCCCCGCGAGCTGCGGGGCGGCCTCGCTCGTCCTGGTCGCCTGGGTGCTGGGCCGCCTCGGCAGACCCGCGGCCCACACCTGACCCGCACAGCGGGACCGCCGGCACCGACGGCGGTCCCGCACCGGCGGGCCGCGCCCGCGGTCCCGCCCCTCACTCCTCACGACCGTTCCGCGAACCACCGACCGAAAGGACACGTGTTGACCTCCGCACCGCTCGCCGCCGTCACCGGAGCCGAAGGATTCATCGGCTCCCATCTGACCGAGGCGCTCGTCGCCGCCGGCTACCGCGTCAGAGCCATGGCGCAGTACAACTCCTTCTCCTCCTACGGCTGGCTGGAGACCCTCTCCGCCGATGTGCTCGCGGAAGTGGAGATCGTCCTGGGCGACGTGCGGGACCCGGGCTCGGTCCGCGCCCTCACCGAAGGGGCGGAGTGCGTCTACCACCTCGCCGCGCTCATCGCGATCCCGTACTCCTACCAGGCGCCGCACAGCTACGTGGACACCAACGTGACCGGCACGCTGAACGTGCTGGAGGCGGTACGCGCCCTCGGCACGCCCCGCCTGGTGCACACCTCGACCAGCGAGACCTACGGCACCGCGCAGACGGTCCCCATCACCGAGGACCACCCGATCAACACCCAGTCCCCGTACGCGGCCTCGAAGGCGGGCGGCGACCGGCTCGCGGACAGCTACCACGCGAGCTTCGGCACCCCGGTGGTCACGCTCCGCCCCTTCAACACCTTCGGCCCCCGCCAGTCGATGCGGGCCGTGATCCCCACGGTGATCGGCCAGCTCGCCGCGGGCGCGCGGACCATCACCCTCGGCGACCTCCGGCCCACCCGCGACTTCACCTTCGTCCGGGACACGGCGCAGGCCTTCCTCGCGGTCGGCACGGCCGAGGCCGAGCGGGTCGTCGGCCGGACCTTCAACGCCGGCACCGGGGGCGAGATCTCCGTCGGCGACCTGGTGACGCTCATCGGGAAGGTCATGGACACCCCGGTCGACGTCCGCACGGACGCCGAGCGGGTACGCCCGGCCGACTCCGAGGTGATGCGTCTGGTGGCCGACGCCACGCGGCTGCGCGGGACCACCGGCTGGGCTCCGGCGCACGACCTGGAGCAGGGGCTCGCCCACACCGTGGAGTTCTTCCGCGACCCGGCGAACCTGGCCCGCTACAAGACCGACATCTACAACATCTGACCGTTCGGACACCACGAAGGAGAAGCCTGTGCATGCAGTGATCCTGGCGGGAGGCAAGGGTGTCCGGCTGCGGCCGTACACCACCGCGCTGCCGAAGCCGCTGGTCCCCATCGGCGACCAGCACGCGATCCTGGAGATCGTGCTGCGCCAGCTGGCCGCGGCCGGATTCCGCAGCTGCACCCTCGCCATCGGGCACCTGGGGGAGATCATCCGGGCGTACGTCGGCGACGGGTCCCAGTGGGGAATGGCCATCGACTACGCCACCGAGGAGAGCCCGCTGGGCACCATGGGTCCGCTGCTGAACCTGCGCGACCGCCTGCCCGAGCAGTTCCTCGTCATGAACGGCGACGTCCTGACCGACCTCGACTACGCGGACGTGCTGGGCCGGCACACCGACTCCGGTGCACCGCTGACCATCGCGACCTACAGCCGCCAGGTCCGCATCGACTTCGGCGTGCTGACCACCGACGACCGGCGGGTCGTCGGGTTCACGGAGAAGCCGAGCCTGGACTACCGCGTCTCCATGGGCGTCTACGGCCTCTCCCGGGCCACCCTCGACACCTACACCCCCGGCCTTCCGCTCGGCTTCGACGAGCTGGTGCTGGACCTGCTGAAGGCGGAGACCCCCCCGCACGCGTACGAGTTCGACGGCTACTGGCTCGACATAGGCCGGCCCGACGACTACGACCGGGCCAACGCCGAGTTCACCAGCCGCAAGTCACTGCTGCTCAAGGGAGCCTGAACCCCCGCCATGCGCATCCTCGTCCTGGGCTTCACCGGATATCTGGGCGGACACGTCACCGAGCTGCTGCGCCGTACGCCGGACGTGGCCGTGATCGGCGGCGGGCGCTCGCCCGCCGCCGACGTCGGCGTCGACCTCGCCACCGTCTCCCCCGACCGCCTGGCGGGGACACTCGCCGACGTCGCACCCGACGCGGTGGTCAACTGCGCCGGGGCGGTGGGCGGCGACGCCGTGACCCTGGCGGAGGTGAACGCCCGGGGCCCGGCCGTGCTGGCCGCGGCCCTGAGGGCCGCGGCCCCCGGGGCCCGGCTCGTCCATCTCGGTTCCGCGGCCGAGTACGGCCCGGGCACCGAGGGGGTGCGGGTGGCGGAGACGGCCCAGGCCGCCCCCGCCACCCCGTACGGAGCCACCAAGCTCGCCGGTACGGCGGCGGTGACCGCGTCGGGGCTGGACGCGGTCGTGCTGAGGGTGGGCAATCCGGTGGGCCCGGGGGCTCCGGCCGCGGGCCTGCCGGGGCGGGTGGTCCGGCTGCTGCGGTCGGCCGGCGGGGGCCCGGAGGCGGAGCTCCGGCTCGGGGACCTGTCCCCGTACCGGGACTTCGTGGACGTGCGCGACGTCGCCCGGGCGTCACTGCTCGCGGCGACGGTCCCCGGGCCGCTCCCGGGCGTGCTGAACGTCGGCGGCGGCGGAGCGGTCCCCGTGCGGGAGCTGGTGGAGGGGCTGACGCGGGCCGCCGGGTTCCGGGGCCGGGTGGTGGAGCAGAACGGCGGATCGGCCCGCTCCGGCGGGGTGTCCTGGCAGTGCTCCGACATCGCCGCCGCCGAGAAGGCGCTGGGCTGGCGTCCCGCGCACACCCTTCGGGACTCGGTGGCCGCCCTGTGGCAGGAGGACGGCACACCGTGAGCCTCCTGATACCCCTCTACGTCCACCCGGCCGACGACCCGGGCGCCTGGCACCGGCTCATCACCGCCGCGCGCCGCACCTGGGCGGTGATCCTCAATCCGGCGAGCGGGCCGGGCGAGGAGCCCGATCCGGCGTACGCGGCGGCCGCCGAGGCGCTGCGTGCGCGCGGGGCCCGGGTCCTCGGCTACGTGGACAGCGGGTACGGCCGCCGCCCGGAGGACACGGTCACGGCGGAGGTCGCCCGCTACCGCGAGTGGTACGCCGCGGACGGCTGCTTCCTCGACCAGGTGACCTCGGGTGCGGCGGAACTCCCCGCCTGCAGACGCCTGGTCCGCAGGATCCGCAGGCTCGGCGCGTCACCGGTCGTGATCAACCCGGGCGTCCACCCGGCGCCCGGGTACGCGCGGGCCGCCGACCTCACCGTCACCTTCGAGGGCCACTGGAGCACCTACGTGTCCGCTTTCAGCCGACCCGACTGGACCGTCCGTCAGGCACCGGAGCGCTTCTGCCACCTGGTGTACGGCGTGCCGGAGGCCCTGGTGCCGCTGGCCGTGCGCACGGCGCGCACCCGGGGGGCGGCCGTCACCGGTCCGGTCACCGGCGACCTGCCCAACCCCTGGGCGGGCCTCACCCCCGCACTCGCGGGAGCCGAGCGATGAGGCGCCCGGTGCGCCACGCGCTGGTGGCGCTGCTGGTCCTGGCAGCCGCGGGGTGCTCATCGGAGGGCGGCGACGCGGGCGCCCGCGGTCCGGACCGCTCGTCCCCCGCGCCGCGGCCCCCGGCCTCCACCGAGCCGCCGGCGGGCACGGCCTCGCCGGGGACGCCGCCGTCCGCGTCGGCCTCCGCCCCCTCGCCGGGGCGCACGACGGGCACGCCCGGACCGGGGGCGTCCCCGGGACCGGGCGGGCGCTGGCAGCCCCGGCCCGGGCTCGCCTGGCAGTGGCAGCTGGACGGGCGGGTCGACCCCTCGGTGGACGTGCCGGTCTACGACATCGACGGCTTCGAGAACTCCGCGGCCGACGTGGCCCGCCTGAAGCGGGACGGACGCCGGGTCATCTGCTACATCAACGCGGGTGCCTGGGAGGACTACCGGCCCGACCAGGAGGACTTCCCCCGCTCCCTGCTGGGCTCGCCCAACGGGTGGCACGGCGAGCGGTGGCTGGACATCAGGCGGATGGACGTCCTGCGGCCGCTGATGGAGCGCCGCTTCGACATGTGCCGGGACAAGGGCTTCGACGCCGTCGAGCCGGACCTGCTGGAGGGGTACGCCAACGACACGGGGTTCCCGCTCTCCGCCGACGACCAGCTGCGCTACAACCTGATGATCGCCGAGATCGCGCACGCCCGCGGTCTGGCGGTCGGTCTGAAGAACGACCTGGCGCATGTCCCGGTGCTGGTGGACCACTTCGACTTCGCGGTGAACGAGGAGTGCGCGGAGTTCGACGAGTGCGAGCGGCTGGAGCCGTTCGTGGCGGCGGGGAAGGCGGTCTTCCACGTGGAGTACGAGGAGCGGACCGAGGAGTTCTGCGCGGACTCCCGGGACCTGGGGCTGTCGTCGATGCGCAAGCGCCTGGATCTGGACGTGTGGCGCGACCCCTGCTGAGAGGGCGGAGGCGCCGGGTGCGGCGCCCCGTGCGGGGATCGCGCGGGGCGCCGTGGCGCGGGCAGGCGACCGGGAGGGAGTCAGCCGCGGCTGCGGGCGCCGAGGGCGATGCCCGCGGCGACGGTCGCGGCCGCCGCGAGGCCCGCCAGGGGAACCGCCCAGTGCCCGGCGAGGGTGGCGAGCAGCACCAGGAAGGCCCCGCAGGGCAGCACCAGGTGCTCGGCGATGTCCCGCTTGAAGTGGCGCGCGTGGACGGCCCACACGGAGACCATGAACAGCGCGGTGGGAAGGGTGACCGCGAACGCGGCTCCGGTCGCGGAGACGTGGGCGTGGTGGGTGGCCTGCTCCACCGCCACCTCCAGTCCGGCGCCGATCGCGGCCGCGGAGCCGAGGACGACGTAGTGGGCGTAGCCCCACAGGAAGGCCTGGCGGCTGGAGACCAGGTACTCGTGGATGGGAACGGAGAAGTAGATCCAGAAGGCCGCGAACACGATCACCAGGCCGCCCGCGGCGATGGGCAGCAGGTCGCCGAGCGCGTGCTCGTCCAGCCCGGCCTGCACGGCGACGCTGGTGGCCGCGATGCTCTCGCCGAGCATGATGATGGTGAACAGCCCGTAGCGCTCCGAGATGTGGTGCGGATGCCAGGGGGTGCGCCGGCTGTGCTCGGCGAAGGCCGGGACGGCCAGCTCGGCGACGATCAGCGGGGCGAGGCCCCACAGCCATGCGGCGTCGGGCAGCAGCACCAGCACCACCCAGCCGATCTGCACCAGGACCAGGCCCCCGGCGTACCGCAGGGCGGTCGTCCGCGCCGCGCCGGTCTCCCCGCGGGAGGCGCGCAGCCACTGGGCGGTGAGGGCCACGCGCATGATCAGGTAGCCGACGACGGCGACCGTGTAGTCGCCCTCGTCGAAGGCCTCGGGGATCCCCGCCGCCAGGACCAGCACCCCGGCCATCTGGACCAGGGTGGCCACGCGGTAGGGGACGTCGTCGCAGTCGTAGGCGGAGGCGAACCAGGTGAAGTTCACCCAGGCCCACCACAGCGCGAAGAACACCAGGAGGTACCCGCCGATGCCGTGGGCCGGATCGCCCTCCGCGACGGCGTGGACCAGCCGGGCCCCGGCGCGGGCGACGGCCACCACGAAGCACAGGTCGAACAGCAGCTCCAGTGGCGTGGCGGCCCGATGCGCCTCGTCGGGGCGCCGGGAGGTCATCCGCACCAGGGGCCGCACGACCCGGCCCCGGCCCACTCCCTGGGAACTGTGCTCGGTCATCTCCGGTCCGCCTCCCGCTCGGCCTCGCGCCTCGTCCCAGGATGGACCAGAGGAGCGGAGGGGACGCGGCAGGCGCGGCGGGAGGGCGGCCGGCGGCGCCTCCCCGGAGGCGGCACTGCCTCCGGGGCCCGTCCGGCGGGATCCGGGTCCCTCAGAGCGGGCGGCGGCAGTGCACGTAGAGCTGGGGTTCGGGCGAGGCGAGTGCGGTCGCCGGGGTGAACTCCTCCTCCCGCACCTCGGCCACGCTCAGCCCCGCCTCCTCCACCAGGTGCACGAACGCCTCGGTGGAGAAGCTGCTGAGGGTCACCTCGTGGCCCATCCAGCGGCCCTCGGCTCCGTCGAGGTCGAGGGGGACGGTGGCGAGGGCGCAGACGCCGCCGGGCACCAGCGCGGCGGCCGCCCTGGCGAGGACGGCGCGCTGCTCGGCGCGGGTCATCTGGAGCAGGCTGAAGTAGGAGCAGACGCCGTCGTAGTGTCCGGGCTCCGGCTCGTGGGTGCGGATGTCGGCGAGGAGGAAGCGGGCGTCGGGCACATGGCGGGAGGCCAGCTCGACCATGACCGGGGACACGTCGAGGCCCGTCACCCGGTGCCCGGATCCGGCGAGGGCGGCGGCGACGGGCCTGCCGGTGCCGGACCCGATGTCGAGGACCCGGCTCCCGGGCGGCAGTTCGCCCAGGAGCCAGGCCACGCTCTGCCTGCGCCCCTCGGAGGCGGCGAAGGCGCTCTCGTACTCCTCCGCGATCGCGTCGAAGAGACGGGCCGCGGGCGACGGCTGCTGCACGGGGTGCCTTCCGGGTCGGGGCGGTCGGGCGGCGTCGGACACGGGCGGTGCCGCCCCCGGTGGAGGCGCCCCGCGGCGGCGGCCCGGGTGCCTGGACGCTTCCCCCGGCCGCGGAGGGCGAAACCGCGGGGTCTACGGCCCGTCCGGGAGTTCGAGGTCCGCGATCTCCTCCAGGGACATGCCCAGGTGCCGGTGGAGGAAGCGGACGATCGTCCAGTGCGGCAGCGCCTCCTCCTCGAACGGCCCGAACGCGCGGCAGTACAGGGGGATCCAGCGCAGCGCCTCCTCCACTACCTCCTCGCGCCCGGGCTCGCGCTGGTAGTCCTGGTAGGCGATGCTGCGGTGCTCGACGAAGTAGCCGCCGGGAAGCCGCTCCTCGCACAGGGCCCGGTACTCGCGGGTCTGGAGGATGAGGTAGTGCCAGATCTCGTCCACGGCCTGCTCGACCGGGAGGAACAGTCCGGCCAGCCGGTCGCGGTGGAGCGAGACCAGGTACAGGTAGCGAAGGCACTCCAGGACCTGCCGTTCGACGAACTCCCTCGGGGGGCCGTCCCCGGCGCAGAAGTGGGCCACGACCTCCTCGTGGAGGGCCTCGCCGAGGAGGGTGCGCAGGTCCTCGGCCGTCGTCTGCGGTGGTGCGCTCATGTCTCTCCCTCGCGGTGCGGTGCTTGTGGCGCGCCGGCGCCGGGGCCTTGCGGCGGGGTGCCGGAGTCCCCGGCGCGGTCAGCCGCCGGTGTCGAGCCAGGCGTACTTGCCGGATCGGCCGACGGGGATGTGGTCGCGGTGCTCCAGGGCGCAGCGGCGTCCGACGAGGGCGCCGACGGCCTCCGCCAGTTCCCCGGCCACGGGCGGCGCCAGCGGGGCGCCGTCGAAGGTGGTGTACGACAGGCAGGCTTCCCGGTCGCCGTCGATGCGGAGCCGGTGGACGAAGACGGCCGGGGAGATCCCGGCGACGCAGTCGTCCAGGTCCCCCTGGGCGATCGGGCCCCGGCGGCCGGTGCGCAGCGCTCCGGCGGGCAGCAGTTCCTTCTCCCGTCCGCAGAAGCGCTCGATCCGCTCGGGGTCGGGGGTGCCGTCGAGCGTCCGCACGCAGTCGCCCGAGCGGTAGCGGATCAGCGGCATGTAGGGGTTGCGGACGCTGGAGACGATCAGGCTGTAGATGTCGCTTCCCGGGGTGACGGGCAGGAGTTCGACGCTCATCCGGTCGAGGTGGGGGTGGTACCGGCCGTGGCGGTCGCTGTAGTAGAGGTAGCCGAGTTCGGTGCTGCCGAAGAGGTCGACGACGGGGCAGGCGAAGTGCCGGGCCAGGAAGCGCCGGACGTTGGTGGGGGTGTACTCGTAGGCGTGGACGATGCTGGCGGGCCGCGGGAGGTCCTCCCACAGGCCCCACCGGCGGGCCTTGAGGACCAGATGGGCCAGGTGGTAGCCGGAGCAGTCGAGGTGGTACCAGCCGCGGGGGTGCGCCCGGCGGGCCTCGTGGATCTCCGCCACCATCCGTTCGACGTCGGAGCGCTCCCACCGCGCCGGGTCCAGGCGCAGGTTGAGGTACACGGTGCGGTCGTCGAGCCTGCGGTCGCGCAGCGACGGCACCGCTTCGGGGGTGGCGCCGCGCTTCCTGGCGTTGGTGCGTGCGACGTGCTCCGTCGCCAGCACGGTGGTCAGGGAGACGCGCTCGCAGCCCTGCTCCCAGGTGAAGGCGATGTCCGGGTGCTCGCTCCAGAGCCGGTAGTAGGAGTGCAGCAGGAAGTACGGGGGCCGGATGATCTGCATCCTGGCGTGGTTGGTGCCGGTGGAGAGCACGCACTCGGCCTCGCCCTCGGCGAGCGCGGCGGCCAGCCGCGGTGTCATCCAGTTGCCGGGGAACCCCCGGGCGATCTCGGGCTTCTCCAGGACGGGGAAGCTGCCCGCGGCGACCGACTCGCGGTAGATCGGTATGTCCCTCACCTGTTCGATGAACTCTGCCGGTGGCTGACCGTGCACGCGAGCACCCCCTGTGGACCGGTTGGCGGATAGCGGATTTCACTGCCGACGAGGGGCGGGGCGCCTTTCTGAATGCCCTTCGGGAAACGGGCCGGGAGCCTTGGAGGCAGACCCCCGGCCCGTCCCGCTCCTCCGTCAGACCCGGTTCAGGAGATACAGCCCGACTTGCCCGCGACGCTGATGCAGCCGGACTTCGGTGCGGAGCTGATACAGCCGGACTTGCCGGAACCCTGTGCGGAGTTGACGGTCACCCACTTGTGCCAGACGGCGTCCTGGGACATCTGCGCGATCAGCTTTTCCATGCGACCCTCCGAATAGGAACATAGGAACGACTGCCATTGATCGTGGTGCGGTGACAGACCGTAAAGCCCAGACCAAGTCACTGTCAACGAACGGCAATACAAATGACGCTATCAGGACATGGAAGCGCTCTCACGGGGTGATTTGAGACATCGCCCGGCCCGAAGGAACCCCACCGGCGCACCCCCGCCGTCACCCTCTTCATCCGCCGCAGGGAGGCCGAAGGGGCCGCGCACGCCTGGGAAGACCCGCCACCGGGACGCCGAGACGGCCGCGGGAGCCGGGGACGGGCCCCGCGGGCCGGACCACCGGACCCTCCCGCCGAAGCCCTGGCGCCCGGCGCCATTCACCGTCTCCCGCACCGGACTTGACGATCCCTTGACCTGGACTGCAAGGTAATCCGCGGGTAAAGCAGAAAACTCGTTCCACGGCAGATGCAACACCGTCTCCATCCGGCCAAAAGCGCGAGGATGGCGATGGTTTTCGGTCCGCTCGGGGCGCACACCCCCAGGAATCCGACGGATCCCCACGGTTTTCGGACATCCGTCGAATCCGTGCGACTGCACCCCGTCGCAATTCCGAACGCCGCATCCGAACACTGCACCTTTATGCAGAGCACACGCATTTCCGCGCCGTCCGGACGCCGCAGTCCGCACCCGCCCCCGCACCGGGCGGATACGGGCCGCCGGCCGGAACACGGACCGCTTCGTTCCAGGCCTGCCGAGTGAATATGCCCCTTGCCCGGTGCCGGGGGAAAGCCGCCCCCGCACTTCTCGTCCCTCACATCCAGCAGAGAGGCCCCCCATGAAGCCCCTGATCGACCGGGCACGCTCGTTCACGGCCCATGTGGCCGAGCATTCCGAGGAGTTCCGCGCCCTGGAGGCCGGCCAGCGCCCCGGGGTGCTGTTCATCACCTGCTCCGACTCCCGGGTGGTGCCCGCCCTCATCACCGGTGCGCGGCCCGGGGAGCTCTTCGAACTCCGCACCGCCGGAAACGTCGTGCCGGAGTACGGTGCCGACCGGCCCTGCGCGGAGGCGGCCACCGTCGAGTACGCGGTGGAGGTGCTCGGCGTCCGCGACATCGTCGTCTGCGGACACTCCCACTGCGGCGCGGTGGGTGCCCTGGTCCGCTCCGACGACCTCTCCGCCGTCCCCTCCGTCCGGGGGTGGCTGGAGCGGTCGACCCCGCGCCCCGCGGGCGGCCCGGGAGCCCGCCCCGACCTCGCCGAGTCCGTGCAGGACCACGCCCTCACCCAGCTGCAGCGCCTCCACGCGCACCCCAGCGTGGCGAGGCGGGTCGCGGAGGGAGCCCTGTCCCTGCACGCCTGGTACTACGAGGTCCACACGGGCGCCGTGCGGGCCTACGACACCGGCAGCGGCTCCTTCCGTCCGCTGTGAGCCGCCCCACCCGTGCCCTCCGGCCGCAGCCCCCACCGCCCCCACACCTCGAGGAAGACCGCTGATGTCAACGCCTCTCAGCAACACCTCCGGCGTCCGGCGCGACGTCCTGGCGTCCCTGGTCGTGTTCCTGGTCGCCCTGCCCCTGTGCGTCGGCGTCGCCGTGGCCTCGGGCGTCCCCGCCGAGCTGGGCCTGATCACCGGCATCGTCGGCGGGCTCGTGGTCGGCGCCCTGCCCGGCAGCAGCCTCCAGGTCTCAGGCCCGGCCGCGGGTCTGACGGTCCTGGTCCACGAAGCCGTGCAGACCTTCGGCCTCGCCGCACTGGGCGCCCTCGTCCTGGTCTCCGGACTCATCCAGATCGGCCTGGGAGCCCTGCGGTTCGGCCGCGTCTTCCGCGCCATCTCCGTCTCCGTCGTCCACGGGATGCTCGCGGGCATCGGCCTGGTGCTGATCTTCGGGCAGCTCTACACGATGGCCGGGCTGGAGCAGCCCCGCTCCGGCTTCGAGAAGATCATCGGGGTGCCGGGGCTGGTGGCCGACGTGCTCGCCTCCCGGCAGGCACTCACCGCCGCGGCACTCGGCCTGGGGACCATCGCCGTCCTGGTCCTCTGGAAGAAGCTGCCGGCCCGCGTCCAGGTGCTCCCCGCTCCCCTCGCCGCGGTGGCCCTGGCCACGGCCGTGGCCGCCGCCGGGGGCCTGTCCGTGCCGCGGGTCGAGGTGCAGGGGCTGCTGTCGGCCGTACAACCCCCCGGCACCTCGGCCTTCGCCGCCCTGGCGAGCCTCGCCGCGGTCGGCACCGTGCTCGCCTTCGCGCTGATCGCCTCGGCCGAGAGCCTGTTCAGCGCCGCCGCCGTCGACCGGATGCACGACGGGAAGGGCACCGAGTACGACAAGGAGCTGATGGCGCAGGGAGTGGGCAACACCCTGTGCGGCGCGCTCGGCGCCCTGCCGCTGACCGCCGTCATCGTCCGGAGCTCCGCCAATGTCCAGGCAGGTGCCAGGACGAAGCTCTCCCGCATCCTGCACGGGCTGTGGCTGGTGCTGTTCGCGGCACTGCTGCCCGCGGCCATCGGGATCATCCCCCTCGCCGCGCTCGCCGGAGTCCTGATCCACGCGGGCTGCAAGCTCGTCCCCGCCGGGGAACTCCGTCCGCTGTGGCGCAGGCACCGGGGCGAGGCGCTGGTCCTGGCCGCCACGGCGCTGGCCATCGTCGCCGTCGGCATGTTCGAGGGCGTGCTCCTGGGCCTGCTGCTGGCCGTGGTCAAGTGCGCCTGGGAGACCTCCCAGGTGCAGGTCGGCGTGCACGAGCTGACCGACGGCCGGCTCATCGTCTCCATCACCGGCTCGGCCACCTTCCTGCGCCTGCCCCGGCTGCTGGAGGCGCTGGAGGCGATCCCGCAGGACCGGCCGGTCGAGCTGGACCTCACCGGGGTACGCCACCTCGACCACGCCTGCGCCACCACGCTCGACACCTGGGCGCAGCGGCGCGGGACATCGGTCGCCACCCTGACCAGCGCCTAAAGCCGCACCGCTCCTGCCGCCGCCCGGCAGGCCCCCCGCCGCCCCCTCCGGCCCCGCACCCCGGGCCGGAGGGGGCGGCGCGCGATGTGGCGGGGCACGCGGGCAGGGGGAGCGCTCCCGCCCGGTGGGTTTGGCCGATCCTCGCGTTGACCAGATGGATGCCTGAGGCATGTAGTTGTCGGGGAACCACCGTCGTCCGAGCCGCCGACCCCACCGCCTGCGAGGCCCCCGTGACCGAGACCGTCGTCTTCCCCCAGGACCGCACCTGCCCCTACCACCCGCCCGGCGCCTACGCCTCGTTGCAGCGCGCGCACCCGCTCTCCCGGGTGACCCTGTGGGACGGACGCTCCGTGTGGCTGGTGACCGGCCACGCCACCGCCCGGGCCCTCCTCGCGGACCAGCGGTTGTCCAGTGACTCCACCCGTCGCGACTTCCCCGTGCCCACCGAGCGGGCGGCGCTCCGGCGGCGGCGGCGTCCGGCGCTGCTGGGGCTCGACGACCCCGAGCACCACGCCCAGCGGCGGATGCTGATCCGCGGCTTCACCCTCCAGCGCGCCGAGCGGATGCGGCCCCGTATCCAGACCGTGGTCGACGGGCTGCTCGACGCGGTGGAGACGCAGGGCCCTCCCGCCGAGCTGGTCTCCTCCTTCGCGCTGCCGGTGCCCTCCATGGTGATCTGCGAGCTGCTCGGGGTGCCCTACGCGGACCACGAGTTCTTCGAGACCCAGTCGCGCCGCCTGCTGCGCGGTCCCACGGGGGCGGACGTCGAGGACGCCCTCGCGGAACTGGAGGCGTACCTGGGCGAGCTGGTCGACCGCAAGCGGGCACACCCCGGCGAGGGGCTGCTCCACGACCTGGTGGCACGTCAGCTCGACACGGGCGCACCGGCGCGGGAGGAACTGGTCCAGCTGGCCACGATCCTGCTGGTAGCGGGGCACGAGACCACGGCCAACATGATCTCCCTGGGCACCTTCACGCTGCTGCGGCACCCCCGGCGGGCGGCGGAGCTGCGCGCGGACCCCGCTCTCGTCCCGGCGGCCGTGGAGGAGCTGCTGAGGTTCCTGTCCATCGCCGACGGCCTGCTGCGCGTGGCGCGCGAGGACACGGAGGTCGCCGGAACGGTGATCCGCGCCGGTGAGGGCGTGGTGTTCGCCACCTCCGCGATCAACCGGGACGGCGAGGTCTACGCGGCTCCCGACTCCCTGGACTGGGGCCGCCCGGCCCGCCACCACCTGGCCTTCGGCTACGGCATCCACCAGTGCCTCGGGCAGAACCTCGCCCGGGCCGAGCTGGAGATCGCCCTGGGCACCCTGCTGCGCCGGCTGCCCGGCTTGCGGCTCGCGGTGCCCCCGCAGGAGGTTCCCTTCAAGCCCGGCGACACGATCCAGGGGATGCTCGAGCTCCCCGTCACCTGGTGAGGGGAGGCGAGCAGCCCGTGCGGGTGACCGTCGACGAAGGGGCCTGCATCGGCGCGGGGCAGTGCGCGCTGACCTGCCCGGAGGTCTTCACCCAGGACGAGGACGGCTTCGGCACCGTGGCGCCGGGCCGCGAGGACGGCGCGGGCAGCCCGCTCGTACGCGAGGCCGCGCGGGCCTGCCCGGTCGGGGCCGTCGTGCTCGTCGAGGACGCGTAGCAGCGCCGCTCCCGCACCCCGGGCGTTCCCGCGCGGGCGTTCCCACGCAGGCGTCCCGCGCGCGGTGCCGCCGACGGCCCTCCCGGGCGCCACACCGCGCGGCAGCACGGTCGGGGCGGCCCGTCTGCGCCCCACGGGACCGGTCCGGGGCGCTCCCTGCGGTGTGCACACGGGCGGCCGCGACGCCCCTGCCCGCACCGCCCGCGGGCGCCGTCTGCCCGCCGCCCGCCGGGGGTCCGGGCACCACGGGGGCGGATGCCCGTCCGCCCCCGCCGCGGTCCCGTGCCGTGCCGGACGGAGCGGCGGCCCCGCGTGCGCGGCGCGCCGCACACGCTCCCCCGGTGCACCGGTTACCCGTGCGTTCCGCACGGCGCAGTGGTGACAGCGGTGACTGTTCCGGCCCGTCCGCCCCGTGACACCGTTTCTCCTGTCACCGACCGGAAGGGAGACGGGCGTGCACCAGGGCTGTCACGTGTTCTGCGACGCGGACCGTCACTTCCACGACGCACCCCAACGCGTCTCCCGGCCCGGCGCCGGGGGCCCGCGCCACGCGCTCGCCGAGCGCCCCGTGCCGGAAGGCCGGGAGCGCCACGAGCACGGTGACCGGCCGGCCCCGCAGCCCGCGGACCACCGGCTGCCGGCGGCCCCGTCCACAGCACGGTGCGCCCGCTGCGCCGGGTGACGTCGGGCACGCACGGTCTATTCGTTCCGAAGGCACAGTCCAATCTGCGGTCCCCGCGGTGGAGAGGGATGGGCATGACGAGCCAGGCAAGCGAAGTCGAACTCCAGGACCTGCTGGGCCGGTCGCTGGACGCCACGGGACAGGCCGCGCGGTGGACCGTGGACACGGACGCGATGTGGTGCCGCCTCATACCCGCCTCCGCGGCGCAGCGCGAGCAGGGCTGGAAGCTGCACGTGTCGGCCACGTCCGCCTCCGCTCCCGCGGTGCTGGCGCGTTGCCTGGAGGTACTGCTGCCCCAGGAGTCCATGTTCAAGTTCGCCCGGTCCCTGGAGCAGGTGAGCGCGCTCAACTCCCGTGCCACGCCGAGGGGCAGCTCGGGCAAGTTCATCACCGTCTACCCCCGCTCCGACGCCGAGGCGGCCGCGATCGCGCTGGAGCTCCACCGGGCCACGGCGGGACTGGCCGGCCCGCGGATCCTGTCGGACCAGCCCTACGCCGTGAACAGCCTGGTGCACTACCGCTACGGGGCGTTCGTCGGCCGTCAACGGCTCTCCGAGTCGGGCCTGCTGGTGTGGTACATGGAGGACCCGGACGGCAACCCCGTGGAAGACGTCCGCACCGGCCGCTACTCGCCGCCGGCCTGGGCGGTGAGCCCGTTCCCGGCCTCCGTGCCCGCCCCGGCGGCCGCGGAGCGGGCCACGACGGCCCCGGTGCTGCTGGGCGGCCGCTTCTCGGTCCGGGAGGCGATCCGCCACACGAACAAGGGCGGTGTCTACCGGGGGACGGACGTCAGCGCGGACGTGCCGGTGGTCATCAAGGAGGCCCGGCCGCACGTGGAGGCCGACGCCTCCGGATCCGACGTGCGGGACTGGCTGCGCGTCGAGGCCCGGGTACTGGAGTTCCTCGACGGCACGGGGCTGGCCCCGCGGCTCCTGGCCGTGTTCGAGCACGGCGGGCACCTCTTCCTGGCCGAGGAGGAGATCCAGGGCGTCCCGCTGCGCAACTGGGTCGCCGAGCGCTTCCGCGACATCGGCGGCGAGCGCTACCGCGCCGAAGCCCTGGCCCTGGCGGGGCGTCTGGTGGACCTCCTCGCCGCCGCCCACGGCCTGGGCTGCGTCCTGCGGGACTTCACGCCCGGCAACATCATGGTCCGGCCCGACGGTGAACTGCGCCTCATCGACCTGGAGCTCGCCGTCCTCAAGGACGACGTCCCGCTTCCGACCACGGTGGGGACTCCCGGCTTCAGCGCCCCCGAGCGGCTGGCGGGCGCGGCGGTCTCGCCGACGGCCGACTACTACAGCCTGGGTGCCGCCGTGTGCTTCGTCCTCACCGGCAAGGTCCCCGGCCTGCAGGCCGAGGAGCCCGCGGCCAGGACCGCGCACGAGCGGCTCGCCGGGTGGCTGGCCGCCTGCGACGACGTGCTGCGACTGCCCGAGGGCCTGATCGAGATGATCCTCGGGCTGATGGCGGACGATCCCGCCGAGCGCTGGGACCCCGACCGGGCCGGCGCGGCCCTTCGCCGGGCGGTAGGGGGACTTCCGGGCCGGGCCACCGCGGTCCCGGCCGGCCGGACCCCGCGGTCCGACGAGACGCAGGGCGCGGTGGCGGGGATGGTGGACCACCTCATCGACTCGATGACCCCGCAGGACGAACGCCGCCTGTGGCCGGTGTCCGTCAAGGCGGGGGAGACCGACCCCTGCACGGTGCAGCAGGGCGCCGCCGGTGTCCTCGCGGTCCTGACCCGGTACTTCGAGCTGACCGGTGACCGGCGCCTGCCGGAGGTGCTCTCCACCGCGGGGCACTGGATGGCGGCGCGGACGGACACCCGCTCCACGCGGTCGGGCCTGCACTTCGGCGGCCGGGGGACGGCGTGGGCGCTGTACGAAGCCGGCCGTGTCCTCGAGGACCGCGTGCTCGTCGAGCATGCGACGGCCCTGGCGCTGGCCCCCCAGGAACCGGCGCCCCACCACGACATCACCCACGGCCGGGCGGGGAGCGGACTGGCCGCCGCCCACCTCTGGCACCGCACCGGGGACCAGCGCTTCGCCGAACGCGTCGTCGAGGCGGCCGACGCGCTGGTCGCCGCTGCGACACCCGAGCCGTCCGGCGTCAGCTGGCCCGCGCCGCCCGAAGTGGTCACCGGGAGCGCCGGTGAACGCTATCTCGGCTTCGCCCACGGGACGGCCGGCATCGGATGCTTCCTGCTCGCCGCTTCAGCCGTCACGGGCCGTCGGGAACACCGGGATCTGGCCCTGGCGGCGGGAGAGGCCCTGGCGGCCGCCTCCCTGACGGTCGGCGGGGCGGCGCAGTGGCCGTCCCGAGCCGGTGACGTGCCCACCGCCCCGTACTGGTGCCACGGCTCGGCGGGAATCGGCTCCTTCCTGCTCCGGCTGTGGCAGGCCACCGGCGACGATCGGTACGGCGACCTGGCCCGCGGTGCGGCGAGGGCCGTCGTGGAGCGTGCCTCCCGGGCCCCCCTCGCCCAGTGCCACGGCCTTGCGGGCAACGGCGACTTCCTCCTCGACCTGGCCGCCGCCACGGGGGATCCCGCCCACCACGCGTCGGCCGAGGCCCTGGCCCGCCTCATCACCGCCGAACAGATCCACCGCGACGGCCACGTCGTCTTCCCCAACGAGTACGGGGACGTCTCGACGGGCTGGAGCGACGGGTCCGCAGGAATCCTCGCGTTCCTCCTGCGGACCCGCCACACGGACTCCCGGCTCTGGATGATCCAGCAGCCGGGCTGACAGGGACCCCCCTGTCGACACCACCGAGAGAAGGAGATAGCCATGGAGAACCGCGACCTCGAACTGCTGGCTCACCTGCACGCCCTTCCGGAGACCGACCCGATCGGCGCCGACGGAGCCGCGTTCGCCGACACGTGTGCGTGCGTCGGCCTGCTCACGCTCCTCAACACCGTCTGCATCGGCATCAGCTGCGCCTGACCAGGTCGCAGCCCGAGCGGATCCGATACGGCCCGGCGGCCCCGTCAACCGCTTCGCGCTTGACGGGGCGCTGAGCGCCGGTCCCCCGCAGGCCGGCACCACCCGGTGCACCCGCGTCGCCAGCCGACCAGGGCAGCACGAGGGAACCGGCCGACCTCCGGCCGGTGACCGCCCCCGCGGCAGTCACCGGCCGGAGCGTCCGGCCCCCGCCTCCGCGGGGGTACGAGGCACCCGCCCCGAGCAGCACACGGCCCCTTCGACGTATCGCGCGCCCACGTCCGTGGACGACATCCAGCAGACGAGGACCTGAGTGACCATGCAGCCGTACGCCGGTGCCGATGCCCCCGCACGAACGCCCCTCCCGACCTCCGCCACGGCCCAGGACGGTGCGCGGCCCGAAGCGCAGGGGCCGTACGCCATCAGCACCCGCGGTCTGGCCAAGAGCTACCCCGGCCCGGACGGGAGCGTCAGCCCCGCCGTGCGCGGCCTGGACCTCGACGTGCACCAGGGCGAGACCTTCGCGTTCCTCGGCCCCAACGGCGCGGGGAAGTCCACCACGATCTCCCTCCTGTGCGCCCTGGCCCGCCCCACCTCCGGAACGGCCACGGTGGCAGGCGTCGACGTCCTCACCCACCCGGGCCAGGTCCGCCGTCAGGTCGGCATGCTCTTCCAGCACAGCGCACTCGACATGGAACTGACGGTGCAGCAGAACCTGCGCGTCCACGCCCGGCTGTACGGCATGAGCCGCCGCGACGCCCGCCGGCGTACCACCGAGACCCTCGATGCCATCGGCCTCGGCGACCGGCGGCGGGCCCCGGTCCGCACCCTCTCCGGCGGCATGCGCCGCCGCCTCGAACTCGCCCGCGGCCTCCTCCACGAGCCGCGGATCCTCTTCCTCGACGAGCCCACCACGGGACTCGACCCCCACGCGCGCGCCCAGGTCTGGGACTACCTGCGCCAGTTGCGCGAGCGGCAGGGGACCACCCTCTTCATCACCACCCACTACCTGGACGAGGCCGAGAACTGCGACCGCCTCGCCATCATCGACGGCGGCCGCCTGGTCGCGCAGGGGGCGCCCGCCGCCCTCAAGGCCGCCATCGGCAACGACCGGGTGGTCCTGCGCACCCACGACGACCCTGCCGCCGACCGCGTCGTGCGCCGTGCCGCCCCGCCGGGCACCCGTACCACCCACGGCTCGGACGGGATCAGCCTGCGCCTGCCCGACGGCAGTTCCTGGATCCCCCGCCTGTGCGCGGCTCTCGCCGCGGAGGGCATCCCCGTCCGGGCCGCCTCCGCGACCCCGCCGACCCTCGACGACGTCTTCTTCCACCACACCGGCCGCAGCATCCACACCGCAGGACCGAAGACGGCGGGTGAGGGCCTGTGACCGCCACCGCCGTCACCGCGCCGGGAAACCCCGACGGCCGCACCGGCCCGCGTCCGGCACCCCCGAGCCGCCTGCGCCGGGAACTGCGCGCGGTCCATGCCCTGGTCCACCGCGACCTGCTGCGCCTGTCCCTGCAGCGCACCCACACCGCGCTGATGCTGATCCAGCCGGTGCTCTACCTCTTCATCCTCGGAGGCGGTCTGGCCGCCCTGATCCCCACCGCCGCGCTCGGCGTGGGCTACCAGCTGTACCTCTTCCCCGGCATGCTGATGATGACCGTCCAGAGCCCCGCCATCATGGTGGGCATCCGCCTCATCACCGACAAGCAGACCGGATACCTGCGGGAACTCCTGATGGCCCCGGTCAGCCGCGCCACCCTGCTCCTGGGCAACTGCGCGGGCGGCACCGTGGTCGCCACCGTCCAGGGCGCCGTCCTCCTCGCCCTGGCCGGCGCGGTCGGCCTGCCCTACGACCCGCTGCTGCTGGCCCTGCTCCTCGTCGGCCTGGTCCTGTCCTCCTTCACCATCACCGCGCTGGCGCTCGCCCTCGCCGTCAGCCTCGGCCGCGCCGAGCTCTTCCACGTGCTCCTCGGCCTGGTGATGATGCCGCTGCTCTTCCTCTCCGGCGGCTTCTTCCCGCTCGACAGCCTCCCCGACTGGGCTCGCGGACTGGCCGCCCTGAACCCCCTCGCCTACGGCGTGGACCTGCTGCGCCGCTCCATCGGCCTGCACGTGCCCCACGAGGCGACCGCGGTCGGCATCGAATGGTTCGGCCACCAGCCCCCGCTGCTCCTGGAAGCCGGAGTCCTCCTCACCGCCGGCGTCCTCGCCCTGCTCTACGCCACCCGGCGCTTCAGCCGCCCCGAATGACCCCGGCCGCGGGGCCGCCCCTGGTCCGACCCCGCCTCCACAGCGCCGCCCCTGCCCCCGGGTCCTCACAGACCCCGAGGCCAGGGGCGGCGTGAGTCGGTGCCGGACAGGGTGCCGGCCGCCGGTACGGGGTGGCGGTGAGGCCGCCGTGCAGATGCTCCCCATCGCGAGCGGCCCGCCGTGCCCGGGCGACGGCCGGGGTCCGGCCCTCCCGTCGGAGCGGCGCCGGCGCGGGGGGCGGCCGCCAGCGCTGCGGGCCGGGGCCGGGGAGCACCCTGCGCCGCGAAGACCTCCTGCGCTGACCGGTTCCAGGCGGCTGCGCTGTCGTCACGCAGCACGGGTGCACAGAGCCGGGCCCCGGGGCGGCATGCCTCCCCCCGGGGCCCGTGGCCCCTCCGGTGGAGGCGCGGCGTGGTCCTGCGAGCCGCTCAGGCGTGCCCGGCCGGGCGGGCGAGCAGCCCGACGCGGCCCACGGAGGCGGGACGGGTGTGCCGGAGCCGGGACGGGGCGTGCCGCAGGTCCCCCGGCGGATCCCGGGGTGCGGTCTCCTCCCTGCTGCTCCTCGGAAACCGGGCGGCGTACGGGAAGCACCGGGAACGGCCGGGCGGTTCACCGCTGAACCGGGACGTCACCGGCCACGGGGAGCGCGCGGAGGCGGCTGAGCCGGATGAGCGGCCCTGCGCCGAGCGTGCCGGGAGCGGGCAGGGGCGGGGCGCGGGAGCCGTCCGCGCCCCGAGCGGGCGGGTGTCACGCCCAGCCGGCGTCGCGGACGATCCGTATGGCGTCCATCCGGTTGCGGGCGCCGACCTTCCGTATCGCGCTGGCCATGTAGTTGCGCACGGTGCCCCGCGACAGGTGCAGCAGCGCCGCTATCTCGTCCATCGGCGCACCCTGGCCCGCGAGCGTCACCACCCTGAGTTCCCGGTGGGTGAGCGGCGGGGCGGTGGCGTCCAGCAGCGCGAAGGCCAGGGAGGCGTCGAGATGGCGCTCCCCCTTGGCGACCGCGTGCACGGCCGTGATCAGATGGCGCCGGGAGGCGTTCTTGTCGACGAGGCCGAGCGCCCCGGCGTCCAGTGCCCGGCGCAGCAGGCCGGGCTGCTCGGGTGTGGCCAGGACGACGAGCCCCGGGTCCCGTCCCGGGGGCCCGCCCTGTGCGCCGGGGACCGCCTCGCACCGGTCGCAGGAGGCCATGCAGTCCCCGTCCACCACGCGGACGTCCACGGACGGGTCCCCGGTGCCCGGGGTGGAATGACGGCCCGTCCGCCGCAGGCAGTCGGAGGGCGTCGTGGAGGTCACCTCCAGTGCCGGGTCGGTACGCAGCAGTTCCACCAGAGCCGAGCGGAGCAGCCCCGCATCGTGCACGACAAGCACCCGGACCATCCTCAACCCCCTGAGTCGCCGGCGACAGCGCCGGTCACGCCACAGGCATGTGCCCACTCCTCCCAACTGCCCCACTCCACACCGTCGCAACACCGCGCGCGGGGGCACAAGGGGGCGCATTGCGGGCCCGTTGACCTGCCGGGACCATCCGGAGTGCGCAAAATCGACGGTGTGCCGGACCCTTGGCGCCGGGTACACCGACCCGCTGCCACACGTGCCCACGTCACACGCGGGGCGAGGGCGCCCAGCGTGTGTCCGGGCCCGACCGCGGCTCCCCGGATCTGACCGATACCCCACCCGGGGCCGCCGGGCGCATCGAGGCGCCGGGGGCGGACGGCGGCCCGGCGCGGCGCCCGCGGGCGCGACGGCCCCCGCGGGGACGGCAGTGCGGGCGCGGCCGTGCGCGGGGAGCGGGCTTCAGGGCGCGGAGGGCGGCCGCGGCGCGGGAGTTCCGTCCGGCGCGGACGGTCCGGTCGCGGAGGTGGTCCGCACCGGCGAACTGCCGACGGTCCCGCCCCGGCGCGGACGGTCGGGCCGCGCCCGGGGCGCCCGGTGCGTCCCTGCGGTCCTTCCGCGACCGGCGTCTCCGGTCCTGCCCTGGCGCCCTGCTGGCGGCTCTGCGCTGGCCGCCGCTGGCGGTGGGCGCGCTGGTCCTCACCTGCTGCGGTGCCGCCCTGTACCTGCCGGCGAACAAGGCCTACCTGGTGGCCGGGGTGGACGAGGAGCGGCGCCCGGCGTTCCTGTCGGCGGGCAATGCGGCGCTCAACGCGGGCATGGCGGTGGGGCCGCTGGTCGCGGGACCGTTCGTGCTCTCCTCCCCCGGCTGGCTGTTCGCCACCGTCACGGCGCTGTTCGCGGCGGTGACGGCGGGGCACGCCCTGCTGCCCGCGGCCGCGCGCGGCGCGGGGAGCACCGGGGCGGAGCAACGCGGGCGGGGTCTGCTCACGGGCCTCGCCCCCCTGCCGTTCGCCGCCAACGCACTCGCCTTCTACCTGTACTTCCACTTCCAGCACTATCTGGCGGTGTACGCCGTGGAGCGGGCCTCGGGCGCCTTCTACAGCCTGGTGCTGCTGGTGTGCTTCGCGCTGGTCGTGGTCGTGCAGCCGCTCGCCTCGGGCCTGATCGGGCGGATGCCCTACCCGGTGGCGCTCGCGGTGGGCTTCGCGGGCCTGGCGGCGGGGATGGCGGTGCTGGCCGCGGGCACCCGGCCGGCGCTCCTGGCGGGCGGTGCGCTGATCACCGCGGGGGACATCGTCCTGTTCCTGAAGAACGACCTGGAGGCGCTGCGTCGCAGCACCGGCTCGGACGCCGCGGTCTTCGGCCGGCAGCGGCTCGCCGCGGGCCTGGGCGCCTGCGCCAGCGGGCTGCTCGGGGGCCAGTTGTACGGCTTCGTCGAGCGGGCCGGGCACACCGGGTGGTTCTGGCTCCTCGCCGCGGCGCAGTGCCTGCTGCTCCCGGCGCTGCTGCTGGCGGTGCGCGGCGGGCCCCGGCCGGACTCCGGCGCGGACGCGCGGGGCGGCACGGGCCACCGAGACCACCCGGGTACCCGCGGGGCCCCGGGCGACCGAGACGACCGAGACGACCGAGGAGCAACGGCTGATGACACGGACGGGCGGGTTCCAGGACGATGACTTCTGGACCGAGTTCCACGACGTCCTCTTCTCCGAGGAGCGCATCGGGCAGGCCGGGGCCCTGGTCGGGGCCTCCCCCCTGCTGTCCTTCCCCGCCGGCTCGCGGGTGCTGGACCTGTGCTGCGGCCCGGGGGTGTTCACCGTCCCGCTGGCCCTGCGGGGCCACGAGGTCACGGGGGTCGACCTGAGCCCCTCGATGCTGGAGCGGGCGCGCGGGCGGGCGGACCGGGCGGGGGCCCGGGTCGCCCATGTGCGGGCCGACGCCCGCACCTTCGAGGCGCCGGGGCGCTTCGACGTCGCCGTGAACCTGTTCACGTCCTTCGGCTACTTCGAGGACCCGGCCGACAACGCGCGGGTCCTGCACACGATGCACGACTGCCTGGCGCCCGGCGGGACGCTGCTGCTGGACCTCGCGGGCAAGGAGCTGCTGGCCCGCCGGGTCACCCCGCCCAAGGTGGTGCGCCGGGGCGAGGACCTGGTGGTGCAGACCGACACGGTGCTGGACGACTGGGCGAGGCTGCGCAGCGACTGGGTGCTGGTCCGCGGCGACCGGGTGGTGCGGGCGAGGCTGGAGTGGTTCGTCTACAGCGCCGTGGAGCTGCGCGGGCTGGTCGAGGAGGCCGGGTTCGGGGAGGTGGAGGTGTTCGGCGGCTTCGACGGCCGCCCCTACGACGAGCACGCCGAGCGGCTGGTGGTGCGGGCGGTCCGCGGGGCCTGAGGGCCGGCGGCGCGCGGGGGCGGCCCCCTTCCCGCAAGCTGCTCCTGGGAGATCACTCCCGCTGCTACCATCGCCGCAGGCCGAGCATGTCGTCCCCGCGCCCGCGGAGGTGGTTCCCGGTGGTCCGCCGAACCACCGGGCGGACCGCACGGAGGAGATCCATGGCATCCGCCGAAGAGGGGCGGCAGCAGCCGGACGCGGTCGGCGTCCTCAACGCCAGACGCACCCTCCTGCAACTCCTGGGCAGGGCCGGGGTCGGCCCCGGCGACGCGGAGGAGCTGATCGGTCTCGTCGAGGCCGGGGCCGTCTCCCTGGCGCACCGCGAACTCGCCGGAGCGCAGCGCGGGGCCCCGGCAGCCGGGGAGACGCTCTACCGGGCGGGCTGGCTCGACGGTGTCCAGGCGGCGACGGCGGACCTCGGCGAGTTGGCCGAGCGGGCGGTGCGTGCGGCCCTGGTCCACGACGCGGCGGACGCCCCCGCCGGGGAGCGGCCCCCGGTGCGCCGGATGGAGGTGGAGCGGGCGAGGGTGGCGGCCACCCCTCTGTACCTGTCGTTCACCACGGTCTCGGACTTCGACCCCGAGGTGTCGGAACAGGTGCTCACGGCCGTCCTCGCCACCATGGGGGCCCGGGAGCGGGCCGGGTACGCGGGGCGGCTGGCGGGCTTCGCGGCGGAGCACCGGGAGCGGCTGGAACGGCTGTTCGCCCGCTACGGGCCGGGCAGCGGCATCGCGATCCACGGCCGCTACTCGCTGGTCCACTCCCCCACCAGCATCGCCGTCCTGGAACGGCTCTCGGCCGCCCCCGGGGAGCTGTGGGAGGCATGGGACGCGGGCGAGCTGCCCCCGGCCTGGCTGGAGGGGCTGACGGCCGCCTGGGGCAGCGGCTCCTGACGCGCCCTGCGCCGCCCGGGTGAGCTTGCCGCCCCGGGACCCGGTGCTGCGCCCCGGACCGCGGCCCGCGCCCTACGGTCGTGCCATGTCGGGTGAGGGCCGTGGTGCGGAGCTGTGGAGGGCGGTCGTGCAGCGGCTGCGCCGTCTGATCGTCCTGCCGCTGCTGGCGTCGTTGCTGACGGCCTGCGGCTCGGGGGACTCCGGCGGTCCCCCGACGCTGAACTGGTACAACTTCCCCGACGACTCCGGCGCCCTGGCCGAGGCGGCGCAGAACTGCACGCGCGGCTCCGGCGGCCGCTACCGGATCGCGTACAACAAGCTGCCGCGCACGGCCGACGGGCAGCGCCAGCAGCTGGTGCGCCGGCTGGCGGCCGAGGACCGGTCGATCGACATCATGGGCCTGGACGTCACCTGGACCCCGGAGTTCGCCGAGGCGGGCTGGATCCTGCCGTGGAGCGGCGAGGACCGGACGAGGGCCGAGGAGGGCACCCTGAAGGTGCCGCTGCAGACCGGCACCTGGAACGACCGCCTCTACGCGGTCCCGTACAACACCAACACGCAGCTGCTGTGGTACCGCAGCGACCTCGTCGGGGATCCGCCGGCGACCTGGTCCGCGATGCTGGACGAGGCACGGCGCCTCGCCGGGGAGGGCAAGCCCCACTACGTCGAGATCCAGGGGGCCCAGTACGAGGGGCTCACGGTCTGGTTCAACACCCTGGTGGCGAGCGCCGGGGGCTCCGTCCTCAACGCCGACGCCACCGCCCCCTCCCTCGGGCCGCCGGCCGTCCGGGCCGCCGGCATCATGCGGGACCTGGCGCGCTCCCCGGCGGCCGACCCCTCGCTGCCGAACCAGATGGAGGATCAGAACCGGCTCGCGATGGAGGCCGGCACGGCGGCCTTCGAACTCAACTACCCCTTCGTGTATCCGGCGATGCAGGCCAACAACCCGGAGCTGTTCGAGCACTTCCGCTGGGCGCCCTACCCCCGGGTGGACGCCTCCCGGCCCGCCCGGCCCACCATCGGCGGCATCGACCTCGCCGTGGGCGCCTACTCCCGGCACCCGGACCTCGCCTTCGAGGCGGCGCTCTGCCTGCGCAACAAGGAGAACCAGATCAACGCCGCGGTGAAGGGCGGTCTGCCGCCGACCCTGCGTGAACTCTACTTCGACGAGGAGTTCGTGAAGAGCTACCCGTTCGCGGACGCCATCTTCCGGTCCCTGGAGAACGCCAGTGTCCGGCCCCAGACGCCCGCGTACCAGAACGTGTCCATCGTCATCTCGCACACGCTGTCCCCGCCCTCGGCGATCGACCCCGAGAGCTCCGTCGAGACCATGTCCTCCCAGATCCAGGACGCCCTCGAGTCGAAGGGGCTGGTCCCGTGAGGCGGACGGGGACGGAAGGGGGCGCCGGGGCCGCGGCGGCGGGTGCGGAGGCCCCCGCCGAGGCGGGGCGCCTGTCGGAGGGGGCGCGGCAGGAGCGGCGCCTGGGCTGGCTGCTGTGCGCGCCCGCGGTCCTGGTGATGGTCGCGGTCACCGCCTATCCGATCGGCTACGCGGTCTACCTCTCGCTCCAGCGCTACGACCTCCGCTTCCCGGACCAGGCCGAGTTCGTGGGCCTGAGCAACTACGGCGCGGTGCTCTCCTCCCCGTTCTGGTGGGAGGCGTTCTGGGTCACCCTGTTCATCACCGTGGTCTCGGTCACCGTCGAGCTGGTGCTCGGCATGGCGCTGGCGCTGGTGATGCACCGCACCATCGTGGGCCGCGGGACGGTGCGCACCGCCATCCTGGTGCCGTACGGCATCGTCACGGTCGTCGCGGCCTTCTCCTGGCAGTACGCCTGGACCCCGGACACGGGCTATCTCGCCGCGCTGCTGCCGGAGGGGGACGCGCCGCTGACGGAGCAGTGGCCCGCGCTCGGGCTGATCATCCTGGCGGAGGTGTGGAAGACGACCCCGTTCATGGCGCTGCTGCTGCTGGCCGGGCTCGCCCTGGTGCCGGAGGAGACGCTGCGTGCCGCGATGGTCGACGGAGCCGGTGCCTGGCAGCGGTTCCGGCGGGTCACCCTGCCGCTGATGAAGCCGGCGATCCTGGTGGCGCTGCTGTTCCGCACCCTCGACGCCTTCCGGGTCTTCGACTCGATCTTCATCCTGACCGCGGGCGCGCACGGGACCGGCTCGGTGTCGATCCTCGGCTACGACAACCTGTTCACCGCCCTGAACCTGGGCATCGGGTCGGCGATCTCGGTCCTCGTCTTCGTCTGCGTCGCGGTGATCGCCTTCGTCTTCGTCAGACTCTTCGGGGCGGCTGCCCCCGGATCAGAGCAGGGGGGCCGCTGATGGCCGGCGCAGGAAAGCGGCATCTCACCCGGTGGACCGTCGTCAACGTCCTCGTCGTGGCGTACGCGTTGTTCCCCGTGTGGTGGATCGTGTCCCTGTCCTTCAAGGACCCCTCCACCCTGACCGACGGGAACTTCATCCCGACCAAGTGGACCTGGGAGAACTACCGGGGGATCTTCCAGACCTCGGAGTTCACCCGTGCGCTGGTGAACTCGATCGGCATCGCGCTGATCGCGACGTTCATCGCGGTCGTCCTCGGCACCATGGCGGCCTACGCGGTGGCCCGGTTGCGCTTCCCCGGTAAGCGGCTGCTGATCGGGCTGTCCCTGCTGATCGCGATGTTCCCGCCGATCTCGCTGGTCTCCCCGCTGTTCAACATCGAGCGGGTGCTCGGGATCTTCGACACCTGGCCGGGACTGATCCTGCCCTACATGACCTTCTCGCTCCCGCTGGCCATCTACACGCTGTCGGCCTTCTTCCGGGAGATCCCCTGGGACCTGGAGAAGGCCGCGAAGGTCGACGGGGCGACGCCCGCGCAGGCGTTCCGCCTGGTGATCGCGCCGCTCGCCGCGCCCGGGGTGTTCACGACGGCGATCCTGGTGTTCATCTTCTGCTGGAACGACTTCCTGTTCGCGATCTCGCTGACCTCGACGGAGGCGGCGCGCACGGTTCCTGCGGCGATCGCGTTCTTCACCGGCAGCAGCCAGTTCCAGCAGCCGACCGGATCGATCGCCGCCGCCGCCACCGTCATCACCGTGCCGATCATCCTCTTCGTCCTGCTGTTCCAGCGCCGGATCGTCGCCGGACTGACCTCCGGAGCCGTCAAGGGCTGACCGGCCCGCGGTCCGGCCGCCGCCCCCGACCCACCGCCGCCCGCGGCACCCCCTCTGCAAGGAGCACCCACTGTGGCCGAGATCGTTCTCGAGGGCATCACGAAGAGGTACCCCGACGGCGCCCTGGCCGTGAAGGACGTCAACCTCACCGTGGGGGACGGGGAGTTCGTCATCCTGGTGGGCCCCTCCGGGTGCGGCAAGTCCACCACCCTCAACATGATCGCGGGCCTGGAGGACATCACCGAGGGGACGCTGCGCATCGGGGGCGAGGTGGTCAACGACCGCTCGCCCAAGGACCGCGACATCGCCATGGTCTTCCAGAGCTACGCCCTGTACCCGCACATGAGCGTGCGCGAGAACATGGGCTTCGCCCTGCGGCTGGCCAGGACCGACAAGGAGACCGTGACGCGCAAGGTCGAGGAGGCGGCGCGGATCCTGGACCTGACCGAGCACCTCGACCGCAAGCCCGCCAACCTCTCCGGCGGCCAGCGCCAGCGGGTCGCCATGGGCCGGGCGATCGTGCGCAGCCCCAAGGCCTTCCTGATGGACGAGCCGCTGTCCAACCTCGACGCCAAGCTGCGGGTGCAGATGCGCACCCAGATCTCCCGTCTCCAGCAGCGGCTCGGCACCACGACCGTGTACGTGACGCACGACCAGACGGAGGCCATGACGCTCGGGGACCGGGTGGTGGTGATGCGCGGCGGGGTGGTCCAGCAGGTCGGCACTCCGCAGCATCTCTACGACCAGCCGCACAACCTGTTCGTGGCGGGCTTCATCGGCTCCCCCGCGATGAACTTCCTGCACGCCGTGCTGGAGGAGGGCGTCCTGCGGACCGCGGTGGGCGACCTGCCCCTGTCGCCGGAGGTGCTGCGGCGGCTGGAGGAGCAGGACGCGCCGCGCGACCTGATCGTGGGGCTGCGTCCGGAGGCGTTCGAGGACGCCGCGCTGGTGGACCCGGACCGGGAGGGGGCCCGCTTCACGGCCACCGTGGACGTGGTCGAGTCGCTCGGCTCGGACGTCTTCGCCCACTTCACCGAGGAGGGCTGGGAGCCGGCGGTCTCCGCCGAGCTGGCCGAGCTGGCGGCGGACTCGGGGGTCGCGGAGTCGGGGGGCGACGGGCACCAGATCGTCACCCGGCTCAGTACCGCGACGGGGGTGCGCGAGGGCCGCGAGGCCGAGCTGTACGTGGACACCTCGGGCATGCACGTCTTCGATCCGGCGACCGGCGCGAACCTCACCCGTCACGGGGAGTGAGGCGGCAGGCCCCCGGGCGTGCGCGGCCCTTCGGGCCCCGGGCGGCGCGGGCGGCCCGGGGGCGGTGTCGGCCCGGGGCCGGACCCGGGTCGGGCCGGGTCAGCCGGGGGCGGCCCGCAGGGAGAAGACCACAGCCGGCGCGCTCGTGGCGACGGCGGCGACCGCGCCGGTGCGGGCGTCGCTCCACACCCGCACATGGGGCGCCTGCCCGCCCGCCTTGAACCGGGCCTCGCAGCGGACCCAGGCGCGCAGCCTTCCGGCGTCCCCGGGGCCCGCCGCGCGCAGTTCGGCCTCGGTCAGCAGGCGGCGCAGCGTCCGGTGGGCCGGGGGGCGGCGGTCTGCCGCCTCGACGTCGACCCCCGTGGGTCCGGGCCCCGCCGCGGCGGCGACCACCCCGTCGGCGTGGCTGAGGCTGACGCCGAGGCCCGGGTGGCCGGGGAGGTAGGGGCGGCCGTGGCCGTGCCGCCCGCAGCCGGGGCAGCGCTGGGCGAGTTCCGTGTCCCCGGGCGGGCGCCCCGTCAGTCGGGAGACGCACAGCCGGAGCAGGAGCCGGGAGGCGAGCACGTCGTCCCGGCGGGCGGCACGGCGGATCTTCGCCAGGCGGCGGGCCTCCCAGGGGGCGAGCAGGTCCTCGGTGAGGCCGGGGAGGGCCAGCACCTCCGGGGTGGCGCCCACCCCGGCGAGGGCCGGGCCGGGAGCCGCCGCCACGGTCCGGTTCACCCGGCGGTGCTGAGGAAGCGCTCCCGGACGCGGGAGAGGGTGCGGAAGTCGTCGATGGTGGCCTGCTGGAGGTCGATGGAGGTGCCGGAGATCTCCTCCAGGAGGTCGACGAACTCCAGGAAGTCCATGGAGTCGATGAGCCGGGCCTCGACGAGGTCCTCGTCGGCGTCGATCGGCCCGTCGAGTCCGGGGTTCTTCTCGTGGAGCCAGGCGGCGACACGGTCCATGGTGCGGTTCCACTCCTCGTGGTGCGGTGGGGTCGGTCAGAGGTCGCGGGCGGCTGCCCGGAGCCGGTCGAGTGCCCGCTCGGCGGAGCCGTGGGCGAGGATCATGGCGTGCACCCAGCGTTCGACGCCGAAGGCCACGCAGGCGCTGTAGGCGGGGCCGTGGGAGCCGGCGCGGATGCCCAGGCGCTCCCCGAAGAAGTTGCGGTGGCGGTTGACGGAGGCGATCGCGGTGCCGTCGGGGGCGCTGAACTCGTGCTTGACGGGGTCGAGGGCCATCAGGCGGGCCCGGGAGCCGCCCCGGTCGTAGAAGGGGTCGTCGGCGGTGGCGCGGGTCAGGTCCAGCCCGAGCCGGCCGGCGGTCTCCCGGACGAACTCCGCTCCCTGCTCCAGGTGTTCCAAGGCGCCTTCCCTGGTGCCGAGGAAGAGCACCTCACGCATGTGGAAGCCCCACAGGCGGCGCAGTCCGTCGTAGTGGGTCTCGTTGCGGAAGCAGCGGCCGGTGGCGGAGAGCCGCAGTCCGTCCTCGCCGACGTCCCGGTCCTCCAGGGACAGCAGCAGTCCGTAGCAGGTGGCCGAGGGGAGCAGATGGCCGGTGGGCCTCAGGGGCAGCCCGGCGGGGGGCTCGCCGCCGGCCAGGCCGTCGAGCGACTCGGGGGCGAACGTCCCCGCGCCGACGCCGAGATGGGGGAAGTTGCGGAAGTAGTCGAGCCGGGCGAGGCCCTCGGCGGCGAGCAGCGGGGGGCCGGTCACCTCGGGGGCGCCGTGACGGGCGGCGAGTCCGGTGAGGAGGCCGTCGAGGCCCCGGAGCAGGGCGGTATGCACCGGGTCCAGGGTGACAAGTCCCGCGCCGGGGCTCTTCAGGCCGCCGTCGGGCAGGGCCGTGGCGCTGGTTGTGCTCATGAAACCGTTCCCTCTCGGCGTGTGCGGTCGGTCGGGGCGTCGGTCGTACGGGCGCACCCGGCCCCGCACCGGCGTCGGCGACGCGGTGGCGTGCCCGGTACCGCCCGTGGTCGCCGTCGACCGGCGCGCAGCACAGGGCCGCGGCCGACCGTCCTGCCGTGCTCGGGCCGGGGGCGGATCCGGGGCTGCGCATGGGGACAGTAGGCGAGCCCCAGGGTGGTTGTCTAGACCAAAAGGAAACGTCAACCCCCGTACGGGGAAGCGGAATCAGGCCCACCGCGACACCGCGGAACGGCACTTGACATCCCTGTTGGTCTACACCAATTCTGTTCCCGGTCCCCGCGTTTCCTTCACGACCGCCGGGGGCCCCGCCGTCCCCTCCCCGCCGCCCGACGCCGCCGCCCGGCGTCCCCCCGCAGAACCGACCCGCCGCCCCACCGCCTGGAGGGACCCCTTGACGACGCCACCCGCCCCCCGCCGCGCACGGCTCCACCGCGCGGCCACCGACCGCGCGTACCTCAGCGCGGACGGCGAGTCCTACCTCGCCCAGACCACGCTGCGGGAGCTCAGGAAGGAACGGCCCCTGAGGGTGCTGTCCGAGGAGGACTTCGCCCACTGGCAGACCTACGGCTATGTCGTGGTCCGCGAGGCGATCCCCGCCGAGGCGGCGCGCCGCCTGCTCGACTTCACCTGGGACTTCCAGGGGCTCGACCCCGACCGCCCGGACGGCTGGTACGAGGACCGCCCCTTCCGCTCCCAGCTGGACCGCCAGCTGCACGTCTACGGCTTCGTCGAGGCGTACCACCACCAGCTGCTCTGGGACAGCCGCCAGGCCCAGCGCGTCTACGACGCCTTCGTGGACGTCTGGGACTGCGAGGAGCTGTGGGTCACCCTGGACCGGCTGAACCTCAACCCGCCCAACACCGGCAACCGCGACCGGGCACTCATCGCCCCCACCGAGCGCGGCTTCGACATCGAACTGCACTGGGACATCGACACCACGCTGGGCGTGCCGCCCCAGCGGGTCCAGGGAATCATCGCCCTCAACGACACCGCCCCCGAGACCGGCGGGTTCCAGTGCTGCCCCGAGCTCTTCCGCGGCTTCGAGCGCTGGCGCGCCGCCCAGAGCACCGACCGCGACCCGATCAGGCCCGACGTGGACCGCTCCGAGTTCCCCGTCGTCCGCCCCGACCTGGGCCCGGGCGACCTGCTGATCTGGAACGGGCTGCTCGCCCACGGGGTCGCCCGCAACGCCTCCCGCAACGGGGTCCGCGCGGTGCAGTACCTGTCGATGATGCCCGCGCTGGAGGAGCACGAGAAGCTGCGCAGGTCCCGCGTGGAGTCCTGGCGCCATCTGCGCACCCCGCGGTGGAACCGCACCCTGGTGGGCGACATGGTGCGCCACGAGTCCCTGCGCTACCCGACGGCCGAGCTCACCCCGCTCGGCGAGCGGCTGCTCGGCCTGGCCTCCTGGCACGGCACGCAGGGCCCGGACACCGCGGGCGGGCGGAGCGGGGAGCCGGTGTGCACCGCGTCTGCCTGACCCTGCCGACCGACCGGGAGTGCCCGGCGACGATCACCGCCATGGCGGCCGAAGCCGCCTACGGGGCACGGGAGTTCGGAGCCGAGGTGCATCTGCTGGTGCTGGACTCGGCCGCACCGCCGGTGCGCGCCGCGCACCGGCGGGCCGTCGCCGCGCTGCCGAAGACGCCCGGGGTGGTGGTGCACCACCTCGACGAGGACGCCCAGCGGGCCTTCCTGCGGCAGGTGATCGCCGCCTCCGGCGTCCCCGCGCCGGAGCGGCTGCTCACCCTGATGCTGCCCACCGGGGTGAGCTACGGCGCCTGCACCAACCGGGCCTTCCTCCTCTCCGAGGCCCTCGGCTGCGCCTCGGTGCACCGCAGGGACTCCGACAGCCGCTACCAGCACCTCCACGGCGCACCCGTGTACCCGATCCACCACGAACTCGCCACACTGGGGCGCCCGGCCGTCGAGGTCACCGGCCGCGTCGACCGCACGCGGCTCGACCCCGCCTGCGCCGGGCGGCCGGTGGCCCTGGCCGGCGGGTCCTTCATCGGCGAGCTGTCCGTGGACGTGGCGGAGATCGCGCGCCTGGACCCGGAGGTCTACCACGAGGTCGTGGGCCTGTCGGTGCCCGCGGACTGCCCTGCTCCCTGGCGCCGCAACCTGGTCGAGGAGGCGTTCCGGGGCGCCGGGACCGAGCCGTTCACCGCCGACCGCACCACCCTGACCCTGGTCAGCCCGACACGGGTCGACATGTGCAACATCGCCCTCGCCCGGGAGGTGTACGGCGCGGTACCGCTGCCGCCCGCCACGGACACCATCGGCAGCGACTACTTCCTCCTGCACCTCGTCCGGAGCGCCCGGCTGCCGGGGGTCCTGCACAACCGGCACATCGTCAACTTCCACACCCCCGAGCGGCGCTCCGACGCCGGCTTCCTCGCCTACCAGGAGCGCTTCGCCAAGTTCCTGCTCGCCTCCGGGCCCATGGGCGAGGTCCACGCGCGGATGGCGGCGGCCGGGGACGAGCTGCTCGACGCGGCCGGACGCCTGCGCACCGGCACCGTCGCGCGCCTGGTCCGGGAGGCCGCCCGCGGCGGTCCCGACGCCAACGCCGCCCGGCTCGACGTCCTCGACCGCTGCTACCGCTCCCTGGGCGGCCGGTACACCGCGGCGGCCGAGCGGTTCGCCGCCCGCAGGGACGGCCTGCTCGCCGAGGCGCGCGCGGACATGGCGGACTTCGCCCTGCTCCTGGACGCCTGGCCGCTGCTGGCCGCGCACGCGAAAGGAACCGCAGTGACCCTCCCCGAGCCCCCCTCCCCCGGGGCCGCAGCACCGGCGGCCCTGCTGTGAGCGCCCCGCCGACGCCGCCCGGTGCGGCCCCCGCGGCCCGCACCGCCGCCGCCCGGCGGACCGCGACGCTCGCCTACCGGGGCGCCGGGACCCGGCGGGGCCCCGTCACCATGGGCCAGGCGAACATGATCCGCTGCATCCTGCGGGACGAGCCGGACGCCATCAACATCCACGACGTCTGGCCGGTGCCCGAGGGCGCCTCCGAGCACGGCGTCCTCGACGCGCTGCGGGCCCTCGCCGTGAGGCACGAGGCGCTGCGGACCACCTTCCCGCACCAACCCGGCACCGTGCCGGGCGAGCAGGTCGTGGCCGGCACGGGGCGGTTCACCGTCACCGTGCTGGAGCACGGCGAACTCCCCTCCCCCGCCGCCGAGTACGCCGAGGCGGTGGCCCGTGACGCCCGGTCGGAGCGCTTCCGGCTGGAGAGCGACTTCCCCTTGCGTCCCGTCCTGCTCACCCGCACCGGACGGCCCGTGTTCCTGGCCCTGGCGGCCAGCCACGCCCTGACGGACGGCAGCGCACTGGGCGTCCTGCGCGAGGAGTGGCTGACCCTGCTGTCCGGCGGGACGCTGCCCGAGGCCACCGCGCCCACCCCGCTCGACCTGGCCGCCGAGGAGGCGAGCCCGGCCGGGCGGCGCAGGTCGGCCGACGCGCTGCGGCACTGGGAGCGGATCCTGCGCACGGGACCGCAGGCGATGTTCGCCGAACCCGGCGCGGTGGGCACCGAGATCTCCGCACCGGGGCTCACCCTGCGCTCCGCCCGCGGCGCCCGGGCACTGGCCGGCGCCGCCCGGCGCACCCGGGCGCTGCCCAACACGGTGCTGCTGACGGCCTGGTGCCTGCTGACCGCCCACCGGGCCGGCCAGCAGGAGTGCGTCGCCGCCGTACCGACCTCCAACCGCTTCCGGCCCGCCCTCGCCCGCTCGGTGAGCACCCTCTCCCAGGACGCACTGCTCGCCCTCGACGTGCGCAAACCGTCCTTCGACGCGGTCCTCGCCGCCGCCTGGGGAGCGGCGCTGAACGCCTACCGGCACAGCCGCTTCGACGCGCTCGCCCTGTGGGACATGATCCGGCGGGTCACCGGCGAACGGGGCAGCCACTTCGCCCGGGACGTGGTCCTCAACGACATCAGCGCGCTGCCCGCGACGCTCGCCGGGGCCGCGGCACCCGACGGGGACGCCCCGGAACTCGAACTGGTCCGGGGGCCGGAGCAGGCGCTGCCGACGCGGCTGCTCGGCTTCGTCTACGAGACGGACCCGGTGCTGCGCCTCGCCCTGTGGGGCGACCCGGCGCTCTTCCCGGCGCGTGCCGCGGAGGACTTCGCGACCGGCCTGGTGCGGCTGCTGGAGGCGGCGGCCGAGGGGGACGTGCCGCTGTCGGAGCTCACCGAGGTGACCGGTGTGCGTCCGGTCGAGCGCGGTCCGGGGTGGACGCGGGTGGACGGCTGCTGGGTCGAGCCGGAGGCGGTGGCGCGGACCTTGAGCGCGGCTCTCGGCGGGCTCCCCGTCGAGGTCGAGGTCACCGGGACGCGCGAGGCGGCCGGCGCGGCCGGCGCGGCGCCGCTGCTGACCGCGCGCATCGCCTGCGAGGACGGCGGCCTGACGCCCGCCCGGGCCCACGCGGCGCTGATGGCCGCCCTGCCGGGCCGCCCCGGGGTGCTCGCCCCGCACCGCTATGTGATCGTGCAGGGCCCACCGCGGCAGCCCGCCCCGGCGGGGCCGATTCTCAGGGAAGGAACCGGCCGCGACCGGGAGATGTGACATGACGACCCATGACGCGCCCGGCGGGGGCGGGGCCCGGGCGCTGCCCAGCCCGTGGCGGTCCGCCCGCTTCCGCTTCTTCTTCACCGCGCGCAGCACCTCCCTGCTCGCCGACGGCATGCTGATGGTCTCCCTGACCACGGCCGTCCTCGGCGCGGGGTACGGCGCCGGGGGCGTCGGCTACGCCCTCGCCGCGTGGATGACGCCGATCGTCCTGCTGGTCCTCTTCGGCGGCGTGCTGGCCGACCGCTTCACCCCCCAGGTGATGATGGTCGGGGCCGACGTGGTCCGCATGCTGGCGATGCTCGCGATGGCCGCCCTGCTGGCCTCCGGCTCCGTGGCACTGTGGCAGATCATGGCCCTGATGGCCGTCAGCGGTGCCGCGACGGCGATGTTCCAGCCGGGGCTCGCGAGCATCGTGCCGCAGGTGGCGGAGGACATCCAGCGGGCGAACGCGCTGCTGCGGGTCTCCGAGGCGATGAGCGCCCTGATCGGCCCGGGTCTGGCCGGCTTCCTGGTGGCCTACTGGCACGTGGCCGGGTCCTATGTGGTGATCGCCGCCGCCTACGCGCTCAGCGCCCTCGGACTGCTGCCCCTGCGCCGGCTGGCCACCGTCCGGGACGAGAGCGACGACCCGATGTGGCGGCGCCTCGCCACCGGATGGCAGGAGTTCCGGTCCCGCACCTGGCTGTGGGGGGTGATCGTGCTGTGGGCCGTGTACGGCCTGTTCGTCTTCGGTCCCGCGCTGCCGCTCGGCGCGGCACTGCTCACGGAGCAGCACGGCGCGACGGGCTACGGCTGGATCGCGTCGGCGGACGGGGCGGGCACCATCATCGGCGGCCTGCTGGGGATGCGGGTCCGCCCGCGCCGCCCGCTGGTGGCGGGGGCCTGCGCCATGTTCTTCTTCGCCCTCAACCCGCTGGCCCCCGCGCTGGGCTGGAACTTCACGCTCACGGCCGTGACCGGGGTGATCGCCGGGTGCGGTTTCGCCTTCTGGGGGGTGATGTGGGCGACCAGCGTGCAGTCGCACATTCCGCTGGCGGTCCTCAGCCGGGTCTCGGCCTACGACGTGGCCGGCTCGATCATGGTGATCCCGCTCGGCAGGGCGCTGGCGGGTCCGGCGGCGGACCAGTTCGGCGCGGACCGGGTGCTGCTCTTCTCGTCCGCCGTCTCCTTCGTCCTCCTCGCCGCCATGCTGTGCGTGCCCGCCATCAGGGGGCTGCGCCGGGTGGACCGTCCCGGGGCGGGCGGGGCAGCCCCGGACGGGGGGACCGGCGGCGCGGACGGGACGGACCGTCAGACCCCGGCGGCCACCGGGTCCTGACACTCCGCCGCCCCGCACCTGGGGGCGGCGGACCGGTCCCCGGGCCGCCGCCGTGCGTGCACCCCCGTGGCACGCACGGGCACGGCCCGGGGAGCGGTCCGCCCCGGCCCCGGGGCGGTGGGACGCATCCCACCGGTCGAGGGGACGGGACTCCCCTCCCGCCGCCCTCCTCCCGGGCCGGGGCGCCTCGGGGGCGCCGGGTGCCCGGCGCCACCGAAGGGCGGGAGCCCCTGCCCCGGGGCCCCCGGGGCAGGGGCCGTCCCCCTCGCGCCGCACCGGCGCGAGGGGCATCGCAGGGCGGCGGAGGCCGCGGGGGCTGCGGTGCCGCGGCTCCGCCGTGCAGGTCCCGCGTACCGCGGGTCCGACGGGGCAGCGCGGGGGGCGCGTCGCATCACGTCGTGTCACCTGCCTTCCGAGGGGAGCGGTCCGGGGTACGGCACGCGGGGCGGTTGCCTGAAACCTCGTGACCGGATCCCCCGGCCCTGCGCACCACCGAGGATGCCCGGCGGGCGGCGCCCCGTGTTGCCGTTGCGTGCCCGGTCGGTTGGCAGCGCGTCTCATGCCCTCCCGGCCAGCGACCGGTTCCGGTGCTCGCTGGGCGAGACCCCGTAGGCGGCGCGGAAGGAGCGGGTGAAGTCGGAGGCCCGGTAGATGCCCCACCGGGCGGCGACCTCATGGATCGGCACGGTGCGCTGTGCGGGGTCGGCGAGGTCGTGGCGCGCCCGCTCCAGGCGCTGGGCGCGTATCCAGGCGGCGAGGGTCTCGCCCTGGGACTGCCCGCTGAAGACGCGGTGCAGATGGCTGAGGGAGACATGGTGCGCCGCGGCGATCGCCCCCGGTGTCAGCTCCGGGTCGTGCAGGTTCCGGTGCACGAAGCCGCGGACCTGCCGGACCAGGACCGCCTGCCGCGTCTCGGGGGGAAGGTCCGCCTCGGCCTCCAGGGTGTGGGCGAACAGGGCCGACACCAGGTCGAGGAGGACCGTGCCGAGGCGGGGGGCGTCGGAGGGCCGGAGGTGCTGGGCCTGGCGGTCCAGGCCGGTGAGGAAGTCGGCCAGCAGCGCTCCCGGGCCCTGACGGACCGGCAGCCCGCGTCCCAGCAGCCGCTGCACCTCCGCGGGCGGCACCGGCAGCAGGGCCTTGGGGATGTCCACCCCCACTCCGGCGACCACACCCGCTCGGCCGCCCGCGGCGCTCCCCGCGTCGCGGGCGTGCACCTCGCACGGCCGGGAGTTGTCGTCGACGAGGAGACCGCGGGGACCGGTGGCGGCCGTCTCCCCGGTGTCGCGGACGAGCGCGAGGCGTCCGTCGAGCACCAGGGTCAGGTGGTAGCGCTCGGGTTCCGCCCGGCGGATGCTCCTGGCCGTCCGGCGCAGTCGCGCGGGCGGGAAGGAGGTCCGCCACGCGCTCACCGCACCCAGTTCCATCAGGTGCAACTCGGCGCTGAAGTCGACGGCATGGTCGGTGGACGCCTCGGTGGCCCGGGTCCGGTCGATCAGTTCCCGCCAGCGGTCGAGCCTCTCGTCCGCCGGGACGTCCGCACTGCGGAACACGGTGCCGATCACTGTTCACACTCCGTTCGTCCCCTGCCCGGCGCAGCCCGGGCGGGACATGGTCCAGGACCGCCGGACGGCCCCTCGCCCTCGAAAGGGCGCTGTCCGGCGGCTGCTTCACGTCCGGGCCGTGGGGGGGGCCCCCCCCGGGGGGCCCCCCCCCCCCCCCCCCCCCCCCCCCGGGGGGCCGGGGGGGGGGGCCCCCCCCCGGGGGGGGGGGGGGGGGCCCCCGGGGGGGGCCCCCCCCACGCCCGGCCGCCGCACCAGTCTGCTCGGCCGGGGGGACGGGGTGTCACGGGTGGCGGTGGAACGGCCGGATACCGGCAACGGGCCGGGCGGCTCAGTCGGATAGGGTCCCTCCTCGCCCCACTGTTCGATCATGCGCCGTCCGCACCGGGAGAAGCCCACCATGTCCACCCCGAGACTCCCCCTCAGCCGCCGAGCCGCCCTGAGCGCCCTGGCCGCAGCGGCGGCGGGGACCGCCCTCCCGCTCGCGGCGGCACCGACCGCACGCGCCTCGGCCCCGGCGGCCCCGTCGGCCGTACCCGGCCCGGGGGTTCCCGGCACCCGGCTCCCGATGCTCGTCGACCCGACGGACCCCTGGCACTTCGCCCCCCACCCGGCAGGCGCGCTGACCACCCGTGCGGTCCCGGGCGGCCTGGAGGTCTCGGACGGCGCCGGAGTGCTCGCCACCCTGACCACGGGGGCGAGGACGGTGACGCTGCGCGGGCCGCGGCGCTGGTTCACCGAGCAGAAGAAGCCGGTCCTGGACGCGTTCCACCGGACCCCGCCCGGCGCCGGCTGGGGCATGTCCCCCGGAGGGGGAGCCTGGTCCCACCACAACGGCGCGGACGCGGACTACTTCGTCGAGAGCGGCCGGGCGGCCATCACCCTCGCGCCCGGCAGGAGCCGCTACTCGCTGCTCCCCGACCGCGCGATCGGGGACGTCCACGCCGCCGCCCGGTTCTCCTTCGACAGGCTGCCGTCCGGTGCTCCCGCCTCCCTCGGCCTCGTCTTCGCCGCCCAGGACGTCAACAACCACTACCGGGCACGCCTGGTCGTCACCCCCGCGGGAGAGGTGCAGCTCGTCCTGGAGAAGGAACTCGCCGACACGTCGACCACGCTCGGCCCGCCCGTCACGGTCGGCACCGGCTTCCGGCCCTTCGACCACTGGTGGGTCCGGGTGGACAGGGCCGGGGACCTCCTGCGCGCCCGTGCCTGGCGCCATGCCACGACGGGCGTGGACGACGAGCCCGTGAACCTGTGGCACCACCGTGTGCGCGACCCCGAGGACGCACCGGACGCGGTCCTCGGCCCCGGGCGGGTCGGTGTGCGGGGCCTCGCCTCCACCGGGGCCACCGTGGTCCCGCAGGCGAGGATCTACGACTTCCGGATCGACGCGGCGGCCTGGGCCGACCCGCCGGTCGTGACCCACTCCACCTGGGTCCGGGTCCTCCCGGAGCCCTTCGAGGGCACCTGGACCTCCGCGGTGGAGCAGCGCGTGCGCGCATGGGCCGGCGACACCTCGCCCGACGCCCTCGCCTACTCCTCGATGTACCGGCCGTTCGCCCCTGCCGTCACCGATCCCGCCCTCGGCGGCGCCCAGGTGCTCGGCGCGTCCGGGTACAGCGCGCTGGACGATGCCGGGCTGCGGGAGGTCGGGGCCGACTTCCACGAGTACATGGGGCTCCCCTGGACCTTCCCCAGCGGGGAGAGCGTCACGGCCGTCCCGGACCCGAAGTGGAAGGGGAACCTCGACTGCTCGGGCTTCGTCCGGATGGTCTACGGCCACCATCTGGGCGTCCCCCTGGGGATCGCGGCGGACGCCGAGCGCCGGTACCTGCCCCGGACCTCGCAGCGCCAGGCCGCCTCCAGCCCCGGCGTCGTCGTCGCCCGGGCCGACGACGCGCCGCCGCCGCTCGACGGGCTGCGGGTCGGCGACGTGCTCTTCTGGAACGACCCCGACGACGGCGCCGTCTCCCACACCGGCATCTACCTGGGTGTGGACCAGCACGGCAGGAAGCGCTTCGTCTCCAGCCGCAAGACGCCCGACGGCCCGACCATGGCGGACCTGGGCGGCCGGTCGGTCATCGACGGCACGGCGAGTGACCTGTACACGGACAAACTGCGGGTGATCCGCCGCTTCTGACCCCGCCCGGCGCGCTCCCCCGTGCTGTGCCCACTGGGGGAGCGGGCCGACCGGGCGCCTCGTGCGGGGCCCCGGTCAGCGCGTCCTCCCCCGGGCCCTGAGCCGGGCGGCCGGCACCTCCGGGGCGTCCAGGCGGGCGCCGTCGTAGCCCTTCACCTCGCCGAAGCGGGAGCCGGTCGTCCAGTCCTCCCTCGCCCGGCGGATCTCCTCGTCGGTCCGGCCGATGAAGTTCCACCACATCACGATCTCCTCCCCGAAGGGCTCCCCACCGAGGAGCATCAGGCCCGCGTCCGCGGAGGCGCGCAGGGGGAGTTCGGTGCGACCGCAGCCGAGGTAGAGCATGGACCCCCGCGGGACGGGCACCCCGTCGACATGGGCCTCGCCGGACAGGGCGAGGACGGCGTACTCGAAGTCCGGCTCCAGGGGCAGCCGGTGGTCCGCACCGGCGCCCAGCGCGAGGTCCGCGCCGACGATGGGGGTGTACGCGGTGCCCGGGGAGACCGTGCCGTCCAGCGCCCCGAGGATCACCGTCGCCTCCAGGCCGGGGGCGGTGACCCGGGGCAGGGCGGTGTGGTGCTCGAAGCGGGGCTCGGCCCCGCGGTGCGCTTCGGGGAGGGCCACCCACAGCTGGGCGCCGTGCAGGAACCGGGCGTGCGAGCGGGGGCTCTCCTCGGAGTGGCTGATCGCCCGGCCCGAGGTCATCAGGCCCAGTTCGCCGGGGCGGATGGTGGCCAGGGACCCCGTGCTGTCGCGGTGCAGCACCTCGCCCTCGTGGAGCCAGCTCACGGTCTGCAGGCCCATGTGGGGGTGGGGCGGCACCTGCATGCCGGGCTCGTCCGCGATGTCGTCGGGCCCGTAGTGGTCGACGAAGGCCCAGGCCCCCACCATGCGCCGCCCCAGGTTCGGCAGCAGCCGGCGCACCTCGGTGGACTCCCCGAGGGGGACGTGCCGGGGGCTGAGGAGCTCACGCACGGGCTGGGCGACGACGAACCCCCGGCCGCCGCAGACGGAGAGGGCGGCCTGACGATCGAGATTGCTCATGGCGCCAACCTACTGCCGCGTCCCGCGTGCTTCGCCCCGTCGCGGCCCGGGCCTGTCACCGGGAGTGCGGGCGGCGCCGCGAGGCCATCAGCCCCGGCAGGGCTCCGGCGACCGCCGCCGGGGAAGCCGGCTGGCCGGAACCCGCCGCCTTCCCCTGCCGCGCCCGGAGCGCTCGCCGGCCGTGGGCCGCGACCCGTCGCCCCGGGACCGGAAGTCCTGCTGGGCGGCGTCACAGGGGGAACGGGACCACCCGTGGGGCGGGGCGGACACAGGGGGCGGCGGGTGGTACGGACCAAGTTGAGCGGCGCTCGAATCCAGCCGTTTCAGAGGCCGGGCTGCCGAGGGCGCACCGGAGTCGGAAGACTGAGCCGCGGTGCGGGCTCTGCGCCCGGCCCGGAACGACGGCATGCCCACGCACGGTTACATCGACGTCATCGACGAGAGCAGGAGCGTCCGAATGGCCCGCTTGCGCACTCCCCGTCCTCGCTCCCTGGCCGGCATGGCGGTATCCGCCCTGCTCCTTCTGGGCTCGGCGCCCATGGCGACGGCCGCACCCTCCGAGCGGCTGCCGGCCTCGCGCCTGCTGCCGATCCCGGCGGGAGGGCTCCACAGCTTCGTGCGGGGGTTGAACAGCAGCGGCACGATCATCGGCGAATACCAGGTGGAGGGCTCCGCCGGGCCGCTCGCGATCCGGTGGAACGCCCACCGCCCCGGCTACACCCGTCTGGCGCCGCTGCCCGGTGAGAAGTTCAGCCGCACGACCGCGCTGAGCGACGCCGGATGGGTGGTCGGCCAGTCCTACGACGAGCTGCCCGACGTCCACCCCGTTCGCTGGACCCCGCGCGGCACCCCGAAGCGGCTGGCGCTTCCCCGCGGGTCCCTCGGCGGCAGGGCGTCGGCCGTCAACAACGCCGGGGTCGCGGTCGGTGAGGCGCAGGGGAAGGACTCCCGTTCCCGTCCCGTGCGCTGGCGGCCCGACGGCAGGAAGACCGTCCTGCCCGTACTGCCCGGCGACAGCGGTGGCACCGCCACGTCGATCAACAACGCGGGCACGGCGGTGGGGTGGACCGAGCAGCACGACGTCGCCGGGGGCCCCGCGCACCCCGTGCGCTGGAACGCGGCGGGTGCCGTGAGCGCGCTGCCCCTGCCCCCGGGGTTCACCGGGGCCCGGACGAGCCGGATCACCGACAGCGGCGTGGTCTTCGGTCACGGGCGGGCGGCCGGGAGCACGGAGTACGACCGGGTCCTGGTGTGGGCGCCCGACGGCACGGTCCGCGACGCCGGGCGCGGACGGGCCTACGACGCCAACCTGGCGGGCACCGTCGTGGGGGCCTCGCTGGACGACTCCCCGAACGGCGATCCGGCCCGGTGGCACGCCGACGGCACACGGACGGTGCTGGCCAACCCGGCGGAGGCGGCAGGGGAGGTACTGGCGATCAACAACCGGGGCACGGCCGTCGGGTACGCCTGGCCGCCGGCCGGGAACCCCGCGTTGGACAAGGCCCTGATGTGGAAGCCGGACGGTACGGTCGTCCCGCTGCCGCCGTCGTCCCTGGGACCCTACGCCGCGGCGTTCGCCGTCAACGACGCAGGAGTGATCGCCGGGTTCGCCGTCGGCACCGACGGCGCGGGCAACCCGACGACCTGGCGTGCGACCGTCTGGAAGCGCTGACGCCCGCCGCCTCCCGGGAGGGGGCCTCGGGGAGTGGCGGACACGAACTGCTCCTCGAATCCCGGCGCGTCGTCCGCGAGGCGCCGGGACCCGGGGAGCCACCACCCGGCCGCAGCCGGGACGGGTCGGCGTGCGACCGCCTTCGAGCAAGCGGCATCGGCACGGAAGCGGCCCGCCGATCCGTCCCGCCCGGCCCGCGGCAGCGAACCCAACCCCCCGGCCGTCCCGGGGATCCGCGCCTACCCCCGGTACGCCTCCAGCAGCCGCAGCCAGACCTCGCTGATGGTCGGGAACGCGGGCACCGCGTGCCAGAGCCGCTCCACGGGGACCTCCCCGGCGACGGCGACGGTGGCCGAGTGGAGGAGTTCACCGACGCCCGGCCCGACGAAGGCGGCACCGAGCAGGACCTCCCGGTCGAGGTCGACCACCATCCGGGCGCGGCCCCGGTAGCCGTCGGCGTAGAGGCCCGCACCGGACACGGACCCCAGGTCGTGGTCGACGGCGCGGACCCGGTGCCCCGCCCGCTCCGCCTCGGCGAGGCTGAGCCCCACGGCGGCGGCCTCCGGATCGGTGAAGACCACCTGGGGGACTGCCGCGTGGTCGGCCGTGGCGCTGTGGGCGCCCCAGCGGTCGGTCTCCAGCAGCGGGACGCCCCCGGCCCGGGCGGTGATCGCGGCCCCGGCGATCCGCGCCTGGTACTTGCCCTGATGGGTCAGCAGCGCGCGGCGGTTGACGTCGCCCACGGCGTAGAGCCAGTCCGTGCCGCGGACGAGGCAGGTGTCGTCGACGTCCAGCCAGGCGCCGTCGGTCAGGCCCACGCTGCCGAGCCCGATCCCGTCGGTGCGCGGGGCGCGGCCGGTGGCGAACAGCACCTCGTCGGCCCGGACGACCGCGCCGTCGTCGAGCACGACGCTGACGGGGCCGGTGTGCCCCCCGGGCCGGTCGACGGCGGCGACGGACACGCCGAGCCGGACGTCCGCCCCCGCCTCCTTCAGCGAGTCGACCACGTGCTCGCCGACGAAGGGCTCCATCCGCGGCAGCACGCCCCCGCCGCGGACCAGGAGGGTGACCCGGGAGCCGAGCGCCTGCCAGGCGGTGGCCATCTCCACCCCGACGACCCCTCCCCCGACGACGGCGAGGCGCTCCGGAACCTGCTGCGCACTGGTCGCCTCGCGACTGGTCCAGGCGCCCGCGCCGGTGAGGCCGGGCAGGTCGGGCAGGACGGCGCGGCTGCCGGTGGCGATGACGACGGCGTGGCGCGCGGTGAGCAGGTGGTGCTCGCCCTCGGGGCCGTCGACGGACACGGAGCGCGGCCCGTGGAGTCTGCCGCGGCCGCGGTAGAGGCGGGCGCCGATCGAGTCGAGCCAGGCGGCCTGGCCGTCGTCCTTCCAGTCGCCGACCTTCTCGTCGCGCCGGGCCAGGACCGCAGCGGCGTCGAGGGGGCCCTGCACGGACGCGGCGAGCCCGGGCACCCTGCGGGCGTCGGCGCGTGCGATGGCCGGACGCAGCAGGGCCTTGCTCGGCACGCAGGCCCAGTACGAGCAGTCCCCTCCGACCAGTTCGTCCTCCACGACGGCCGTGTCCAGGCCCGCCGCACGCGTCCGGTCGGCGACGTTCTCGCCGACCGGACCCGCTCCCACCACGACGACGTCGTACTCCGCAGCATCGGTCATAGGGCCAGTCTGACCGCGGGTGTGCGCCCCGGCCACATGGGCAGGGGCAGGAATAGCCGGGCTCCGGGCACCGTTGTGCGGGGCGAGTCGCCGAATGTCAGGAAGAGGTACACAGGTATGAGCACGATCGAGCTCACCAAGGAGAACTTCGATCAGACCGTCGAGGAGAACGACTTCCTCCTGATCGACTTCTGGGCTTCCTGGTGCGGTCCCTGCCGCCAGTTCGCACCGGTCTACGAGAGTGCCTCGGAGCGCCACGGGGACCTGCTGTTCGGCAAGGTCGACACGGAGGCGCAGCCGGAGCTGGCGGCGGCCTTCGGTATCCGGTCGATTCCGACCCTGATGATCGTCCGGGACAAGGTCGCGGTGTTCGCCCAGCCGGGGGCGCTGCCGGAGACCGCGCTGGAGGACGTGATCGGGCAGGCCCGCAAGCTGGACATGGACGAGGTCCGCAGGTCGATCGAGTCCCAGCAGCAGGGCGGGGCCGCGTAGCGGGTGCGGGGGCGGCGCTCCGACGGGGGCGCCGCCCCCGCGCCCGCCCACCGGGGAGCCGTCCGGCCCTGACCGCCGGGCGGCTCCCCGTCCGCCGCGCGCCGCCCTGCGGGGCGGCGCGGGGGGTCCCGGGCGGGTCGTCCTCAGCGCTCCAGGACGAGGGCGATGCCCTGGCCGACGCCGATGCACAGGGCCGCGAGGCCGGTGCCCGATCCGGCGGCGGCGAGCTGGTGGGCCACGGCCCCCGCGAGCCGGGCGCCGGAGGCGCCGAGCGGGTGGCCGAGGGCGATGGCGCCGCCGCGCGGGTTGACCACCCCGGGGTCGAGTTCGGGCCACTCGGCGAGGCAGCCGAGCGCCTGGGCGGCGAAGGCCTCGTTGAGTTCGACGGTCCTCAGGTCGGCGAAGGTCCTCTCCGCCCGGCCCAGTGCCCGCCGGACCGCTTCCACGGGCCCGAGGCCGAACAGCTGGGGCTCCACGCCGGTCACGGCGGAGGAGCGGATGCGCGCCAGCGGCTCGCGGCCGGTCGCCGCGAGGCCCTCCTCGTCCACGAGGAGCAGGGCCGCGGCACCGTCGTTGAGGGGGGAGGCGTTGCCCGCGGTGACGGTGCCGTCCGCGCGGAACGCGGGCTTCAGCTTCGCCAGGGCCTCCATCGAGGTGGTGTCGCGGATGCACTCGTCGCGGGCGAGGTCCACACCGTCGCAGTCGACGACCTCCGCGTCGTACAGGCCCTTGGCCCACGCCTCGGCGGCCTTGCGGTGGCTGTCGAGGGCGAAGGCGTCCTGCTGCTCGCGGCCGATGCCGTGCTTGTCGGCGACGCGTTCGGCCCCCTCCCCCAGGGTGACCGTCCACTCCTTCGGCATGCGGGGGTTGGTCATCCGCCAGCCCAGGGTGGTCGAGTGGAGTTCCTGGTGCCCTGCGGGGAAGGCGCGTTCCGGCTTCTGGAGGACCCAGGGGGCGCGCGACATGGACTCCACGCCGCCCGCGATGGCGATGGAGGCGTCGCCGAGGGCGATGGCCCGGGCGGCCTGGACGACGGCCTCCAGCCCGGAGCCGCAGAGCCGGTTGACGGTCACACCGGGCACGGTGACGGGCAGGCCCGCGAGCAGCACCGCCATCCGGGCCACGTCGCGGTTGTCCTCGCCCGCGCCGTTGGCGTCGCCGAGGACGACGTCGTCGATGCGGGCCGGGTCGAGGTCGGGTGTGCGGTCGACGAGTGCCCTGACGACACCGGCGGCGAGGTCGTCCGGCCGGACCGCCGAGAGCGCGCCCCCGAACCTTCCGATCGGCGTGCGGACGGCGTCGACGATGTAGACGTCGCGGATGCTCATCGAGTCACTCCCGGGCCAGGACCGGGGTCCTCCTGGCGGGCCCCGTCCACAATCGAGTCGCCCGAGTCTGTGACGGGCGCGGCGCCCTGTCAACGGCCCTGATCACGTGAAGATCGACACGTGGCGGGTCCGGACGGGCCGGCGCGGCGCGCGGCCCGGGGCCTTCAGACGTCGTCGGCGTCGATGACCCGCACGGTGAGGCCGTAGTCGAGTTCGGCCCCGTCCACCAGCAGGGCCTCCACGGCCCGGGTCTCGGGGTCGATGTCGGCTTCCACCCCGTCGCCGACGTAGCGGGGGTAGCCGGAGGCGCCCAGCTCGCCGGTGGCGTCGACGACGGCGGAGCGGATCGCTCCGTCGGCGGCGGCCACCGGGTCGTCCCCGTCGACGTGCTCGGGCAGGACCAGGACCCCGAAGCGCTGCGGTTGGTTCCTCATGAAGGCGACGCTAGACACCCGGGCCGCCCGCCGCACCTCGTCCGGGACCCGCTGCGGGGCGGGCGGGCCGCAGCGGCGGTCAACTGGACTCCCGGTGCACCGGGCGGGCGGCCATCAGCTCGCGCTCCCGGGCCGGGGCGCCCGGCTCGCGCACGGCGCGGTCCACCAGCCCGGCGAGGTCGCCGCCGCTCATGGTGTCGATGCGGACGGTGCTGAGCCGGGGGCGCAGCAGCCGCCCGAGCAGCAGGTCGCCGGCGCCGACCACGGCGGTCTCCCGGGGGACGTCCACGCCCTCGTCCTGGAGGGCCCGCATCAGGAGCATGGCGTACGCGTCGTCGTAGGCGTAGACGGCGTCCAGCTCCAGGGAGCGCCAGCGGGCGGCGAGCGCGGCGGCCGGCTCCTCCTCGTAGGCCATGGGGAGCGGGGCTATCCGGGCGCCCGCGCCCGCGGCGGCCGCGCGGGCGCCCTCCAGCCGGGGGCGGGCCAGGCGCGCCGCGCCCGGGTCCTCGGGCAGGACCACGCCGATCGCGCGGCGGCCGCGCCGGAGCAGATGGGCGGCGGCGCAGGCCCCGATGCGGCGCTGGTCCATGACGAGGGAGTGGGCACCCTCGGTGCCCCGGGGGCCGAGGGTGACCACGGCCCGTGCGCCCGAGCGCCGCAGCAGCCGCACACCGTGCCGGGTCGGCTGGGTCTCGCCGAGGCAGACGACGGCCACGGGCCTCAGCTCGGCCCAGGCCCTGGCGGCCTCGTCGCCGTCGAGGCCGGTGCTGCCGTACTGGACGACCGTGTACTCCAGTCTGCGCAGCTCGGTCTCGAAGTCGTCCAGGAAGCGGCCCGGGAGGGGGCCGCCGGGGTGTCCCGGGGTCGGAACGACCACGGTGCGGGTGCGTCCGGCCCGCAGGCTGCGGGCGGCGGCGTGGGGGACGTAGCCGAGTTCCTCGGCGGCTGCCCGGACCCGCAGCCGGGTCGGTTCGCTGATCCGCACCGCGGGTGTGTTGTTGAGGACGTACGAGACGGTGGCCCGGGAGACTCCGGCCAGCCGGGCGACATCGGCACTGGTCGGGGCGGAGCGCTCCACGGGCGGTTCGGGTGTCTGGCTCATCGCGCGGGTCATCCTTCCAGAGCCCGCGCGCCCCGCTCGCAGGCCGTGGCCGGAATGGCATCGCGGTCCTCTCCCCCAACCGCGGGGCGGGGCACCGGGGTTGCGGTCGGGCCGCGGGCGGGCCGCGCCGGGCGGGCGGCGGGCACCGGGCGGGGCGCGGTGTGCGGATGGCTGGATCCGTGGGGCCGCGGGGCCTACGGTGCGGTCATGACGATCTTCAGCTCCTCCCGAGAGGGCGCCCCCGAGGCCCCCGGCCGCGGCGGCGCGGCCGCCACCCGCGAGGCCGACCCCGCCCGCGTCGGCCCCGTGCGCACCTCCTACGCCCCCGACCGCGACGGGGACCCGGACCCCGGCGAGATCGTGTGGACCTGGGTGCCCTTCGAGGAGGGCGACGGACGCGGCAAGGACCGCCCGGTGCTGGTGGTGGCGCGGGAGGCGGAGGGGACCGTGCTGGCGGTGCAGCTGTCCAGCCGGCGACGCGACGGGGACCACGAGTGGGTCGCGCTGGGCGCGGGCCCCTGGGACTCCGCCGGTCGCCCCTCGTGGGTGGACCTGGACCGGGTGCTGCGGGTGTACGAGGACGGGATGCGCCGGGAGGCGTGCGCCCTGGACCGGGAGCGCTTCGACCGGGTGGCAGGGCGGCTGCGGGAGCGCTACGGCTGGTCCTGAGCCCCCCGCCCGGCGCTGTCCGCCCCGCCCGCGGCCTCGCCTCCGGCGGCCCCGGGCAGCCCGCCGAGCACGGAACGGAAGGCGCCGAGCGTCCTCTGCCCGGGTGTGCGGTCCAGGACGGCGAAGACGACCTCGTCGAAGTGGCCCCCGAACCGCGCGCCCGGGGCGAGGTGGGTGCGGAAGGCGGAGGCCACCTGGGCGGGGTCGTTGGCGAAGACGCCGCAGCCCCAGGCCCCGAGGACCAGGCGCCGGTATCCCGCGGCGACCGCCGTCTGGAGGACCCGCTCGGCGCGCCGGCGCAGGATGCCGGGGATCAGGGGCAGCTGCTCGGGGGCGCGGCTGCGGACGACCCCGGCGTTCGGTGCCGGGGAGGTGAGGAACCCGGCCGCGAAGGGCTCCGTCAGCAGGGCTCCCCTGTCGTCCCGGAAGACGGGGACACCCGGGGAGTGGATCACCCGGTCGGAGTACAGGGGGCTGCGGTCGGCCCGGTGGTGCTCGTAGTAGTCGCGGGCCCGCAGCAGGGTGGTGTGGAGGGCGGAGGCCCGGCACAGGGCCTCCTCCTGGGCCTGCGCACCGTTGAGGTAGCCCCCGCCGGGGTTGCGCGCGGAGGCGAAGCTGAGCACGGCCGGCGGCTCGCCGCCCCGCGCGGCGAGCCGGCGGGCGGCCGCGGTGCTGGACTCCCCCGTCACCGCGAAGGCCGTCGCCCGGCCGGTGCCGGGGTGCGCGTCCACCGGGTCGGGTCCGTACAGGCGGGTGGCCGCGCAGGAGGCGGCCACGGCCTCGCGCAGGCGCACCTCGCGGCCGTCGGGCAGCCGGTAGCCGCCGGCGGCGACGATCTCCTCGTTGTGGTGTGCGATCCCCCGCAGCCGTGCGCTCATGCGCGTCATCCTTGCCGGGGGCCGGTGCCCCGGGCAACCGGGTTTCCGCTCCTCAGAGGCGCTCTTGTGCGAACCGACGGCCGTGGCTTTAGGTTGACAGGGTCCCGCGCGGGACCCTTCGCCCCCCGAGGAGTCGATCATGCCGACGCCCGACACCGACGACTTCGGACCTCCCCTGTCCGAGGACGAGGCCGAGGAACTGCTGCGCTGCATCTGCTTCAAGACCGGACCGCCCCGGACCGTCGGAGTGGAGGTGGAATGGCTGGTCCACGATCTCGACCGGCCCCACCTCCCCGTGGCGCGCGAACGCCTGGCGGCGGCGTTCGCGTCGGTGCGCTCCCTGCCGCTCGCCTCGGCCCTGACCTTCGAGCCCGGCGGCCAGCTGGAACTCAGCTCGCCCCCCGCCGCGTCACTCGCCGAGTGCCTGGAGACGACCTCCGCCGACCTGCACAGCGTCCGCGAGGGCCTGGGGGCCCACGGACTCGTCCCGGCCGGGTACGGCATCGACCCCTGGCACCCGCCCCGCCGGATGCTCCACGAGCCGCGCTACGACGCGATGGAGCGCCACCTCGACCGCACCGGCCCCGCCGGGCGGATCATGATGTGCACCTCGGCCTCCGTCCAGGTCTGCCTCGACGCGGGCACGGAGGAGCCGGGGCCCCTCGGGCACGCCCGGCGCTGGCAGATGGCGCACCTGCTGGGGGCGGTCCTGGTCGCCGCCTTCGCCAACTCGCCCTTCCGGCAGGGACGCCGCACGGGCTGGAAGTCGACGCGGCAGGCGGTCTGGGCGGCGCTCGACCCCGTCCGCACCCTCGCCCCCGAGCCGTTCGCGGAGCCCCGGGCCGCCTGGGCCGCCCATGCGCTGGACGCCCCGGTCATGTGCGTGCGCCGGGCCGAGGGCCCCTGGGACGGGCCGACGGGCCTGACCTTCCGGCAGTGGCTGCGCTCCGGGTCCCCCAGGCGCCCCGGGCGGGCGGACCTCGACTACCACCTGACCACGCTGTTCCCGCCTGTCCGGCCGCGCGGGCACCTGGAGCTGAGAATGCTCGACGCCCAGGACGGGGAGCACGGCTGGACGGTCCCGCTCGCCGTCACCACCGCCCTCTTCGACGACCCCGAGGCCGCCGAGACCGCCTACCGGGCGGTGAAGCCCCTGGCGGAGTCCGCCGGTGCGCTGCCCGCGCCCGTCAACCCGCTGTGGGTGGCCGCGGCCCGGCGGGGGCTGGCCGACCCGGAACTCGCCGCGGTGGCGGCCGTCTGCTTCGCCGCCGCCGTGGACGCGCTGGAGCGCATGGGCGCCCCCGGCGACCTGCTGGAACGGGTCTTTGAGTTCCACGAGCGCCGCGTCCTGCGCGGCCGCTGCCCCGCCGACGATCTCCGACCGCCCGCCACGGCCCGGGAGGCCGCGATATGACCGAGGACCTGCGGCGCCGCGCGCTGGACGCGCTGACCGCCGCCCGTACCCGTACCGCCGTGCTCACCGACTGCGTCGAGGACGGTGAGCTGACGGCCCAGCACTCCCCCCTGATGTCCCCGCTGGTGTGGGACCTGGCGCACATCGGCAACCAGGAGGAGCAGTGGCTGCTGCGCACCGTCGGCGGGCGTGACGCCCTCAGGCCCGAGATCGACTCGGTCTACGACGCCTTCGAGCACCCGCGGGCGACGCGCCCCTCGCTGCCGCTGCTGGCCCCGGCCGAGGCCCGGCGGTACGCGGGGGACGTGCGGGGCCGGGTGCTGGACGTGCTGGAGCGGACCGCGCTGGAGGGCTCGCCGCTCACCGACGCGGCCTTCGCCTTCGGGATGGTGGCCCAGCACGAGCAGCAGCACGACGAGACGATGCTGATCACCCACCAGCTCCGGCGGGGAGCGGTGGCCCTCACCGCGCCCGAGCCGCCCGTGCACCCCCCCGAGGCACTGCCCGCCGAGGTCCTGGTGCCCGGCGGGCCGTTCACCATGGGGACGTCCACCGAGCCCTGGGCGCTGGACAACGAGCGGCCCGCCCACCGCCGGGAGGTGGACGCCTTCTGGATGGACACCACGCCCGTCACCTGCGGCGCGTTCCGGCAGTTCATCGACGACGGCGGCTACGCGGAACGGCGCTGGTGGGCGCCGGCGGGCTGGGAGCAGATCCGCACCCACGGCATCGAGGCGCCGCTGTTCTGGCGCCGCGAGGGCGCGACATGGCTGCGCCGCCGCTTCGGGGTGAGCGAGGAGGTCCCGGCCGACGAGCCGGTGCTGCACGTGAGCTGGTACGAGGCGGACGCGTACGCGCGCTGGGCGGGACGGCGGCTGCCGACGGAGGCAGAGTGGGAGAAGGCCGCCCGCCACGACCCGGTCTCCGGGCGCTCCCGGCGCTACCCCTGGGGGGACGCCGATCCGGACGAGGAGCACGCGAACCTGGGCCAGCGGCACCTGCGCCCGGCGCGCGCGGGCGGCTACCCCCGGGGCGCCTCACCGCTCGGGGTGCGCCAGCTGATCGGCGACGTGTGGGAGTGGACGTCGAGCGACTTCCTGCCGTACCCGGGCTTCGCCGCGTTCCCCTACCGCGAGTACTCCGAGGTGTTCTTCGGTCCGGAGTACAAGGTGCTGCGGGGCGGCGCGTTCGGGGTGGACCCGGTGGCCTGCCGGGGGACCTTCCGCAACTGGGACCTGCCCGTCCGCCGCCAGATCTTCTCCGGGTTCCGCACCGCGCGGGACGCCGGGGTGCGTGGCCGGGAGGGTGCCTGATGTGCCGCCACCTCGCCTACCTCGGCCCGTCCGTGGCGCTGGGCGCGCTGCTGACCGAGCCGGAGCACTCCCTGGTGCGCCAGTCCTACGCACCGCGCCGCCAGCGGTACGGGACGGTGAACGCCGACGGCTTCGGCGTGGGCTGGTACGCGCCGGGCGACGCCGTTCCGGCGCGCTACCGGCGGCCCGGCCCGATCTGGGGGGACGCCTCCTTCGCCGACCTCGCCAGGGTGGTGCGCACCGGTGCGCTGCTCGCCGCGGTGCGGGACGCCACCCTCGCGGGGGCGGACGGCGAGGCCGCGGCGGCGCCGTTCGCCTCCGGGCGGCTGCTGTTCAGCCACAACGGGGCCGTGCGGGGCTGGCCGGAGACCGCGTCCGCCCTCGCCTCCTCGCTGCCGGGGCGGGAGCTGCTGTCCATGGAGGCCCGCACCGACTCGGCGCTGCTGTGGGCGCTGGTGCTGCACCGGCTCCGGGAGGGGGACGGCCCCGGCCGGGCGATGGCCGAGACCGTGCGCGACGCGGCGGCCGCGGCCCCGCAGTCGCGGCTGAACCTGCTGCTGACCGACGGGGAGTCGATCACCGCGACCACGTGGGGCGACACCCTGTGGTACCTGTCCGACCCGGCCGGGGCGACGGTGGTGGCCTCCGAACCCTACGACGACGACCCACGCTGGCAGGAGGTGCCGGACCGTACGCTGCTGACGGCGACCCGGTCCGACGTCCTGCTGGCCGAGCTCAAGGAGCCGACCCAGTGAGCCCGTTCCAGCTGACCCGTACCCTTCCCGAGGACGCAACGGGGGCGGACCTGCGCGCGGACGTGCGCCGCGGTCTGGCGCGCACCCCGAAGGCGCTGCCGCCCAAGTGGTTCTACGACGGCCGCGGCAGCGAGCTCTTCGAGGAGATCACCCGGCTGCCCGAGTACTACCCGACCCGTGCGGAGCGGGAGATCCTCGCGGAGCGCGCGGGCGAGATCGCGGCGGCGACGGGGGCCCGCACCCTGGTGGAGCTGGGCTCGGGGTCCTCGGAGAAGACGCGGTTCCTGCTGGACGCGCTGACCGGGCTGCGCTCCTACGTGCCGGTGGACGTGAGCGAGAGCGCGCTTCGGGGCGCGGCCGAGGGCCTGCTGGCCGAGCGCCCGGGGCTCGACGTCCACGCGCTGATCGCCGACTTCACCCGGGAGGTGGAGCTGCCCGGTACACCGGGGCCCCGGCTGGTGGCCTTCCTCGGCGGCACGATCGGCAACCTGCTGCCCGCCGAGCGGGCCGCCTTCCTGGGCATGGTGCGGGGCCTGATGTCCCCGGGAGACGCCCTGCTGCTCGGCACCGACCTGGTCAAGGACGAGGAGGTCCTGGTCAGGGCGTACGACGACGCGGCCGGGGTGACGGCGGCGTTCAACAAGAACCTGCTGTCGGTGCTCGCCCGGGAGCTGGGCTCGGACGCGGATCCGGACGACTTCGACCATGTGGCCGTCTGGGACCGGGAGCAGGAGTGGATCGAGATGCGGCTGCGGGCCCGGAAGGCGCTCACGGTGAAGATCCGGGAACTCGACCTGGTGGTGCCGTTCGAGGCGGGCGAGGAGCTGCGTACCGAGGTGTCGGCGAAGTTCCGTCAGGAGGGGGTGCGCAGGGAGCTGGCGGCGGCGGGGCTGGAGCCGGTGCGGTGGTGGACGGACGCCGCGGGCCGGTTCGCGCTGAGCCTGGCGACGGCGCGCTGAGCCTGGCGGGCCAGGGCGCGGCGGTCCGTGCCGGGGCCGGGGACGATCGGCGGGAGCAGCCGGACCTCGGCCGTGAGCCGGCCGGCCGCGGCGACGCGGCGCAGTGAGGCCCCGAGGGGGTCGTCGCCGACGAAGGCGGCGGCCCCCGTGGGGCCGTAGGACAGGTGCACGGGCTGGACCGCGGCACCGGCGTCGAGGGCGGCCTGGAAGGCGGCGTGGCGGAAGCGCCCCTGGTCCCGGCCGCACCAGGTGGAGCCCTCGGGGAAGACGATCACCCGGTGACCGGCGCGCAGGGCCTCGGTCACCGCGGCCACGGTGGCGGGCAGCGCCCGCAGGCTGCCCCGGTCGACGAAGAGCGTGCCGCCGAGGGCGGCGAGCGGGCCGAGGACCGGCCAGCGGCGCACCTCGCTCTTGGCGAGCATCCGGCCCGGCAGCACGGCCGCGATCAGCGGGATGTCCAGCCAGGAGACGTGGTTGGCCACCACCAGGCAGCCGGGCCCGGCCTCCGCGGTGTCCCGGGCGGGCGCGCACTCGGCGAGGACGGTGGCGCGCACGCCGAAGCCCCGCAGCACGGACCGGGCCCACAGGGAGGTCAGGCGGTGGCGCGCGCCGCGGCCGAGGAGGGCCGCCGCGGGGGCGAGCGCCACGCCCCCGGCGGTCACGGCGGTCCCGGCGGCGAGCCGTGCGGCGCTCCGGGCCCGTCCGGCGGCGCCGCCGGAGTGCGCGGCGCAGCCCTGCGGGGTGCAGGGGGAGGCGGGGAGCCAGGGCGAGCCGGCCGCCGGGGCGGTGCTCACGCGGGGGCCAGGGACAGGAAGTGGCGCAGATAGCGCGGGTTGGTCCGGCGCAGGGAGAGCAGCACGTAGAGGTCGGCCACGCCGAAGTCGGGGTCGTGGGCGGGGGCTCCGCAGACCCAGGCGCCGAGGCGCAGGTAGCCGCGCAGCAGGGGCGGCAGTTCGGTGCGGCCCTGGGGCAGGGCGATGCCGTCGGAGCGCCAGAGGCGGTGCGGGGTGACCCAGTGCTCCTCGGGGGCGAGGTGGGTGCTGCGGACGGTGTCCCAGGTGGCCGCGGCCAGGGTGCCGCCGTCGCCCAGGGGGACGGAGCAGCAGCCGGCGAGCCAGTTGTGCCCGGTGTCGGCCATGTAGCGGGCGAGTCCCGCCCAGATCAGGGCGATCACGGCGCCGTTGCGGTGCAGGGGGTGGACGCAGGAGCGGCCGACCTCGACCAGGTCGTGGCGGATGGGGTCCAGGCGGGAGAGGTCGAACTCGCCCTCGGAGTACAGGCGCCCCGCGACGCGCGCGCGGTCGGGGGGCAGCAGCCGGTAGGTGCCGACGACCTCCCCGGTGTCGGCGGTGCGGACCAGGAGGTGGTCGCAGTAGGCGTCGAAGGCGTCGCTGTCGAGCCCGGGCTCGGGGCCGTCGAGGCGGGCGCCCATCTCCCCGGCGAACACCTGGTGGCGCAGCCGCTGCGCGGCGCGGACGTCCTCCGCCTCGCGGGCGAGGCCCACGAGGTAGCGGGTGTCCCCGGCGGCCACGGGGACGGAAGGGGGCCGGGGGGCGGGAGCGTGCGGAACGGCGACGGGCGTTGCGGGCATGGCGGTCTCCTGCCGTACGGACGGGGCGGACCGCGGGTGCGGCGGCCCGGCACCTCGTTTCTTCCGTGGCCGGCTGGACTCGACGTGACCGCGCGGCGGAGCGCGGATGTGCGGACGCTGAATGCCGGGAGCGGCCCCGCCGCGGACGGCGGGGCCGCTCCCGCGGCGGGCGCCGCGGCCCGGTCAGGGGCGCAGCGCTGCGGTGATCCGCAGGGAGGCCTCGCGGGCGGCGCTCTCGGGGTCGGCGCCGCGGAGCACGGCCGTCATGTAGGGCTTGATGGGGTTGTCGAGTTCGACCTGCACCCACTGGGGGGAGTTGGGCGTGGCGCGTCCGCGGACGGCTCCGGCGGCCATCGCGGCGGTGCCCTCCCGGTCCTGGAGTTCGGCTCCCAGGGTCGTCTTGTTGGGGACGTAGTTCATGGCGCGGGCGAGTTCGATCTGCCACTTCTCGCCCGCCAGGGCGGAGACCACCTCGACGGCGGCGGCCCGCTCCTTGGAGCGCTCGGGGACGATGAGGTCCGAGCCGCCGATGAAGACCGAGCCGGGGGCCTGCGCGGTCTTGCCCGGCACCGGGAAGAAGCCGAGCTTGCCCTTGAGGTCGGGGTTCTCGTTCTCGATGAAGGTGGCGGCGCTGGGGACCGCGATGATCTGGGCGGTGCGGCCCTTGGCGAAGACCCCGGGCTGGGGCGGGGTGTCCTCGTCGGCGTCCTTGGGGCCGTCGCCGAGTGCCTGGAGCTCCTTGTAGAAGGCCATGCCCCGCAGAGCGGCCTCGCTGTGCAGGTCGCCCTCCCACTCCCCCCCTCGCTCGACGGCGAGTTCCCCGCCCTCGTCCCAGATGAAGCCGGCCAGGGTGTACCAGTCCTGGCCGGAGAGGTAGATGCCGTCCTGGGAGGCGGTGTCCAGCTTGCCCGTGACCTCCAGCCACTCCTCGCGGGTCTCGGGGAGCTCGGTGATGCCCGCCTCGGCGAACAGCTCCTTGTGGTAGATCACCACGCGGTTGGCCGCGTACCAGGGGATGCCGTACTGGGAGCCGTTGATCGAGCCGGGCTCGGCGAGGCCGGGCAGCCATGCCTCGCCGCCGAGGTCGCGCACGGACTCCAGGGTCAGGTCGCGCAGTCCGCCCTTGTCGGCGTAGCCCGCGACCTGGGTGTTGCCCACCTCGATGATCTCGGGGGCGTCGTCCGAGGCGAGGGCGGCCTCCACCTTCTCGCCTATGCCGGTCCACTCCTGGAGGGTGACCTCCAGCTCGATGTCGGGGTGCTCGTCCTCGAAGGCCGTGGTGAAGCGCTCCAGGAAGTCCTCCGAGACGCTGTTCTGCATCAGCCAGATCCGCACCGTGCGCGTATCGGAGCCGCTCGGCAGCATGCCGCACCCCCCGAGCGCGAGCGAGCACACGAGCGCGGTGGGCAGGGCGAGGGCGCGGATCTTCACGAGGTCACCTTCGACGTCGGGGCAGGGAGGTGCGACCCGACATGGGGGGAGGAGCTGACGCTCGCACGGGTGTGGCTGGATTTTGGTATGGACCAAAGGTCCGGTCAAGTCCGGAAACGGGGCCGCAGGCGGCCTGCACCGGACAGGGAGATCGACTCGGCCTCCCGCGCGCCGCACGCCCGGCGGCCGACACGCCGTCACCCTCCGGCAGGGGCGGCCGCCTTGGGGGGAGTTCCGGGCCGGGCCGCCGGACCGGGCTCCTCCGCCGCCCGCCGCGCAGCGGGCGCCCGGACGCCCGCCGGACGTCCGCGGGCACCGCCCGGCCCCCAGGCGGCGGGGTGACCCTCCGCACCCGGCACGCTCCCCCGGGTGATGTCCGCCGTCCCTGCCGGACGCCCCGGCCCGGCGGCCGGGAGGGGGCGGCGGGTGGCGGGCCGGCCCCGCCCGACGCCTCGCGGGACTCCCCGCGGTGGGGCACGGTGGAGTGAACGCACGGAGAGGAGAGCGACGCACATGTCGAACCACACCTACCGCGTCACCGAGATCGTGGGCACGTCCACGGACGGCGTCGACCAGGCCATCCGCAACGGGATCGACCGGGCCGCGCAGACCCTGCGGGGCCTCGACTGGTTCGAGGTGACCCAGGTGCGCGGCCATATCGTGGACGGCCGGATCGAGCACTACCAGGTCGGCCTGAAGGTCGGGTTCCGGCTGGAGGACGACGCCTGAGCACGGCGCCGCCGGGAGCGGCCCGCCCGCCGGGCCCCTGCCTCAGGTGCGTCCCTCGCTCTGCTGGGCGGCGCGCATCGCCTCCCCCGTCCGCACGGCGCCCCACACGGCACGGACCACGCGGTGGCCGGCCCGCTCCGCGTCCCGGCAGACCAGTTCGTCGTCGTCCACCAGCATCCTGACCTCGCGGGACCGCGCCAGGCGGCGCAGGGCCTCCAGCTTGGTCACGCGGGCGGGGCGGCGGTCGGCACGGGGCCGCATGAACAGCCGCCCCTCGGGCAGTTCCTGCGCGGCCAGCCACGCGAGGGTGTCCTCGCGGCAGCGCTCGGGGCGCCCGGTCAGGTACACCACCTCGCACTCCTCGGCGGCCCGGCGGCACAGCAGCACCCCCTCGGCGAGCGGCGGGTCCTGGGGCGCCGCGGCGAAGAAGGCGTTCCAGTCGCGCGGCCGGCGCTGGAGCAGGTGCTGCCGATGGGCGGTGTCGGCGAGGGTGTTGTCGAGGTCGAAGACGGCCAGGGGCCGGGTGTCCGGTACCACGGGCCCCAGGGTAGGTGAAGCGGCCCGGCGCGGGCGCGCAGGGGGCAGGGCCCGCCCTCGCGACGGGCCCCCGGCTCCTCCCGGCAGGCCCCGGACCCCCCTGACCTGGAACGACACTTAGAATTGCCCCCTATGCACCCTTCTCATGACGGCTTCGTCCGGGTCCGCGGCGCACGGGAGCACAACCTGCGCGGCGTCGACGTGGACATCCCCCGCAACGCCCTGGTCGCCTTCACCGGGGTCTCCGGGTCCGGCAAGTCGTCCCTGGCCTTCGGGACGCTCTACGCGGAGGCCCAACGGAGGTACCTCGAGTCGGTCGCCCCCTACGCCCGCCGCCTGATCCACCAGGTGGGCGCCCCCGCGGTCGGCGAGGTCTCGGGAATGCCGCCCGCGGTCTCGCTGGAGCAGCGGCGCTCCTCCCCCACCTCCCGGTCCTCGGTCGGCACGGTGACCACCCTGTCCAACTCGCTGCGGATGCTGTACTCACGGGCGGGCGAGTACCCGCCGGGGGCACCGCGCCTGGACTCCGACGCCTTCTCCCCGAACACGGCGGCGGGCGCCTGTCCGGCGTGCCAGGGGATCGGCCGGGTGCACGACACCACGGAGGAGCTGCTGGTCCCCGATCCGTCGCTGTCGATCCGCGAGGGGGCGATCGCGGCCTGGCCGGGCGCCTGGCAGGGCAAGAACCTCCGGGACGTGCTCGACGCCCTCGGCCACGATGTGGACCGGCCCTGGCACGAGCTGCCCGCCGGGGAGCGGGAGTGGATCCTGTTCACGGACGAGCAGCCGGTGGCGACCGTCCACCCGGTCCGGGAGGCCGGGCGGATCCAGCGCCCCTACCAGGGCACGTACACCAGCGCCCGGCGCCATGTGCTGCGCACCTTCGCCGAGTCCCGGAGCAGCACGCTGCGGGCGCGGGCCGAGCGCTTCCTGACCAGCGGGCCCTGTCCCGCCTGCGCGGGGGCGCGGCTGCGGCCGCAGGCGCTGGCGGTGACCTTCCGCGGCCTCACCGTCGCCGAGGCCGCGGCGCTCCCGCTCAGCGAGCTGGCCGGGGTCCTGGCGGCGGGGCAGGCCGGCGGGACGGCGCGGGTGCTCACCGACGACCTGCTCGCCCGGGTCGCCACCGTCACCGAGCTGGGGCTCGGCTATCTGAGCCTGGACCGGCCCGCCCCCACGCTCTCCAGCGGCGAGCTCCAGCGGCTGCGGCTGGCGACGCAGCTGCGCGCGGGGCTGTTCGGGGTCGTCTACGTCCTGGACGAGCCCTCGGCCGGGCTGCACCCGGCGGACACCGAGGCCCTGCTGGTGGTGCTGGAGCGTCTGAAGGCCGACGGGAACAGCGTGTTCGTGGTCGAGCACCACCTGGAGGTCGTGCGCCGGGCCGACTGGCTGGTGGACGTGGGGCCCGGCGCGGGCGAGCACGGCGGCCGCGTCCTGCACAGCGGGCCGGTGGCCGAGCTCGCCGGGGTGGAGGGCTCGGGAACCCGCCGTTTCCTGTTCGGTGCGCCGCCCCGGCCTGCGCAGGCGCCCCGGGTGCCCGCGGGGCGGCTGCGGCTCGGGCCGGTGACCCGGCACAACCTGCGCGGTCTGCGGACGTGGCTGCCGCTGGGGGTGCTGACCGCGGTCACCGGGGTGTCGGGCTCGGGGAAGTCCACGCTGGTGGATGCGATCACTCCCGGGCTCCCGGGTGTGGAGCGCCTGGTGACGGTGGACCAGAGGCCGATCGGGCGCACCCCCCGCTCCAACCTGGCGACCTACACCGGGCTGTTCGACACCGTCCGGAAGCTGTTCGCCGCCACTCCGGACGCGCGGCGCCGGGGCTGGAAGGCCGGGCGCTTCTCCTTCAACGTGGCGGGCGGGCGCTGCGAGACCTGCCAGGGGGAGGGCTTCGTCGCGGTGGAGCTGCTGTTCCTGCCCACGACCTACGCGCCCTGCCCGGACTGCGGCGGCGCGCGCTACGCGCAGGAGACGCTGGCGGTGCGCCTGCGGGGGCGGAACGTGGCCGAGGTGCTGGACCTGACGGTGGAGGAGGCATCGGGCTTCCTCGGGGACGTCCCGGCGGCGGCGCGCAGCCTGGACGCCCTGCTGGACGTCGGGCTCGGGTATCTGCGGCTGGGGCAGCCGGCCACCGAGCTCTCCGGCGGGGAGGCGCAGCGCATCAAGCTGGCGGGCGAGCTCCAGCGGGGGCGGCGGGGGCACACCGTGTACGTGCTGGACGAGCCGACGACGGGGCTGCACCCGGCCGATGTGGAGGTGCTGATGCTCCGGCTGCACGGGCTGGTGGACGACGGCCACACGGTGGTGGTCGTGGAGCACGACATGGATGTGGTGGCCGCGGCGGACTGGGTGATCGACCTCGGCCCCGGGGGCGGTGACGAGGGCGGCCGGGTGGTGGCCGCCGGCACTCCGGCCGAGGTGGCGGCCGCGGCGGGCAGTGCCACCGCCCCCTACCTGGCACGCGCCCTTCACTGAGCACCCGGGTGGCGGGACCGGGCGCCCGACCCGGTCCCGCCACCCGGGTGCTGCCGCGCGAGCGGGTCAGGCGCCCAGCAGCCGGACGGCGTCGACGAGCCGGTGCGAGAAGCCGGACTCGTTGTCGTACCAGCCGAAGACCTTCACCTGGCGCCCGCCCGCGGCGACCGTCGTCAGCGGGGCGTCGAAGACGCAGGAGGCCGGGTCCCCCACGATGTCCGTGGAGACGAGCGGGGCGTCGGAGTAGCGCAGGACGCCGCGCAGCGGTCCGGCCGCGGCCTCGGCGAAGGCCACGTTGACCTCCTCGGCGGCGACCGGCCGGGAGAGGTACGCGGTGAGGTCCGTCATCGAGCCGACCGGAACCGGCACGCGCAGGGACAGCCCGGCGAGCCGCCCGTCGAGCCCGGGCAGCACCTTGCCGATCGCGGTGGCCGCACCGGTGGAGGTGGGGACGATGTTGAGTGCGGCGGAGCGGGCCCGGCGGGCGTCGCGGTGCGGGCCGTCCTGGAGGTTCTGGTCCTGGGTGTAGGCGTGCACCGTGGTCATCAGTCCGTGCTCCAGGCCGAAGCGCGTCTGGAGCACCTGGGCCAGCGGGGCGAGGCAGTTGGTGGTGCACGAGGCGTTGGAGACGACGTGGTGGGCCCCGGCGTCGTAGCGGTCGTGGTTGATGCCGTAGGCGAGGGTGAAGTCCTCGTGGGTGGCCGGGGCCGAGATGAGCACCTTGCGGGCTCCGGCGTCGAGGTGTGCGGAGGCCTTCCGGGCGTCGGTGAACGCCCCGGAGGACTCCACGACCACGTCGACGCCGAGGTCCGCCCAGGGCAGCCGGCCCGGGTCACGCTCGCGGCGGACGGCGATCGGCCGGCCGTCGACGAGGATGCCGCCGTCCTCGGCCGCCACCTCCGCGGGCAGTCTGCCCATGGTGCTGTCGTAGGCGAGGAGGTGGGCCAGGGTCCCGGGGTCGCCGAGGTCGTTCACCGCCACCACGTCGACGTCCGCCTTCTCGGCGAGCACCGCGCGAAGGAACCCTCGCCCGATGCGGCCGAACCCGTTGATGGCGACCTTGACCGTCATGCCTCTCCCCTTTGCTCTGCGCACCTCTCGGCGGGTGCGCGGTCCGCCGGTGCGTGCCCGCCCGGCCGTGCGCGGGCCCGGGTCGGACGGGGCGCCATCGGCCCGCCCCCGGGGCTCCGCGGTCCGCCCCCGGCATCAAGCTAACCGGCCCAGGCGGTTACCAAGGACCGTAGCCACCCCCGGGGAAACCCGTCAATGCGGTTACTTCCCCAGCATGGATAACTGGTCAGGCCGGTTAGTTTCGCGGACGTGAGGCGGTCCGGTCGGCTACCCTGTGCGGATGACGTTCGCCTTCGTCAGCGGCAGTGCCGCCCTGGACTTCGTCGGCACCGTGCGCAGCCGGCGCGACTCCCCCCTCGACCAGCTCGGCACCCGCGAGGACCTCGCCGCATGGGCGGCGGCCTCCGGGCTGCTGAGCACCCCGCCCGCGGTGACCGAGGCCGAGCTGCGGGCGGCGGTTCAGCTGCGCGAGGCGGTCTACCGGCTGGTGCTCGCCCGGGGTGCGGGCGCCGCCCTCGCGCCCGAGGACCGCGCGGTGGTCAACCGGGCGGCCGCGCGCACGCCCGTGCGGCCGGAGCTGGGGGACGGCGGGGCGGTCCTCCGGCACGGCACGGTCGCGGCGGTCCTGTCGTCCGTGGCCCGGGATGCCGTGGAGCTGCTCGCCGAGGACCCCGCCGGGGTCAAGGAGTGCGCGGCCCCGCGCTGCACCCGGCTGTACGTGGACCGCTCGCACCGCGGCTCGCGCCGCTGGTGCGACATGAGGCGCTGCGGCAACCGGGCCAAGGCGGCGGCCCACCGCTCGCGCCGTCAGGCCTGAGGGCGCGAGCGGCGGGCCGTCAGCCCGCGGTGCGCCGCGCGGCGCGCAGCCACTCCCGGTTCATCGCGGCGATCGAGGGCAGCGGGATGCCCTTGGGGCAGGCGGTCGCGCACTCCCCCGCGAGGGTGCAGCCGCCGAAGCCCTCCTCGTCCATGGCGGCCACCATGCCGAGGACCCGCGTCTCGCGTTCGGGGGCGCCCTGCGGCAGCACGTTCAGGTGGTTGACCTTGGCGGAGGTGAAGAGCATCGCGGAGCCGTTGGGGCAGGCGGCCACGCAGGCCCCGCAGCCGATGCACTCGGCATGCTCGAAGGCCCGGTCGGCGTCCGGTTTCGCGACGGGGGTCGCATGCGCCTCGGGCGCGGAACCGGTGGGCACGCTGATGTACCCGCCGGCCTGGATGATCCGGTCGAGCGCGGACCGGTCCACGACCAGGTCCCGGACCACGGGGAACGCGGCCGCCCGCCACGGCTCGACGTCGATGGTGTCTCCGTCGCGGAAGGAGCGCAGGTGCAGCTGGCAGGTGGTGGTGCGCTCCGGTCCGTGCGCCTCGCCGTTGATGACCATCGAGCAGGCTCCGCAGATGCCCTCGCGGCAGTCGTGGTCGAAGGCGACGGGGTCCTCGCCGCGCAGCAGCAGGTCCTCGTTGAGGGTGTCGAGCAGTTCCAGGAACGACATGTCCGGGGAGGCGCCGTCGACGGTGTAGGTGGCCATGGCGCCCTCGGCGCCCGCGTCGCGCTGGCGCCAGACGCGCAGGGTGAGCCTCATGCGTAGCTCCGCTGGGTGGGGTGGACGTTCTCGAAGACCAGGTGTTCCCGGTGCAGGACGGGGGGAAGGCCGGTGCCCGTGAACTCCCAGGCGGCGGCGTAGGAGAACGCCCCGTCCCTGCGGGCGGCCTCGCCGTCGGGTGTCTGGGACTCCTCGCGGAAGTGGCCGCCGCAGGACTCCTCGCGGTGCAGCGCGTCCAGGCACATCAGCTCGGCGAGTTCCAGGTAGTCGGCCACGCGGTTGGCCTTCTCCAGCGACTGGTTGAACTCCTCCCCGGTGCCGGGGACCCCGACCCGGCGCCAGAACTCCTCGCGCACGGCGGGGATGCGGCGCAGCGCCTCGCGCAGGCCCGCCGCGGAGCGGGCCATCCCGCAGTGCTCCCACATCAGCTCGCCGAGTTCGCGGTGGAAGGAGTCGGGGGTGCGGTCGCCGCCGATCGCGAGGAGCAGGTGCAGCCGGTCCTCCGTCTCGGCGACCGCCCCGGCCACGGCCGGGTGGCCGGCGTCGAGCCCGGCGGCCCGCGGGGAGCGGGCGAGGTAGTCGTTGAGGGCCGGGGGCAGCACGAAGTACCCGTCGGCGAGCCCCTGCATCAGGGCGGAGGCACCGAGCCGGTTGGCCCCGTGGTCGGAGAAGTTGGCCTCGCCGAGGGCGAAGAGCCCGGGCACGGTGGTCTGGAGGTCGTAGTCGACCCAGAGGCCGCCCATGGTGTAGTGCACCGCCGGATAGATCCGCATGGGGACCTCGTAGGGGTCCTCCGCGGTGATCCGCTGGTACATCTCGAACAGGTTGCCGTACTTCTCGGCGACCCGGTCGCGCCCCATCCGGGCGAGGGCGTCGGCGAAGTCGAGGTAGACGCCCTGCCCGCCGGGCCCCACGCCCCGCCCCTCGTCGCACACCCGCTTGGCCGCGCGGGAGGCGATGTCGCGGGGCACCAGGTTGCCGAACGCGGGGTAGAGGCGCTCCAGGTAGTAGTCGCGGTCCTGTTCGGGGATCTCCCGCGGCGGACGGCCGTCCCCGGGGCTGCGCGGGACCCAGATCCGGCCGTCGTTGCGCAGGGACTCGCTCATCAGCGTGAGCTTGGACTGGTGGTCGCCGCTGCGGGGGATGCAGGTCGGGTGGATCTGGGTGAAGCAGGGGTTGGCGAAGTAGGCGCCGCGCCGGTGGGCCCGCCAGACGGCGGTGGCGTTGGAGTTCACGGCGTTGGTCGACAGGCGGAAGACGTTGCCGTAGCCGCCGGTGGCGAGGACCACCGCATCGGCGAGGTGGGTGCTGATCCGCCCGGTGACGAGGTCCCGGGCGACGATGCCCCGGGCCCTGCCGTCGGCCACGATCAGATCGAGCATCTCCGTGCGCGGGTGCATCTCGACGGCGCCCGCGGCGATGCCCCGGGACAGGGCCTGGTAGGCGCCGAGGAGCAGCTGCTGCCCGGTCTGGCCGCGGGCGTAGAAGGTGCGCGAGACCTGCACTCCGCCGAAGGAGCGGGTGTCGAGCAGGCCCCCGTACTCGCGGGCGAAGGGCACGCCCTGGGCCACGCACTGGTCGATGATCTCCACGGAGATCTCCGCGAGGCGGTGGACGTTGGACTCCCGGGCGCGGAAGTCGCCGCCCTTGACGGTGTCGTGGAACAGGCGGCGGACGGAGTCGCCGTCGTTGCGGTAGTTCTTGGCCGCGTTGATGCCCCCCTGGGCGGCGATGGAGTGGGCCCGGCGGGGCGAGTCCTGGTAGCAGAACTGCACGACCCGGTAGCCCTGTTCGGCCAGGGTGGCCCCGGCGGAGGCCCCGGCGAGACCGGTGCCCACGACGATCACGGTGTGGCCGCGGCGGTTGGCGGGGTTCACCAGCCGGGCCTCGAAGCGCCGGCGCGCCCAGCGCTCGGCGACCGGCCCGCCGGGGGCCTTGGTGTCGGCGAGGGGTTCGCCGGTCGTGAAGTCGCGGTAGCCGGGGAGTCCGCGGTGGTCGGGGTCGGTCATCTCAGCTCACCACTCCGGTCATGACGGCGACGGGCACGGAGACGAAGCCCGCCGTGAGGACGAGGGCCGTCGCGTCGGCGGCGGCCCGCAGGGCGCCCTCGCGCGCGGGGCTTCCCGCGCCGAGGGTCTGCGCCGCGCTCCACAGGCCGTGGCGGACATGGAGTCCGACGGCACCCATGGCCAGCAGGTACACGGCGTTGCCGTACCAGGTCGAGAAGGTGTCGACGACGTTCTGGTAGGGCCGTCCCTGCTCGAAGCCGCCGGGGTGGGCGGTGCCCGTGGTGAGGTCGAGGATGTGCCACACGAGGAAGAGCAGGAGGATCACACCGCCCCAGCGCATGGTGCGGGTGGCGTAGCCCGTCCGGGCCCGCCGGTGGACGTAGCCGGTGGGCCGGGCCCGGACGGCGCGCCGGCTGAGCTGGTAGGCGCTCACGCCGTGCGCGGCCACCGCCGCCAGCAGCACCAGGCGCAGGGCCCACAGGGCCCAGCCGTGGTGCAGGACGGGGGCGCCCACGGTGCGCAGCCAGTGGCCGTAGGCGTTGAACTCCTCGGGGCCGAAGAAGACCTTGAGGTTGCCCGCCACATGGGCCACCAGGAAGCCGAGCATGACCAGGCCGCTGACGGCCATCACCGTCTTCTTGCCGATCGTCGAACGCCATGCGCCGCGCAGCGCGGACGGCGGACGCCCCGCCTTCGTCATCAGAGCCATGCCCCCGACGCTAGGGGCGCCCCCTGCAAGAGGTCCAAGACATGATCCGGCTGGACTGCATAGCTTCTGCCTATGCAGGGCCCTAGGCTGGGGGGATGCAGCTCCAGCAGCTCCGCTACTTCGCGGCCGTCGCCGAGACGCTCCACTTCACCCGCGCCGCCGAGCAGGTCCATGTCTCCCAGCCCTCGCTCTCCCAGCAGATCCGGGCCCTGGAGCAGGAGCTCGGGGCCGATCTCTTCCGCCGGGCGCGCGGCAACATCGCCCTGACCGACGCGGGAGAGGCCCTGCTGCCGCTCGCCCGGCGGATCCTCGCGGACACCGAGACGGCCCGGCGCGAGGTGCAGGAGGTGGCGCAGCTGCGGCGGGGCCGGGTCCGGCTCGGGGCGACGCCCAGTCTGTGCACCGGGCTGCTGCCGGGGGTGCTGCGCGCCTTCCACGACCGCCATCCCGGGATCGAGCTGCTGATCGAGGAGTCCGGCTCGCACGACCTGGTGCGGGCGCTGGCCCGGGGGGCGCTGGACCTGGCCCTGGTGGTCCTGCCGCTGCCCTCGTCCTCACCGGCGCTCACCGCGGTGGAGCTGCTGCGGGAGGACCTGGTGGTGGTGTCCTCCCCGCTGTCGCCCGCGCCCGCCGGGCCGCTGCGGATCCGGGATCTGGCGGACGAGCCGATGGTGATGTTCCGGCACGGCTACGACCTGCGGGAGCTGACGGTCGCCGCCTGCCGTGCGGAGGGCTTCGAGCCCGCCTTCACCGTGGAGGGCGGCGAGATGGACGCGGTGCTCGGCTTCGTGCGCGCGGGCCTGGGCGTGGCGGTGGTGCCCGCCATGGCCGCCGGGGGCGCCGGCCGGGGCCTGCGGGCGACGCCGCTGGCGGGGGCGGGGCTGCACCGTACGATCGGGCTGGCGCACCGCAGCGACGTCGCCCCGCCCCGCGCGGCGCGCGAACTCCGGCGGATGCTGCTGGAGTCGCGCGGCTGACACGGGGCCGGGGCCGGGTGCCGGGGAGCCGCCCCCGCACCCGGCCGGGTCCCGCACCCGCGGGGCACGCCCTGCCGGCTCACACGGCGTCGGCCAGCACCAGCGCGTGGATGCGGTCGGGGGAGCCGGGCCGCGCGTAGTACCAGCCCTGTGCGGTGTCGCAGCCCAGTTCACGCAGGCGCTCGGCCTGCGCGCCGGTCTCGACGCCCTCGACGGTGACGGCCAGTTCGAGGCTGTGCGCGAGCGAGACGATGCCCTCGACGATCTTCAGGTCGACCGGGTCGCAGGGGTGCTGCTGCATGCCCTGGGTGAAAGAACGATCCAGCTTGAGCACGCTCACCGGCAGCCTGCGCAGGTTGGCCAGGTTGGAGTAGCCGGTCCCGAAGTCGTCCAGCGCGATGTCGACCCCCATGTCGGCGAGTTGGCGCAGCGGCTTGAGCAGGTCCTCGTCAGCGCCGATCAGCGCGGACTCGGTGACCTCCAGGCACAGCGCCCCGGGCTCCAGACCGGAGCGCTCCAGCACCTCGACCGTGTCCGCGACCAGCGCCGGGTGCTTGAGCTGCGCCGGGGACAGGTTGACGTTGATCCGCAGCGGGCCGCCGTCGCTGTGCCGCCGGCTCCAGTAGCGCGCCTGGCGGACGGCCTCCTCCAGCACCCAGCGGCCGAGCGGCACGATCAGGCCGGTGCGCTCGGCCAGCGGGATGAAGCGGTCCGGGCCGAGGACGCCGTACTGCGGGTGGCACCAGCGGACCAGGGCCTCGGCCCCGTGGACGCTGCCGTCGCCGAGATGCACCAGGGGCTGGTACTCGATGAAGAACTCGCCGCGCTCCAGGGCCGAGGGCAGCGCGTTGGTCAGCCCGTGGCGGGTGATCACCCGGGCGTCCGCCTCGGGGTCGGACAGCTCGAAGCGGTTCCCGCCGGCCGACTTGGCCCGGTACATGGTGATGTCGGCGCTGCGGAGCACCTCCGCGCTGGTGCGCTCGCCGGCGGGCCCCTCCACGATGCCGATGCTGCCGCGCACGGCGAACTCGCGGCCGTCCACGGCGACCGGCGCGGCAAGGGCGTTGAGGATGCGGGTGGCGAGTTCGTCCACCTCGCGCGCCGTGTCGGGGCCGGTGGTCAGGGCGACGAACTCGTCGCCGCCGAGCCGGGCGACCATCTCGCCGGGCGCCGTGGCGCAGCTCTGCAGACGGTCGGCGACCTCGACCAGCAGTCGGTCGCCGACCGCGTGCCCGAGGCTGTCGTTGATCGCCTTGAAGCCGTCCAGGTCGAGGTAGCACAGCCCGAAGCGGTTGCCGTCCCCCGCGGCGACCGCCTTCTCCAGCCGCTCGAAGAACAGGGTGCGGTTCGGCAGACCGGTCAGGGCGTCGTGGGTCGCCTCGTAGCGCAGCCGCAGGTTCAGCAGCCGGCGCTCGGTGGTGTCCTCCACCAGGGCCAGCTGGTACTGCGGCTCGCCGTCCGCGTCGCGCAGCAGGGAGACGGTCAGGTTCGTCCACAGCACGGTGCCGTCGTTGCGGTAGAAGGGCTTCTCGGTGCGGAAGTCCTCGCGCTGTCCGCGCACCAGCTCGCGGTGGAGGTCCCAGACGTGCGGGCGGTCCTCGGGGTGGGCCCAGTCGGTGACCCGGCGGCCGCGCACATGGTGCTCCAGGCCGCCGAGCATCCGGGTCAGCGTGTCGTTGGCCTCCAGCACGTTGCCGTCCAGGTCGGCGATGGCGATGCCGATGGCGGCGCCCTGGAACACCGCCCGGAAGCGCACCTCGGTGTCGTGCATCGCCTGGAGGGCGTCGTTGCGGGCGAGGAGCGTGGAGCGGGCGATGGCCTCCTGCTCGGCGAGGGTCCGCTCGCGCAGGGCGTGGGCGAAGCCGGCGGCCACCGCGTGCTGGAGGCGCGAGCAGCGCGCCCGGCTCTCCTCCGCCCCCGCGCCCGGGTCGCCGCAGTAGAGCACGAGGTAGGAGTCGATGACGCCGAGGGTGCGGCTCAGCGCGTCCGGGTCGGTGCAGTGGGCCTCGACCAGCGCCCGGCCCACCCGCTGCGCGGACTGCGGGACGAACGGCGCGGAGCGCAGCGCGGTGCACAGCTCGCGCGCCGGGGGCAGCAGGTGCCGCTCGAACTCGGGACGGGTCAGGGAGGTGGCCGTGACCGGGAAGATGGCCCGGCTCCAGATGGTCGCGAAGCGCCGGAGGCGGTCCTCCAGGGCGTCCGGTTCCTCGGGGGAGCGCTCGGCCTGTGACGTGGGACTCAACGCCGGCGCCCCACCCCGGCAAAGCCCGAGAAGGCGTAGGGGTCCTCCTGCTCGGGCGGGCCGTCCGGGCGCCAGTGCGGCATGGGGACCAGTCCCGGGTCCACCGGCTCGCATCCGGTGAAGAAGGCGGCGAACTCCTCACGGCTGCGCATCACCAGCGGGTTGCGGATGTCCCGGTAGACGTCGACGACTCCGCCGGCCTGCTCGGCCGGGACCGGTACGCCCTCGTAGGAGGCGTGGGTCGCGACGAGGAGGCTTCCCGGGGCAAGGGCCTCGCAGAGCTCGGCGACGGCGGCGCAGGGGTCGTCGGCGTCCTCGACGAAGTGCAGGACGGCCACCAGCAGCAGGGCCACCGGGCGGTCGAGGTCGAGCAGTCCGGTGACCTCGGGGCTGTCGAGGATGTGGCGGGGCGTGCGCAGGTCCCCCGCGAGGACCGCGGTGCGCGCGTCGCCGTCGAGAATCTCGCGGCTGTGGGCGACCGCGACGGGGTCGTGGTCGACGTAGACGACCCGGGCCCCGGGGTCCGCCTCGCGGGCCACCTCGTGGACGTTGCCGAAGGTGGGGATGCCGGAGCCGACGTCGAGGAACTGGCCGACCCCCTCCTCCACGGCGAAGCGCACGGCGCGCCGCATGAAGGCCCGGTTGGCCTGCATGATCTTGGGCAGGCCGGGCAGGTATCCCATCGCCCTGCGCGCGGCCTCCCGGTCGGCCTCGAAGTTGTGCGAACCGCCCAGGTAGTAGTCGTACATGCGGGACACGCTCGGCACCGATATGTCGATGCCCTGCGGTGCCCAGGCGGGACGGTCCATCGATGTCTCCCACGAGTCGCCACGGCAGGTAGGCCATGTCCATGGCCAGGGTTCGAGCCGAGGCTACTGATCGCCCGCCAAGAGGGCGAGCCCAAACGGAAATTAGCGGTCCGTTCTTGGTCACACCTCGTGGTCGCGGGCGGCTGCCGGACGGGCACGCCGTGCTCCTCCCCTGCCCCGGGGGTTTCCGGCGGCGGCCGCCTCGGGAGCCCCGGGACGGCGGACGGCCCGCCCCCGCGCGACGTAGCGGGGGCGGGCCGTCCTGGCCGGAGGCGCAGCGTGGGGACTACTTCGGCGCTCCGACCGGCTTTCCGTCCGGGGAGACGGCGTACCAGGTACCGCCCACTCCCTGGCCGTTGGTGTCACCGGGCGCCTTGTCCCCGGCGAAGGTGTAGATGGGCCAGCAGTCGATGGTCTGCTGCTGGATGCCGTCGGGGCGGTCGAAGGTGACGAAGCCCTTCTTGAGGATGCCCTCGGTGTCGTTCTTGTCGACCGGCTCCACGACGGGCCACTTCTCCAGGCACTCGTCGGTGCAGGCCGACTTCATGGGCCAGGCGGAGTCCTTCGTGAACCGGTAGACGGTCATGCCGTCGCGGTCCACCACGATGTCGCCCAGCTTGGGGTCCTTGCGGACGGACAGCCCGGCGAGGTCGGCGGGCTCGGCGCCCTCCTCGCCTCCGCCGGCGGGCTCCTGACCGCCGTCTCCGCCCCCCTCCCCCGGGGCGGCCTTGCCTCCGTCGGGTGCCGCCGCGTACCAGGTACCGCCGACCCCCTGGCCGTTGGCGTCGCCGGCCTTGGTGTCCTTGGCATAGCGGTACATCGGCCAGCCGTCGACGGTGAGCTGCTTGGTGCCGTCCGCCCTGGTCACCTCACCGATGAGCGAGGGATCGACGCCCGGGGCCGCGGTGGCGCCGTCCGCGGCGACGATCGGCCAGGCCTTCGCGCAGTCGCCTTCGCAATTGGACTTCGGCGGCTTGGCCGAGTCCTTGTCGAAGCGGTAGAGGGTGAAGCCGGCGCTGTCGGTGAGGACCTCCCCGAGGTCCTCGCTGTCCCAGATGGCGAGCTGGCCCGCGGGCTTCGCCTCGCCGCCGCCGCCGTCCGCCGAGCCGTAGCCCGCCTCGGAGCCGTACCCGCCCCCGGAGGCCGCGGGGTTGGCCGCGCCGACGGCCTGGCCGTTGGGGGTCTCGGTGCCCTGCTCCTGACCGCACGCCGTCGTCAGCGCGAGTACGGCCGCCGCGGTCACCGCGAGCGAGGCGTTCCGCCAGGTGTTCATGTCCACTCCCGTAGGTTCTCCGGACTCCCTGGGGGAGCCGGCCGGGGCGCCGCCGCGGCGCCGTTCACGGACCTAGGTACGGACACGGGCACAAGGGGCGTTCAACGTCGCCGGGAAAATCTTCCGCGTCGCGGTCGCGAACCATGCGCTTCCCGTGGGCACCCGCCGATTTCCCCCCAAGGCACCGCCTCGGGAATTGGCCGGAAGTGCACGGCGGTTCGGGCTTGTTCGCCCTGTCCGCGGCACCGCCGGGGACGGGGGAGCCTCACCGGAAGCGGTCCAGTGCGGCCCGGACGCCGGTCCGGAGTGCGGCGCTGCCCTTGTGCCCGGCGTCGTCGACCACGACCAGTTCGGCGCCGGCCCACCTCCTTGCCAGGTGCCAGGCCGTGTCCAGGGGCGAACTGAGGTCGAGGCGCCCGTGGAAGAGCACCCCCGGGATCCCGTCGAGGCGTTCCGCACCGTCCAGCAGGGCCCCCTCGTCCAGCCAGGCGCCCTGGGCGAAGTAGTGCGCGGCGATGCGGACCAGGGCGATCCGGGCCGCGTCGGGCCGCCCGCCGTAGAGGTCGGGGGCGCCGTGCGGTTCGAGGGAGAGGACGGCGTCCTCCCAGCGGCACCAGTCGAGCGCGGCGCGCTCGCGGACCGCGGCGTCGGCGCTCTCCATACGGCGGGCGTAGGCGGCGACGAGGTCCCGGGGGCCCCGGGCCTCGGGTACGGCGGCCCGGAAGCGCTCCCACTCCTCGGGGAAGAAGCGGCCCACGCCCCGGTAGAGCCAGTCGATCTCGGACCGGCGGGTGGTGGTGACGCCGGCCACCACGACGGCCTCCACCCGCTCGGGATGGCGCTGGGCGTAGGCGAGCAGCAGGGTCGACCCCCAGGAGCCGCCGTGGAGCACCCAGCGCTCCACCCCCAGCTCCGTGCGCAGCCGCTCCATGTCCGCCAGGAGGTGCCCGGTGGTGTTGACCGCCATGTCGGTGGCGGGGTCGGCGGCGTGGGGGGTGCTGCGCCCGCAGCCGCGCTGGTCGAACTGGACGACCCGGTACGCCGACGGGTCGAAGGAGCGGCGTGCCCGGGGCGAGCTTCCCGAGCCGGGGCCGCCGTGGACCACCAGGGCGGGACGCCCTTCGGGGGAGCCGCTCTCCTCCCAGTGGACGAGGTTGCCGTCGCCCACGTCGAGGCTCCCCTCCCGGTACGGCTCGACAGCGGGGTAGAGCCCGTCGTCCCCGATCGTCCGGATGCCCGTCATGGACCACGCTCCGTTCCCGGTCCGCTGTCCGGCGGGCAGGCCGGGCGGACCTCTCGATGGCTTGGGCGTGCCTCGGCAGGCAGCACCGTCCACCGCGGGCGGGGCTTTCGGAGCACGCCCCCGGACCCTAAGGGCTGCCCCGCACCTCCCGCCGGGGCCGGGGCGCCTTCCCCGCCACTCGGGGCGGGTCGCCCGTGCGGGCGCCTATCCCACGCTCCGGCGCCGCGGTCGGCCCGCCACGCCGGTACGGAACCCGGTCGGCCGCGCATGATGACCCGAATGCCCTACAGCGATCGCGGCGCAGTGTGGCCGCTCGTAGCGTTTCGGTGATCGAGGAGCACACCCCGACCTGCGCGGAAACGGTTCCCGCGGATGCTCCTCGGGGACCCGGAGGTCCGCCCATGCGTGCGATACGTGCCGCATCCGCCGCTCTTGGAGCGGCCGCACTCGCCCTGACCGCATCCGCCCCCGCTGTCGCCGTCAACAACACCCCCTACGACTTCTCGGTGACACCGTCGACGGTGTCACCGGGCGGCAGGGTGACCCTGACGGCCGGTGGCTGCCCCAGCACCACGACCGTCACGTCCGGTGTGTTCGACACCGTGACGATCCCGCGCAACGGCGCGGCCACCGCCGTGGTCGACTGGGACGCCCGTCCCGGCGCCGTGTACTCGGTCCAGTTCAACTGCACCGGGCGGATCGGGACCCTCGACCTCAGGATCGCCGGCGGCTCCTCCACGCCGACCGCGAGTTCCACCCGCTCCGCGGTGACCATCGCCCCCTCGGGCGTCAGCGGCGGCGTCGGCGGGAGCATCGGCGGAGCCGGTGCCGCGGAGATCGCCGCGGGCGGCGCCCTGGTGGCGGCCGCGGCGGCGGCGACCGTCCTGGTCGTCCGCAGGCGGACGGCCGACCGGCGCCACTGACGCACCCGCACGGCCGGGCGGGGGCACGTCCGAGGCCCCCGTCCCCGCCGGCAACCGCCCGTCGCCCCGGGTCCGTCAGGGACCCGGGGCGACGGGCGGCCCAGCCGACCGGGAGGTTCGGCCGGTCAGGCCGGACCGCCGACCGTGCGGCGCCGGCGGGCGACGAACAGGCTGCCGCCCACCGCTGCCGAGGCGACGAGACCCGCACCGATGGCCATCTCGGTGCTGGAGGGGCCGACCGACCCCCCGAGACCGCCCTGCGCACCGCGGCCCGGGCGCACGGTGAACGACGCGCTGGCGGTCTGGTCGCTGTTGTTGCAGCGGACCGTCAGGTGGTAGTCGCCGGGCCGGGCGTTGTTGCGGACCCTGGCCGTGGCCTCCTGCTGGCCTCGGTCGCCGCGCGAGAGGGTGGCGTCGGGGAAGGCGTTGGAGCTGACGGTGCCACCCCGGTGGCAGCCGTCGACCGTGATCGTCAGGGTGCCGCCGGGGAACACCGTGGACGGGCTGACTTGGACGTTCCTCGGGCCGTCCCCGCCGCCGGCGGCGGCCAGGGGAGCGCAGAGCCCGACGGCCGCGAAGGCGGTCGCGGTCACCGCGAGAGCGCGTGCTGCACGCATCGTTGAACCTCCAGGAAGACGCTCCGAAGCGGCGCTCCGGGAAAGTCGACGAGGACGCCTTCCATGACGAACCCTCACCGAGCCGGACAAACAGCGCATATCGGGCTTGGGCCACCCCGGTGACCGCCCGTACGCCCGCCGGGGTCATGATCGCAAGGACCCGCAGGTCACGGACCGTGGGCCGCCCCTGCCCCCCGGTGACCCGAACGGGCCACCCCGGCTGGCCCCGGCCACCCGTTCGCCCTTCCCTGATCGCCGCCCTCCGCGGGCGCGCTTAGCGTGCCTGCATGCGCATCAAGGGGAGAAGAGCGGACCGGGACACCTTCGGCCGTGAACGGATCAGGCGCCCCTCGCCCTGGGGCGTACTCGCACTCGTCATGCTCAGCGGCATCGCCCTGATGAAGAACGGGGCGGATGCCGGTGCGGGGCCGCCGCAACCCGCGGCGGCGGCCTCCGCGACCGGCGGCGCGGGGGAGAACTTCCTTCCCGTGCCGCTCGAACCACTCGCGTACGCACCCCCGAAGACGATCCGCATCCCCGCCCTGAAGGTCGATGCCCCGATCATGGACGTGGGCCTCGACGACAAGGGCTGGATCGCGGCCCCGCCCGCGGCCGACCCCAATCTGGCCGGCTGGTTCCAGAACGGGGTCGCCCCCGGCCAGCGCGGCACCTCGGTGCTCGTCGGGCATGTCGACAACCAGTCGGGCCCGGCGGTCTTCTACGGTCTCGGCTCGCTCCGCAAGGGCCACCGCATCGAGGTGCCCCGCCTGGACGGGCGCACGGCGGTCTTCGAGGTCTACGGGGTGGAGGTGTTCGCCAAGAACGACTTCCCCGGCGTGCGGGTGTACGGGGACACGGGCCGGCCGGAGCTGCGCGTGATCACCTGCGGCGGCGGGTACTCCCGGGCCGGGGGGTACGACGGGAACGTCGTCGTCTTCGCGCGGATGGTCGAGGCCGGCTGAGCGCCCGGGCGGCGGCCCCCCGCCGGGGCCGCCGCCCGTGGCCGCCTCAGCGGTGCGGGACGGTGACGCGGTACCCGGCCTCCAGCAGGCGCGGCAGGTACCGCCGCAGGGCGGCGACGCTCTGGGAGCGGTCGCCGCCCGCATCGTGCGAGAGGACCACCGCACCGGGCGCGGCACCGTCCATGACCCGGCGCACGATGGTGCCCGTTCCGGGCTCGGTCCAGTCCAGGGTGTCGACGGTCCAGGCCAGGGGCTCCATGCCCAGCTCCGCACCGATCTCGAAGGAGTGCCGGTTCCAGGCCCCGTAGGGCGCGCGGTACCACAGGGGTCCGGTACCCACCGCGCGGTCCACGACCTCGCAGGTCCGTGCGAGCTCCCGCCGGGTCTCCGGGCGTGTCAGCCCCGGCACCAGGGGGTGCGACCAGGTGTGGTTGCCGATCACATGGCCGTCGTCGGCCATCTCGCGCAGCAGGTCCGGGTGGTACTGGGCCATCTCCCCGCAGACGAAGAACATCGCCGGCACGCGGAACTCGCGCAGGGTGGCCAGCACCCCGGGGGTGTAGCGCGGGTCGGGCCCGTCGTCGAAGGTCAGCACGATCGTCCTGCCCGCACCGGGCAGTTCCAGGATGGGCCGGGTGCGGACCGGCGGGCGTGCGCGCCGCACCCGGGGGGCATGCGCCGTCATCGGCTGAAGGCGGTAGGAGGAGGCCGCCTGCCGCGGGCCGGCCGCGGCCTGCGGTCCGGCCACCGGTGCCGCCGGCTCCGGCACGGGCGCCGGCCGCGGGGCGGGGCGCCCCGGGGCGCCACCGGGCTCGGTGGCGAACAGTCCCCCGACCACGGCGGCCCCGCCGAGCGCGGCGGCCCAGTGCAGTACCGAGCGGCGATGGACGGGCAGTTGGTCCTTGTGCATGGCCCACTGCTCGCACGTGCCGCGCCCCGGGCGGGGAAACGACACGGGCAGGGGCGGGATTCAACCCGATGGGACCACCGCGACCGCCCGCCCGGCGGCGCCGCGGGCCCCGCCGGGCCCGGGGGCGCGGCCCGCACGCGCGGGGGAGCGTCGAGGCTCCCCGGACGACGCGGAGGGCCCGTGTGCGGCGCCGGGTGCGGTGATGCGACGACACGGCGGGGTGTGCGGTCGCCGTGCGCCCGCCGCGGACGAGGGGGACGGGCCCTGGACCCGGTCCTGCGGCAGCGCGCTCGGCGCAGCGCTCCGCATGCGGCCCCGACCGGCCGGCGGTGCTCGTCACCGGTGTCGGACCGCCCGCTGCGCGCTGCCCCCGGCTTGTGCGACCGGCCCGGCGGGGCGCCGGCCGGTGGCCGCGGTGCCCTGCGGGGCCTCCCGCCGCGCCGGCCCGCGCCGCAGGGCCCGGCCGACCGCTCACCGCACCGTTCGTCGCCCGGTGCGACCGTTCACCGACGCCCCCCGTCCGGCGCCTGTCGCGATCCGGCCGGATGCGTTCGTATACGCCACGTGACAGCGGCCCACGGGCGAGAGGATGTTGACGCATGGCGACGGCGACCGCGACCACCGACGAGCAGGCGCTGGCGGAGCTCCAGCGGGACCACGGCCCGGCGCTGCTCGGCTTCCTGCTCGGCCTCACCTACGGTGATCAGCAGCGCGCCGAGGACCTGCTCCAGGAGACCCTGCTCCGGGCCTGGCAGCACCCCGAGGCCTTCGACGCCCCGTACGCGTCCATGCGCCCGTGGCTGTTCACCGTCGGCCGGCGGCTCGCGATCGACGCACGCCGCTCCCGGCTGGCCCGGCCGGCGGAGATCGGCGACGGGGTCCTCGCCGCCGTCCCGGACCCCTGCGACGCCACCGAGAGCGCCGTCGCCGCCCTGGACGTCCGTGCCGCGGTGGGGTCGCTCAGCCCGGAGCACCGGGCCGTGCTGGTGCACCTCTACTTCCGGGGAATGAGCGTCAACGAGGCGGCGCAGGCACTCGGCATCCCGCCCGGCACGGTGAAGTCCCGCTCGCACTACGCACTGCGCGCGCTCGCCCGCGGCCTGCCCGGCTACAGCCGCCGCGGCGCCTCCGGAGACCCGCGGGCCTCCGTGGGACGCGCCCGCCACTCCGACCACGGGCACGGCGGCTCCGTATGCCGCACCTCACGGGCGAGTTGAGCAGATCGGGGCCCGCCGCCGTACCGGACGGGAGAGGCTCGACGGGAACAGTCCGCACGGCGGCGGTCCGCGCGTCGGCGATCCGCACGGCGGGAAGGAAGAGGTGGGGCCATGCTGCGCGGGACACCGGGCGACACCGGGGGGCCGGGGCTCGCCGTGCCGCTCGGATGGTGGTGCGCCGAGTACACGGCGGACGAGGTGCTGCGGTCCGCGGACCTGGTGGACCCGGGCACGGTCGAGTTCCGGGCGGGACTGCACGCCCTGGCGCTGACGGTGCACCTCTGCGGGGGAACGCGTCCCCCCTCCCCCGCCGACGCCGGTCCCCGGTCGCGCGAGTGGCTGGCCCTCACCTCCCACCGGCACCCCTGGTCCCACTGGGCCGCCCGGCGGCTGGGCGAGCGGGCGCAGCTCGCCCGGCGCGGGGTACCGGACCCGGACCTGGACCCCGCCGCCGCCGCCTGGGAGTGGCTGCAGGGCACGGAGGTCCACGCGGCGGACCTCGACGGCCTGGGGGAGCCCTGCTCCGGGGCGCCCTCCGCGGCGGGGACGGCGGTGGACGAGGGGCGCCGGGTGTGGACCCCGGCGTGGCGGATAGGCGTCCCGCTCGGGCACCTGGCGGTCGGCCTGTGGTGAGCGCCCGGCGACCGGGCGGCGCGTCCACCGGCCGAGGGGGCCGCCCGGGCCGGACGCACACGGTCAGGCGAGCGCACCCGGTCCGGGCGAGGAGTGCACGCCCGCGCGGTACTTGGGGATCCTCACGGTGATCTTCATCCCGGCGCCCACGGCCGTCTCGACGACCAGCCCGTAGGCGTCGCCGTAGACCTGGCGCAGCCGGTCGTCCACGTTGAGCAGCCCGATGCCGGCGGAGGCGGTCCGCTCCCCCGCCAGCAGCGAGCGCAGCACCGCGGGGTCCATCCCGACACCGTCGTCCTCGATGACGACCACCGCCTCCGCCCCGGCGTCCTGGGCGGAGATCGTGACCCGGCAGCGTTCCCGGGAGTCCTCCAGCCCGTGCTTGACCGCGTTCTCGACCAGCGGCTGGAGGCAGAGGAACGGCAGGGCGACCGGGAGCACCTCGGGGGCGATCTGGAGGGTGACGGTCAGCCGGTCGCCGAAGCGGGCCCCTGCCAGCGCCAGGTACTGCTCGATGGAGCGCAGCTCGTCGGCGAGGTGGGTGAACTCGCCGTGGCGGCGGAAGGAGTAGCGGGTGAAGTCCGCGAACTCCAGCAGCAGTTCACGGGCCCGCTCGGGGTCGGTGCGCACGAACGAGGCGATCGCGGCCAGCGAGTTGAAGATGAAGTGCGGGGAGATCTGGGCGCGCAGGGCGCGGATCTCGGCCTCGATCAGCCGGGTGCGCGAGCGGTCCAGCTCCGCCAGCTCCAGCTGCACCGAGACCCAGCGGGCGACCTCCGTCGCTGCGCGGGCCAGCACCGCCGACTCCCGCGACCCGTAGGCCACCAGGGCTCCGAGCACCCCGTCCTCGCCGGTCAGCGGCGCGACGACCGCCCAGCGCAGCGGGCAGTCCACCTCCTCGCAGCGGCAGTGGGCGCTCTGCCCGCGCCCCGAGTCCAGCACCTCCCGCACCCGGGCCAGGGCCTGCTCGCGGTGGTGGCCGTCGCCGGGCCCGTCCCAGGCGAGCACCCGCCCGCGGTCGGTCAGGCACAGCGCCTCGGTGCCCAGCAGCGAGCGGAGTCTGCGCACGGCCTTGCGCGCGGTGTCCTCGGTCAGCCCGGCGCGCAGCGGTGGCGCGGCGAGCGAGGCCGTGTGCAGGGTGTGGAAGGTCGCCCGCTCCACCGGGGTGCCCAGGTCCAGGTCGCGGCGGCCGCCCCGGCGGGCCGCGGACGCGCCGAGCACGAAACCCAGGGCGAGGAGCAGCACCCCGCCCGTGGCGGCGAGGGCGACGGCTCCGGCGCCGCTCACCGGTCCGCTCCTTCGCGCCCCCGGTGCACCGTCGGCCCGGGGCCGGGGCTCCCGGTCCGCTCGGGCCCCTGGTGCCCCGTCCGGGCGGCCAGGTCCTCGGGCAGGTGCAGCCGCGCGAGGATGGCGCCCGCCCCCGCGGGCACATGGCGGGCGGTGGCCAGGGACACGCCCACCATGGTCAGGAACCCCAGGGGCACGGACCAGACCGCGGGCCAGGCCATCAGGGTGTGCGGCCATCCCTGCGGGGGCAGGCCCGCCCGCGTCGCCATCACCGCGGTCAGGGCGGAGCCCCCGCCCGCGACCAGCCCGGCGGCCGCGCCGGGCGGGGTGAGGCGCCGCCACCAGATCCCGAGGACGAGCAACGGGCAGAAGGAGGAGGCGGAGACGGCGAAGGCCAGCCCCACGGCGTCCGCGACGGGCACGTCGCGCGAGACCACGGACAGCACCAGCGGGACCGTCATCGCCAGGACGGTGGCCAGACGGAAGTACCGCACTCCTCGCGGCGGCAGCACGTCCTGGGTGATCACCCCGGCCACGGACATGGTCAGGCCCGAGGCCGTCGACAGGAACGCGGCGAAGGCCCCGGCCGCCAGCAGCGCGCCCAGCAGCTCGCCGCCCACTCCCCCGATGACCCGCTCCGGCAGCACGAGCACGGCCGCGTCGGCCTCCCCGGTGAGCGCGAGTTCGGGGGTGTAGACGCGGCCCAGGGCGCCGTAGACCGGGGGCAGCAGGTAGAAGGCGCCGATCAGGCCGAGCACCACCAGCGTGGTCCGCCGGGCGGCGCGTCCGTGGGGGCTGGTGTAGAAGCGGACCGCGACGTGCGGCAGGCCCATGGTGCCGAGGAAGGTCGCGAGGATCAGGCCGTAGGTGGCGTACAGCTGGGGGCCCTCACGCCCTCCGGCGAGCGGCTGGGACCAGCCGGCCGGGTCCGCGTCCGTGGCGGCGCGCTCCGGGACGGGGGCACCCTTCGGCAGCCCGAGGACGGTGCCGGCCTCGATGCGGTGGGGCCCCTCCTCCAGCGTGAACGGCTCGCCCCGGCGCACCTCGCCGTCCACGGTGCCTGTCGCGGTGAGCGTGAGCGGCGCTCCGACGTCCACGCGGACGGTGTCGTCGATCCGTACCTCGGTGTGCTCGCGCAGCACGGCCGGTGCGTCGAAGCGGGCGCGCGGGGCGTCGTCGGCCGCCCAGGCCGCGGCGAGGAAGAGCGCGGGCACCAGCAGGGCGGTGAGCTTCAGCCCGTACTGGAAGGCCTGGACGAAGGTGATGCTGCGCATCCCCCCGGCGGCCACCGCGCCCGTCACCACCACGGCCACCACGACCGAGCCGAGCCAGTCGGGCGCCCCGGTGAGGATCGCCAGTGTGAGTCCCGCTCCCTGGAGCTGCGGCAGGAGGTACAGCCAGCCGATGCCGACGACGAAGAGGCTGGCCAGCCTGCGGACGGCGGCGGACTCCAGGCGGGCCTCGGCGAAGTCGGAGAGGGTGTAGGCGCCCGAGCGCCGCAGGGGTGCGGCGACCAGCACCAGCAGGACCAGGTAGCCGGCGGTGTAGCCGACCGGGTACCAGAGCATCTCCGGGCCCTGGAGCAGCACCAGGCCGGCGATGCCGAGGAAGGAGGCGGCGGAGAGGTACTCGCCGCTGATGGCGGCGGCGTTCAGGCCCGGCTTCACGGAGCGGGAGGCGACGTAGAAGTCGGAGGTGGTGCGGGATATCCGCAGGCCCAGTCCGCCGATGAGCACGGTGGCGAGGACGACGCCGGCGACGGCGAGTGCGGTGTACGTGCGCTCCACGGGTCAGCGGCCCTCGACGAGGCGGACGAAGTCCCGCTCGTTGCGCTCGGCCCGCCGCACGTACCAGCGGGCGGTCAGCCACATCACCGGGTAGACGCCGAAGCCGAGAGCGGCCCAGACGAACGGCGCGGGCGAGCCGGGCCACCCGCCGAGCACGCCGGGCAGGGCGAACAGCAGCGGCAGGCTGCCGACCAGCAGGACCAGCACGCCGAGCGCGCGCAGCGCCGCCCGGAGCTGACTGCGCATCAGGGAGCGCACATAGGTGGTGCCGAGGGTGGTGTGCTCGCTGATCTCGGAGCGGGCCGGGGCGTGCCCGGGGCGGCGGCGGGCGGCGCGGGGCACACCGGTGACCACCTCGCGGCGGGGGGTGTGCTCTGGGGACATCGGTGTCCGCTCCAGCGTCGGGTCGCAGGTCTTCGCGGGTCGGGGGTCGGGGTGGGGTCGGGGCGGAGGGCAGGGGTGCGCCGGGGCCCGGCCGGAGCGGGCGGACCCGGAGCAGGGAGTCTACGCAGGGGCGATCAACGGCGGTAGAGACGCGGGGGTCCGCGTGCGGAGGTGATGGGAGGGGAAGCGACGCCTGTGGTGCGGAGTCCGGCGGGCCGGCAGGACCGCGTACGACGGGGCCCCGCCGCGAGCACGCTCGCGGCGGGGCCCGAAGCCGGGGCGGCTCAGCCGCTCGGCGCGCGGATCACCAGGGGGGACAGGGGTACCCCGAGGCCCACCTGGGTTCGAAGAACTCCTCCCGGAAGACCTCCAGGGAGGCCCTCAGCAGGGGGATGTCGATCTCCGGCCGGATGTAGCTCAGCCGCGCCGCCTCGTCGTCCATCCGGAACTCCAGCAGCGTCCCCCCGGACGCACCATCACCCGCCTCCACGACTTCCATGGCCTCGAAGTCGTTGTGGTCACTCAGGACGATCAGCGCGAAGTAGTCGCGCCCTTGTACGGAGAAACGTCTCACAGGAACCCCCCGAACTGCACTCGTCCGCCTCTCATGCTCCATCGTGCGCCACGCCCCGTCGCGCTGCTGCAGTCGACGATGCCGTCGTAGCCGCCGGCCTCCTTGACCGCCTCCTTGGCGACGTGGATGACCATGTCCGTCTTGGACTGCTTCTTCAGCCACCTCGCCCGCTCCACGTCCTTCTTGCTGACGGTGGGCGTCGGCTCGGACGGGGCCGGCGGCATGCCGCCGGAAAGTGAGGCGACAGCCTTCTTGTACAGCTTCATCGCCTGGATGACGAGTTGGGGGATGCCCCAGAACGCGCCCGAGGGGTCGCTGAACGTCACCGGGCTGTTGTTGGCGTACGCGTACGGGTTCATCGTCTGCGACTCGGCCATGTCCATCTTCGGGTCGACCGAGATGAACCGTCCGAGCGCGGGGTCGTACTCCCGTGCGCCGAGATGGGTGAGCCCGGTGGACTCGTCCATCGTGCCGCCCACGAAGCCCTGCTCGCCGGGCCACATCGGCGGCTTCTCGCCGCGCTGCTCGCCGAACGGGGCACCCGGGACGGCCGGCGCGCGGCCCCGGGAGGCGGGGGTGCGCCGCGCGAGCACGGCGCCCGTACACCGTCGGAGAAGGGCCGCACCGTGTCGACGGCCCGTCCCGGCAGGCGCGCACGGGGCGGCGGTGCCGTGCCGCCGCCCGACCGGGTGCGGCCGTGCCCCGGGCACGGGGACCCGGGGCACGCGCGGCCCGCCGGGCGGCCGCCGCCGGAGGCTCACCCCTCGGGGGCGAGTACGCAGGCGGCGATCAGGGCAGCCACACTCCGACCCGGGACGCGCCGGGACGCGCCGACGACCGGAGGACGAGCTGCCCACGTACGAACGCACAGGGTGCGGAGCGGACCCGTCCCGCGCACGGCACCCGGGCCCGGGCGGTTCCGGGCACTCCCTTGAGAAGCTGCGGGGCCGGGTGCCTGCCGCACCGGCCGGGCTGCCCCTCCGCTCCACCACCCGGCCCGCGAAAGAAAGGTGACGATGTGGCGCTCTCCCTCCCCTCCGTCCGTGCAATCGCACAGGCGTACCTCTCCCGGCACCCCGAGGAGCGCCGGTCCTTAGCCGGGCTCCTCGCCCACCTGGCCGCCCCGGCCGGGACCACCGAGCCCTGCGGCCCGCGGAGCCGCCGTGCCCACCTCGCACCCGTCACCTGCACGGCCGTCGTCGTCGACCGCGACCGCCGGGTCCTGCACACCCTCCGCGGCGGTACGCCGCGCCTGCCCGCACCGTGCGTCCCCGTCGAGGCGGCCGACCGGCACCTGCCGGACGCGGCACTGCGCGGGCTCTCGGCCGAGACCGGCATCCTGCCCGGGGACCTGTGCCTGACGCCCCGGCGGCTCCGGGAACCGCTGGACATCGCCGTCCACGACGTCGACGCCGACCCGGGGACGGGCGAACCCGCCCGCCGCCACTACGACTTCCGGTTCCTGTTCCCCTTGGTGACCGGCTGCTCCGTGCACCGGGCGCCGCCGGAGGCCGCCGGAGGGGGCGCCCGGTGGCTCCTCCCGTCCGAGGTGGCCTGCCCCTCGCTTCGGGCGAAGCTCCCCACCACCGGCACCGGGGGGCGCCGTGCGCATGCGCCGCCGGAGGCGCCTGTCGCCGCACGCCCCGCCCGCGAGGGCCGCGACCACTCCCCGGCACAGGTGCGCGACGCCCGGCCGACCCCCGCGGAGCACGGGGTTCCGCCTCTGCGGCTCGGAGACGCCCGGCCGCGGCGCCGAGCCGACGGTCCCCTGCACCCGGTCGCCGCCCAGGGGACGGCGCACCCGGCACCGGGCTCCCCGGTGCCCGCCCCCGTCGGGAGGAGCGCAGCCGCCGACGCGGGGGGCGTGGCGGTCCCGCTGCCCGTCGGCCGCGGGCGCCGCCCCGGCTCCGGCCCCGGCTCCGGCTCCGCGGACAGCGAGGGCGCCGGACGGCACCGGCCCTCCACCGCCGTCGCGCCGGACCGGGTACGGCCCGGCGGGCGGGGCGGCGTCCGGCCCGCCGTTCCCGAGGACGCCGAGGCGATCGTCCGGATGCGCTCGGCGCACATCCTGGCGGAGCCCCTGAGCGAGGAGTGGATCCGGCGGTGCGCGAACGAACTGGCGCCGCGCCTGGGCCCGGCGGGCGATGCGCGGGCCTTCGTCCTCGACGCACCGGACGGTGCGCTGGCCGCCTGCGCCCTCGGCCTGGTCCACTCCGCCCTGCCGACACCCGACCGCCCCCGGGGCCTGGCCGCCCGGCTGCACATCGTGGCCACGCGCCCGGACCTGAGACGCCGGGGCTGCGCACGCGCCGTGGTGTCCGCACTCGTGGACCATCTCGCCGAGAAGGAGCACGTCACCCGGTTCGAGGTCGACGCCAGCGTCGAGGCGGCCCCGCTCTACCGGGAGCTGGGCTTCACGGGGAGCCCGGTGTCGATGCGGATGACCCGCCCCGAACCACCGGCAGCCGACGGTGCCCCCGGGCGCGGCAGCGGCTGGCTGCCGCCGGAGCGGTACGCCGAGACGGTGCTGAAGGCCACCGCCTTCGCCTGCGTCTACTACACCGACGAGGACGACCGGCCGCTCCAGCTGCACTCCGTCTACTCGCCCGCCCACCCGTGGCAGTTGGTCGGCGGGACGATGGACCCGGGCGAGCGGCCCTGGGAGACGGCCGTGCGCGAGTGCCGGGAGGAGACCGGCCTCACCCCGCCGTCCCCTCCCCGGCTGCTGGCCACCGTCTACGGCCTGCCCGGGGCCGGCTGGCCCTACAGCAGCCTGGGCACGGTCTTCGACGGCGGACGGCTCACCCCGGCGCAGATCCGGGGCATCGTCCTGGACCCTCGGGAGCACGACGAGGCGCGGGTCCTGCCCCTGGCCGCATGGCGGGCCCTGATGCCGCCCGGGGACTTCGCCCGCCTGAGCGCGGTGGAGAGGGCCCGGCGGACGGGCGAGGCGGCGTACTTCGGCACCTGGGACTGGGAGGAGTGAGCCGTCACCCGGCTGCGGGGCACCCGGCGGTCCGGCCCCCGGGCGCGGACGGCGGCGATGCCGCCCGCGCCCGGGCGGTCAGGCGCCGCGGCCCTGGGAGGTCCTGGCGCGGGGCAGCATCAGCAGGTCGCGCAGCTGGCGTGCGTGGCGGCGGCTGACGGCCAGTTCGGCGCTGCCGACGCGCACGGTCGTGGCACCGGCGTCCAGGCGCAGTTCGTCGATCCGCGCGAGGGCGACCAGGTGGCTGCGGTGGATGCGGACGAAGCCCCGGGAGGCCCAGCGCTCCTCCAGGGTGGACAGCGGGATGCGCACCAGATGGCTCCCGTCCGCCGTGTGCAGGCGGGCGTAGTCGCCCTGGGCCTCCACATAGGAGATGTCGTCGACGGGGACGAAGCGGGTGACCCCGCCGAGTTCCACCGCGATCTGGTCGCCGCCCGGCCCGGGGACGACCGCCGGGGCACCGCCCCTCCGCACGGCGCCTGCCGACTCCCGCTGGGCGGCCACCAGTTCGCCCACCCGGCGGACCGCCTCGGCCAGGCGCTCGCGGCGCACCGGTTTCAGCACGTAGTCGACGGCCTTGAGGTCGAAGGCCTGCACGGCGAAGCCCTCGTGGGCGGTCACGAAGACGATCTGCGGCGGGCGGGCGAATCCTGCCAGCAGTCTCGCCACGTCGAGGCCGGTCAGTCCGGCCATGTGGATGTCGAGGAACACCACGTCGACGGACTCCTCGCCGTCCGGTCCCGCCTCCAGTGCCCGGCCGATCCGCCGCAGGGCCTCGGTGGCGTCGGTGGCACCCTCGGCGGTGCGCACCCGCGGGTCCGCCCGCAGGAGGTAGAGCAGTTCCTCCAGTGCCGGTCTCTCGTCGTCGACGGCCAGTACGCGCAGCATGGAGCGGAGTGTAGGGCCTGCGGCGCGGGGGCGGCGGTCCGCGCCGCAGCGCGGGGCCGAGCGGAGGCACGGGACTCGTGTGCACGACGCCGCCGGGGCATTGAGCAGGGGCCGGGGTCGCTGCGTATAGCAGAGTGACCGGCCGTAACACCAGGAATCGAGGATCGCCATGACCCGCCAGGAGCCGCACCGCGATGTGGCCGCCTACGCGCTGGGCGTCCTGGAACCCGGGGACGCGATCCGCTTCGAGGAGCATCTCGCCGGGTGCATGCGGTGCACCGTGCACCTGTCGGACTTCACCGCCATGGCGGAGGCCCTGCGTGAGCTGGCCGAGCCCGGAGGGCTGCCCACCGCGCCCTCACCCGAGCTGCTGGACCGGCTCACCGGGCGGGTGCGGGCGCAGCGGCGCAGGGCCGGGCGGCGTCGGTGGGTCATGGGCGCCGCCGCCGCGGCGCTGGTCGTGGCGCTCCCCGTGGGCGTGGTCGCCGTCCACGGGCCGGGCGCACCGGCCGCGCCGGTGCAGCGGGTGGCGGCCTCCGACCCGGTCTCGGGGGTGCGGGCCTCGGTGGCGCTGGCGGACCACGGCTGGGGCACCTCGGTGGCGATGCGGCTCAGCGACCTGCCCGGCCCCCGGACCTGCCGGCTGGTCGCCGTGGGCACCGACGGCGCCGAGTACCCCGTGCTCAGCTGGTGGGTGCCGGAGTCGGGCTACGGAATCGACGGCGCCTCCGGCGACGCCGGGCCGCTGGAGATCGCCGGGGGCACGATGCTGCGCTCGGCGGAGATCGGGCGGTGGGAGGTCCGGGGCGAGAACGGGGAGCGCCTGCTGTCGATCGGCGGCTGATCCCGGCGGGCTGGGTGGAGCAGGCCGCACACCGGGGCAGGAGCCGCGGCGCGGCGGGCGCCCGGTGTCCCGGGGGGCGGTGCAGGCCAATGCAGTTGCCTGTGAGCTGTGCGGGGCGTTGCCCTGGGTGTGACGGGGTGGGGAGCGGGGCAGCGGGCTCGGATCGGGATCCTGACGAAGGTGTTCACCGCCGAGCTGGTCGACGCGGCGACAGCCAAGCACGAGCGAGCCGAGCGGCGGCGCCGTCTCCTACCGGCGCGGCTGGTCGTGTACTTCGTCCTGGCCCTGTGTCTGTTCGCCCGGGAGTCGTACGAGGAGGTGCTGCGCGTGCTGACCAGCGGTATACCGGGCAGCCGGGCCCTGGCCAGGGTGAACCGATCGTCGTTGTGCCGGGCCCGGTCGCGGCTCGGCGAGGACGTCCAACCACCTCGGCACCCTCCAGGAGGAGCTTCCCGACGGCTCGTCCCTGTCGATGGCACGTCCGGGCAAGGACGTCCGGCTCCGGGCGGCCCGGGAATGCCGGATCTTGCCCAAGCACACGCTCTACCGCGTCATCACCTTGACGAAGGACGACAAGGTGGCCTTCCTCGGCACGCCCCTGCTGGACCCTGAGCGGTACCCGGCGGCCGAGTTCGTCGCGCTCTACCGGGAACGCTGGGAGATCGAGCGGGCCTTCGACGAGATCAAGAATCGCCTCGGCCCCGGTGGGCCGATCCGGTCCCGCACGACGGAAGGCGTCCGGCAGGAGCTGTGGGCCTACCTCGCCGTCCATCACGCGAACCGCCGGCTCGCTCACGCCGCAGCCCTCGCCGGCCCGGCCGTGGACGCGGACCGGGTCTCCTGCCTCAGGTGCGTCCGCATCGTCCGCCGAAGCGTTCCGTCCCGGCTCGGAGCCACGATGGCCAAGCTCACTCGCTCCCTCACCGAGGCCGGGCAGGAAGCGCGCAGCCGCTTGCTCCCAGCCCGCCGGAACCGGAACTGCCCACGGGCGATCAAGAAGCCCAACCGGTGGCCGGTGCTGCGGACCCGAGCCAAACGGGTTCGGCCGAGCCAGGCCGCTGGGCCCACAGCCAGACCAAGAAGACCACGTCCCACCGGCGGGCGGGGAGACCCATGCTCACTACCAGGCGCTGACCGCCGTTCCGCCGTCCATGGACAGAGTAACCACTGCCCAGGCTGTGACGTTGATGAGTCGTGATCAAGAAGACTTGCCTGGCCGCGACCCTGGTCGCCGCTGCTCTCCTGGTACCGGCGACGTCGGCAGCTGCCGCCCCGCCCGACCATCTCGACTGGCTCGAATCGACCCGGGCCGACCCCATCGGCTTCGTCAACTGGAAGCTCGAACTCCCCATCCCAGCCCACTATGCACCGAGCCCGAAGCCCCTCGTGAGGTGAGCCCCAGCGCACATGCCCGACCCGCCGGCGGCTGGCGGGTCGGGCATGTGCGCAACGGAACGACCTCCGTGGTACTGCGTCGAGGTTCGCCGCCAACCTGTCATGGCCGCCTCACAGGCCGGGCGCTCACGCCCTCCCCGGACCCGTCACGGCCCCAAAGCAACTGCATCGGGCGGTGCAGGCCCCCGGGGCCCGGCGGTCACTTCAGCAGGCGGGAGAGCCTGCGGTCGGCCAGCGGCCTCCCGCCGGTCTGGCAGGTCGGGCAGTACTGGAGCGAGGAGTCGCTGAACGACACCTCCCGGACCGTGTCCCCGCAGACGGGGCACGGCTGCCCGGTGCGCCCGTGGACGCGCATGCCGCTCTTCTTCTCCGCCTTCAGCCGGCCCGCCGCGGTGCCCCGGGAGCGGGCGACGGCCTCGCCGAGGGTGGAGCGCAGGCAGGCGTGGAGGGTGCGCAGCTCGTCCTCGTCCAGGTTCTGCACCGGCTTGAACGGCGACATCCGGGCCGCGTGGAGGATCTCGTCGCTGTAGGCGTTGCCGATCCCGGCGATCAGCGTCTGGTCGCGCAGGGCCCCCTTGATCCTCCGGCGCTCCCCCGCGAGCAGTGCGGTGAAGGCCGCCAGGTCGAAGGAGCCGGCGAGCGGGTCGGGCCCCAGGTCGGCGATCGCCGGGACCTCCCCGGGGCTCCGGACGAGGTGGACGGCCACCCTCTTGGTGGTGCCCGCCTCGGTGAGGTCGAAGCCGCTGCCGTCGTCGAGGACGACCCGCAGCGCCAGCGGCCCGCGGCCCGGACGCGGGGGCGCCTCGGGCACCCGGTCCTGCCAGCGCACCCATCCCGCCCGGGCGAGGTGGACCACCAGATGGAGTTCCCCCGCGGTGATGTCCAGCCACTTGCCGTGGCGGTCCACGGCCGTGACCGGTGCCCCCTCGATCGCCCGGAGTGGCGGGTCGTAGGTCTTGAGCACGCTGACGGCGGCGGGGAGGGCGCGGGCGACGGACCGTCCGGCCAGGTGCGCGTCGAGGAAGCCGCGCAGCGCCTCCACCTCGGGCAGTTCGGGCATGCCTCCACCCTGCCGCACGGCGGTGGGCGGCGCGAGGCGCGGGCGGGGCGGGGCTCAGCGGTGGTCGCGCTCCGGGACGGCGAACTCGCACCACACGCACTTGCCGCTGCCGCGCGACTCCACGCCCCAGGTGTCGGACAGCCGGTCGACGAGCATCAGCCCGCGCCCCGAGACCCCGGAGTCCCCCGCCTCCCTGCGCCGCGGCAGGGCGCTGGAGCGGTCCTCCACCTCCACCCGGAGCAGGCGCCGGGGGCCGGCCAGCACCCGCACGGTCACGATCGCGCCGCCGTCGGTGTGCATCAGGGCGTTGGTGACGAGTTCGTCCGCGGCCAGCTCGATCTCGTCGGCCCGCTCCCTCGCCCCCCAGGCCCGTACCGCGGCGCGGACCATGTGCCGGGCCGAGCGCAGCGCCTCGGGGTCGTTCTGGGCCACGTGCTGCTGGAGGCGTCCGCCCGCCTGCGGGGCGAAGGTGCCCTTGCGGCGCAGGAGCAGCAGGGCCACGTCGTCGTCCCCGCCGCGCTCGTCCACCACCTCGCAGAGCCGGTCGGCGAGCAGTTGCAGGTCGCGGGGGCCGTCGTGGACGAGGGCGGCGAGCAGGCGCATCCCGTCGTCGAGGTCGGCGCCGGGCTGCTCGACCAGGCCGTCGGTGTAGAGCAGCAGGGTCTGGCCGGGGTCGAGTTCGACGGTGGTGACCGGGTACTCCAGGCGGCGGAACTCCGCGGAGAGCCCGAGCGGGAGCCCGCCCTGGACGGGCAGTCTGCGGGGGCTGCCGTCCTGGTCGCGGACGAGCGGGTCGACGTGCCCGGCGCGCACCAGCTGGACGACGCCCGTGGTCAGGTCCACCTCGGCGTAGGTGCAGGTGGCGAAGCGGTCGGTGTCCAGCTCGTGGAGGAAGACGGAGGCCCGGGCCATCACCGTGGCCGGGGTGTGGCCCTCGGCGGCGTAGGCCCGCAGCACGATCCGCAGCTGGCCCATGACCGCGGCCGCGTGGGTGTCGTGCCCCTGGACGTCGCCGATCACGGCGCCGACGCGGCCTCCGGGCAGGGGGATGACGTCGTACCAGTCGCCGCCGATGTCGCGCCCGAGCCGTGCCGAGCGGTAGCGCACCGCGATCTGCGCACCGGCGACCTCGGGGATGCGGCGGGGCAGCATCGCCTGCTGGAGGCCCTCGGCGAGATCGTGCTCCTGCTCGTAGAGGACGGCGCGCTGGAGGCTCTGCGCGATGCTGCTGCCGAGGGCGACCAGGAGGTTGCGCTCGTCGGAGGTGAAGCCCTCCTTGTCGCGGTAGAGCAGGCCGAGCGCACCGATGGGGCGGGCCTGGGCGATGAGCGGGAGGTAGGCGGCGGCCGACACGCCCAGGCCCTTGATGTGCGGCCACAGGACCGGGTAGGAGGCGGCGAAGTCCTCCGCCGACTCGATGAAGCGGGGGGCGAGGGTCCGCACCACCTCGCTCATCGGGTACTGCTCGTCGACCCGGGTCCACCGGGTGCCGGGGACGAAGGACTCCTCCGGCCCCTCGGCGACCAGGTGGATCCGCCCGGACTCCAGGAGGCCCATCACCAGGCTGGTCGCCCCGAGGTGCTCCAGCCCCTGGGAGCCGCGGAGCAGGGCGATGACGTCCTCGACGGTGCGGGCGTGCGCGAGGGCGGCGGTGGTGGACTCCACGACGCTGGTCTGGCGGCGGCGGTCGGCGTCGAGGCCCATGCGCGCGGCGGAGTCGGCGAGTTCCTGGGTGGCGTCGCGGACGATGCCCGTGATCCGCACCGGGCGGCCGCTCGCGTCGCGCCGGACGCGGGCCTGGGTGTGGGTCCAGCGCAGGCTCCCGTCCTTGCGGCGGACGCGGAAGTAGGCGCCGTAGTGCTCGGCCCCGCGCTTGAGCGCCTGGGTGACGAGGGTGTCCAGGCGGACGGCCTCGTCCGCGGGCACCCGGGAGGCGAGATCGTCGGGCCGGCCGTCGAACTCCTCGGGACGCAGGTCGAACAGGGCCAGGCCGACGGGGTCGAGGTGCAGGAGACCGCTGCCCAGGTCCCAGTCGAAGGTGCCCATGCGAGTGAGACTCAGCGTCGTCTCCGCGCGTGCCGGCCAGTCGTCGGGAAGCGACAGGGCACCCGCTGCCCGATCAGCCATGCAGCCACTCTGCCATCATTTGCCGCTTCCCACGACCGGATCCGTGCTCCCCGGGCGGGTCACCCCGGGGAGTACTCGGAGGCGTAGGGGTCGGAGGCGGGCGGAAGCGGGACGTCCGGGAGGACGGGTGGGGCGTCGGGGCCGTCCGGCAGCGGTTCCGGGGCCGGAGCGGCGTCCGGCTGCGGCGGCGGGACGTCGGCGGGAGGGAGGGGGTCGTACGCGGGCACGTCGGGGAGCGGGGCCTCGGGGGCCTGCCCGGCCGGCGCGGAGCCGGTGTCGCCCGAGGTCGCGGGCGCCTGGCCGGCCCCGGCGCCGGGCCCGGCGAGGGCGGGGTCGGCGAACACCTCCTCGGCGGCCACCGGCGGCAGCACCTCCGGCCGGGCGTCCTCCTCGCCCCCCGTGCCCGAGGGCCGCTCGATCCAGCTGCCGTCGGCGGTGCTCACGAGGAGCAGGCTGCTGACGACCTGCTCGGCGGGTTTGACGACGATCGCCTGGTCGGGGCGGTAGCGGTCCCAGGGCCGGCCGCGCGGGACGACGGCGCGCTCGGCGGGCACGGGCGGCCCCAGGGGGCTCGCGTCGGCGCAGCGCACGCGGGGGGCGCCGAAGTGGTCCACGAGCACGGCCGTCCCCGCCTGCAGGACGGCCTGGTGGGCGCGGTTGCCGCCGTCGGCGAGGCGGTGTCCGGTGATCCGGGTGTCGGCCCGCAGGACGACCGGTGTCAGCCCGCGCAGGAAGGCGGCGACGTCGCCGTGCTCGATCTCCGCCGCGGTGGCGAACGCACGGCCCTCGGCCCGGTCGGCGGACAGGTGGCGCGTCAGGGCGGGGACGTCGCAGCTCGCCCGCTCGGGCAGGCCGCCGTACAGGCCGGGGGCGGCGCCGGACAGCGTCCGCAGGGTGGTGCCCCCTCCGGAGGGGCTGGCGGGGGCGGCGGTGACGGCGGGCGGGGCGAAGGCGGGCGCGGGGACCGCGGCCGAGGGGGCGTAGGCGCCCGCGCCGCGGGCGCTGGTCGGCTGGAGGAGCAGCTCCTCCGGTCCGGGCGGGGCGTCCGTGCCACCGCAACCGGCGGCGAGGAGTCCCACACACGCCGTGGCGGCCGCCACGGACAGTCGCTGCATCGGTGCGCGCACCTCGTTCTCCCTCAGCTCTGCGTCCCTCGCTCCGCCTGCGGCGGACGGCGGGCCTCCCGCCCGCGGACCGGTTCCCGGCCGGGCGGACCGTCCGCACCCTCAAGTTCTGACGGATCTTCAGCCCAGACGCGACTTGAACGCGTTCAATCCACCCCGTAAGCTCACCGCCGGGACGAACTTGAACACGTTCAACAGGGGGGTGGGGTGCCGTGTCGGTGCTGGTCAACCTGATCGTGATGCTCGGCATGCTGGTCGTGGTGCCGACCGGGCTCCGCCTGATGGCGCCGCGCCCGCCGACCGCCATTCGGCGGGCATGGCCGCTGTGCGCCCTGACCGGATCCGCCGCGCTGTGGCTGCCCCGGGGCACCACGGCGGTGGCGCTCGCCGGGGTCTACGCGGCGGGGACCCTGGCCCTCGCGGCCGAGGCACCCCGGCGGCTGCGGCGGATCCGGTCGGCCGCGCCGGCCGAACTCGCCGTGCTCACCGCTCTGCTCTCGCCCTGCGTGGCAGCGCTCGCCCTGGTGGCCGAGCGAGGGGGCCACCGGCTCTTCGGCTTCGACCTGGAGATCCTCGCCCTGACCGTGCCCCACTTCCACTACGCGGGCTTCGCCGCGGCGCTCGTCGCGGGCCTGGTGTGCACCGCCGCGGGCGGCCCGCTCGGGCGGTTCGCCGCGCTCAGCGTGCCCGCGGGCACCCTGCTCGTGCTCGTCGGCTACTTCCTCGGCGACGCCGCCGAACTCGTCGGGGCCGTGGTCCTGACCGCCGGCATGTGGGCAGTCGCCCTGGTGACCTGGCGCGACGTACGCAGCCGCGCCCGCGAGGCACCCACCCGCCTGCTGCTCGCCCTCTCCGCGGGGGTCCTGGTGGCCACCATGCTGCTCGCCCTGAGCTGGGCGCTCGGCGAGGCCACCGGGCTTCCGCACCCCGATCTGGCCTGGATGGCCGCAACCCACGGGCTCGGCAACGCACTGGGCTTCGCGCTCTGCTCGGTGCTCGCCTGGAGACGACTGAAGGAGACACCCTCATGACCACGCCCCCCTCCGCACTCAGCTACCCCGAGGTCGGCGCGACCCGCGGCGCGCCCCTGCCGCGCGGCTACCGGCACCTGCACGTCGCCGAGCGGATCGGCCACGGCCGCGCCGTCTTCGAGGCCGCGGGAGCGGCGGTCACGGGCTGGGAGATGCACCGCGCCTCCGGGGCGCGGGTGGAAGCCGCGGCGCCCCGGGCGGAGCCCGGCGTCCGGGTGCGGATCTCGGTGGGTGCCGGCCGGCTGCGGCTCACCGCCCCGTGCGAGGTGGTCTGGGCCGCGGACGGGCCCGACCGCACGGGCTTCGCCTACGGGACCGAGGCCGGCCACCCCGAGTGCGGGGAGGAGGCCTTCCTGGTGGAGCTGCGCGAGGACGGGGAGGTGTGGTTCACGGTCCGGGCCTTCAGCCGCCCCGCCGCCTGGTACACCCGTCTCGCGGGGCCCGCGGTACCGCTCGCGCAGCGCCTCTACGCCCGGCGGCTGGCGGGGGCGCTGCGCCGGGCGGCGGCCGCCTGAGGGGGGTGCGCTCCGCGGGCCGCTGCGCGGGGAGTCCTCCGCGGCCGCGATACTGGAGGCGATGCAGTGGTTCGGCGACGACGCCTACTGGTTGAGCCGGCTGGTGTTCCAGCGGGCCCTGGCCGTGGTGTACCTGGTCGCCTTCCTCTCCGCCGCCCTGCAGTTCCGGGCGCTCATCGGAGAGCGCGGGATGCTCCCGGTCCCCGCGCATCTGCGGCGGGTGCCCGCGCGGGCCGCGCCGAGCCTCTTCCGGCTCCGCTACAGCGACCGGCTGTTCGCGTGCACGGCCTGGTGCGGGGTGCTGCTCGCCGCCGCGCTCGCGGCCGGGGCCGCGGACCGTCTGCCGCTCGCCGTCGCCATGGCCTGGTGGGCCGCCCTCTGGGCGCTCTACCTGTCGATCGTCAACGTCGGCCAGACCTGGTACGGCTTCGGCTGGGAGTCGCTGCTGCTGGAGGCCGGTTTCCTGGCGATCCTGCTGGGCAACGAGCGCACCTCCCCTCCGGTGGTGGTCCTGTGGCTGCTGCGCTGGCTGCTCTTCCGGGTCGAGTTCGGCGCAGGGCTGATCAAGCTGCGGGGGGACCGCTGCTGGCGGGACCTGACCTGCCTGGACTACCACCACGAGACCCAGCCGATGCCCGGGCCGCTCAGCTGGTGGTTCCACCGACTGCCCCGGCCGCTGCACCGGGCGGAGACGGCGGCCAACCACGCGGTCCAGCTGGGGGTGCCGTTCCTGCTGTTCGCCCCGCAACCGGTGGCGAGCGCGGCCGCCGGACTGATCGTGGTCACCCAGCTGTGGCTGGTGCTGTCGGGCAACTTCGCCTGGCTGAACTGGCTGACGATCGTGCTCGCGCTCCCGGCGGTGGACGCCTCCCCGCTGGCCGCGCGGAGCCTGCCGGACGCGCCCCCCTGGTACCAGGCCGTCGTGCTGGCCGTCGCGGCGGTCCTGCTCGCCCTGAGCTACCGGCCCGCCCGCAACCTGCTCTCGCGGCACCAGGCCATGAACCGGTCCTACGACCCCCTGCACCTGGTCAACTCCTACGGTGCCTTCGGCAGCGTGAGCCGGGTGCGCTACGAGGTGGTGGTGGAGGGGACGGACGAGGCGGTGGCCGGCGAGGGGACGGTCTGGCGCGCGTACGGCTTCAAGGGCAAACCGGGGGACGTGCACCGCAGGCCGCGCCAGTACGCCCCGTACCATCTGCGACTGGACTGGATGATGTGGTTCGCGGCCCTCTCCCCCGCCTATGCCGCGCCCTGGTTCCCGGCGTTCGTCGAACGGCTGCTGCGGGGCGACCGCGACACCCTGCGGCTGCTCGCCCGCAACCCCTTCCCGGACGCGCCTCCCGTGCAGGTCCGGGCCCTGCTGTACCGCTACCGCTACACCACACGCGCCGAACGGCGCGAGACCGGGGCCTGGTGGCACCGCACACCGGTGCGGCAGTTCCTGCCGCCCACGCGGCTGCGCTGAGGGCGGGGCGGACCCGGGGCACACCCGTGCCCCCCGCCCGGGTGGGCGGGGGGCACGGCGGCGCAGTGCGGGTCGTCGTCCGGCTCAGTCGATGCCTTGCAGGATGTGCGGCTCGGCGAGGTCCTCCTCGTACCCGGCGAGCCTGATCGGAGCCGAGCGGGCCCACACCTCGAGACTGCCCAGTTCCTCGGTCTTGCCCGGCCTCTGGCCGCCGCGATCAGGCGGCCTCGTCTCATGCTTCACATCTGGTGTCACCGCGCACTCCTCTGTGTCGCGAAGGGGAACAGGTCCGGTTGGGTCGCGGTGGCGCAGTCAACACGTGCGGGACCGCGGCCGGGTTGAGGACCTGTCCCTGGACGGCCGAGGGGGATTGGTGGATCCCTTGGGGGCCGCCCATTCCCCACAGACTAACCAAATGAGCGGCCCCATGCTCGATGGGGCCCCATTCTCTGTCATCTTCAGGCCAACGACCCCCTCCAAATGGACAACGGCCGGCGCGCCTGCTGGCGCACCGGCCGTGAAGGGACCGAAAGAATGCCGACTATCCGATAAGAGGAGAATGCCCGGAAGGCCCGATCACCACTTGGACGGGGCGTAGTCCTTCAGGAAGCATCCGAACAGGTCCTCGCCCTCCTCGCCCCGCACGATCGGGTCGTAGACGCGGGCGGCGCCGTCGACCAGGTCCAGCGGTGCATGGAAACCGGCCTCCGCCAGCCGCATCTTGTCGGGATGCGGACGCTCGTCCGTGATCCAGCCGGTGTCCACGGCGGTCATCAGGATGCGGTCCGATTCGAACATCTCCTGGGCGCTGGTGCGGGTGAGCATGTTCAGCGCCGCCTTGGCCATATTGGTGTGCGGATGGCCCGCCCCCTTGTAGCCGCGGCTGAAGACCCCTTCCATGGCCGAGACGTTCACCACGTACTTGCGGCGCCCCGGGGCCGCGGCCATGGCCGGGCGCAGGCGGCTGATCAGGATGAACGGCGCGGTGGAGTTGCAGAGCTGCACCTCCAGCAGCTCGACCGGGTCGACCTCGGAGACCGTCTGGATCCAGCTGTTGCTGGCGTGGAGGTCCGGCACCAGACCGCCCGCGTCGATCGCGGTGCCCGCCTCGATCCGCGCGGGCGCGGCCGAACCGCCGACCAGGGCGAGTTCGGTGACCTGCTGGGCGCCGAGCGCCTCGCCCCGGGCCGAGGGCAGGGCCGCCACCGTGTCGACGGCACCGCTGCCGAAGGTTCCGATCACCTCGGACGCTGGCAGCTCACCCGCCGGAAGGGGCGCCGACTCGGCCGCCACCAGCTCGCGGTACGCCCCCGGCGAGCGGCGGACCGTCTGGGCCGCGTTGTTGATCAGGATGTCCAGCGGACCGGCGGCGGCGACCGAGTCGGCCAGGGCGACGACCTGTGCGGGGTCGCGGAGGTCGATGCCCACGACCTTGAGGCGGTGGATCCACGCGTCACTGTCCGGCATGGCCTTGAACCGGCGGATCGCGTCCTTGGGGAAGCGCGTGGTGATCGTGGTGTGGGCGCCGTCGCGCAGCAGGCGCAAGGCGATGTACATGCCGATCTTGGCGCGGCCGCCGGTGAGCAGCGCACGCTTGCCGGTCAGATCGGCACGCGCGTCGCGACTGGAGCGGTTCCGGGCGGCGCACTCCTGGCAGAGCTGGTGGTAGAAGGCGTCGACCTCGACATAGCGGGTCTTGCAGATGTAGCAGGAGCGCGGGCGCCGGAGTATGCCCGCGATGTCGCCGGCGGCCGTGGAGCTGGGCAGCAGCCCCTGGGTCTCGTCGTCGATGCGGTCGGCGCTGCCGGTGGCGGTCGCCTCGGTCACCGCCCGGTCGTGCGCCGTCTTCGCCGCGCGCCGCTCCTGGCGGCGGCGCTGCTTCACCGTGCGGTAGACACCGGCGGTGGCCCGGCGCACCGCGACGGCGTCGGGGTGGTCGACCTCCAGCCGGTCGAGCTCCTCGAGCACGCTCAGGCAGACGGCCAGCCGCTCCGGGTCGATACCCGGGCCGTGGGCCACGGGGCTGTCCTCTGTCAGGGTCATCGCCTTCGCTGTTCCTCGGTCACTCGAATGCCGTCGGCATGTCCAAAAGCGCGATTTTAGCGAGGGGGCGGGCCCCCTCCAAATGGCGTCCGTCACGGCCGGGCCGGCGCGGGCGCAGGCGCGGGTGCGGGCGCGGACGCGGACGCGGGGAACCGTGGCACCCGGGCCCGGAGACCGGTCCTCCCCCGGACGTCCGGCCCGGGCTGGCCGAAACACGCAGGGCAGATGGCCGGTCGATTGGTACAGACCTCTCACGGAAGGTAATCGCTTACCCACAGGTGCCCCTTGACCTGCGGGGAGAGGGCCGAGCACAGCGGAAGCGGCGGCGCAGTCGTTTCCCGCCAGTTGTCACCGAGTCCACACATTCGAGGACCGCGGCGTTCCACCATGGAGCGCGTACCGGCCACTGCGCAGGGGAGTGGGGCATGCCGGATGGGGGTCCGGCATGCCCCACCGGGGGAGGACGCGGGTCGGCCGCCGTGCGGACGGCGCCCGGCGGCCGACCCGCTGACGCCCCGGGGCCCCTCCGCCCCCCGGCGCCGGGGCCGTGGGCGGGCTCCGCCGGGGCCTTCGCCGCCGGGCGCGCGGCAGGCAGGGGCGAACCGGATACTGGGGGATGAAGTGCACACCCCGCAGCGGGCCTCTCCCCCGGGGTGGACCGACCCCTCCGGTCGTGCCCGTCGAAGAGCCCACCCGCCGACTCCTCCCGTACTACTGCGGCAGTACGGGAGAGTGCGTGCTCAGGAATGACGACGTGAACGCGGAAGGGGGACAGGGTGGTGGCCATGAGTTCCCTCGCGCTGTCCGTACTCCTCGCGCTGGCCTCCGTGATCGCCTACGCCGCCGGGGCGATCCTCCAGGAGTACGTCGCCTCCACGGCGCCCTCCCGGGCCTACGCCCCGGTGGACCGGCCGGGCTGGTGGGCCGCCGTGGCCCTCAACGGCACGGGAGCGGCGCTGCACGTCGCGGCCCTCGCCTACGGGCCGCTGAGCGTGGTGCAGCCGCTGGGGGCGCTCACCCTCGTCTTCGCTCTGCCGATGGCCGCGCTCTTCGTCCACCGCGGGGCGGGGGCGCGGGCCTGGCGGGGCGCGCTCCTGGCAACGGCCGGACTGGCGGGGCTCCTCGCCCTCACCGACGGCGGCACGGGCGTCACCCCGGGGAGCGGGGAGCGCGCGGTGCTCGCGGCCACGGCCTTCGGCGCGGTGGCGCTGCTCTTCCTCGCCGCACACGGCGTGCACCGCCCCGTGCTGCGGGGCGTGCTGCTGGCCGCCGCCGCGGGGGTGTCGTTCGGGATAGCCTCCATCTTCACCAAGACCGTCGCGGAGGACTGGGCATGGAGCGCCCCGCTGCGGCACTGGCCCGCCCTGCTCGTGGTCGGCGTCCTCGCGGTGCTGGGGCTGCTGCTGTCCCAGGCCGCCTACCGCGGCTCGGGGCTGGCGGCCCCGCTGGCCACCGTGACCGTGGTCAACCCCGTCGCAGCGTCCGCGGTCGGCATCGCCCTCTTCGGCGAGGGCTTCCGGCACGGGGCCCTCGGGGCCGTGCTGGCGGTGGTCTGCGGAGCGGTCGCGGCGGCCGGGATCGTGCTGCTGACACGGGAGCGGCTCGGCGGCGACCGCCCGGGGCGGACGGGAGGGGGCCGCGCGGCGGGCGGCGGCCGCTCCCGGACGCCGGCCGCACCCGTGCGGGGCCCGGGCCGGAGGGCGGGGTCACACGCGGACGCCCCGGGACCTGAGGTAGGCGAGCGGGTCAACGTCGGAACCGAAGCCCGGGCCGGTACGGACCTCGAAGTGCAGGTGCGGTCCGGTGCTGTTGCCGGTGGATCCTGACCGGGCGATCCGCTGCCCGCCGGAGACCTGCTGGCCGGTGCGCACGTTGAGGGCCGACAGGTGGGCGTACTGGCTGAACCGGCCGTCGCGATGGCGGATGACGACCTCGTAGCCGTAGGCCCCGGCCCAGCCCGCGGAGACCACCGTGCCCGGCGAGACGGCCTTGACGGAGGTTCCGGTGGGGACCGGGAAGTCGACGCCGGTGTGGTAGCCCCGCGACCAGGAGCCTCCGGCCGTGCGGTAGGCGGTGGAGGGGCCTGCGGCCACCGGCGCGCTGTAGCCGCCGGCCTCGGGCGCGGGCTCGGCCTCGGTGGGGGCCTGCTGCTTCGGGGCGGGCTTCGGCGTCTGCTGCTTCGGGGCGGGCTCGGGGGCCTGCTGCTTCGGGGTCTCCTTCGGGGTCTGCTTCGGCTTCTGCGCGGGCGCCCGCTCGGGAGTCCCCTTCGGGGTCTGCCCGGCCGCCGGACGGTCCCCGGTCCGGGAGGCGGCGCTGTCCCGCGGCTTCGCCTCCGGCGCCGCGGACGGCGCGCGCAGCACCAGCCGCTGGCCGGGGAAGATGAGGTCCGGGTCCTCTCCGACGACCGTCCGGTTGTGCCGGTACAGGCCCTGCCAGCCGCCGCGCACGCGCTTCCGCTCGGCGATGCTCGACAGGGAGTCCCCGCGCGCCACCGTGTACCCCTCGCGCTGGGTGGGCACGGTGGTCGGCGAGGCCTGGGGAGCGGGAGCCGCCGGGCGGGCGGGGGCGGCCCGGGGGGCCGCGTGGGCGGTGGGAGCCGTGTCCGGGCCGTCGCCGCCGCGGGTGAGACCGGCCCGCTCCGAGCAGGTGGGCCAGGCACGCGGGCCCTGGCCCTCGAGGACCTTCTCCGCGACGGCGATCTGCTGGTCCCTGGTCGCCAGGTCGGCCCGGGGGGCGAACCGCGTGCCGCCGTACGCCTCCCAGGTGGACTGGGTGAACTGGAGTCCGCCGAAGTAGCCGTTGCCGGTGTTGATGCTCCAGTTGCCGCTCGACTCGCAGGCGGCGACCTTCTCCCACGTGTCGGCCGAGGCGGCGCCCGCGGCCCCCGCGGCGATGAGCGGGAGCGCCATGCCGGCCCCCCCGGCGGTGACGGTGAGCGACGCTCTGTTCAGGCGACTCGGCTGGTATCGGCGGTGCCGTCCGGTTCCGGCCATGGTGTGTTCCCCCATTACCCGTACGCACGCATGCAGGTCATGCCGCAAGCGGCAAACGTAGGGCGGTGGAACGGAGCGTCACAAGCGATTCGGCCGAGAGTGACCGAATACCGCCGTCCTCGGCCGACAGGTCACGTACGGTGCCCGTTCCGCGCCCCGGGGAGCGCCCCGGCGGGGTAAGGGCGCGCCGGGGGGTGCGGCCGCGGGAGGGCGCCGCCGAGGGAGCGGGCCCGGGGCGCGACCTGACGGAAGCGGGCCCGGAACCGCTGCGTTTCCGGGGAACGGGATGCACTCTCCGGGCGGCGCACCGAAGATCGGTGAGTGGGCCGGACCGCCCTTACGTATGCACCGGCGCACGGCCGACCGGCCACCCTCAGGACTTCTTCGGCTTCCAGGAGCACACCGATGAACGGAACCGCCCAGATCGGCGTGACGGGCCTTGCGGTGATGGGCCGCAACCTCGCACGCAACTTCGCCCGCAACGGACTCACGGTGGCCGTCCACAACAGGACGGCCGCCCGGACCCGTGCACTGGTGGAGGAGTTCGGCGGCGAGGGCGCCTTCGTCGCCGCGGAGTCGGCACAGGACTTCGTCGCCGCGCTCGAACGCCCGCGCCGCCTGGTGATCATGGTGAAGGCCGGCGAGGCGACGGACGCCGTGATCGACGAGTTCGCCCCGCTGCTCGACGAGGGGGACGTGATCATCGACGGCGGCAACGCGCACTTCGAGGACACCCGGCGCCGGGAGCGACGGCTGCGGGAGCGCGGCATCCACTTCGTCGGCGTCGGGATCTCGGGGGGCGAGGAGGGCGCGCTGCACGGGCCGAGCATCATGCCCGGCGGCTCCGCGGAGTCCTATGCCTCCCTCGGCCCCCTCCTGGAGCGGATCGCGGCCACCGCCCCGGACGGGACGCCCTGCGTCACGCACGTCGGCCCGGACGGCGCCGGGCACTTCGTCAAGATGGTCCACAACGGCATCGAGTACGCCGACATGCAGCTGATCGCGGAGGCCTACCACCTGCTGCGCGCGGTGGCGGGCTACTCCCCCGCCCGTATCGCGGAGACCTTCCGCACCTGGAACACCGGTCGGCTGGACTCCTATCTGATCGAGATCACCGCCGAGGTCCTCGCCCAGGTGGACGCCGCGACCGGGCTGCCCTTCGTGGACGTGGTGGCGGACCGGGCGGAGCAGAAGGGCACCGGGCGCTGGACCGTGCAGATCGCCCTGGACCTCGGCGTTCCGGTGTCGGGGATCGCCGAGGCGGTGTTCGCCCGGTCGCTGTCGGGCCACGCCGCACTGCGCGAGGCCTCCCGCGGGCTGCCGGGCCCGTCCGCGGAGCCGCTCGGCGAGGAGGAGGCGGACCGGTTCGCCGCCCGGGTCGAGCAGGCCCTCTACGCCTCCAAGATCGTCTCGTACACCCAGGGCTTCCACCAGGTGCAGGCGGGGAGCGAGGCCCACGGCTGGGGCGTCGACTCCGGTGCGGTCGCCTCGCTCTGGCGGGCCGGGTGCATCATCCGGGCGGCCTTCCTGGACCGCATCCGCGGCGCGTTCGAGGCGCAGCCGGACCTGCCGAGCCTGCTGTCGGACAAGCAGTTCGCGGAGGAGATCGGCGCCGCGCAGGACGACTGGCGGAAGGTGGTGGCGGCGGCGGCACGCAAGGGCGTGCCGACGCCCGGTTTCTCCGCCGCGCTGGCCTACTACGACGCCCTGCGGTCCGAGCGGCTCCCGGCGGCCCTCACCCAGGGGCAGCGCGACTTCTTCGGTGCGCACACCTACCGGCGGACCGACCGCGAGGGGGCCTTCCACACCCTCTGGGGCGGTGACCGCTCCGAGGTCGCGGCGGACTGACCGCACGGCCGGGCGGGCGCCTTCGCGGAGGCCGGGCCCGCTGTGCTCGGGGCCCGCCGCGGGCGCCGCGCCCGGACGCGCACCGCCGCGGGCCGGTCGGGTGGGGCCGGGCCGGTCAGGCCGGGCCGGGCTGCGGTTCCGGGGGCGGGACCGGCTCGGGGGACGGACCCGGCGGCTGCGGGACCGGGTCGGGGGACGGTCCGGGCACCGGCGACGGCGCGGGGACGGGATGCGGCAGCGGGCCGGGGTCCGGCGGCGGGCCCGGCGTCGGCGTGGGCACCGGCGGGGCGGGGTCGGGGTACGGGTGGGTCATGCCGTGCCTCCAGAGGACGTCGTGCGTCGTTCCCAATGTCCACCGGCTCGGGTTCCCACGCGCGCCGGATCCAGTCACGGCCGTGCGGACGACGGGCCGGCGGCTCCGGAGGCGGCCCGCGCCGCGGCCCGCAGCCCGGACGCGGGGCTGCTCAGCACCGGCAGCGCCGTACGGGCCCGCTCCGCCGCGTCCGCCATCGACGCCTGCGCCAGCAGGACGGCGTCGGCGTCGCGCACCGCGTCGACGGCGCGGGCGACCGCGTCCAGGTAGCCCTCCCGGTCACCGGAGGCGAACCGGTGCCACGCCCCGGGGACGAGATGGGTGCGCAGCCGGGGGTCGGTACGGCTGCGGGCCGCCTCCTCCCTGATGAGCGCCACCGTGGGCCCCACCGTGGCGGCGAGCGCGGCGACGACCGCGACCCGCTCCAGCCGGGCGGCAGCGGCCGCCATGGGCCGGTCCACGCGGAGCACGGGCACGCCGGCCCGTGCGGCCGCCGCCTCGGCGACCGCGCCGAGCGTGGAGCAGGTGCACAGCACCGCCCGGGCGCCGCCCGCCGCGGCGGCGGCGACAGCGCCTGCGACCGGCCCCGTCCCCTCGTTCCGGGCCCGGGCCAGCAGGTCCTCGCGCACCAGGTGCCGCAGGGCCGTCCCGGGATGGTGCCGGTCGCGCAGCGCCTCGAAGACGGGGACATGGACCGGGGAGGTGTGCAGGAGGGCCAGCACGGCCGGGGTGATCACCGCGCCCGGCCGGGCGTCCGGGGCGACGGGGCCGCCCGCGGTGCGGTCCCGCCGCTCCACACGTCGCCGTGCGGACGGGGCCGGTTCAGACGGCCGCGTGGGGGTTGCGGACCGTGTCCGAGCCGGGAACCGGCTCGGCCGCGTCCGACCCCAGGGCGACGATCCGGTTCGCGGCGTCGACGTGCACGACGCTCGGCACGAACGAGCGGGCCTCGGCGTCGTCGACCTGGGCGTAGCTGATGAGGATCACCAGGTCACCGGGGTGCACGAGATGGGCGGCGGCCCCGTTGATGCCGATCACCCCGCTGCCGCGTTCACCCTCGATGACATAGGTCTCGAGGCGGGCACCGTTGGTGATGTCCACAATGTGCACCAGCTCCCCCGGGAGCAGGTCCGCGGCGTCCATCAGATCCCGGTCGACGGTGACCGATCCCACATAGTGCAGGTCGGCCTGGGTGACGGTGGCACGGTGGATCTTGGACTTGAACAGAGTACGCAGCACTTGGGACTCCTCGAGGACGGCTCCCTGCCTGCTTTGTGCAGGTCAGGGGCGTTGTTCACTGTACACCGGCACTCGTCGGACCCGAAGACGCCAAAGAACATCGACTTCACTCGGGCATGAAGGCTCCTCGCCGGCGCTTCCATGGAGTCCAGGCCGCTACGCCATCGCCGACCGGGCACCCGCTCAAACCCCTGTCTCGGAACGGACGAGGACTCATGCTGACCGGATGCTGACTGACCTGAGGATGCGCCAGGCAGGCACGCCGTTGAGCACGGACATCCTCTGCATCGACCTGGAAGCCGTTCAACGAACCCGGCATCCTGGGGCTTCATCCGGTCCCACAGCACGCGTGGTCCCCCAGCCCGCGGCAACCACCCCTGTCGTGAAGGGCATCCCTGCGATGGGCACACCGGGCAGACGTACGCCCTGCTCCCACCCCACCCGCCGCCACCGCGTTCCCGCCCGGCGGCTCACGCGCTCCGTGCAACGGGCCGGGCGCCTGCTGTGCTGGAGCCTCGCCGCCGGCATGACCACCGCCGCCCTCGGCCCCCTCATCACACCCGAAGCAGCCTGGTGGCACATGCTGTGGCCCCTGCCCTGGTCACCTCACCTGCGCAACTGTCCCGCTCTGGGCCACCCTCCGCGCCCACGAGAAAGCCGCGCACCAACAAGCGCCTGAGGAAGACGACGGCGTCCACGAGTCGGACCAAGCCGCCTGACCCGACGACACCTCCCCCACCCGCTGCTCATCCCTCAGCGACCGCAGCGTCCGTTCCCCGGCGTCAGGCGGAGTGGAGATCGTGGGCGGGACCGCCGCGCTGCGGCCGTCGTGCTTCGGCAGAGCGGCGGCGTGGTGTTGGACGTCGGCGGCGAGGGCGCGGGCGTGCCCGGTGAGCTGGAGGGCGATCTGCTCGTAGTCGGCGGGGCGTGAGGTTCGGGTTTTGCCATGCGAGGACGGCGGTGACGAGCGCCTCGTACGGGGCGCGGTCCAGCGGCAGTTCGGCGTCGACCAGGCCGTGCTGGTCGTGGAGCACGGTGTAGGTGTCGCTCACCGGCGCCTCACCGCGCGTTACCAGGCCCTCATGCGGTCCTCCAGTGCCTGGAGGACCTTACGGGCAGCCGTGATCCCCTCAAGGACCTGCGCGGGCAGAACCTCGGCGTCCTGCACGACAGCGAGGCACATGAGCTCAGCTCGCAGCACGCCACCAGCACCGAGAGGGACGGTTCCCTGACGGGCTGCCGGGGCCTGCTGCCGCAGCGAGCCCCGCCGGGCTGGCGGCGTGTGCGGAGTGGCTTCGGATTGAATCGAGACACTGCCCAGGACGGTGTCTTCTCCTCCTCCGGGCATGGCCCCGCCCGGGCGGGAGGTACATGCAGAGAACGATGCACCGGCCCAGTGGACATTTGGCGCCCGCACCTGAGCGGGAGCCATCTATCTCGGCCGAGGTATCGGAGGACTGCCACCACCAGGCCACCGACGAGGAGACCAGCTGCGGACTCCGCTATAGAGGAAGGGGTGGAGTCACCCTGCGATCGGCCGGATGCCGCGTAACCGGCTCCGCCTGGGACAACGCCGAACACGTACTGCCAGCGAGGTGGCATCAACATGTCCATGCGACGTGCAGTGTACGGAAGAAGTTGAGCCTGCAACCTGGTCAACACGCTGCTCGCCCGCGGCCATGTCGAGGAGGACTGGTCGATCGCCGAGCAGTACGGCTTCGCCCCGCCCAATCCGTCGACGATCGTGCCGCCCGGCCCCTGCTCCGTCCGGGGCCGGCTGCTGCTCGCCGTCGGCCGTACCAAGAACGGCGTCAACGAACCGGAGACGGTCGAGAAGGCGTCGGCCGCCGGGGCCAGCACAACCCCGTGGTGGCCCCCTGAGCCGTCGACCTGGCCGCCGGGGACCTCGCCCGCGCTGCGCGGCTCGCCACCGACGCCCGCCGCCAGGCCGAGCGCTTCGGCACGGACACCGCCGTAGGCGGAGGCCCTGCGCTGCGCAGCCGCCCTGGAGACCGGCCGGCGCGCGGTCCAGCTCGCCGCACAGGCGGTCGCCCACCTGGCTTGCCTCGCCCTACCAGTACGAACACGCCGCAGCCCGCGTCGAGTACGGCATCGTCGCCCGCCCGGCCACCGATGTGAACCGCGGCCTCTCCCTGGCCCGCTCCTGCGGTGCGGACGGCCTGGCGGCACGAGCGGAGGAAGCCCTGCGCACCGTGGCCGTACCGGGCTGGAACCGACGAGACCGGGCCGTTGCCTCCGGTTCAGGGCCCCGGCCTGGACACCGACTTGACGATCCGGCTCGGGTTGCACAGCGCGATCGAAGCGGCGGATACTGAGGAAGGCGGCGGGGACCGGCCGACAGCGCTGTGCATGTCCTGAACCAGGCGATCATGTTGAAGACGCGATCATGGTGACTCCCCCTCCTCCCCGGCTTCGGTTGCTCGGTCGGTTCCAGCTGGAGTTCGGGACCGAGCCCGTCGAGCTGTGCCGCAACAGCCAGCGGCTCCTGGCGTTCATGGGCATACGGGAACGCGTCTCCCGCACGGTCCTCGCCGGCAGCCTGTGGCCAGAGGTCACCGAGCAGCACGCCCGCGGCAGCCTGCGCACCACCCTGTGGAAACTGCCGCGGGACGGCCCGCCCCTGATCCGGTGCTGCGGTGACTCGCTGGCGATCTCACCCACCCTGCAGGTGGACATCCACGGCTTCACCCGCACCGCCCTCGGCATCGTCGGACGCGGCAGCTCACCCGCCCGCCCCCAGCCTCCCCTGGAGGCGCTGATGTGCGACGACCTGCTGCCCGGCTGGGACGAGGACTGGGTGCTGGTCGAGCGGGAGCGCCTTCGGCAGCTGCGGCTGCACGCCCTCGACGCGCTGGCCGAGGCCCTGACCCGGGAGGGCCGGCCGGCCCTGGCCCTGGAGGCGGCATGGGCCGGGGTGCGGGCGGAACCGCTGCGCGAGAGCGCCCACCGGGCCGTCGTCTCCGTCCACCTCGCTGAAGGCAACCTGCACGAGGCGATCCGCCACTACTGCGCCTACCGCCGCTTGGTCCTCGACGAACTGGGCGTCGAACCGTCCCCACGGTTCACCCGCCTGCTCTCCGCGTTCCCCTCGCTGTCCCCTCCGGCCGGTAACGGCGGAGTGACGCCCGGCTGACGGCACATTCGTACCGTCGGAACAGCAGTGGCACGGCACCCGCCCGTACCCCTCGGGCAGACCGGGCCGGCCGCGGAGGAGGCATCATGTCCTGGCGAGTCGCCACCAGCCTGGAGACCCTCCGGCATCAGCTCGACGCCCGCTTCCCCGGCCGGAGCGTCGCCTCCGACGGCAGCATCGGGGACGCGGCACACCAGGCGCGCGGCAGCGCCAGCGACCACAACCCCTGGTACGGGCCCGGGATCGTCACCGCCCGTGACTTCACCCACGACCCGGCCCACGGCCTCGACATCCAGCAGTTGGCGGACCAACTGCTCGACAGCCGCGACCCACGGATCAAGTACGTCATCGCCAACCGCCGGATCGCCAACCGCCGCGACTGGCAATGGGCCCCGTACGCCGGGACCAACCCCCACGAGAAGCACGTCCACCTGTCGGTGGTGGCCGACCCGCAGTGCGACGACGCCGGCGACTGGAAGCTGCCCCTGCTGGGCGCGCCCTCCGACGGCGGGAACACCACCCCCGCCGGCGGCGACTTCATCACCTGGGGCACGGGGGTCAACGTACGGGCACAGCCTCGCCTCGACGCCCCCGTCGTCGGCCTCCTCCGGGGCCCGACACCCGTCACGGTGTCCTGCCAGACCAGGGGCGACATGGTCGACACCGCGGGCCACCGCAACGACGCCTGGTCGTACGTACCCGCACTCGGCGGCTACGTCTCCAACATCTTCATCGACCACCCGGCCTCCTGGCTGCCGGGTGTCGACCCGTGCTGACGACCGGTCGGAGCCGGGCTAGCCATGGCCAGCAGGACGGAACGCAGGTTCACACCGGGACGGGTGCGCGAGTGGTGGCGGGAGCGGCGGTCCTGGGAACTGAGCGAGGAGACCCGGGCCAGTATCCGCAAACTCAAGACCCTCATATCGGTGAGGGAGGGCCTGCCCGCGCTCACGGACGAGGCCCGCGCCGTGCTCGCGGCGGCCCACGACGAGCTGGACGCCGCCGAACGGATCGTCACCTTCAACGCCCACCACAGAAGCCCCCTCGGCTCCCACATCATGGCGGCGCACACCCACCTCAACGCGGCAGCCCTGCTGTGGCTGAAGTCGTTCCTCGCCTCGCCCCAGGAGGTCTCCCCTTATCTCCCCGGCCTGAGGGCGGCGGTCATCGAGCATCTCCCCGTCACCGACACGCGCCGCGAGTCCGTCGAGCGGCTCCGGACCATCTCGACCGCGGAAGAGGTCATCAGGCTGACGGAGGCGGTCGAAGCCGCCCAGTCGGTCGCCCTGCGCGAGAAGCTGCGCGCCGCCAGCTTCGTCCGCATCGTCTACTGCGTGGCCGGGTTCCTGATGATGCTCGCCGTCGGGGTGGCCGTGCTCACGGCCATCTGGCCACAGGCCGTGCCCCTGTGCTTCGACCCCACGCAGTCGGCCGACCCCACCGGACCTCCCACGAGTCCCGATTCGCCCGTCCCCTACCGCGTCGTCTGCCCCATCGGCACCGACGACGCACCCATGTCCCAGGACCTCGACGTCAACATCGGCGCGGTCACCACCTGGGGCGACTACATCGTCGTCCAGGTGATCGGACTCGTCGCCGCCGGTCTCGCCGCGGCCACCGCACTGCGCAAGATCAGGGGCACGTCGACGGCGTACCCGGTCCCGATCGCCCTGGCCCTGTTGAAGCTCCCCGCGGGAGCGCTCACCGCCGTCCTCGGTCTGCTCCTGATGCGCGGCGGCTTCGTGCCGGGCCTCAGCGCACTCGACTCCTCCGCCCAGATCATCGCCTGGGCCGTCGTCTTCGGCTACTCCCAGGAACTGTTCACCAAGTTCGTCGACCGACGGGGCCAGATGGTCCTGGACGCCGTACGAGGGCCGGCGAGCCCGCCCCAGGACACCGAGGGGCCGGGAAACCGCCGCCCGCCACCCGACCCGCTCGAAATCTGACCGCCCGGCCGCAGAAGGAGAAATGACCTCGGACCCGACCACGCCGGCAGCACACGACATGGAAAGGACCGGCACCATGCCAGTCGACTCCCAGCTCCAGACGTCGGGGGGCGTCACCCAGACACTCGTCGCCGCGCTCGACCAGATCCACTCGGCCATCACGGCCCGCATGGTGGGGCCCGACGGGAAGCCCTCCGGCACGGCCATCTACATGCACCTGCCCGTGGGTTACCCCATCGACCCCACCATGTACTCGTACCCCTGGACACCGGCCGGGGGCGCCACCTCGGCCGCCGTGACCAGTGACGGACGTTTCGCACCGGCCGCACCCGCCGCACCGGCGGCACCCGAGGCCACCACCCCCGCGGCCGCGCTGGCGGCCGCGCCCGCCCAGCCCGATCCGCAGTTTCAGCACGCGCTCCAGTCCGCCGCCTTCACCTCGAACCTGGTCGACGAGATGCTGATGGTCACCAGGAACGGCATCGCCAGCGCCTGGCCGAACCGCAAGGTCAGCGCCGCCTACAAGACCGCGCTCGTCGGCATGCAGGCCGAGGACGTGCCCCCGCCCAGCCCGGAGGTCCAGGCCCGGATCGACGCCGCGAAGAAGACGCTGTTCACCTTCGACGCCGAAGGCAACATGACCGGCTACTCGCGCAAGTACGAGATCTACAACAAGAACAGGAAGCTGTACGAGGACGCGGTCAGCGAGTTCGCCAACGCCTTCGCCGGCGCCACCATGAACCCCGCCGAGGGCCAGGTCTGGCCGGTCACCAGCGCGAAGTACAAGGGCGCCGTCGACCGGGCGAGGGCAGACCTGTACGCGATGGGGGGCCAGGAGGTGGAGGACGCCATCGCGACGACCCAGTCCGTCGGCAGCAGCGCCGCGGCCTTCTTCATCGCCCAGGCCCGCACCATGTTCGACGCCTACCAGCTGGGACTCGCCGGTTCCGTCGCGGTCGGCGTGCCCTACTCCTACATCGACCCCGTCTCGTGGTGGGACCGGGAGAACCAGGACTTCGGCGCCACCAAGATCAGCGTGGACTCGAGCACCACGCACGCCACTGCCGCGGACCACGCACAGTCCTTCGGGCGCAGCTTCTACGACAACAGCTCCTCGTCCACCTCGGGGAGGGCGGGCTTCGGCATCGGCTCCTTCGGCGCCTCCGCGAACGCCTCCCACAGCGAGAGCAGCGCCGTGTCCGGTACCCACACCGACAGTTCGTCGTGGTCGAGCTTCCGGGACGAGACGGCGAACGCCAGCGTGGAGTTCGAGTGGTTCATGGCCACCATCCGCCGCCCTTGGCTGCTGGGCGACCTGTTCCACATGGACGGCTGGCACGTCGTCGGCAAGCCGAAGGGGTGCATCAGCGACGGCACCGTCGAGGGCCAGATACCGCCCGCCGGTGAGGACAAGCTGCTGCCGATGATCCCCAAGGGGTTCGTCGTCGTCCGCAACGTGACGATCTCGGCCGACGACTGGGGAGCGGCCGGTGACGCGTTCGAGAAGGCCGTCGCCGACTCCCGCTCCGACACCAGTTCCAGCTCCACCAGCTTCGGCGGCTCCGTCGGCTACCTCGGCCTCGGCGGCTCCGTCCAGCACAGCGAGTCCGAGTCCCACGGCGTCTTCGAGTCCGGCGGCAGCAGCGACCACGGCTGGACCTTCCACCGGGAGGGCCGGCGGGGCATGCTGGAGATCCGCGGGGCGCAGATCGTGGGCTGGGTCGGGGAGATCACGCCGCTGGCCCCCAAGACGGAAGCCCGGCAGACCGGCACGGCCGCAGGGAACGGGAGCGCCGCCGAACCCGCCCCCGCCCCGGCCGCGACGCCCGCGGCACCGCAACCCGCCGCCGGTCCCCAGCCACCAGCGGCTCCGACCACCTGAGGGACGTGCCTCATGACCGCCGACGATGACCTGCTGGTCGCGCTGGGCCGGCAGGTCCTCGCCCAGTTGCTGCGCACCTATGTCACCTCCGGCAGCGGCAACTTCGCGCTCGCCGTCCTGCCGGGCCAGGCCGTGGACGACGACATGGTCCAGGAAGGGGTGGTCAACCCGCTGCTCGTCTCCGAATGGCTGAGGGCCGACTACGACTTCCCGCTGCTGCTGAGGCTAAGCGACTGCACACCCGTTCCGGCCGCGCTGGGCACCGGCATCTCCGCCTCGTCCATCTACACCCTCATCGCCCAGTACGGCCGCCCCGTCGCCGCCCCCGACACGGACGCCGGGATGCGCGTGCGCGACCTGTTCATCCTCGCCAAGGCGGACCTGGGCCCCAACCCCGGTGCGCTGCCCCTGGGCATCGAACCCGACGACTGGGCCGCCCCCACCGGGGCGGTGCACTGGAAGACCGTCGACACCACCGCCACGTCGACCGCCACCTCGCCACCGGCGGGGAATACGGGCGAGACCGCACTGCCGAAGGCCAACCCTGCGCTGTGGAAGCTGCGCTCGCGGCACTGGGCGCAGGCCGTCCAGGGGACCCCGCGCAGCGCACTGCTGGCACTCGTCGCCGACCGCGCCACCGCCTTGCAGGACGCCGTGGCCACGGGTGAGGGCACGGCCCTGGCCCCCTCCGAGGTGGTCACCGCCAGGGAACACGCGGCCCTGAGCGACACGGCGCTCACCATGCTGCCCACCCTGCGTCCAACCGCCTTCACGGCAGGACCGGAGCCGGCCCCCGAGCCGTCGGCCACGACCACGCCGACGAGCGGCGGCGAACTGCACGTCCACTTCGAGCACACCCTGGTGCGCATGGTGCGCCGCCTCGCGGGCACGCCGTGGTGGCACCCCGAACTGATCGAGGACCCCGGCTGGTACCTGCCCGGGATGCGCCGCGGCCAGCTGGTTCCGGCACCCCCCGAGGGGGGTACCGCCCACTGCCTGCCGCAGGCCCTCCTGCTGGTACGGGACGTGCGCATCACCGGCAGCTGGACGGCCGAGGCCCATGCCGCGCTCGACTCCGCCGCACCGGCCTTCGGCCCGTTCCTCCTGCATCCGGGCACCGGCTCACCGGCGACCGCCGACGGCTCGGGCACCACGACCGTGCTCGGCCTCGGCACCCAGGTCATCGGCATCCTCGGCACACCGATGCCCGCGCTGCCGCCGACCGACGACCCCGGCAAGCCGCCTCCTCCCTCGTACGAGCCCTTCCCCGGTGCGGCATGGTTCCGGAGCGCACCGCGGAGCCCGGTGATCCACATAATGGGCCGACGGCTGGTCGAGGAGCACTGCTCCGCCTACCTGGAGGCACCCGGACCCCAGTGGACCGAGGCCGACCGAGCGTCGTTCGCCAAGTGGCAGCACAAGCTCGGCTACCGCGGCACCGACGCCGACGGCATACCGGGCCCGGCCTCCTGGAACGCCCTACGCGTGCCCCGCGCCGCGTGAACCGGCCGCCGAAGCGGCCCGACCGGCAAGGAGAGACCTCATGGCACCCCTGACCATCTCCTGTTTCTCCTGGGCGGGCGAGGCTGCCGTCTTCGACTGGACGGCGAACGCCGTCACCGCGCGGCAGCCCCTCGCCGCCCTCTGGCACGGCCTGCCGGCGGGCTTCGAAGCCGGCGTCGACACCGCGGTGGACCTGGGAACAGGGAAGCTGTACGTGTTCCGTGGCCCGGACTACGCACGCATCCCGACGGACACCGGCCACATGGACGAGGGATATCCACGGCCCATCGCGGGCATGTGGCCCGGCCTCGCCTTCGACACCCTCGACGCGGCCATGAACTGGGGAGACGGCAAGGTCTACTTCTTCCGCGGCCCCCGCTACTGCCGCTACGACATCGCCGCGGACCGGCAGGACCCCGGCCACCCCAAGGACATCGCGGCCGGATGGCGGGGCGTCGACCCGGCCTGGTCCGCGGACGGCGTCGACGCGGCGGTCAACACCGGCACCGGACGCGCGTACCTGTTCCAAGGCGAGGATTACGTGGCGCTCGACTGGCACACCAAGTCGCAGCTCCCCGGCTATCCGCTGCGCATCGCCGATCAGTGGCCCGGCCTTCCGGGGCGCGTGGAGGCGGCGTGGTCGCACGCCCCCGCCGTGCCCGCCGTCGGCCGAGGTACGGTCACAGCCGCGGACTTCCACCGCCGCTACCGTCCCTTTGCCGAAGCCGGCGAGGCACAGCTCGGTGTGCCTGTCCTGGTGACCCTCGCCCAGGCCGCCCTGGAGTCCGACTGGGGACGCAGCGCCCCGGGCAACAACTTCTTCGGGGTCAAGGCGAAGGCGACCGACCCGGAGGAGACCCGGCAGTTGCTGCGCACCCGGGAGGTGCTGCGGCGCCCGGACGCCGTCTTCCCGGAGGTCATCTCGGTCACGCCGCGGCCGGACGGCCGGTACGGGTACGTCGTGCGGGACTGGTTCCGCACCTACCCGTCCCCGCAGGAGTCCTTCACCCACCACGCCCGGTTCCTGCGGGACAACCCCCGCTACCGGGCCGCCTTCGACCACACCGGTGACCCCTACGCCTTCGCCCGGGAGGTGGCCGCCGCCGGGTATGCGACCGACCCCCGTTACGCCGACGTCCTCACGGCGCGCATGCGCCAGATCGAGGCGAGCCGCTGACCCCCGCGACAGGCCGGGCCCCACGCCCACGAGGAGGAGTTCGTCATGGCCAAACGACTGATCGTCTGCTGCGACGGCACCTGGAACTTCGCCGATCAGCCGAGCAGGACGAACGTGACCAAGGTCGCCCTGTCCGTGCTCCCGCGGTCCGCCGCCGGCACGGAACAGCGGGTCTGCTATCACCGGGGCGTCGGCACCCGGCGCGGCGAGCGACTGCGGGGCGGCGCCTTCGGCGTGGGGCTGTCACGGAACGTCACGGACGCCTACCGGTTCCTCGTAGGCGCCTACGAACCCGGCGACGAACTGTTCCTCTTCGGCTTCAGCCGGGGCGCGTTCACCGTGCGCAGCCTGACGGGGCTGGTCCGCAACAGCGGGATCCTGCGGCCGGAGCACGTCGACCGGATGGGCGAGGCGTGGTCCCTGTACCGCGACCGGATCGAGCAGCCGAACGGCGCGGCGTCCACGTTGTTCCGCCGCTCCTACGCACGCGAGGCGGGGATCCGGTTCATCGGGGTGTGGGACACCGTCGGCGCCCTGGGCATCCCCGTACCGGACGCGGCCCTGCTCCGGCCGGTGGTGACCCGGTTCAACCGCCGCTGGGCCTTCCACGACACCGAGCTGAGCACCTCGGTCGAGGGCGCCTTCCACGCTGTGGCCGTCGACGAGAAGCGGTCGGCGTTCCGGCCGACGCTGTGGCACCAGCGGCCCGGCGCCGCCTGGCAGGGCCAGGAACTGAAGCAGGTGTGGTTCGCCGGGGTGCACAGCGATGTCGGCGGCGGGTACGAGGAGACGGGGCTGTCCGACATCGCGCTGCTGTGGATGGTCGACCAGGCCCGTCGCTACGGCCTGGAGTTCGACGACGTGGTCGGCGCGGCCGGGCCGCCGGTGATGAGCCCCCAGACCAGTGCCGCCTTCCGGGTCCGACCGGACGCCTCCGGAAGGCTCCACGAGTCCCGGACAGGCGCCTACCACCTGGCCAGGGCCCATCACCGGCCGCTGGGCCGGGCCGTGAACGACCGGAACGAGCCCGACGGGAACGAGTTCCTGGCGGTACCGGCCAAGGAGCGCTACGACCGTGACGACCGCTACCGGCCGCCGGAACTCGCGCGCCGCCTCACCGCTCAGGACCGGCTCCGGCTGGAGCCCGTCCTGCTGCCCGACCTGGCGGCCGGCCTGCCGCCGATGCCGCCCGCGGCGTCCCCGCCGGGCCCGCCTCGGGGAGCCGGGGACACCCTGCACCGGGGGCCGGAACGGGAGGGGTGACCGTGTGGTGACGCCGCGCTGACGCCGCTTGCGTAGCGTGGGAGCGACACGCGGGGGCGCACTCCGCCACCGTCCCCGGACCCGTCGAGGGAAAGCCTGGTCATGGTCGCTGTGTCCGACGTCCGGCTCGGCCTGCGCAACGAGGACGTGCGTCTCGTGCAGCACGCGCTGATCAGCCGCGGCCGCGACATCCCCGACGGCGCCACCGGGTTCTTCGGCGAGCAGACCCGGGCCGCCTACCGTGCCGAGCAGCTCGCCCAAGGGTACGAGGGGGCCGATGCCGACGGCATCCCGGGCCGGGCGTCCCTGGCCGAACTGGGCCGCCTCACCGGCCTGTTCCAGCTCGATGCCGAGGCAGCGGGCGCCTCCGGCGCGGGCCGGGTGGCCTCGCCCGTGCCGGGACACCGGGTCTCCTTCGAGTTCTACGCACCCGGCAACTACGCCTGGCGGCCGGACGGCCGAGGCCGGCACACCGGACAGGACTACGCCGCCAGGGCCGGGGAGCCCGTGGTCGCCGTCCGCGGCGGCACCATCGCCTGGTCGAACGGCAACGGCGGCGCGTACGGCCAGTGGATCGGGCTGGCCGCGGACAACAGCCACGTCTACACCTACTGCCATCTGTCGCGGCGCCACGTCGAGGCCGGCCAGAGGGTCACGGCCGGGCAGCGGCTCGGCGCCGTGGGCAGCACCGGCAACTCCACCGGACCGCATCTGCACTTTGAGATGTCCAAGGGCCCGACGTGGGCGTACGGCAAGGTGGCCAAGCCCAGCTGGTGAACACCGCTCAGCTGGATCAACGCCCACAGCAGGGCCTCACCGGCGTGCGGGACATCCTCACCACGACAGGAACCCAAAGCGGCTGCACGGCAGACTGCCTCGCTGTCAGCACGTGCGTCAAGCTTGCGGTGGCCCGCTGTACTCGAAGAACCTGCCGTTCCATCAAATCCGGGAATCAGGCTGCTTCCCAGAGGTCGGCGTCCAGGATCCGGGCGGCCTTGGTGATGCCGCCCGGCATCAGGTGCCGGTAGGTGCGGTACGTCTCCTCGATCGACTTGTGCCCCATCCACTCGGCCACGTCGGTGATCGGGATGCCTCTGCCCAGCGCGTTGCAGGCGAAGTAGTGCCGGAAGCCGTACATCCGCGTCCCGTCCACGACGGGCAGGTTCTCGAGGAGCGTGCGGACGCGTCGGCGTTCCATCGGCTCCGTGGAGTATCCGCTCGGCCCCCGCAGCAGGTACCCCTCCTTCGTCGTGCCGTGTTTCTCCTCGTAGCGTTCGATCGCCTCCCGTACCGATCGGGGCAGCGGAACCTCCCGGAAGTCCCCCACCTTGCGGTGCTTCAGCTTTGCCGGCCGGTGCGTGGTGGAGTGGACCTGCTCATGCACCCGGTGTACGTCGTCCGCCACGACGTTGTTCATGTTCACGGCCCGGGCTCCGCCGTTGCGTAGTCCGCACCCCGCCGTCATCACGATCTCCAGGGCAAGGTCGTCACCCGCGGCAGCCAGAGCCTGCTCCGGATAGGCCAGGTCCGGAACGACCACCCTCTGGCGCACGTACTCCGGCTCCTGCACTCCCTTGATCGGGTCATCCGCCATCGCGCCCTTGTCGTAGGCGTCCCGCAGAATCGCCTTGAGGGTACGCAGAATGTTGACCTGGTTGCCGCGGCCGACCCCGTCCGCCTCCAACTCGTCCAGGAAGCGCTCCACCACGATGGGGGTTACGGATATCAGCTTCCGTGAGCCCAGGCGCGGAACGATATGGACGTTGATGAAGCTGCTGACGTGCCCGCCCGTGGAGTATTCGGTCATCCGGCGCTGGCGGGGCAGCCACTGTTTCGAGTATTCCGCGACCGTCTTCTGACCCAGTTCCCGGCGCGCTTCCGCGACCGATGGCGCCGTGCGCTTCTTCTCCGTATAGATGTCGACGTGGCGGGCGGGCCCGCGGGAGGAGCGGACATCACACCCCTGCGCGGGGCGGCCAGTAGTCTGATCCGCATGGCAGGCCAGTGGGACGAAGACGGAGACACGGGCGTTCCCTCTCCCGGAGAGGGCGTAGCCGACCAGGAACGCGGCTACTGGGACAACCGGCGGCTCATCCAGGAGCTGGACGACGACGAGGCGGGCCGGCGGGAGCGGCGCCGGCTGCGGGTGCGGGAGCGGAAGATGCACCTGCGGGTCCGCATGCACCGCTACGCGCGTCAGCAGGACCAAGGTCCGCTGCCGGGCGATATGGTGTTCCCTCCGCCGCCCGGAGACGGGGACCCGTACGGATACGGCACCGAGGACTCCGGCGGTGATCGCTAGAGCCTGTCGTCAAAGTGATCTTGGATTGTGGATCATGGTGTGGTGATACGTCGCCATGAACTGTCCGATGCCGAGTGGGACCTGATACGCCCGTTGCTGCCCCGGCCCACGCTGGGGCGGCCCCGGCTGGACGACCGGATGGTCCTGAACGGGATCGTGTGGAAGTTCCGCACCGGCGTCCCCTGGCGGGACGTCCCCGAACGGTACGGTCCGTGGACCAGCCTCCACACCCGCTTCCGCCGCTGGGCGGCGGACGGCACGTTCGACCGGATGCTCCAGGCCGCCCAGGCCAAGGCCGACGCCACGGGTGACATCGACTGGCTGGTGTCGGTCGACTCCACCATCGTCCGCGCCCACCAGCACGCCGCCGGGGCCCGAAAAGGGGGCGCCAAAGCCCGGCCCTCGGCCGGTCCCGAGGCGGCCTGACCAGCAAGATCCACCTCGCCTGCGACGCGGTCGGCCGCCCGCTCGCGTTCGTCCTGACCGGCGGGAACACCAACGACTGCACCCAGTTCACCACGCTGATGGACGCCATCCGGGTGCCCCGGACCGGACCGGGCCGGCCCCGCACCAGGCCCGGTCACGTCATCGGCGACAAGGGCTACAGCTCGAAAGCGATCCGCACCTGGCTGCGGCGCCGCGGCATCGGGCACACCATCCCCGAACGGGCCGACCAGGTCCGCAACCGGGCCCGCAAGGGCAGCCTCGGCGGCCGCCCTCCGGCCTTCGACAAGGAGATCTACAAGCACCGCAACGTCGTGGAGCGGTGCTTCAACCGCTTGAAGCAGTGGCGCGGCATCGCCACCCGCTACGACAAGACCGCCCAGTCCTACAAAGCAGCCGTCACCCTCGCATCGATCCTGATGTGGGCCTGACGCTTTGACGACAGGCTCTAGCAGGCACGGCAGCCGGCTTCGAGCCTGCCGCCTTCCGCCTGCCGCCTGGCCGGTGAGTGCCCGCCCGAGGCTCCGCGTCCTGACGCCCCGTCCGCGCCGGACGTCTCCGGCTGCCGGTCCCTGCCCGGGACCGTCCCACGACGCACGCGCGGCCCGCGCGCACGGTGTGATGCCCCTGGCGAAGTCCGGCGCTCTCCTGGCCGGTCGTTGCGGGCCCGCTCGCGTCGTCACGGTCCGCGCGACGCCTCCCCTTCCGCCACGTCGCCGGACGGACTCCGGGGTCGGCGGCCACCCGCTCGCCCGTCGCACCGGCCCCCGCGGGGCACACCGGCCCCCGGTGCCGCCCGATCGCGCGGCCGGGGGCCCAGCCCGTTCGGTGAGACACCGCCGACGCGGGAGCAGGGAGATACCGACACACGACGGAGCCTCCGGCCTCGCCCCGGGGCGCCGGTACATGACGGTCCCCCAGCCCCTGGCACAAAGCTGCCGTGCCTGGTTCCTGCCACCCGTATGCCTCTCCCCGCCCCCCGATTCATGGAAGGCTGGCAGGGCCGAGGCGAGCCGGGCTACAGCAGTCTCATCTCGGCCGCTCGTTGCCCCAACTGGAAGCGGCTCTGGGCGCCGAGGAGTTCGGAGACCTTGGTGACCATACGCCGTTCCGTACGGATGGACACGCCGAGCTTGCGGGCCACGCCCTCGTCGGTGAGTCCTTGGGCCAGCAGCCTCAGGAGTTCCTGTTCCTGGGGCGACAGCCCGTCGCCCGTCGGTGCGGCCGCTGTTCCCAGCGGAACAGCTGTCGCCCACACCATGTCGAACAGAGCACACAGCACGGACACCACCGCGGGTTCCTCCACGAGGAGCGCGCCCTGGGCGGAGTCCTCGAGCTGGAGGGGGATGAGTGCCGCTCTGCGATCCACGATCTGCATACGGAAGGGGAGGTGGGCGACCGTGCGGATGGCCGCGCCCTGAGCGGCGAGCCAGGTGGAGTGCTCCACCGACCCGACGTCGTTGCGGATGCTCTCCAGGTAGACCGTCTTGACCGAGACCGAGCGTGTCAGCAGATCCTGCACAAGGGGTCGGCTGGCTGTCCGGTTGGCCTCGGTCTGGGGCCCGCCGGGTGCGAAGGCCAGCGACTCCTGCCGGGTCTCCGACGCAAGTCTTTCGAGGCAGTCGCGGACCGACACCAGGTCCGTGAGCCGCTCCATGCCGGAGCCCCGCGCACCGGCATACTCCGTCATGTAGTCATCGATGAGCGAGGCCATCCGCGCGCGGGCCTCGTCCAGTGCCTTCTGCTGGCCGGCGATCTCGGCCTGCCGCTTCGCCCACAGCGCCTGGAACCCCAGGTGCGGACTGACGGGGCGGGCACTGCCGACCGCGTCCCACGAGGCATTGATCAGAGCCAGATCGGCCAGCTTGTCCAATGCGTCCCGGGCTTGGTCCTCCGTCAGGTTCAGCTTCGCGCACAGCGCCGCTATGCCGATGCCCGGGCTGCGCAGCATCTCCCGGTAGACGGTGTCGGTGGCATCTCCCACTTCCCACGTGTGGAGCACATCTCTCCTAGCTGAATGAGTCCGATGTTCGTGCTGGTTGCGACTATGTCGAGGACGCCCGCCGGTCAGTGGCCCCAACAGACCTGGACACCGCTCTGGCGGCACTGTACGTCTTCGCCGGCACCCGTGCGGCACCCTGCTGCCGGATCGGGCAGCCCCCGAAACCTGCTTGCCCGGGCGCCGCAGGGCCGCTCACCGGCCGCGCGATCGAGGCACCGTCCGCCAGGTGCCGTCCTGGAGCCCTGGCCTGCGGCTGGACGCCCGCGCTCCGCGGCCCGGAACGGCCTCCCGATGCAGCGGCAAAACCGGAAGGGACGAGCCCGGGACCGGAAGGGACGAGCCGGACCTGGAAGGGACGTCCGGAGAGGACGGGCCGGACCGCAGGGGCCGGATGCAGGCGCTCCGGAAGCGGCCCGAAGCCGCCATCGGCACCCTCGACGTCCGGCCCGGCCCCGAACGGCCGGGAGGCAGGCCCGCCCCACGTCCTCCCGCCCCGGAAACCGGCTGTCCGGCTGTCCGGCTGTGACTCCGGCGGCACAGCCGGACGGCCGTCGTCCCGATCCCGTGGTCACCGATCCACGCCCACTGAAGACATCGGGCCCTCGCGTCCCGCATGCGTACGGGTGCGGGGCCCGAAACTCATCCCGAAAGGGTGGCACCGTTGTTTCTGATAGCTGCCTCGTGGTCCTCCCCTCCTCCTCTGCCGCCGACGGCGGAGGAGAAGCTGAGGAACGCCCTCCTGCAGCATGACGGCAGCCATGGCCGGCTGCAGCACGTACGTCTGCACATGAGCAGGGGGGGTGCCCGGGGCGTCCTCTTCGTCTCGGCGCAGGACTCCGCGGCCGCGGAGTCCCATGTCCGCGCGCTGTGGGCCGCCGTCGCCCGTTCCGGAGGGCCGGTCGGCGGTTGGCGGCTCCTGCAGTGCACTCCCCTGCCTCTTGGCGGAGCCCGCCCCCCGCGGTAGCCGGCCGGTCTTCCGGTGCAGGCATGAAACTGCCAGGAGCAGAATGTGCCAGGCAGAAAGCTTGTTCCCGCTCGCCCGGTTCGGTGAAGATCAATGCATCGACCAGACAAACTCGGCTGTCAAGGCCGAGAGGGGGAGGGAAAGAAACATGGAGCGTTTCAAGAAGGCGATTCTCTGTGTCGTGTGCGCACTGCCTTTGATGTTCGCCGCAGGAGTGGCTGCGGAACAGTCCGCACACACGCGGACGTCGGCCCAGGAATCCGGCAGCGCCATGGCCCCGGACCTCGGGTGGCAGTGACCCGCCCACGCTCCCCCGCCGCACGTCTGCTCGCCGGGTTCCACGGCATCGACGTGCACTGACACTCCTGTACAGCTCCGGGGCCGGCATCGGCGCAGGCAGTTGCGCACCGGCCTGCGCGACCGGTGACGGGTGCACCCGCCCGAACGGCCCGGACCTGCCCGGCGCACACCGCCACGGGCCTCTTTCACAGGAACCCCATTTCCTTACGACCGCCGCAGGATCCGACGCACCGGGAGATGCGCGCGGGACGTACCGCTGCGGACATCTCGATCTCCGCGAATCCCCGAGTTGCGGACCTCGCAGAATCACAAGGTGGAAAAACATGCATGAGACGGCCGCCGAGGCGACTGCCGAAGGTGCGGTGCCGGAGAACGGCTCGCAATACAGCGTGGTCCGTAACCACGAGGGTCAGTATTCGGTCTGGCGAGTCGGCGAGCCCGTGCCGGGGGGCTGGCAGGAGGTGGGCGAAGCCGTCTCGCGCGAGCAGGCCCTGGCCCGGATCGAAGAAGCATGGCTTGACCTGTGCCCGCTGAGCCTGCGCTCGGCTCGCTGAGAACCAAGGGAGACTAGCAGTGGTGCAACATCAGCTCATCCACGAGTGGGTTGCGGGCGCGGCCGCGGAGGACCCGGACGCCGTCGCGGTCACCGCGGGCAGCACCGAACTCACCTACGGCGCCCTGCACGCCGAGGCGACCGCGCTGGCCGCGGTGCTGCGGGCGCGCGGCGTCACGGTCGGCTCGCGGGTGGTCGTCGCGGTGCCGCGGTCCACCGACTTCGTGGTCGCGGCCCTGGCGGTGCTCAAGGCCGGTGGCGCGTACGTGCCGATCGACCCGGAGTACCCGGTGCAGCGGCAGCAGCTCATCCTGGCCGACTCCGGCGCGGCACTCATCGTCACCGCCGGCACGGCAGGCCCCGGGGGGTACCCCGAGGTCGACATGCGCACCGTGCTGGAGGCCGGTGGCGCGTCCGCCGGGGCCGGGGCGCCGGAACCGGACATCCGTCCCGGCGACCTCGCGTACATCGTGTACACCTCCGGATCGACCGGCACCCCCAAGGGTGTCTGCGTCACACATGCCGCGGTCACCGACCTGATCGGATCGGACCCCCGGCTGGCCGTCGCCCGGGGCGAGGTGGTCGCGCATCTGGCCCCGACCGCCTTCGACGCCGCGACGTTCGAGATCTGGTCGGCGCTGGCCCGGGGCGCCACCGTCGCCGCCCTCGGCAAGGACGAGATCTCCGTCGCGGAGCTGGGCCGGACCCTGCGTGCGGTCCGACCCGACTGGCTGTTCCTCACCACCGGCCTGTTCCACCTGCTCGTCGACCACGACGTCGACATGTTCGGCTCCGTCGGTACGGTGCTGACGGGCGGCGACGTGCTCTCTCCCCAACACGTCCGGGCTGCGGCCGGGTTGGTGAAGCGGGGCCTGTACGCCGCGTACGGGCCGACGGAGACGACCGTCTTCGCCACACTGCACCGGGTCGATCCGGCACGGCCCTACGAGCGTGTGCCGATCGGCCGGGTCCTGGACAACAAGACCCTGTCCATCCTCGACGAGGAGCTCCGCGAGGTGGCACCCGGCGAGGTCGGCGAGATCTGCCTGGGCGGCAACGGCCTGGCCCGCTGCTACCACAACCGGGCGGCACTGACGGCGGATCGCTTCGTGCCCGACCCGAAGCCACCGGTTCCGGGCGGCCGCCTCTACCGGACCGGCGACCTCGGCCGGCTGCTCCCGGACGGTGAGGTCGAGTTCATCGGGCGCACGGACCGCCAGGTGAAGGTGCGCGGATTCCGTGTCGAGCTCGGCGAGATCGAAGCCGCCCTGTCGGCGCACGAGGCGATCGGCGCGGTGGCGGTGCTGGCCGTCGGCGACGACGAGAACAGCAAGCGCCTCGTGGCGTACGTGTCGCCCGCGGGCCGGTCCGTACTGAGCACCGCGGCGCTCAGGCGCTGGGTCGGCGGCGCCCTTCCCGACTATCTCGCCCCCTCGCACTACGTGCTCCTCGAGACCCTGCCGCTCGACCCCAACGGCAAGGTCGACCGCAAGGCCCTGCCCCGCCCGTGGTCCACCCGCGCGGACTTCGACCTGCCCGAGCCGGTCCCGCCCCGTACCGAGACCGAGCGGCTGGTCACCCAGGTGATGGCCGACGTACTCGGACTGGACGAAGTGGGCACCGAGGACGACTTCTACGCCCTCGGCGGGGACTCCCTGCGCAGCGTCCGGATGCTGGAGCACCTGCGGGCCCTGGGAATCACCATCAGCTCGCGGGACTTCCTGCGCCGGCCCACCGTCCAGGGCCTCACCGGACTCGTCGACGAGCTGCAGCCGGTCGGGGGCAGGGCATGAGGATCACGAGTCCCGACCGCGACGCCCGGGTCCCGCTGGCCGGCGTCGACCTCTACGATCCGGTGCCCTACCGCGACGCATGCCAGCACACCCTGTGGCAGACCCTGCGCGAAGAGGCCCCCGTCTGGTGGCAGAAGGCCCCCAACGGGACCGGGTTCTGGAACTTCACCCGTCACGCCGACGTCGATCAGCTCCTCAAGGACCACCGCAGGTTCAGCTCCGAGGACGGCACGATCCTCAGCTCCGTCGGCGTCGGCGACGCCGCGACGGGCAAGACCATGACCGTCACCGACCCTCCCCGCCATGCGCAGCTGCGCAACCCGGTGATGCAGAAACTGGGCCGGGCGATGATCCGCCGCTGCACCGAGCAGCTCAGGGCCGAGGTCGGCGGGGTCGTGGCCCCCCTGCTGGCGGACCGCAAGGGCGACTTCGTCGGGCTGATGCACAGGCTGCCGATGGCGATGCTCGCCCCGATGATGGGCATCCCCGAGGAGCTGCGCGAGGAGATCGCGCACTGGTCGGCCGTGAGCATCGCGCCCGACGAGCCCGGTCTGACCGGTGGGCTCGACGCGCACACGGCGGCGCGGGAAGCGCACGTGCACCTGCTGGACCTGTTCGGCGCGGCGATCAGGATGCGGGCCGGCGACCCGGGCGACGACGTGATGACGGCGCTGACCGGGCTGCTCCTGGACGGCGAGCCGCTGACCGAGTGGCATGTGGCACTCAACTACTACAGCCTGATGATGGGTGCGCACGCCACCACCCCGCACGTGGCCGGCCACATCGTGACCGCTCTCGTGGAGCGGCCGCACCTGTGGTCGCAGGTGCGCGCCGACCCCTCCCTGATCCCCGCCCTGGTCGACGAGGGCACCCGCTGGACATCGCCGACCCACCACCTGGTGCGCCGGGCCGATGTGGACACCGAGCTCGGTGGCCAGGCCGTCCGCAAGGGCGACTGGCTGTGCGGCTGGGTCGGTTCGGCGAACCGGGACCACGCCGTGTGGGACGACCCGTACGAGTTCCGGATCGACCGGGGCAGCAACCCGCACCTCGGGTTCGGCGTCGGGCCGCACTACTGCATCGGCGCGCTGGTGTCCCGGGCCGCGCTGACGGTGCTGTTCGAGATCCTCGCGGAACACGTCGAGCGGTTCGAGCTCCCCGAGGAGCCCAGGCACCTGACCTCGAACTGGATCAACGGCATGGCCCGGATGGACGTGGTGCTCCACCTCGGTGAGCGGTCATGACCCGCTGGACCCTGCAGCCGGTCCCGGACGACGGTGACTTCCTGGTCTTCGGTCTGCCGTACGCGGGCACCGGGGCCTCCTCCTTCAGGGCATGGCCGCGACAGCTCGGCAGGGGGCGGTTCTGCGCCGTGCAGCCGCCGGGACGCGAGAACCGCTTCGGCGAGGACACGGTCACCAGCCACCAGGAGTTCGCCGAAGGCCTGGTCGCGGAGATCGCCGACCGGCTGGACCGGCCGTACGCACTGATCGGGCACTGCGGTGCGGTTCCGTTCCTGCTGCAGACCGCGGCGCACCTGGAGCGGCGGGGACTGCCGGCTCCCCGGCGGCTGTTCGCCTCCGGGTGGGGGGCTCCGCACAGGGGCCTGTACGGCAGGCTGAACTTCGTCGACCTGGCCGAGGTCGACATGGTGGCCGAGATCGAGGACCGGTGCGCGGCCCTGGGGCAGCAGCTGCCCCGAGAGTTCGTCGAGATCGCCGCGGACACCATGCTCGCCGATCTGCGGGTACAGCGCGGCTACCGGGCGGAGGCGCTGCCGAGCCGGGACGTCCCCGTCTCGGTGATCGGCTGGACCGAGGACGACGTCGTCCCGCAGGCCGAGGTGTGGCCCGGCTGGGAGGACTGTGCCACGGCCACGTTCCACGTCCTCGAGGGCGACCACTGGGAGTTCCTCCGCTTCCCGAGTGCGCTGGGCGACCTCGTCGAGCAGGAGATGTCCGTCGCGAGCAGCGCCTGAGGTTCAGCGTCACAGGCCGTGGAGCCGGCCCGGCGGACCGGGCGGGACGGCCTTGTCGAACCGCCCGGTCCGCACGGCCGTACTCGTCCCGCGTCCCGCCCCCGAGTCGGCTCCGCCCCAGTCAACCGTCCGTGAGAACTCCGAGAAGGACACAGCACATGAATGCAGCGGAGACGGTCGCCGCACCGTCGGCCGACCCCGTGGAACCGAGCCTGGTGCAGCACATCCTGCTGGACGTCTGGAGCGCCATGCTCAGGCACGAAGTCACCGTGCATGACAACTTCTTCCAGGCCGGCGGCGATTCGCTGCTGGCGCTGGCCACCATCGAGAACATCAACCAGCGCCTCGGCTGGCAGCTCAACATGGGCGACCTGCTGCGGTTCCAGACCATCGCCGAACTGGCCGCGGAGAAGGCGCAGCCCCAGGCGGCCAACGCCGAGCACGCCCTGATCCGGATGAGCAACCCGGGCCCGCGCACTCCGATCGTCTTCGTGCACGCCGGGCTCGGCATGGTGGACGGATACGGCCGCATGGTCCGGGAACTCGGTACCGACCGGGCCTGCTACGGACTGCAGTCCCCCCTGCTCGTCAAGGGCGCCGAGAACGTACCGGACAGCTACCAGGGGCTGGCCGAGGTCTATGCGGACCTCCTGCAGGACGAGTTCGGCGAGGACGAGTTCCATCTGTTCACCTCCTGCGGCGGCGGGGCGATCTGCCTCGAACTGGGGCGCATCGCCGCCGACCGCGGGCTCGGCATCGGCAGGACGGTCGTGGTCGACGGCTACCTGGAGCTGGACTCCACCGGTGAGACGCCGGAGGACGAACTGATGGTCGTCTTCCACGACGACATCCTGCGGATGTCCGGGACCACCGACCGGTTCCCGGCGATCACCCCGCAGGAGGCGGAGCTGGAGCAGGTGCTGCGGACCACGGCGGCAGCGATGCTCGGCAGCCGCGCGGGCTCGGACGAACGCGCCGTCGCGTTCTGCCGGCGCCTCTACGCCTCCTTCCTCACCAACGCGCGCGGTCTGACCGCCTACCGTCCCGAGCCGGTCGACGTCGACCTCCTCATGCTCTTCGCCAAGGACAACGACACGCTCGGCCAGTGGCGTTCGGTCGTCACCGGCGAGCTCACCGCGGAGGTGCTGCGGTCCGAGTTCTACGGCCAGCGGCTCTGCATCGAAGAGGCCCCGTACCTCGCGGCCCGCACCATCGACTACCTGGGTGAGAAGTGAGCGGCATGGACGGCACGACCACCAACCCCTTCGAGGACGGCGCCGGCGTGTACCTCGTGCTGCGCAACTCCGCCGGCCAGTACTCCCTGTGGCCCGACTTCGCCGAGGTGCCCGCCGGCTGGCACACCGTCTTCGGCCCCGGGCCGCGGGCGGCCTGCACCGGGCACATCGAGCGGCACTGGACGGACCTGGCCCCCGTGCGCCGGGACAGCGAGGCGGGAGAACCGGCATCATGACCACGCAACTCGAGCACTCCGCCTCCCTTGCCCAGGGAGCAGAACCGACGACCGGCCTGATCGGCCGGTTCGAGGAGCAGGCCGCCCGGGCCCCCCGGGCACCGGCGCTGGTCGCCGGGGACACCGTCGTGACGTACGGCGGACTCGACGACCGGGCCGAGGGGGTGGCACGTCGGCTGCGCGAGCGCGGCATCGTCGCGGAGGAGACCGTCGGGATCCTCCTGCCCACCTCTCCCGACCTGGTCGCCGCGCTTCTCGGCACCCTCAAGGCCGGGGCGATGTACCTGCCGCTGGACCCCGACTACCCGCCGGACCGCCTCGCGTACATGGTGGCCGACGCCGCGCCCGGGGTGCTGATCACCACGCGTGAGGCGGCGGCCGGACTCGGCGCCGTGGTCGGGGCCGCTCCCGGCGCGGTGCTGTACCTGGACGAGCAGGAGGAGCAGCCGCTCCCGGCAGCGGCAGGGCGGGGCGGCGCCGGCTGGGATCCGGACCGCGGTGCCTACACCATCTACACCTCGGGATCGACGGGCCGGCCCAAGGGTGTCGTCGTCACCCACCGTTCGCTGGCGAACTTCCTGGACTGCCTGTCGGACCGGTTCGAGGTGACCTCCGGTGACACGGTGGTCGCCACCACCTCGATCTCCTTCGACATCGCCGGGCTCGAGCTGTACCTGCCCCTGGTCAACGGAGCCGTCGTGCACCTGGTGCCGCGGGAGACCGCCGTGGACGGGGTGGCGCTGCGCCGGTACCTGGGCGCTGCCCGCCCCACGCTGGTGCAGGGCACCCCGGCACTGTGGCAGCTGCTGCGGGAGGCCGGCTGGACGCCGGACGGACTCCCGGGCACGGCTCGGCTGCTGTGCGGCGGCGAGGCCCTGCCGCAGGACCTCGCCGACTTCCTCGCCGCCGGTGCGGCCTCGGTGTGGAACCTCTACGGGCCGACCGAGACCACCGTCTGGTCGCTGCTGTCACCGGTGGTCGCCGGAGAGCCCGTCGCCATCGGGAGCCCGCTGCGCAACACCGGGGTCCATGTCCTCGACGACCGTCTGGCGCCGGTGGCGCAGGGCGGAACGGGCGAGCTGTACCTCTCCGGGGACGGTCTGGCCCGCGGCTACCACGGGCGCGGCGCCCTCACCGCCGAACGGTTCGTGGCCTGCCCGTTCGGCGCCGCCGGAAGCCGTATGTACCGCACCGGCGACCTGGTGCGGCAACGCGGCGACGGAACACTGGACTTCGTCGGCCGCGTGGACGAGCAGGTGAAGATCCGCGGGTACCGCGTCGAACTCGGCGAGATCGAGGCAGCACTGCGCCGGCTCCCCCAGGTCGCACAGGCGCGCGTGGTCATGCGCGAGGACATCCCGGGCGCGGCCCGGCTGACCGGGTACGTCGTGCCGGCTCCCGGCCGGGCACCCGCACCGGACGAGCTCCGCAGCGCCCTCGGCGCCTGGCTTCCGGCGTACATGGTGCCCGCGGGCATCGGAGTGCTCGACCGGTTCCCCCTGACTCCGGCGGGCAAGATCGACCGCAGGGCGCTGCCGCCGGTGGACTTCGCCGGCCCGGACGCGGGCGGTCGCGCTCCCGCCACCGCGCAGGAGCGGGCGCTGGCCGACCTGTTCGGCGAGGTACTGGGGCTCTGCGGAGTCGGTGTCGAGGACGGCTTCTTCGACCGCGGCGGGGACTCGCTCCTCGCCACCCGCCTCGTCTCCCGCATCCGGGCCGAACTCGGCGTCGAGATACCGATCCGGGCCGTCTTCGACGAGCCCACCCCGGCGGCCCTCGCCCTCCGGCTCGGCGATGCCGAGCCGGCCCGGCCCGCCGTGCGCCCGATGGGCCGCGGCGACTCGCTGCCCCTGTCGTACGCCCAGCAGCGGCTGTACTTCCTGCACCGGCTGGAGGGCCCCAGCTCCACCTACAACCTGCCGATCGCGGTCCGGCTGACGGGGGAACTCGACCTGGCGGCCCTGCGCGCGGCGACCGCCCACCTGCTGCGCCGGCACGAGAGCCTGCGCACCCGCTTCGCCGAGGGCCCCTCGGGGCCCGAGCAGGTGGTGGTGCCCGCCACGGACGCCGCGGTGGCGGCCGCGGCCGCCGTCACCGTGCACGAGACCACGGACGCGGAGCTGCCCGCCGCCGTCGGCAGGGCGGCGGGACACCTCTTCGACCTCACCACCGACATCCCGGTACGCGTCGACCTGTTCCGCACCGGCCGGCAGGAGCACGTACTGCTGCTGTGCATCCACCACATCGCCAGCGACGGCTGGTCGCTGGCCCCGCTGGTGCGTGACCTCTGCGACGCGTACACCGCCCACCGCTCCGGGAGGGCGCCCGCGGCACCGCCGCTGGAGGTCCAGTACGGCGACTACACGCTGTGGCAGCGCGAGCTCCTCGGCCCGGCCGGCGAGGCGGACAGCCTGATGGCCCGGCAGCTCGCCCACTGGCGTCGTCAGCTCGACGGTGCGCCCGAGGTGCTGGAGCTGCCGACCGACCGTCCCCGACCTGCGCTGGCGACCTACCGCGGCGACGTGGTGCCCTTCGAGGTGCCGGCCGCGCTGGCCGGACGGCTGGCGGAGCTGGCCCGGCGCGAGGGCGTCAGCCTGTTCATGGTGCTCCAGGCGGCCCTGGCGACGCTGCTGACCAAGCTGGGCGCCGGCCCCGACATCCCGCTGGGCACCGTCCTCGCCGGGCGCGCCGACCGTGCCGTCGACGACAACGTCGGCTTCTTCGTCAACACCCTCGTGCTGCGCACCGACACCTCGGGCGACCCGTCCTTCACCGACCTGCTGTCCCGGGTCAGGACCACCGACCTGGCGGCGTACGAGAACCAGGACCTGCCCTTCGAGTACCTCGTCGAGGTGCTGAACCCGGCCCGCAGCACCAGCCACCATCCGCTGTTCCAGGTCATGCTGGTGCTGCAGAACAACGTGGCCCCGCAGTGGCGGCTGGGCGGGCTGGAGGCCGCGCACCACGTGGTGCCGACCCGCACGTCCAAGTTCGACCTGACCTTCGAGCTGACCGAGCGGTTCACCTCGGACGGGCACCCGGACGGGCTCAGCGGCGAGATCGAGTACGCGACCGACCTGTTCGACCGGTCCACGGCCGAGTCGCTCGTCGGACGGCTGCTGCAGGTGCTGCGGTCGGTGGCCGAGGACCCGGCCCGCCGGCTGGCGTCTCTCGACGTGCTCGACGCGGCCGAACGGCGCACGATCCTGGAGGAATGGAACGACACCGGCCGGGAGCTGTCCGGCGCGGCCTACCCGGAGCTGCTGGCCGACCAGGTGGCCCGCACTCCCGACGCCGTCGCCCTCGTCCACGAGGACACCGAGCTGACCTTCGCCGAACTGGACCGCCGCTCGAACCGGATCGCGCACTGGCTGATCGCCCGCGGCATCGGCCGCGACGACGTGGTCGGACTCGCGATGCGGCGCCGCCCCGAGCTGCTGTGCGCACTGCTCGGCATCCTCAAGGCGGGCGGGGTGTACCTGCCGCTCGACCCGGACTATCCGGCGGAGCGGCTGGCCTTCATGGTCGCGGACAGTGCTCCCGGCATCCTGCTGACCACGGGCGACGTCGTCGGGAGGCTGCCCGGCGCGGTGCAGCAGCTGCCGCGCCTCGAACTCGACGACCCGGACACGGCGGCCGAGCTGGCGGGGCACCGCCACGACGCTCCGACGGACGAGGACCGGCGCGCGGAGCTGCGCCTGGACGATCTGGCGTACGTCATCTACACCTCCGGCTCCACCGGCCGCCCCAAGGGCGTGGCCGTGACCCACCGGGGCATCCCCAACCTCGCCCGCAGCTACATCGAGCGGTTCCGGCTCGAGGAGGGCTCGCGGTTCCTGCAGTTCTCCTCGATCAACTTCGACCCGACGTTCTGCGAGCTGTGCTGCACCCTGCTCGCCGGAGCGACCGTCGTGCTCACCTCGCCCGACGAGCTGCTGTCCGCCGACCGGCAGCGCGAGGTGACGGCCCGGTACCGGCCGACGCACATCACCTTCTCGCCCACCATCCTCGGCGGGATGGACCAGGACGCGCTCGCGGACTGCGGCAACCTGATGGTCGCCGGCGAGGCCTGCCTGCCCGCACTGGCCGCAGCCTGGGCACCCGGCCGCCGGATGATCAACGCGTACGGACCGACCGAAGCCACCGTCGACACCCTGTACTGGGAGTGCGGCAGCGGCCCGGACGGCTTCGAGGACGCGTCGGTGCCGGTGGGCCGACCGCTGGGCAACACCAGGGTGTACATCCTCGACGCCGCCCTGCGGCCGGTGCCGCCCGGCGTCGTCGGCGAGCTGTACATCAGCGGTGACGGTCTGGCCCGCGGCTATCTCGGCCGACCGGACCTGACCGCCGAGCGTTTCGTGGCCTGCCCGTTCGGCCCCGCCGGCACGCGGATGTACCGCACCGGCGACCTGGCGCGCTGGCGCGCCGGCGGTGTGGTGGACTTCGCCGGCCGTGCCGACGACCAGGTCAAGATCCGCGGGATGCGCATCGAACCCGGTGAGATCGACGCGGTGCTGAAGGAGCACGAGCAGGTGGCCCAGTCCGCCGTGGTCGTCCGCGAGGACAGTCCCGGCCACCAGCAGCTCGTCGGCTATGTGGTGTCCCGGTCCCACGGCGCGGCCCAGGACATCGAGCATGTCGGCAAGTGGCACCAGATCCACGAGCAGGGCTACAGCGAGCAGCAGGACCTCGGCGTGGAGCAGGACTTCACCGGCTGGAACTCCAGCTACGACAACGAGCCCTTGCCGCTGGCGCACATGACCGAGTGGCAGGAGGCCACGGTCGGCCGGATCCTGGACCTGCGGCCGGACCGGGTGCTGGAGGTCGGCGTCGGGTCCGGGCTGATCCTGCGCCCGGTCGCGCCGCACTGCTCCGCCTACACCGGTGTGGACTTCTCCCGTGCCCTGATCAGCACCCTGGGGCGGGCGATCGAGGGCAGCGAGCTGGGCGACCGGGTCGATCTGCACACCATGGCCGCCCATGAGATCGGTGCGCTCGCTCCCGCCTCCTTCGACACCGTGGTGATCAACTCGGTGGCGCAGTACTTCCCCGGCGTCGGCTACCTGACCGATACGGTGCGCCAGGCCATGGAGCTGCTCGCTCCCGGCGGCCGGATCCTGCTCGGCGACATCCGCAACCTGCGGCTGCTGCGGGCCTTCGTCACCGCCATCGTCCTGCACGACGGCGCCCACGCCGACGAGTCGCTGGCCACCGCGCGGGAACTCGTCGCCCACCAGCAGGAGCTGGAGAGCGAGTTGCTGCTCGATCCGGCCTTCTTCGCCAGGATCGGCGAGCTGGTCCCGGACGTGGCCGGCGTGGACGTGCGGCTCAAGCGGGGCCGCTTCCGCAACGAGCTGACGGACTTCCGCTACGACGTGGTCCTGCACAAGCGAGGAGCGGAGCTGGTGTCCCTCGCCGAGGTGCCTGCGCGGGAGTGGAGCGGCACCGAGGACATCGGCACCCGCCTGGCAGCGGCCCGGCCGAGGGCGCTGCGCGTCACCGGCATCCCCAACGGCCGGGTGAGCGCCCGGGCGGCGACCGCGCGGCGCGTGGCCGCCGGGGGCGGCACGCTCGTACGGGACCTGATCGAGGAGACCGGCGCGCAGGCCGGAGTCGACCCGGAGACCCTGTGCGAGATCGGCGCCCGGTTCGGCTACACCGTCCTCCCGACATGGACCGACACCGCCGAGGGCGACCGCTTCGACGCGGTGTTCCTCGCACCGGGGGAAGGCGCAGGGCAGGGGCTGACCGATGTGTTCCTGTCCGCGGACCCGGAGGGGCGGCCCCTGGGCGGGCTCGCCAACGACCCGCAGGCCGCCGATCGCAGCCGGGGCCTCGCCGCCGAGCTGCGCCGCCACGCGGCACGACGGCTGCCGGACCACATGGTGCCCGCCGCCGTCGTCGTCCTGGACGCGCTGCCGCTGACCCCCAACGGGAAGCTGGACACCCGGCAGCTGCCCGCGCCCGAGTTCGGTTCCCGGGCGGGACGTCCGCCGGCCACGCCGCAGGAAGCGGCGATGGCGGCGCTGTTCGCCGATGTGCTCGGCCTGGCGGCGGTCGGTGCCGACGACCGGTTCTTCGACCTCGGCGGCGACAGCATCCGGTCGATCCAGCTCGTCAGCAGGGCGCGCGCGGAAGGCTTCCGCATCACCCCGCGGGACGTGTTCCACGACCAGACGGTCGAGGCCCTGGTGGCCCGCGCCGCGCAGAACACCGGGGCCTGCCCGGCGGACGACGACGCGGCCGCGGCCGCGGCTGCCGAAGCCTGGGAGAGGATCCTGCGGACTCCCGATCCGGAGTACCCGCTGTCCGGCTCCTCCCCCGCCGCAGGCCGCGGCCGTGTCACCCGGCGGGTGGCCGGCAGGGATGCCGGACGGCTGCTGACCGGGCTGCCGCGGCTCTACCGCTGCGCCCCCGAGCACATCGCGGTGGCGGCGCTGGCTCCTGCACTCGTCGAGTGGCGCCGTTCCCGGCTGCCGGGGTCCGGCGCCTGGCTGCGGCTGGACCTGGCCGCGGCCGGACTGCCGACCGCGCACCCGGTGCGGCTCAATCCGGGCGTCGCGGACCTGGACAGGGCCCTGGCCGAGCCGAGGGACCTGGCGCGGCTGCTGAAGCGGGTCAAGGAGCAGGTCCGGGCCGTGCCGGACGCGGGCCGCGGCTACTCCGCGCTGCTCGCCGACCCGGCGGCGCAGCGGCTGTCCTCCTACGGGGCGTCCCAGGTGCGCTTGCGGCTGCTGCCCGCCGGTACGGCCGGCGCCGGCGGTGAGGCGCGCCCCGAGGACGAGGGCACGGCTCACGCCCTGTGCGTCGACGTCCGGCCGGCCGAGGGCGGCAACGCCCTGGAGGCCGTCTGGTCCTGGGACGCCGCACGGTTCACCGAAGCCGCCGTGGGCGCGCTCGCCGACCGGTGGGCAGCCTGCCTGGCAGCGCTCGGGGCCCTCGTGGAGCGCCCGGAGCTCGGTGGGCTGACCCCGTCCGACGTCGCTCCGGCCGATGTCACGCAGTCGGCCGTCAACCAGTTGGAGACCGGCTACCCCGGTCTGTGCGACATCCTGCCCCTCACCCCGCTGCAGCAGGGCTTCCTGCTGCACACCGCCGCCGAGGGCGAGGGTCCGGACCCCTACCAGAGCCAGAGCCTGTTCGACCTCGACGGGCCGCTGGACACCGGGCGGCTGCGGCAGGCGGCCCACGCACTGCTGATGAGGCACGACAACCTGCGCGCCGGGTTCGCCCACCGCGGTCTGCGGTCCCCGGTGCAGGTGGTGCAGGACCGGGTGGAGGTGCCGTGGACCGTGCATGATCTGTCCCGGCTCGCTCCGGCGGAGCAGGAGCGCCGGGAGGCGGAGATCCTCGCGGCGGACCTCGGCCGGCGCTTCGACCTGTCGGCGCCGCCGCTGATGCGCTTCACTCTGCTGCGGCTGGCCGCCGAGCGGCATCGGCTGCTCGTCGCCGACCACCACATCCTGCTCGACGGCTGGTCGACGTCGCTGGTGTGGCAGGAGCTGTTCGCCCTGTACCGCGGCGAACGGCTGCCGCAGGCACCGCCCTTCCGCGACTACCTGTCGTGGCTCGCGGGGTGCGACCGCGAGGCCGCGGTGGCGGCGTGGCGCGGCTACCTGGCGGGCGTCGACGGCCCGACCCGGGTCCATGCGGGCAGGCCCGCGTCGGACGTCCCGCTGCGCACCGCGGACCTCACGCTGTCCTCGGAGCTGACCGGTGCGCTGCAGCGCCGGTGCGCCCAGGCCGGGGTGACCCTCAGCACGGCCCTCCAGACGGCATGGGGCATCGCGCTCGGCCGCCTCACCGGACGCCAGGACGTGCTCTTCGGCAACACGGTCTCGGAACGGCCCGCCGACCTCGACGGCGTCGAGTCGATGGCCGGTCTCCTGATCAACACCGTTCCGCTGCGGGTGCGTATCGAGCCGGGCGAGCCGATCGGGAGGACCATGAAGAGGCTGCACGAGGCGCAGCTGGAGACGCTTCTGCACCGGTCCCTCGAACTCACCGAGATTCAGCGGCTGTTCGGGGCAGAGGAGCTGTTCGACACCTGCTACGCCTTCCAGAGCTACCCGGCCGGCTCCCTCCGGGAGAGCGGGAACGACGGACTGCGGGTGCGCGAGAGGACGCAGGGGGCACGAGGGTTCTCCCACTACCCGCTCGGCATCACGGTCATCCCCGGGCGGCGGCTCGACATCACCATCGGATACCACCCGCACGTATGCGACGAAGCGCGGATCAGGGAAATCAAGGAGTCGATCATCGGTACGCTCGAAACGATCGCGGCAGGGCAGGACCGATGAAGAACTTCCTGACGATGGTCCGCGAACTGCCGTTCGCGATGAAGATCCTCCTCGCCTCCAGTGCCGCGCGCGGCCTGAGCTTCTTCGCGATCCTCGCGTACATGCCCATCTACCTGTACGACACGGTGGGGATGGGCGGTGCCGCCATCGGCTACGTGATCGGCGGCAGCGTGCTCGTCGGCACGCTGGCGAGCGTCTACGGCGGATACCTCGCGGACCGGGTCACGAAGATCAACCTGGTCATCGCGCTGGACATCGCGATCATGGCGCTCTACCTCAGCCTCACGGTGGTCCGCGACCCCTTCACGGTCACCGCGGTCCTGATCCTGGCGAATGTCGCCTCCTCGTCCATGGGGGTCGCCGGAAACGCCCTGATCTCCGAACTGGTGCGGCCGGAGAACCGGACCAAGGTGTTCTCGCTGCGCTACTCGCTGCAGAACATCGGCGCCGCGGCGGGCCCGTTCCTGGGTGTCGCCGCGGTGGCCGCCGGGGCCGGCGGGCCGTTCGTCCTCAGCGTCGGCGTCATCGGCGCGTCCCTGCTGCCCCTGGTGCTCTTCCGCCGCCGCTTCCTGACCACCGGCACGGCGACGGCGGCACCCGCCGCGGCGGCGGGGCAGGAGCCGGAGAGGGAGGAGGAGCCCGGGTTCCTCGACGTGCTGCGGAGGTTGCGGGCGGACCGGCGGCTGGCGTACTTCACCGTCGGCGGCATCCTCAGCATCGTGGTGTACGGGCCGCTCCTGACCTTCATGTCGCAGTACCTCGTCCTGGTGGAGGACCGCGACACCGCCTACCGGCTGGTCGCCTATGTCTCGGCCGCCAACGCCGTCGTGGTCATCGGCGCCCAGTACGCCCTCGGCAGCCGCCTGAAGCCGGACACCCTGATGAAGTGGCTGACCGTCGGTACCGGCGCCTTCGTCGTCGGGCTGCTCGCGATGTCGCTGTCCACGAACGCGGCCGTCATCGTGATCGCCGTGGTCGTCTTCAGCATCGGCGAGGTGATCGTGGTGCCGGCCGAGTTCACGTTCATCGACTCGATCGCCCCGGAGAAGCTGCGCGGCAGCTACTTCGGCGCCCAGAACCTCATCCATGTCGGCATCGCCCTGGGCCCGGTCATCTGCGGCGTCCTGCTGCAGCACTTCGCCCCCGCCGTCATGTTCTACGTCCTGATCGCCCTCGTGGCGGCCAGCTGGTGGCTCTACGCCGCCGGATGCCGGGCCACGGTGGCTCCCCGCACGGCGGACAAGGTGGTGAACGCGGCATGAGTTTCGCCCGGATCACGGAGAAGACGTACTGCCCCTTCGCCAAACGGTCGCAGATGGGGCCCGGAATCACCCTTCGGACGGCTGACGTCGAGCAGGAGCTGTTCCGGCACCGCGAGGTCGTCGCGGACTTCTTCCGCACGGCCGCCGAGACGTCACGGGACGGCATGGTCGTCACCTTCGAGCACCCGTCCCTCGGCGCCACGCTGGACGCGCTGGTGGATCTGACGCGGCGCTTCTACACGGTGCTCACCGGGATGTTCCCGAGCGTGTACATCCCCGACGATCCGCGGCCCGACGAAAGGTGGTACGCGATGATCGAGGGGGAGCTGTTCTTCGTCGTCTCCTTCGCCCCCTGCTATCCGGAGACATCACCGCGCTACACCCACGGCGACGACCGCACCTACTTCCTGCTGCAGCCGGCCAGCACGTTCGAGCGGAACGCCGAGGCCATCGACCGGCAGCGCGAGGGAATCCACCGGGCTTTCGCCGCGGTCGGCAAGCCGTACGACGCGCGGCTGGCGAACACGGAGAACGACATGTTCAAGGCCGTCATGCCGATCGACCCGATCGACCGCCACATCCCGTGGTGGGACGCAGAAGCCGGTCCGGCGGGCGCCTGAGGGCTGTCCCCGGGCTCCCGGACCGTCCCCTGCCCCTTCCCCACCGCGTGCGGTTCAGCGATCCCCAAAATCCATCAGAATGGAGACGCCCGTGAGCAAGTACCACGGAATCCCGAGCTACGACCTCTCCGCCGAGGAAACGGCCTCCCTGGAGCAGTTGCTCGCCGACCCGGGCCTGGCCGGGCTCGACCCCGGCGAGGTGGCCTTCCACGACAACGCCTGGGAGCTGGTGGCCCGGGTGCCGACCGGACTGCGGCGCTTCCTGGAGGAGTTCCGTCTCAACGACTCCGCTGCCGCCTTCCTGGTGCGCGGCTTCGGCGTCGACGACGACGCCGTCGGCCCGACGCCCCGAAGCTGGGCGGAGGCCGCGGCCTCCGGACGCACCCGCCGCGAGGAGTTCTTCCTCGGCCTCCTCGGAAACTGCCTCGGCTCGGTGTTCAGCTGGCCCACGCTGCAGTCCGGGCGCCTGATCCAGAACGTGCTGCCCATCGCCGGCGAGGAGGACCAGCAGAGCGGTCACGGCAGCGACGTGCTGCTGGAATGGCACACCGAGGACGCCTTCCACCCCTACCGCTGCGACTACCTCGCCCTGTTCGGCGTCCGCAACCACGACCGGGTTCCGACGACCCTTGCCTCGATCCGTGACGTGCGGCTGTCGGCGGAGGCCCGGGCAGTCCTGTCCGAGCCGCGGTTCTACATCCTGCCGGACGACGAGCACCTGCGTCAGCTGGCCGCGGTGCGGCCCGACGACCCCGGGCTGCTGCGGGTCCGTGAGATGCGGGACAACCCCGAGCCGGTCGCGGTGCTCTTCGGCGGCTCGGACTCCCCGTACCTGCGCATCGACCCGTTCTTCATGCGCTGTGCCGAAGGTGACGCCGAAGCGGAGGTGGCGCTCAAGGAGCTGGTGGTGGAGCTCGAGCGGACGCAGCAGGACGTGGTGGTCGACGCGGGCACCCTGCTGGTCGTCGACAACTACCTGGCCGTGCACGGCCGTCGCGCCTTCACCGCGCGCTACGACGGAACCGACCGCTGGCTGCAGAAGGCGGTCGTCACGCGTGACCTGCGCAAGTCGCGGGCGGCACGGGAGTCCGCCGCAGGTCGCCTCGTGGTCTGACCCGGGCGCTCCGTTCGACGGACGGGTTCCACGACGGCACGACCACGGACCACCGTGGTGCGACCCGGCGGACGGGCTCCCGGGTCGCCATGGCAGCAGCACACCGACAAGGACGGGTATGAGTGTTCTGGCAGACCGGAGCAGCACCACATGGTTCCGGACCATCAAGCGATGCAGCAGCCCACGGACCAGGCTGCTGTGCTTTCCCCACGCCGGCGGCGCCGCGAGCTTCTTCCGCAGTTGGGCGGACGACGTTCCGGACGGCGTCGAGGTCGTGGCGGTCCGCTACCCCGGCCGGGAGGACCGCCTGTTCGACGCCATGGCCGACTCCATCGAGGACATGGCGGGCTCCGTGGCGGAGGCCTGCCGGGGATTCCTCGGCACTCCGCTGGCCCTGTTCGGCCACAGCATGGGGGCGTCCGTCGCCCATGAGACAGCGCTGCGGCTGCAGGAGGAGTACGGCACCCGCCCGGCCGCGCTCTTCGTCTCGGCCCGCACCGCACCCGGCCGACCGCACCACCCCTTCTCCTACAGCGAGGACTCCGAACTGCTGGAGCATGTGCGCTCGCTGGGAGGGACGGCCGAGCACACCCTGCGCGACCCGGAGGTCCTGGACCTGGTCCTCCCCTCCCTCCGCGGCGACTACCGGCTCGTGGGGAAGTACGAGGGGACCGCCGGGAGGTCCCTGCAGACTCCGGTCGTCGCCTACTACGGAACCCGGGACGCGAAGGCGGACAGGGACGCCCTCGCATGCTGGTCGGACGTGACGGGCGGCAGCTTCACGTTGCGCGCGTTCCCCGGGGACCACTTCTACCTGGTGGACAACCGCCGCGAACTGCTGGCGGACCTCTTCGCCCACCTGGGCCACGCCGAACGGGGCGTCGGCGCAGTCGCCTGAGGTCCGGTCCGGACGTCACGGGCGGCGCGGCCCCGGCATCCGCAGCGCGCCCGTGGCCGCGTCCCATCCGCTGCCGGGCTTCCAGCGGCTGCCCTCGGAGTCCCAGTCGGGCCGGGGGGCCGGGCGGGGAGAGGAGCCGTTGTCCGGACTCCGGTCGATGGGCGGGGCCGACAGGGCCCGCGGAGCCCGCGCTTCGGGCATCACGGCGGACCGCCGGCAGGCGAGTGGCAGAACGCGGCCGGGCCCGGGGTGAATGACCCCGGGCCCGGCACGTCCTTCACGCTGCTCAGTCGAGCGTCTCCCGCAGGCCGGAGACGTCGGAGTCCCTCAGGTGGTGGAGGACATCCGAGAAGGTGCGGAAGAAGAAGCTGTCCCCTTCCCCTGTCAACCAGAACCGCTCGTCGGCGAAGCCGGCGGTGTCGATGAGCAGGATTCCCGCGCTGCGGTCACTGTTGACCGCCACAGGCAGGAGCGCGGCACCCGGTGGAATCCCCACATCCTCGGGTGTGCCGCATTCGACGAGCATCGCCCTGAACTCCTCGGCGGCCTCACCCAGACCACCCGGCTCCCAGTCGTGACAGCCGAGGAGGGCGAACGGGAAGCCTTCCAGGCCATCCGTCAACGTCAGGAACTCCCGGTAGTCCAGCTCGATCGCCTGACCGGCGCGCTGTTCCAGCGCCTCCAACTGTCCGATGCTCGCCGGCGGGTGAATTGTCGGGCGGGGAGTGACGGCGATCGGCGACTCGGAGAAGTACTCACGTACACGCCGGGACACGAGCTCGCCCACAAGTTCACTCATCTGCATGTTCGACTCCTCATGGTCGCGAAATCTGACAGACCCCGTACGGGCCGGGGTTCACGGAGCCGTTCACCAACTCCGTCGTGTAGGTGGCTGGGTCGTGGGAAACCCCTGCGTGGAAGAAGCCGGTCGGTTTGTATCCCACGTTGTACTTCTGGGCGTATGAGCCGACGCGAGAGTTGACTCGCCCGTCCTGCTGATGCCAGCAGTAGGGGTTCCACTTGCCAGACCACGTGGTGTCCGGTAGATGCCCGGCGACCTTTCCGTTGTATTCGTACGGTGTGCCGCGGACATGAGCTATGTGGCGGGCCTTGTACTGCTCGGCGACTTCCTGCAGACTCAGCGGTTTGCCGTTGCGCAAGACGCCCATCTGCTCCGACTTCGGTGACACCCGCCCCTTGGGAGACCAGTAGTGCGGTATTGCGTTGAGGGCCGCAATATGAACCTTCAACTCATCGATCTGTGCGTTCGTCGCTCCCCTGGGTACCCGGAAGCATGCCGGGCCTCCAGCCGCTGCCCTCGGGGTCCCAGCCGGGCCGAGGGGCCGGGCGGTCGGGTGCGGGACGGGGAGAGGAGCCGTTGTCCGGGTTCCGGCCGGTGGGCGGGCAGGGCGGGAGGACCGGGACGCGAGGCCGACCCGACCCGCGCCCGCAGGCGGGCCCTGCCGGGGCCCGTGCTCCGGGCCTCGCGGCGGAGACCCCGGCACGCGGGTGGCGGAACAGGACCGGCCCGGGGCTCAGGTGCCCCGGGCCGGTCCCGTTCTGCGGGCGCGCCGTATCAGCAGTGGGACTGCGGGAAGGACCTCAGTCCTCGTCCCACGGGTAGACGCCCAGTCCGGCCAGGCGTTCCTCCTCGCGATCGTGCAGGAAGCGAAGCCCCTGTGCACCCACGAGCGACGCGTCACTGATCGGGCATTCGGGGAACTCCCCGCGGATCAGTCCGACGAGGAACTCGGCCATACCGCAGTGGTGGACCATCCACGCCGCATCACCCCGGTGGTACACGGCCACGGGCCACTCGTCGGGATCGGCGCCCGTGGTGATCCAGCCGAGTGTGTCGGCGCTGTCCGTTTCGCCCCACACGAGGATCTGGTCGAGACGGTACTTCCGTGCGTGGTCGGGATCGGCCCATCGCCGGAACGCCGGATCGGCGAGCGCCCGGTCGGGCAGGCGGCTCACCCTCCGCGTGGTCCTGTCGTCGGTCACGACCGGGATCATCGCCCCGATCGCGCCCTCGATCGTGCCGTTCCCGAACCGCTGGACGAACCTCTTGTAGTCCTCCGGGAACGCCGTGCCGTAGGCGGCCTCGACCACCGTCCAGTCGACGTCGTCACCGATCTCGCCTCCGTAGGAGACGAGCACCTGGGACAGCTGCTCAACGGGATCCGTCATTTTCTGTAGCCCTCCGGGACCTCTCGTCCGAGATTGTAGAAGCGTCCTTCGTTCAATCCGTACATCGTGTTCTCCACGTGCTGGTCGAACTCGATGCCCGGCCGGCCGGTGGCCGTCACCCCGCGCGCCTGCATACGGAAACTGACCGGGACCACCCGATTCCCCTCGTACACGGGTGTGACCTTGTAGTGAACCACCTGGCCCGCGTCGACTGCCGCCTTCACCCGGTTCTCGTAGAACACCATGTTGGGGTGCTGTCCGGGGTCGCGCTGGTCCATCGGTGCCGCGTTGGCGGACCTGGAGCAGGTGGCCAGATTGTCGTAGCGCAGACCATCACCGCTGAGCTGCTTCCCCAGCAGGTGACAGGCGTTTCGCCAGAACTTCGCGGGCCGGTTCCCGTGGTCCGAGGCGAAGATCGCTGCCCAGGTGTAGGCGGGCGGGGCGATCGCGGAAGTCTTGGTGGCGGTCCCGGGGTTGGCATTGATGAATGCCTGGTCAAGACATGCCTCGACTCCCGTTGCCCGGTTCCCGTGCAACGTGTCGACGGGTGCGTACTTCCTCCAGCCGCCCCAGGCTCCCCTGCAGTCACCGTTGCGATCGCCGTCGCTCCCGTCGCCCGGGTCGGCGCCCGGTGCGGGATGGGTGTCGGGGTTCTCCTGCGGGTCGAAGCCGCCTTGGCCGAGGAGATCCAGCATCTGGAGTGCGCCCATGACCGCGTCCCAGCCGCTGCCTGGCTTCCAGCCGCTGCCCTTGGGGTCCCAGTCGGGCCGGGGGGCCGGGCGGTCGGGTGCGGGGCGGGGAGAGGAGCCGTTGTTCGGGTTCTGGTCGATGGGCGGGGCGGGCGGACGGACCGGGACGCGGACCGCGGGTACGACGATGCCGCCGCCACCGCCTCCGCCGTAGGTGGGATACGTGCGGGGGTAGTGGCGCGGGACGTACCGGGGCCCGCCTCCGCCGCCTCCGCCTCCACCGCCGCCCTTGGAACCGCTTCCGGACCGGGGCTTGGTGGCGGTCCGGCTGAAGCGGGCGGCCTGGGCCCGGATGGCGGCGGCCATCGCGTCGGCGTGGGAGTGGGACAGGGCGCTGGTGCCGGCGTAGCTGCTCGACATGGCGCCGGCCTGGGCACGCTGGTGCTTGTCGAGCACCAGCGCGCCGCCGCCGACCACCGTCGTGCCGAAGACTCCCCAGCCGAGCGCCTTCCAGCCGACGACCGCGCCGATGACCAGCGGGAAGGCGTGCCCACTCGGGTCGGTGCCGTTCAACGGGGATCCGAAACCGTAGGAGTAGCGGTTCGCCCGTTGCGCGGAGGCGGTGGGATCGAGCAGCCAGGTGTCCCGTGAGGAGAAGCCTCCGGTACCCGGCTCGTACCAGCGGGCCGCCATGCTGACGTCTCCGCTGTCGGGGTCGGTGTAGCCGGACTGGAAGCCCAGGGCAGGGCTGCTGCCCGTGCGGGCCCTGGGGCGGCCGAACGGGTCGTAGGCGGTGGAGCCGGACACCTCCGTGCCGTCGGCGGACAGTGCTGCGACGACGTCGGTGTGCTGATCGGTGATCAGGCGCTGGGCCCGGTCGCCGGTCGTGCCGGCGATCAGGGAGCCTCCCGGGTTCCGTGTGTAGCGCGTGCTGCCGTCCGACACCAGGTCCTGGGAGCCGCCGTCGTACTGGAAGGCGGTGTCCCCCCTGCGCACGATCCGGTCGAGCGAGTCGTAGGAGTAGGCGGTCGTGCCGTCCTCGACCTTGCGCTCGAAGGCGTCGAAGGCGAGGGCGCGTTCCGGTCCGTCGCCGGTCCGCACGCCGGCCAGGGTGCCGCGCGGCGTGTGCCGGTAGGTGGCGGTGCCGTCGTCGAGGATGCGGTTGCGCTCGTCGTACCGGGCCGCCGTCCCACCTGCCCTGGTGCGGTTGCCCGCCGCGTCCCATTCGTAGGAGGTGGTGGCCGAACCGTCGGTGGCCGAGGTCATCCGGCCCAGATCGTCGTAGGTATAGGTCTCCGTACCCGCTCCTGCGGTGCCGTGGGTCTCCTTGCGCACGAGGAGGTCGTTGTCGTCGTACGCGTAGTCCAGCCGGACGATCTCCCTGCTCTGGTCACCGCTCGTCGTGCGGTCCTCGGTGAGGCGGCCGAGAGGGTCGTAGCCGTAGCTGCGCCGTGCCTCCACGGCCCAGCTCCCGTCGTCGGCGGACCGGCGCGCATGCTGTTCCAGCCTGATGCGGCCGGCCGGGTCGAAGTCGGTCCAGGTCTGGGTGCCGGTGGCCGGGTCGTTGGTCCAGTCGAGACGTCCTGTTCCGTCGTAGCCGAAGCTGGTCGTCCCGTTGACGTCGGACCGCGCGGTCAGCAGACCGTCGTCGTCGTAGACGTACGAGGAACGCCCGGAGGGTCCGTCGCTGGACAGCAGCTGGCCGCGATCGTTGTAGGTGTAGGTGTCGAGTGCGAGCAGGTCGGCCGAGCCGGAAGCGGTGAGGCGGCCGGCGAGGTCGTACGCCAGTGCGCGGTCGCGGGTCGCCGCCTCGGCACCGGAGCCGGTCTCGCGGACCAGACGGCCGAGACCGTCGTGGGTCCGGACCCGCTTGACCCCGCCGGGCAGGATCTCCGTGACGTCCTGGCCTGCGGCGTCGTAGCCGACGGTCCAGGTGCGGTCGGCCGCGGCGGGGTGGGCCGCGGTCGCCGGCTCGACGGTGGACTCGGGCAGCCCCCAGGTGGTGAACGTGTAGCGGGTGGTGGCTCCGCGGCCGTCGGTGAGACGGGTGCGGTTGCCGGCCGCGTCGTAGCCGAAGGACGTGGTCACGGTTTCCCCGTCACCCACCGGCTCGACCATGCGGGTCGTGCGGCCGAGGGCGTCGGGGGCATAGGTGGTACGGGCGCCGGTGGCGCTCTCGGACATGGTCAGGTTGCCGTCGGCGTCGTACGCGCTGCGGACCGATCGCAGCGCGGCGCCCCCCGTGCCGTGGTCGGACACCCGGGTGGGATTGCCGAGCACGTCGTACTCGACGGTGCTCCGGCGGCCGGTGGCGTCGGTCGTCCCGGTGCGACGCCCGAGGCCGTCGTGGGCGAAGCGGGTCACCGCCCCCGCCGGGTCGGTGACGGTCAGCGGCTCGCCCGCCGGGTTGTGGGCCGTGGTCGTGGTCCGGCCCGCCGGAGTGGTGACGGCCGTCAGACGACCCGCGTCGTCCCAGGTGTAGCGGCTGGTCAGATTCCGCTGCTGCGGGCGGCGTTCGACGACGGTCCCGGTCAGCTTGCGGCCGAGTTCGTCGTAGGTCGCCTCGGTGCGGGCACCCGTGGGGTCCGTCGCGGACAGCTGCAGGCCCGTGGGCGTCCAGGTGAAGCGGGCGACGCCGGCTCCGTCGAGGGTGGTGTTCGGCGCCTCGTCGAAGGGCCCGGGCTGCTCCAGCCCGCGGGGTGTTCCCGCGGGCGGATCGGTCCGCTGCACCGGGTTGCCCAGCTGGTCGTAGCCGTAGCGGGTGGTACGGCCCAGTGCGTCGGTCTCGGTCGACGTCCGGCCGAGCGCGTCGTAGCCGGTGCGGCTGACGGCGGTGACCGGGCCGTCGGCACCGGGCGGGGTGTAGGCGGGCAGGGTGACCGCGGTCGCCCTGCCGAGCCGGTCGGTCTCGGTACGGGTGACGTGGCCCCGTGGATCGCGTACGGCCGTCTCCTCCCCGAAGGTGTTGTATCCGGTCACCACGGTGGGCCGGACGGTGGTCGCGGCGGCTCCGTCCTCCTCGGCCTGGACCGGCGGTGCCTTGCTCTCGACCAGCCGGCCCAGAGCGTCGTGGCGGTAGGTGGTGGTGTGCGCCGCCGCGTCGGCCCCCGCCGGGGTACCGCGGGCTCCGACGGTGCTCAGGGGCAGCCCCCGTTGGTCGAAGGTGCTGACGGTGGTGCGTGCCGGGCCGGTGCCGTCGGTGACGGAGGCGCGCACGGGATGGCCCGCGCTGTCGTACTCGGTGGTGCCGGTCAGCTTCCGGCCGCTGTCGTCGATGGTGCGGCTCTGCTCGGTGACGCGGTCGTCGGCGTCGTAGGCGGTGGTGGTCACCCGGTTCAGACCCTCGGGGTCGAGCACGCTCCGCGTGGTGCGTCCGGTCGGGTCCACGGTGTGGGTGACGACGGTCGTGCCGCCTCCGGCCGTCTGCCGTGTCGGGTGTCCGGCCGCGTCGTAGGCCGTGGTCTGCAGGACGACGTCCCTGCGGCTGCCGTCCGCCTGACGGACCTGCCGGGCGGTGACCTGTGCGGGCAGCCCGTCGTCGTAGTACGTGTACGCCGTGGTGGCCCCCATCGCGTCGGTGGAGGCGGCGAGCCGTCCGGCCGGGTCGTACGCGTTCGAGACCAGGGTCAGGTCCCGGGTCCCGCCGGACGGGTCACCGGTCCAGTCCTCGAGCACCGTGGTGGCGTGCATGCCGCGGGGGGTGAAGGTGTGGACCCGGGTGGTGCCCAGGGCGTCGGTCTCGCCGACCGTGCGTCCCAGGCCGTCGTGGACGAACGAGGACGTGCCGCCCTCGGCGTCGGTGATCCGGTCGGGCCGGCCGAACGCGTCGTAGTGGTAGCTGGTCGTGCGCTCGGCGTCGCCTCCGGTGACGTCCTGCGCGGACTCGGTCAGGAGCTTGCCGTCGGGGTCGAAGGTGCGGCTGATCCGGGCGGTGTGGGTCGTACCGGTGATCTCGTTCTCGACCCCGGCGCCGGTCTCGGTGACCACCTTCGACTGCTCGTTGTAGGTGTACCGGGTGGTGACTCCGGCGGGGAAGCTGTCGGAGACCTGCGTCTCGGAGGCCTTCCGGCCGAGGCCGTCGTACGTGAACCGCGTGATCAGCCCGGACGGTGAGGTGACCTGTGCCAGGTCGCCGCCCGCGTAGTAGGCGTACCGGGTGACGGCCCCTCCGGCGGTGGTGGTGGCGGCCACGAGTCCGGCCGGGGTGCTGCCGCCTCCGACGGCGTCCTCGGCGCCGGTGGTGTAGGAGGTGGTGCCGGTGCGGCCGTCCGCCAGCCGGGTGGAGGTGCGCAGACCGAGGCTGTTGTACGTGTGGTCCGTGCGGAAGCGGGTGTCACCGCTGCTCGCGGAGCGGGCGTCGGACTCGGAGAGGACCCTGCCGTTGCGTGGGTCCAGCGGATCGTCCGGGCTGTGGTGGTAGGAGGCGAACGAGGTCCAGCACGAGTCCGCGTCCCGGCAGGTGGTGCGGGAGACCGGGTTGCCCTGGGCGTCGTGGCCCGTGATCACGGAGTGCCCGTTGGGGTCGGTGACCGTGTGCGGGAAGCCTCCCGTGCTGTACGTGTAGGTGGTGGTGCCGCCCTCCTGGTCGGTCACCGCCAGCTTGCGGCGCCCGCGCAGGGCGTCGTAGCTGGTCGTGGTGTGCCCGCCGGCCGGATCGGTGACCGTGACGGTGGACGCCAGTGCCGATGTGCTGCTGCGTGTGCCTGCCCGGTAGTGGTCGGCGACCTGCTCGGCGGTGAGAGGGCGGTCGTAGAGGGCGGCCTCGTCGAGGTCGCCGGTGAAGTAGTACGTGCCCTCCGGAACGCCCATCCAGCCGGAGCTGCCGAAGCCGGCCCCCAGGTAGCTGTACGCGAGGGCCTGGTCGGCGATCCTGCCCTTCAGTTCGCCGATGCGGACGCCGTCGAGGTAGAGGTGCTGGATGTCGTCCGATCCGCTGAGCACGACGTGGTGCCACTCGTTGTCGGTGACGGCCGTGGAGGACGTGATGGGGGTGGCACCGGTGACGCCGCTCAGCCAGAACTCTCCGCGCAGCCTCCCCGCCTCGTCGATGTTGAGGACGGGGCGCCAGGAGGTCGGCTTGGTGCCGAGCGGCTGGTTCTGGAAGGCGAGCAGGATGCCGGGTTTCGTTGTACGGAACCAGAGTTCTGCCGCGAGGCTGGTGTCCTTGGCCAGGGACTGGGCGGGGAAGCGGAGGCTGCTGGCGCCGGTGAAGCGGGCGGAGGTGCCGTCGCCGGTGCCGAACACCCCCGTTCCGCCGAGGACGGCCTTGTCGTAGGTGCCGTTGTTCGCGCCGCCCGCGGTCTCGCTGCGCGCGGTGGCGCCGGTGGTCTCGTCCATCCGCCAGTAGGCGGCCGGGCCGTCGCCGACGACCGCGCCCCGGTACTGGGTGCCGTTGCCGTGGACCAGGCCGCTGCGGGCCCGGAAGTGGCGGGTGACGGACGCCGCGTCGAGCGGCCCGGCGTAGACGGCGACCTCGTCGATCTGCCCGGGGAAGCGGGTGGCGGCGCCCGGGGAGGCGGGCCAGGCGGTGGAGGAGAAACCGCCGCCGATGTAGGTGCGGGTGTTGGACTGGTGATTCACCTTTCCGGTGAAGGTTCCCTGCCTGACTCCGTCCAGGTACAGGGTCTGGGTGCTCCCCGAGGCGGAGATCACCGCATGGTGCCACTCGTTGTCGGTGACGGTCGTGGTGGAGGCGAGCGGGGTTCCCGTGGAGGCGGCGTTGACGTAGAACTTGCCGTGCAGCTTGTTGTCGCTGCCCACGTAGAGCAAGGGCGTCCAGGAGCCGGACGCGGCCGTGGCGCCGTCGAGTTCGGCGGACTGGTCGCCCACCAGGACACCGGGCTTGGCGGTGCGGAACCAGAGCTCGACCGCGAGGTCGGTGCCCTGGCGCAGCAGGTCGCCGGGTATCTCGGCGTAGCCGTCGTCGCCGAAGCCCGCCGAGGTGTCGTCACCGTCGGCGAACGCGCCGGGCAGCCCGAGTGCGACGCTGCCCTGGTAGGAGCCGTCGGCGTCGTCGCCCGTCCGGCTCCGGGCGGTGGCGCCCCTGCGCTCGCCGAGGCGCCAGTACCCGGCCGGGCTGTTGGCGAGGACCGCTTCGGCATAGGCGGCGGAGCCGCTGCTGTACTCCTCGCCGGAGACCTTCCAGACGCCGCCGTTCTCGTCGGTGGTGCTGGTCAGCCGTCCGGTGACCGGGTCGTAGTCGACCGTGGCGTGGGTACGTCCGGAGGGCAGCACGGACGTGGTCATCCGGCCGGAGGCGGTGCGTGCCGCGTAGTGCTCGGCAACCGTCGCGCCGTCGAGGGCGTGGCCGTAGACCGCCACGTCGTCCAGGGAGCCCTGGAAGTGGTGGGTGCCGTCGGGCAGGGCCGACCAGCCCTGGTTGGCCCAGCCTCCGCCCAGGTAGGCGAACTGGTCGTCGCGCGCCTGGACCGTTCCCGTGAGGCTGCCCACCTTGACCCCGTCGAGGTACAGGGTCTGGGTCGTCCCTGCGCTGGTGAGCACCGCGTGGTGCCACGTGTCGTCGGTGACGGCGGAGGCGGAGACGATGGGCTTGGTCCCCGCGTGCTCCAGTGTGTAGAACTGCCCGCGCAGCCGCCCGGATCCGTCGACACTGAGGTAGGGGCTCCAGCGCGTCGGCCGCTGGCCGATCTCGGTGTCCTGGAGCGTGGCGATGACACCGGGCTTCGTGGTCCTGAACCACAGTTCGACCGAGGCGAAGGCGGACGCCTGGAGGGTGTCGTCGGGGAGTTCGACGACCGAGTCGGTGCCGTCGAAGCCGGCCGAGGTGTCGGTGGTTCCCGCGACCGCGGGCGCGGAGCCGAGGATGACATCCCGGTGGACGGCGTCGTTGAACCCGGTCCGCGAGGGGACGTCGCTGCGGGCGGTGGAGCCCTCGGACTCGCCGAGCCGCCAGTACGACATCGGGTTGGAGTCGAGCACGGCGGACCGGTAGAGCGAGCCGTCCTCGTACGTGTAGGAGGTGCAGGCCGTCGTGGTGCCCGGTGGGCAGACCGTGGTCAGCCGGTCACCGGTGTATGTGTAGGTCCAGGTCAGCCCGGGTGAGCCGGGCCCGACCGGGCTGGTGGTGACGGCCGAGACCCGGCCTCCGTGCCAGGTGAAGGAGATACTGCGGCCGGAGAGTTCGTCCACCACACGGGACAGCGGCCCGCCGTCCTCGTCGGCGCGGTGGAGCCGCTGGCCGCGGCCGGCGCCGTCGACGATCCGCATCAGGTAACCGGAGGAGGCGAAGTGGTAGGTGGCGCCGGAGCGGTCGCGCAGCACCCAGCCGTCGTGCTCGCGGGCGAGCCTGCTGGTGGAGCCGGAGGGCCCTGCGTAGCCGCCGCCCTGGGTCTCGCCGTAGCGGGACTGCGAGCCGTCGGCGGCCGTGATCAGCACCGTGCCGGTCCGGGCCTCCTCGCGCAGTCTGACGTCCCAGCGGGTGGACCAGCCGGCGCCGAAGGCGCCGTCGGTCCGGGGGTCGAGGGAGTTGTAGGTGCGGGTGACCGCCAGTTCGGGGCCGACCGTGGTCACGGCCGCGTCGGTGGCCGCCGTGGTGTAGTTGCCCGCTCGGGCTCCGAACTCACGGCCGGAGTCGGATCCGCCGAGATGGCTGGTGACGCCGGGCTGGGGCACCTCGGTGCTGAGCAGGGCGGGGCCGGGGCGAGCCGAGGTGGCCGCGCCGTCGTACACATAGGCGTACCAGGCGTACGTCCTGCCCCAGGTGAGCCAGCCGTCGGGCACGGCCCACTGCTTGCCGGCCGAACGGGTCCCGGTCCGGCAGTTCTTCCGGGTGTCCTTGCCTTCGGCCTCGCAGACCTCGAACTGGTACTGGAGCGCCTTGGGGTAGCGGTCGGGGTCGGTGCCGTTCGCCCACAGGGTGGGAGTGAGGCTGTCCAGAACGACCCCGCTGGCCGGGGACTCCGCGGTCAGCTGCGGAGGGATGTTGACTCCGGAGAACTTCACGGCAGGCGCGGGAACGCCCTGGCTCGTGAAGCGGGTCACGCCCACGTCGTCCATCGTCCACTGGAGGGTGTACGTGGCAGGAGTCAGCGGGGCGATCCTGGCGTCGAGGGTGACACTCCTGCCGGGTGCCACGTCGCTGGGCATGGGTGTCCAGCGGATCTTCGCCGAGTCGGTGATCTCCTTGCCCGCGGCGTCGAAGAGGTTGTACCGGAGCTTGAGGTTGCCGCCCTTGGGCCAGGTCTGCTGGCCCTGGTTGGTGACGGTGACCTTCATCGCGCCCTCGGAGGTGGCGGTGACGGGCTTGGTGAACTCACCGAGCTTGTAGGTGGCGCCGTACTTGGTCCAGGTGATGTCCAGGCTGGGCTTGCCGTTCGGGTAGTCGTCGGAGCCGAACTGCTTCCAGGCCCTGGAGTCGCTCGTGGAGGCCTTGACGGCGAGCCCGTAGTTCTTCTTGCGGCCGTGCGTCCAGTCGTCCACGAGCTGTCGGCCCGCGGAGCCGAGCTTGATGCTCTCCCAGGCCGGGCCGCAGGACCAGGAGTTGGTACCGCCGGGGCGCCAGCCGTGCGCGAAGCTCTTGGAGCCGAGGGCGGCACCGGTCGCCGGACCGGGGTACTTCGTCGTGGTGGACTCGGCCCAGTTCGAGGTGACCGGGTGGACGGTCACCGGCCGGGCGGTGCAGGAGTAGGACCAGGTGTTGTACAGGGCGAGGTTCGCGCTCAGCACCCATGCGTTCTTGAGAGCCGACTCCACGCCGTTGAACCGCAGGAACGACGCGGCCTTGTGCTTTCCGGCGTCATAGGTTCCGGCCTTGAGGACGGTGTCCGTGGAGAAGTTGGTGTTGTACGGGTGCTGGACGTAGGTGCCCGAGGAGGCGGTGAAGGACTTGACCGACGGGTCCACGCGTACCGGGAAGACCCGCTCGGGAGCCGAGAGCCAGGACCGGTCGAGGGACAGGGTCAGTACCTGGCCGCCGTTCTCCTGGTCGAGGCCGTAGGTCACTCCGTCCGACAGGGCCCCTTCGCCCGCGTTCCCGGTGACCCGGGAGTCCGCCATCCAGCCGCGGGGCATCCATGCGCGCCGGTTCCCGGCGGCGTCGACGAAGAGCACGCCGCCGTGGGTGTCCAGCTGCGCCGTCAGGCCCTTCAGCTCCAAGGGGAAGCGCCACTCGGTCTGCGCTTCCCCGTCGTGCAGGACGATGGTCTCCTTGACGGAGTCGTTTCCGGCCAGGAGTTCGAGGTCGGCGGAGGGGCGGATCCCGGGATAGCTGATGGTGCTGCCGCTGACCTGCCCCCGCGTACGTGCCGCGCCGGCGACGGAGTAGCCCACCGTCAGGCCCTCACCGACCTCCAGGCTCACGAGCGGAGCGGAGTCGGCGTACTCGGCGAAGGCAGCGGCCGACCCGGTGGATCGCGGTGCCCAGACATCGCCGGTGCCGCTCATGGCACGGGGCCCGTCCGGCTTGGTGAGCGTGGTGTCGATCGCCGCCCAGGTGCCCTGCCGGGTACGGAAGTTGACCGGCTCGTTGTAGAACCGGGTGGTGTACGAGCCGTCCTGGTTCGCGAAGGTGCGGGCGCGCTCCTCGCGGTCACCGGGGAGCTCTCTGCTGGTCTCGCTGTCGAACCCGGGGACGACCGCGGGACGGGGCGGGGCGACGCGCCTGGCCTCGTCCATCGCGGGCGGCTCGGCCGGAGCCGGCAGCGCCGCTTCCGACAGGCCGCTCTCCCGGCCGAGTTCGCCCGGCGCGGTCAGGGCCCCGGCTCTGCCGCCCGGCGCGGACGCCTCGGTGGCGGCCGCTGAAGCCAGGTGCCCCCGGCCCTCGGCGGTGCCCCACTGCTGACCGGGACGGCTTCCGGCGTCGACGGCCCGTGTCGCCGTCGACCATGATGCGGTGGCCGTTGCCACCTGTTCTGTGCATGCTAGCGCGACCAGGACGAATGCCGTGATCGCGGCAAGCGGGCGTGCTCTGTGCACGTCCGACCCCCAAGAATCAGTATGATCCGGTAAAGATCCGGAACATGTCATCTTCGAGCGTCGGGCTGCGGGAACGCAAGTTCGATTAAGGAGACCGGTCCTCCGTGGCCCGGATGCCCGGAAGGCAGGCGAACGCGCCTCTCTCCAGAGGCGTTTCCCGGCTCGGGCCCGCGCGGCCTGCGGGGCGAGGCCCGCCGCGGCGAGGGATGGGGTGGCGGCCGGGGCCGACAGGGCGTCATGCCCGACGCCCGTACCTGCGCGCTTCCGTCACCCTGCCCGGCATGTGGCGGGACGGCGGCTGCGCCCCTCCCCCGGCGTCAGCTGCTCCGGCCCCGTGCCCGGGTCAGCTGCTTCAGTTCGATGATCGTCGCGACGGCCCGCAGCCAGGTGGCCGCGGAGTCGTCGACGGCGGGGCCGCCCGCGAGTTCGGTGCAGGTCCGCAGCCACTCCCGTACGAGGGCGGCAGCCTCCCGGCGGGGCAGCGGTTCGGGCAGGTCGGCGGCGCGGGCGAGGCCGCCCGCGCGGACGGTGTCGGCGAGGAAGGCGACCGAGCGCGGCTCGGTGCCGAGGCGGTCGAGGAGGACGGCCGCGGCCGCGGCGCCGTCCCCGAACAGGGCGGTGCGCAGGCCCCCGGGCTCGGCGGCGAGGCCGTAGCGCAGCAGCAGGGTGATGTCGAGCAGGGCCAGCTCGTCGTCGGTGCGGTCCGGCGGGTGCGGTGCGTCGTTCATGGTGGGACCTCGGGTGTCTCGTCTCGTGGCGCTGGTCCGCGGGGGATCAGCCGACGGTGACGGTGTAGGTGATGCGCTCGGGGGCCTGGGAAGAGGGAGCGGCCTCCCCCTCGGTCGGGGTGGCGGAGGGGGAGGTCTCCTCGGGTGGCAGCGTGGAGTTGTTGCCCTCGCAGGTGGTGGCGGTGCAGTGCAGCAGCGTGAACCGGGTGGTCCCCTTGCCCGTGGCCTCGAAGGTGAAGGTGAGCCCGGCCCCGCCGCCGGCCGTCGCCTCCCCGGTCTCCGGCGCGCGCTCCGTGCCGCGGCTGACGAGCACCGCGCGGTCGGGCCGGGGGTCGACCAGGTACCAGTACTCGCGGGTGGAGGCGTTCTGCCGGACGGTGAGCGTGAAGCGCTCGCCCGGTTCTGCGGTGATGCTGGTGTCCTCCGGCGAGCGGCTCGCGGTGTCCGGGGAGCCGCCGGCAGGTTCGCCGGGGCCCGGGGCGCAGCCGGCGGCGAGGGCGAGGAGCGCGGCCGCCGCGAGCGCGGCGGCGCCCCTGCTACCGCGGGATGAAGACGCTGTACGCATCGGGAAGATCATTGTTGGAAGCCTTGCCCATCCGGCCGTTGATGAAGTCGTCCTCGCTGACCCAGGTGGTCGAGCCCCAGGGGTTGTACACCTGGAGCATGTCACCCTCCTGGGCGATGATGGTCATGGCGTGGGCGCCGCTCTCGCCGCGGACGTCGACGGGGACCGGCCGCCCCTGCGACACCGATCTCTGGACCTCGGTGAGGACCGCCCGGCGGTCGTCGGCGCTGTCCAGGTCCCGGCGGTCGTAGTCGGTGCCGGTGGCGCGGCCGACGGTGCTGTCGTTGATCCGCTCCTGCCCCTCCGGGCCCATGCCGGTCCACTTCTCGCCGCCCTCGCCCTCGGTGTGCAGCCGGTGCTGCTCGTCCACCAGGCGCTGCCGGAAGGCATCGGGATCGTCCTGCTGCCCGTCGGGGCCGCCGGTGAGTTCGAGGGCGTAGACGGGGTCGACCATGGCGCGGGAGGTGACGGTGGACGAGGCCACGCAGGTGCCCTCGGAGCCGTCGCCGCCCTGGACCCACCGCTGGCCCAGGAACTCGACGACGTCCTTGTTGTTGTTGGAGCCGTTCGGCGCCACACCCTCGTCGTCCATGCTGTCCGAGGCGGTGACCACGGGGGTCAGGTGGCGGCGCAGCCAGTCGGGGTCCTTGCCGTGGATCTTGTCCTGGAAGCGGCCGATCTCGTCGACGCCGTGGCCGGCGGCCAGGGCCTTCATCAGGTAGGCCCGCTCCTGCGGCGTCTCCGACCTCGCCAGCATCCGCTCCATGGCCGTCTCGTCGTCGAGGTTCAGCAGGTCCATCCGCGCGGACGCGCGCTGAAGGTCGCCGGGCGTGAGGATCTCGTTCAACTCGGCGTCCGCGCCCGCGACGCCGGTGTCGGCGAGCATCAGCTTGTCCACGGCGGTGAGTTCGCTGGTCTCCAGCTTCCCCGCCCGCGCCTCGGCGGCCCACTTGTTCAGCTCCCGGGCGGCGACGCGGGTGGCCTCCTGCGCCTCGGAGACGGCGTCGTGCATCAGGTCGACCGCGTAGGAGCCGAAGTGGGCGGCGTTCTTGCGGTCCCACTCCTCCCCGTCGTTCTCGTGGAGGTCGTCGAAGAAGCCGTCCCGGGCGCCGAGCAGCTTCCGCTGCTCCAGCAGCTGCCCGCGGCCCTGCTCGTCCTTGCGCTGCGCGGCACCGATGGCGTCGGCCAGCGTCAGCAGCACCGTCGCGCCTTCACGGAAGGCCTCGCTCATCTGGTTCACCGACCGCCCGGCGGCGTTGACCACCTCGGAGGCGAGCACACTGGTGTCACCGACCCACACCTCCGGAAGACCCTTGCGGCCCACCTGGTCGACTTGCTCGAAGACGCCCCCGACCGGGCCGAGTTGGCCGTGGTAGAGCCTGGCCAGGCCCTCCAGTGCGCCCGGGTCGCCGCCCGGTGCGGGCACCGAGAGGGCGTTGTCGATCAGGTCGAGGACTTCGTTCTTGCTCCCGGCGCCGAGCAGCTTCCGGGACAGGCCGGCGAGCCACGCGAGGCGGAAGGAAGGGGAGTCGAGGGGGGAGGAGAAGATCGACACGGGTCCGTTCCTCAGTAGCTCGACAGGATCGAGGTGCGCCCGCCCCGCGGGGGCGCCTCGGCGGGGGTGCCCGCGGCGCCGCCGGGGACGCCGTCCGCGTACGTCCCCACCAGGCCGTCGGTGCCCCGGTAGGTGTTCCTGGCCGACTGCACCTTGCTGCCGAGTTGGTGCAGGGCCGACGCCAGCGTCTTGGCCTCGGCCTCCCACGCCTTGACGAAGTCGTTCAGCGCCGACGCGGCGTCATCGCCGCCGGCATCGCCGTACGCGTACGTGGTGCGGGACCGGACCGCCGAGCTGACGTCGTCCATGTCCCCGCCGGCGTGGTCGAGTTGCCGGGCCGGGCCGGTCATTCCCGCCTTGGCCTGGTAGCCGTCCGAGCCCACCGCGAATCCCCCATGTGCCTGCGATCATGACCGCGGGCAGGCTAACACGCCCTGCACGTACAGGTGTTCCCACGCCCTGCTCGCGCCCGCCCTCCTTCGGGCCCCGGGCCGTCCCTCGGCCCCCTCGCAGCACCCGCCCGCGAGATCACCCCGGCCGTGGAGGTCGAACAGGGCGGCTGCCGACGCGGCCCCGGGGGCCGGGCCCGGTTCACGGGTGGAGGGTCGCCTCGCCCTCGACGAGGATGCCGGTGCGCTGTCCCGGGCGCACGGAGACCGGCCCCGCGACCCGGATGCCGACGGGCTCCTCCAGCCCGTCGACCGTGACGGTGACCATGGCGTCGTGGCCGTAGAAGGCCACGTCGGTCACGGTGCCCTGGGGGCCGGCGGCGGTGTCGGCGAGCCGGAGCTGCTCGGGGCGCAGCAGGACCGCGCCCTCCGTCCGGCCCGCGGGGGCGGCCGCGAGGGGAAGGCGGCCGAGCGGGGTGGTCGCGGTGCCGCTGTCGGCGGTGCCGGGGACCAGCACGGCGTCGCCCACGAAGCGGGCGGTCCAGGGGTCCACGGGCCGTCCGTAGACCTCCTGGGGGGTGCCGCACTGGGCCACGCGCCCGTCCCGCACGACGGCGACGAGGTCGGCCGTGGAGAGGGCTTCCTGCTGGTCGTGGGTCACCAGCAGCGCGGTGGCCCCCGTGGCGCGCAGGGCGGCCCTCACATCCGCACGGACGCCTGTCCGCAGCCCGCTGTCCAGGGCGTTGAACGGTTCGTCGAGCAGGACCAGTTCGGGTTGCGGCGCCAGTGCCCGGGCGAGCGCGATGCGCTGCTGCTGGCCGCCGGAGAGTTCGTGCGGCATCCGGTCGCCGTAGCCGCCGAGGCCGACGAGTTCGAGCATCTCCTCCGTCCGGGCCCGGCGTGCTGCGCGGTCGCGGCCGCTCAGCCCGAACGCCACGTTGCGGGCGACGCTCAGATGGGGGAAGAGGGCGCCCTCCTGGGGGACGATGCCGATCCGGCGGGCCTCGGGGGGAAGGTGGACGCCGGGTCCGCACAGGGTGCGGCCGCCGACGGTGACGGTGCCCGCGTCGGCGTGCAGGAATCCGGCGATGATGCGGAGCAGGGTGGTCTTGCCGCAGCCGGAGGGGCCGAGGAGCGCGGCCAGGGCGCCTGCGGGGACGGAGAGGTCGAGTCCGCGCAGGACGGGGGCGTTGGGGCCGTAGGACTTCGACACTCCGGCGATCTGTACATCGGTCATGTGCGGTGCCGCCCGAGGAGGTAGGAGGGGATGGCCGCCAGCAGGATGAGTGCCGCGGCGTAGGGCGCGGCGGCGGCGAAGGATCCGGTGCCGGTCTCCGTCCAGAGCCGGCTGGCCAGGGTGTCCATTCCGGTGGGACGCAGCAGGAGGGTCGCGGGCAGCTCCTTCATGCACAGGACGAAGGTCAGGGCGGCTCCGGCGGCGACGCCGGGTGCGGCGAGCGGCAGCGTCACCTCGCGCAGCACCCGCAGCGGCGACCGGCCGAGCGAGCGGGCGACGTCCTCCAGCACCGGCGGCGACTGCAGCACCGCGGCGCGTGTGGCGGCCACCGCGACGGGCAGGAAGAGCACGGCGTAGGCGCAGATCAGCAGCGGGAGCTCCTGGTAGACCGGCTCGGCGTAGCGGACCGCGAAGAAGACCAGCGACAGGGCGACGGTGATGCCCGGGAGGGCGTGCCCGGCATAGGCGGACTGCTCCAGCAGGTGTGCCGTCCGGCCCCGGTGGCGGGCCGCGATCACCCCGACGGGCAGCGCGAGGAGGGTGGTGAGTGCGGCTCCCGCCGCGGCGGCGCCGAGGGTCGTGCCGGCGGTGTCCGCGAGCGTGGCGGGGTCCCAGGTCGCGGAGTTCCCGACGGCGAGCCAGTAGCCGAGGGTGGCCAGCGGCATGACGACGGCGGCTGCCGTGACCAGCGTGCACCAGGTCAGGGCCGGCAGCCGCCACCGGCCGAGCGGCGCGGGGACGGCGGGGCGGGCCGTCCCGGTCCCGGTCCTGGCGTGGCCCGCACGGCCGCGGGTCCGGGCCTCGGCGGCCACCAGCAGGACCGTCACCGCCACGAGGACGACGCTGAGGGCCGCGGCGGGGGTGCGGTCGAAGCTGGCCCGGTAGGAGGTGTAGATGCCCCGGGTGAAGGTGTCGTACCGCATCAGGGAGACGGCTCCGAAGTCGGAGAACACGTACAGCGCGACCAGGACCGCTCCGCCTGCCGCGGCGGGGCGCACCTGCGGCAGCGTGACCCCCAGGAAGGTGCGCAGCGGTCCGTGGCCGAGCGAGCGGGAGACCTCCTCCTGCGCGGGGTCGGCGCCGCGCAGGGCGGCGGTGACGGGCAGGTAGACGTAGGGGAAGCTCACCAGCGTCAGCGCGACGGCCGCGCCGCCGAAGCCCGCGAGGGCGGGGAACGCGGACAGCCAGGTGAAGGCGGCGACGTAGCTGGGCACGGCCAGCGGCAGGGTCATCAGCACCGACCAGGCCCGTGCGCCGGGCAGTCGGGAGCGCACGGTGAGCCAGGCCAGGGACACACCGAGCACCACGGAGGCGGCCACCACGGTCGCGGCCAGCCCCACGCTGCGGCCGAGCAGTTCGACGGTGCGCCCGTCGGCGACCACCTCCCAGGCGAACGAGGGCCCGCGCTCCAGGGAGCGGACGGCGAGGTAGCCGAGCGGCAGCAGGGCGAACAGCGCGGCGAGGCCCGCGGGGACGAGCAGGGCGGCGGGTGGCCGGCGCCCGGCGCGGCGCCGCCCGGCGGGCGCGACGGCGCCTGCCGGGGCGGCTGCCGGATCCGCCGGCGCGACGGGATCCGTGGAGGTCATGGGCGTCAGACCATCCCGGCTTCCTGGAGCATCCTCAGGGTCTCCTGGAGGGACTCCAGCTCGCCCAGGTCGATCTCGGGGGAGTCGAGCGAGGCCAGCGGCGGCAGGTCCTCGACGGTGCTGGTCACCCCGGCGGCCAGGGGGTACTCCTTGGTCTCCTCGGCGAAGTACTTCTGGGCCTTCTCCGAGAGCAGGAAGTCGACCGCCTTCTGCGCCACCGGCAGCTGGTCGCTGCCCTTGAGGGCGCCGACCCCGGCCACGTTGACGAGGGCGCCCGGGTCGCCTCCCGGCAGGAAGTGGATCTTGGACCTGACCTCGTCCTCGCCCTTCTCGGCGACCCGCTCGTACCAGTAGTAGTGGTTGACCAGGGCGATCGAGACCTCGCCCTTGTCCACGCCGTCCATGGCCTTGAGGTTGTTGTCGTAGACCTTCGGCTCGTTGGCCTTGATGCCCTTCAGCCAGGCGCGGGCGGCGGCGTCGCCCTCCATGACCCGCAGGCCGGTGACGAAGGCCTGGAAGGAGGCGTTGGTCGGGGCGTAGCCGATCCTGCCCTTCCACTCGGGCTTGACCAGGTCGTGCACGCTGTCGGGCACCCGGGCGACGCGGTCGGGGTCGTAGGCGAGGACGCGCACCCGGCCGGAGGTGCCGACCCAGTCGCCCGCGCTGCCGCGGAAGGCGGGGTCGACCTTGTCGAGCGAGGCCTGGGGCAGCTTCTGGAGCAGGCCCCGGGTGGAGAGCGCACCGAGGGCACCGGCGTCCTGGGAGAAGAACAGCCCGGCCTTGGTCCGGTCCCCCTCCTCCTGGATCTGGGCGGCGAGTTCGGCGCTCTCGCCGTAGCGGACGGCGATGGTGGTGCCGACGGCCTTCTCGAGTTCGTCGAGGAGCGGGTCCACCAGCTTCTCGTTGCGGCCGGAGTAGATCACGAGCCCGGCGTCGTCCTCGTCGACGCCGCAGCCGGCGACGACGGGGAGCAGGAGCGCTGCCGCGAGGAGAGAGGTCAGACGTCGGACCAGGGGGCGTCGCATGGAAGGCCTTCCTGCACGTGCAGAGAGAAGTGAACGCCCTATAAGTAAGGTAAAGCTAACCTAAAGGTCAAGGTGATGTACGCAACTTCTCGCCCTCGCGGGAGATTCGGCGAAGCCGACCCTATACGGAGCATTCTTGTCGATCTTCACCGGCTCGGCCGTGACGCTTCCGTGACTGTCCTCTGAGGCAAGCCTTTCCTAAGATGCGCTCGTGACTGCCCTTTCCGCCCTGCTCCCGGATTCCCGGAACGTTCCCTTCGCCGGCGATCTCGCGCGCCACGGCGACCGCACCGCGGTCATCACCGCCGACGGCCTCGTGACCTATCGCGAGCTCGCCGCGCGGGTGGAAGCGGCAGCACGGCGCCTCGGGCCGTCGCGCCGCCTGGTCCTGGTGGCCGGCGCCAACACCCTCGACGCCCTCGTCTGCCACCTCGCGGCGCTCTCGGCGGGCCACCCGGTCCTGCTCGTGCCGGGCGATCACCCAGAGGCCGTGCGCGCGCTGGTCGAGGCGTACGACCCGGACGTCGTGGCGGGCCCCGGCGGCGACGGGCAGTGGGTGCTCGACGAACGCCGCCCCGTCTCCGCGCACGAGCTGCACCCCGACCTCGCCCTGCTGCTGAGCACCTCCGGCTCGACGGGATCACCGAAACTGGTGCGGCTGTCGCACGGGAATCTCCAGGCCAACGCCGAATCCATTGCCGGGTACTTGGGAATCCGCGACACCGACCGTGCCGCCACGACCCTCCCGTTGCACTACTGCTACGGCCTTTCCGTCGTCCACAGCCATCTGCTGCGCGGCGCGGCGGTGATCCTCACCGGACTCTCCGTCGCCGACAGCTGCTTCTGGGATCTTTTCCGCAGCGCCCGCGGAACGACCTTCGCCGCCGTCCCCTACACCTTCGACCTGCTCGACCGCGTCGGCTTCGCCGCGATGGACCTGCCCCACCTGCGCTACGTCACCCAGGCGGGCGGCCGGCTCGCACCCGACCGGGTCCGGCACTACGCGGCCCTCGGCCGGGCCGCCGGCTGGGAGCTGTTCGCGATGTACGGCCAGACCGAGGCCACGGCCCGCATGGCCTACCTCCCGCCCGAGTTCGCGGAGTCCCACCCGGGGGCCGTCGGTGTGCCGATCCCGGGGGGCGCCTTCCGGCTCCGGCCGCTGCCCGACTGGCCCGCGGAGGACACCGGGGAACTCGTCTACACGGGGCCCAACGTCATGCTCGGCTACGCACGCACCCCCGAGGACCTGGCCCTGGGCCGGACCGTGGAGGAGCTGTTCACCGGCGACATCGCACGGCGCACGCCCGGGGGCCTGTACGAGATCGTCGGCCGGCGCAGCCGGTTCGCCAAGATCCTCGGCCTGCGCATCGACCCCGCGCGCGTCGAGGCCATGCTGGCACGGCACGGGGTGACCGCCCTGTGCGCCGGCGACGACGCGGCCCTGACCGTGGCCGCCGTCGCCGCCGAGGGCGAGGCGCGGCGGATACGCACCCTGGTGCGGGGCGAGTGCGGCCTTCCCGCCCGGGCCGTCCGGGTCCACGCCCTGGCGGACCTTCCGCGGCTGCCGACGGGCAAGCCGGACTACCAGGCCGTGCGCGAGCTGGGCCGCCCGGCCGACGCGTCCCCCGCCGACGCTCCTTCCGACGCGCCCTCGGAGGGCGGGTCCTCCCCCGCGCAGGGGCCGGGCAGCGGGCCCGAGGACCTCTGCCGCCTGTACGCGCGCGTGCTCGACCGGACCGGTGTCACGCCGGACAGCACCTTCGTCGGCCTGGGCGGCGACTCCCTCTCCTATGTGGAGATGTCGCTCCAGCTGGAGGAGCGGCTCGGCCATCTGCCCGCCGGCTGGCACACCACGCCGATCCGGGACCTCGGGCCGCAGGAAGGGACGCGCCCCGCACGCGGACGGGCGCTGGAGACCGGCGTCGCCCTGCGCGCCATGGCGATCTTCTGCATCGTCGGATCGCACATCCACGTCTTCGGCATCAAGGGAGGAGCGCACCTGCTGCTCGCCCTCGCGGGCTTCAACTTCGCCCGCTTCCACCTCACCGCCGCCGCACGCGGCGAGCGCCTGCGGCGCGCCTGCCTGAGCGTGGCGCGGATCGCGCTGCCGACCATGGCCTGGATCGGTCTCGTCCTCCTCGTCAACGACGACTACACCCTGGCCAACCTCGCCCTGCTCGACAGCGTCCTCGGGCCCGAGGACAGCAGTACGGGCATGCACTTCTGGTTCATCGAGGCCCTGGTCTCCATCCTGGTCGCCGTCGTGGCGCTCCTGGCGCTGCCCCTCGCGGACCGGGCGGAGCGGCGCTTCCCGTACGGCCTGCCGCTGGCGCTGGCGGCTCTGGGCCTGCTCACCCGCTACGACCTGCTGGGGCTCCCGGACCGCGCGCTGATGCCCGACGCGGTCACCGTCTTCTGGCTGTTCGCGCTCGGCTGGGCGGCCGCGAAGGCCGGCACCACGGCGCAGCGGCTCGTGGTCACGGCCGCCGCCCTGGTCACGGTGCCCGGTTTCTTCCCCGGCGATCCGGGCCGGGAGGCGATCATCATGGTCACGTTCACCCTGCTCGTGTGGGTGCCGACCCTGCCGGGACGCGAGCGGGTCAACCGGGTCGCCGGCCTCCTGGCGGCCAACTCGCTGTACATCTACCTGACCCACTGGCAGATCTTCCCGCTGATCGACGGATTCTCGCGGCACCTGGCCTTCCTCGCCTCGCTGGTCTTCGGCGTCGCCTACGGCATGGCCTCGACCCGGCTGATGAAGGGACTGCCCTCGCTGCTGCGGGCCGGTCTGCCCCGCGGACGCGCCGCCCGGGAGGCGCGGGCCCGGGTCCCGGCGACCGCGGTGGAGTGGTTCCGCCGCGCTCCCGCGCCGACCGGCACCGCCCCCGACCACCGGCGCGGCTGACGAGGGCGGCGGCCCGCCTCCGGGCTGCGGCGGGGGCACCGTCCGCGAGCGCCCGCGGTCCGCGGCGCGGCGCAACGGGACCGGCCCGGCGCGGTCAGCGGCGGACGGCGCGGACCACGGTGTCCAGGGCCACCGCGTCCCCGACGGGGCGCCGCGCGACCTCGGCCACGAGCAGGACCGCGCAGGGCTCCCACGCCGCCCGCACCTGCCCGACGTCCGTGAGCACCCCGGGGTCCTGCGGCCCGCCCGTGCCGTGTGCGAGGTTGGCGGCGTCGTGGCCGACCAGCAGCAGGGTGCCGCCCGGCCGGGCGGCCCGGCACGCGGTCCCGAGCACGCCCGCCATCTCGCGCGCGGGCAGGTGCAGATAGGACAGCAGCACCAGGTCGTACGCCGCCTCCTCGGCCGGGTACCGGGTGACGTCGGCCACCTCGGCACGTACGCTCCCCCGCCCCCCGGCCCCGAGGTCCTGCGCATGGCGGGCCGCGGCGTCGACGATGCGGCGGACGGCGACCGGCGAGAAGTCGACCGCGTCCACCCGCCAGCCCCGGCGGGCCAGCCACAGGGCGTTGCGGCCCTCCCCCGCCGCGAGGTCCAGGGCCCGGCCCGGGGCCAGTCCGGCGGCCTCCCGGACGACCCACCGGTTCGGCTCCGCCGACCACACGCGCTCCGCGGTCCCGTACCGCTCGTCCCAGGCCTCGGCGTCCATCCTCGCTCCTCCCCGGCCCCGCCACCCGGAGCACCGGTCCGCGCCGGGGGCGGTGGCCGCCCCCGGCGCCGCCACGCTACGCCGGTCGCGGCGGCCGTTCCCGGTGGAGCGCCGCTCCGGCCGCGCCGCGGCCGGGCACCGGGCTTCGGCCGGACGGAGGACCCTGTGCGCCGCCGTCGCGTCCGCCCCGGCCGCGGCGGACGATGATCGACCTCGACCCGACCGCACCGGCGCGGGCGGGCAGGGGCGCCTGCCGCACCGCGCCGGGCGGCCTCCGGCCGCGACCGAGGCCTGCGGCACCGCTCCGCCGGAGGCCGCAGGCCCTCGGTCGGTGCGGCGCGGCTCCGCCGGAGGCCGCCGCCGGTCACGAGGCAGGGAGGGAGGCACCGTGGCGGATCTGGTGAGCGGGGCGTGGCCGGTGGGCCTGAGTGCCGCGGTCTTCGCCCTCGCGGGGGTGGCGACCGTGCTGTGCGGTGTCCGCCTCACCGGCCTCGGCGAGGCGCTCGCCGAGCGGACCGGCTGGGGCGAGGCGCTCTTCGGGGCGGTCTTCTTCGGGCTGGCCACCTCGCTGTCCGGGATCGTGATGACCGCCGTCAGCGCGGCGGACGGGCAGCCGCAGCTGGCCTACGGCAACGCCGTCGGCGGCATCGCGGCGCAGACGCTCGCCGTCTCGGTGGCCGACGCCGCCTACCGGAGCGTCAACCTGGAACACGCGGCGGCCTCGTCGCGCAACCTGCTCTTCGGCTGCCTGCTCCTGACCCTGCTGGGCCTCGCGCTGATGGGCTCCCTGGGCCCCCGGGTGACCCTGCTGGGCATCCACCCCGTCTCGGCGGTCCTGGTCGCCTGCTACGCGGGGGGACTCGCCCTGATCCGCGGAACCCACCGGCCCCTGTGGCGGGCCGTGACCACCGAGGACACCGTCACCGAGACCCCCGGCGGGCCGGCCCCCCTGTCCGGGCGGCGCACCCGGGGCCTGTGGACCGAGTTCGTCGCCGTCGCGCTCGTCGTGGTGGTCGGCGGCTGGGCGGTGACACAGGCAGCGGAGAGCCTGGTCTCCGCGACGGGCCTGCGCGCGGGGCTGGTCGGGGGCGTGTTCATGGGCATCGTCAACGCCCTGCCGGAGACCGTCACCGCGGTGGCCGCCGTCCGGCGCGGCGCCGTCACCCTGGCCGTCGCGGCGGTGCTGGGCGGCAACTGCCTGGATGTGCTCAACCTCGTCGTCGGCGACGTCGTCTACCGGGGCGGCTCCCTCTACCACGCGGTCGAACCGGAGGAGTTGTTCCTGACCAGCGGCGCCCTGGTGATGTCCACCGTGCTCCTCGCGGGCCTGCTGGTCCGCCAGCGGCGCGGCTGGGGGAGGCTGGGCTTCGAGGGCGTCCTGCTGATCGGCGTGTACGCGGCCACGGTGGCGGCCCTGGCCGTATGAGGCACGCACCCCCTCGACGCCAGCCGCACGCCCCGGACGTCCCGGTCCGCTGTGGGCCACCCCGGTGAGAGGGGCGGCCCGGTGCGCGCCGAGCGGCCGGGACGGCGCCGCGGCTGCTTGGCTGGGCCCCGGCGCGCGCCCCCGCCACCGGGGCCCGTGCCGGGCGCGGGCCGCGCGCGACCGGGACGCGGCCCCGGTGCCGCCCCGGCGGCGGGATGTGCCGGCGGACGGCGGCGCACCTCCGCATCCAGGGGGCCCGTCGCGGCGGAATCCCTCGCGGTCGCACGGGCGGAACGCGGAAGGCGGGCATGGCCACACGGAGCACGGACATCGCGGTCATCGGCGCGGGTGCCGCCGGTCTCTCGCTCGCCTGGCGGCTGCTGGACCCACCGCCGGGCGTCCGCGCGCCGGCAGTGGTCCTGGTGGACGCCCCACCCGGCCCGCTGCGGCCCCCCGAGCGCACCTGGTGCTTCTGGGAGCCCGGCCACGGGGAGTACGACCGGCTCCTCACCGCCGACTGGAGCCGGCTGCGGGTGCGCGACGGCGAGGGGGACGGAGCGGCCCACGACCTCGGCGCCCTGCGCTACAAGATGCTGCGCTCGGGGGACTTCGCCGACGGCCTGCGCCCGCGCCTGGCCGGTCTGGAGAGGATCGAGGCCGTCGTGGAGGGGGTCGGGGACCGCCCGGACGGTGCCGAGGTGCTCTGCCGCACCGCGGACGGCTCGGCGCTCACGCTCCGCGCCCGCTGGGTCTACGACTCCCGCCCGCCGGCCGTGGCACCCCCCGCCCGGGTCTCGCTGCTGCAGCACTTCCGGGGCTGGTTCGTGCGCACCGAGAGCCCGGTCTTCGACCCCGGGACGGTGGAGCTGATGGACTTCCGCACACCGCAGCCCGGCCACGGGCTCTCCTTCGGCTACGTGCTGCCCACCGGCCGCCGCGAAGCACTCGTGGAGTACACCGAGTTCGGCCGTGCGCCGCTGAGCGAGGGGCGCTACGACCGTGCCCTTCACCACTACACCGGGCACGTCCTGCGTCTCGGCGCCTTCCGGGTCACCGCCACCGAGCAGGGGGCCATCCCGATGACCGACGGGCGCCATCCGCGCCGGCACGGCCGCCACGTCTTCCCGATCGGTGCCGCCGGGGGCGCCGTGCGCCCCTCCTCCGGATACGCCTTCGCCGCGATCCAGCGCCAGACGCGGGCCGTGGCCCGCGCCCTGCACCACGGCGGCCGCCCCGAACCCCCGCCCGCCTACCCGGCCCGGTCGCTGGCCATGGACGCCCTGCTCCTGCACGGCCTGGACAGCGGGCGCATCGCCGGACCGGAGTTCTTCACCCGCCTCTTCGACGCGGTCCCCGCCGACCGCCTGCTCCGCTTCCTCGACGGGCAGACGGGCTGGGCCGAGGAGATCTCCGTCGGGCTCCGCACACCCGTCCGCGCCATGCTCCGCACCGCCGCCGGGCTGCCCCGCCTCAGCCGCCGCACCCCACCGAGGGAGACCGCCCCATGAGCCGCCGCGCCGCCGCACGCACCGCCCCGCCCGCCGCACGCCGCGGGCGCGACCGCAAGGGCGCCGTCCTGCCGGCGCACCCGGGGCTGCCCCGCCCGCCCGGGCGGCCTCCCCGGTGCGCGGTCGTCGGCGGAGGGATCGCGGGCCTCGCGGCCGCCACCGCCCTCGCCGAACGGGGGGTGCGCGTCACCCTCTACGAGCAGGCGCCGTCGCTGGGGGGCCGGCTGGCCGGCTGGCCCGTCGAGCTGGCGGACGGCTCGGCGGCCACCATGAGCCGGGGCTTCCACGCCTTCTTCCGGCAGTACTACAACCTCAGGGGCCTGCTGCGGAGGACCGACCCGGGCCTCGAACGGCTCCGCCCGCTCCCCGACTACCCGCTGCGGCACGCCTCGGGGATGTACGACAGCTTCGCCCGGGTTCCCCGGACGCCCCCGCTCAGCGCCGTGGGCTTCGCCGCCCTCAGCCCCAGCTTCGGCCTGCGGGACCTCGCCGGGATGAACCCGCGGGCGGCACTGCCGCTGCTCGACGTGCGCGCGGCGGAGGTCCCCGGGCGGTACGAGGGCGTCAGCGCCCGGGAACTGCTCGACCGCATCCGCTTCCCCGAGGCGGCCCGCCACCTCGCCTTCGAGGTCTTCTCCCGCAGCTTCTTCGCCGACCCGGGGGAGCTCGCCGCGGCCGAACTCGCGCTGATGTTCCACATCTACTTCCTCGGCTCCTCCGAGGGGCTGCTGTTCGACGTGCCGGACGAGCCGTTCCCGCAGGCCCTGTGGGATCCGCTCGCGCGCTATCTGCGCGGTCACGGTGTGGAGATCCGCACCGGCGCGCGGGTGCTCGGGATCGGCTCCGCCCCCGGCGGGGTACGGGTCGTGCGCACCGCCTCGGGGGACGAGGCCGCCGACGCGGTCGTCCTCGCCGTCGACACCGCGGGACTGAGGAGCCTGGCGGCGGCCTCCCCCTCGCTGGCCGACGAGGAGTGGCGTGCGCGGGTCTCGCGGCTGCGGACCGCCCCGCCGTTCCTGGTCACCCGGCTGTGGCTGGACCGGCCGGTCGACGCGGCCCGCCCCGGGTTCCTCGGCACCAGCGGCTTCGGGGCCCTCGACAACATCAGCGTCCTGGACCGGTGGGAGGGCGAGGCGGCCCGCTGGGCCGCGAAGACCAACGGTGCGGTGGTGGAGCTGCACGCCTACGCGGCCGACCCGTCCGCCGCGCCGGAACGGCTGGCCCGCTCCCTCGTGGAGCAGCTGCACCGCGTCTACCCGGAGACCTCCCGGGCGCGCATCGTCGACCGGCGCGACGAGTGGCGGCAGGACTGCCCGCTGTTCACGGCCGACGGCCACCGCGACCGGCCGACCGTGTCGACCCCGGACCCGCGGGTGACCGTGGCGGGCGACCTCGTGCGCACGGACCTGCCCGTGGCGCTGATGGAGCGGGCCGCCACGACGGGCTTCCTCGCGGCCAACGCGCACCTGCGGCGCTGGGGGCTGCGCGGCCAGACCCTGTGGACCGTCCCTGCGCACGGCCGCTCCGCGGTCCTGCGGCTGCTGGCGCGGCGCTTCGGCACCTGCTGAGGCCCGGGCCCGGAACGCCGGGCGGGCCGCCGCGCGGCGGGGGCCGGGTGCCGCGGTCCTCAGCCCGGGAAGCGGCCCGAGGCCCGAAGCTGCCAGCGCCGCTCGGCGTAGCGGAGGTCGTCGCGCCACAGCCGGGCGGCGGTGGCGCGCATCGCGGGGCGCAGCAGGGGGGCCAGTGCGCGCGCCACGGCGAACCCGCGGCGGTCGGAGACGGCGAGCACGGCCTCCACGACCGCGGTGCGCGGCCGGGGTGCGCCCGCGGCCGTCAGCGGCGTGGCATGGGTCTCAACGACCGACCCCGCTCCCTCGCCGTCGGTGATCCGCATGACGACCGTCCGCGGGGCCGGGGCGCTGAACTCGGCCCGCACGGGGACGACCAGACGGCCCGAGACCTTGAAGGACACCTCCACCGCCAGGACGTCCTCGTCCTGCGCCGCGCCGCTGGCCGGGGTGCTGAGCACCCGGAGGTCGACGAAGGAGTAGGGGTGCAGCCAGGCGCCGTGCCAGGGGTCGAGGCGGTTGGCGACCACGTCCTGGGGCTCGCAGGTGCCCACCCCGGTGTAGACGGCGTCGACCGCGGACCCCGGTCCGGGGCGCGGGGGGACGACGGGCAGGTCCGTCGGCCGCTCTCCCCCGGCCCGGTCCAGCCGCACCCACAGCAGCACGCCGTCGTCGTGGACGCTCCAGGGGGACCATCCGGCGGTGGGGCCGCCGTCCAGGGCCAGTCCGTGCCAGTGGCAGACGAGCGTCCCGCACCGGACGGCCGCGTCCTTCAGGGGCGCCCCCAGGTGCGGGCATGCTCCGGGGCCCGCGTGGGGCGCTCCGGCGGCGTCGCGCCACAGCACGATCTCCGTCCCCGCGACCGTCCGCCCGAGCGGCCGGCCGGTGCCGAGGTCGCGGGCGGCGCCCACGACGAACCAGTTGCCCGAGGGGCGGGCCAGGGCCCGCTGCAGGGCCTCGGCGATCAGCGCCGGCCGGGCCTCGCGCCAGGTGGGGCGCTGGCGCTCCCAGGCGACCGCGTTCCGGCGCAGCCGGAGCGGCAGGGCGGGCCCGCGCCGCGGCGGCCGGCCGGGGCTCATGCCCGGCCGCCCGTGGTCTCCTCGCCGACCCCGAGGCCGCCCGCCGCGCCGGTGCCGTCGGCGAGCGGGGCGGTTGCGACCCGGTGGCCCGGGGCCCCGGGCCCCGGGGCGGAGGCGGAGGCGCGCGGCAGGGTGCGGGCCGCCAGCGCCCGCGCCAGTCCGCCCAGGGCCACGGCGGCCCTGCGGCGCCCGCCGACGACCGCCCTGCGGTGCACGCAGGCGTATCCGTCCTTCTCGATGGCGCCGAGGATGTCGCGGTAGAGCACGAAGGCGGTGCGCACGCAGGGGGCCGAGACGGGGTCCAGCATGCCGATGCCCGGTTCCGCCGCGCGGTAGACGTCCCGGGTCAGCGCCGCGGCCGCGCGCAGCGCCGCGGTGATCCGGGCGTCGCGGCCGCCGCTCGCCCTGCTCCAGGCGAGCAGGTCCCGGTCCACGCCGTGCGCGGCGAGGAGGTCGGCGGGCAGGTAGACGCGGCCCCGGTCGAGGTCCTCGCCGACGTCCCTGAGGAAGTTGGTGAGCTGGAAGGCGACCCCGAGGTCCGCGGCGTACGGCTCGGCCTCCGCCCGGGGGACGGCGGTGCCCAGCACGGGCACCATCTGGAGCCCGATGACGGCCGCGGAGCCGTGCATGTAGGCGCGCAGGTCCGCGTAGGTGGGGTACCGGCCGACCGTCAGGTCCTCGCGCATGGAGGCCAGGAAGTCGGCGAAGTGGCGCGGGTCGATCCCGTAGCGGGCCCGGGTGTCGGCGGCCGCCCGCACCACGGGCTCTTGCGTGGCGGCACCGCCGACGGCCCGCAGCCACTGCGCCTGGAGCCGGTCCAGTGCGGTGCGGCGCTCCTCGGTCGTCGCCTGGGTGCCCAGGTCGTCGACGATGTCGTCGGCGTGCCGGGCGAAGCCGTACAGGGCGTGCACCGCGGGGCGCCGGTCGGCGGGGAGCAGCCGGGTGGCCAGGAAGTAGGTCCTGCCGTGGCGGGCGTTGAGGCGGCGGCAGGCGGTGTAGGCCGCGCGCAGGGAGGGGTCGGTGACGCCCGCCGCGTCCAGTTCTCGCGCCGTCATGCCGGTGCTCCCTTCGCCCGGGTGCCCTCGGGGGACGGCCGGGCGTTCCGCGGGGGCCGGCCGGGCTCGGCGGCGCGCCGGGCCCGGGGGCCGGGGCGGCGCGGTGCGGTGCCGGTGATGCGCGCCGCGGCGAGCTTGCCCGAGAGCAGCACGGTGGGGACGCCGACCCCGGGGGTGGTGCCGCAGCCGGCCAGTACCGCGTTCTCGACGCCGCGGACCAGGTTGCGGGGCCGGAAGGGCCCGGTCTGGGCGAGGCCGTGGGAGGCGGAGAAGGGCGTGCCGGCGGCGTGCCCGAGGGCCGTCCAGTGGGCCGGGGTCACCAGGGACTCCTCCTCGATCGCCCCGCCGAGCCCCGCCAGCCCCCGGCGTTCGAGTTCCCGCACCAGGCGGTCGCGGTAGCGGGGGCCGAGTTCGCCCCAGTGCGCGGCGGAGGGACCGGTGTCCGTGTTCGGGCAGGGGGCGAGGATGTAGTGGAGGTGCCGCCCGACGGGAGCCAGTGCGGGATCGGTGGAGGTGGGCCGGGTGACGAGCAGCGAGGGGTCGCTCATCAGGCGCCCCTCCTCGACCAGTTCGCGGAAGGTGCCCTCCCACGCCCCGCCGAAGGACAGCGTGTGGTGCGCCAGCATCTCCCAGGTGCGGTCGGTTCCCACGTGCAGGACGACCGCGCTCGGGGAGTGCCGCAGCGGCAGGAGCCGGCGGGGCGTGCGTCCCAGCAGCCCGTAGGCGACGGGGAGGTCGGGGGTGAGGACGACGGCGTCGCAGGCGATCCGCTGGTGCTCGGTGACGACGGCGGTGACGCGTCCGCCCGCGCGTTCCAGGCGCAGCACCCGCTCTCCGTACCGGAGTGCCGCGCCGGCCCTCGCGGCCGCGTCCGCCATGGCGGTGGGCACGGCGTGCATGCCGCCGCGCGGGAAGTACACCCCGGCGACGGTGTCCATGTAGGCGATCACCGCGTAGGCGGCCAGGGCCCTGGAGGGCGCCACTCCGGCGTAGAGCGCCTGGAAGGAGAAGACGCGGCGCAGCCGCTCGTCGGAGAGGAACCGGCCCACGGCGCCGTCCAGGCGGCCGAAGCCCCCGAGCGCGGCCAGCCGGAGGAGGTCGGGATGGAGCAGACCGGCCGGGGAGTCGAAGTTGGCGTCCACGAAGCGCCGGATCTGCACCGCGTACAGCTCCTCCAGCCAGTGGCGCAGCCGCCGGTAGCCGGCCGCCTCCCGGGGGCCGGCGAACGCGGCGACCTCCGCCTCCATCGCCTCGCCGTCGGTGTGGACGTCGAGGCGGCTGCCGTCGGCGAAGAGCGCCCGGTAGGCGGGGTGCAGGGGGACGAGGTCGAGGTGCGCGTGCAGGGAGTCGCCCACGGCCCGGAACGCCTCGTCGAGGATGTCCGGCATGGTGAGCACCGTCGGTCCGGTGTCCACCCGGTAGCCGCCGAGCGACAGGCGGCCGGCCCGGCCGCCCGGTCCCGGCTCCCGCTCGACCACCGTGACACGGCGTCCGGAGCCCAGCAGGTGGAGGGCAGCGGCCAGGCCGGAGAGCCCCGCGCCCACGACGACGACATGGTCCGTCGGTCCCGGCAGGGTCTTCACCGTGCCTCCCCGGTCAGTACGGGGCCGGGCCGGACGGCCCCGCCGGGGGGCGGCGGGGCGGGAGGAGGCGCGGGGGCGCACGCGCTCCGGAACAGCAGCGCGATGCGGGCTTCGGCCTGCGCTGGCAGCCCGGCCTGTGCGAGGGCGGCCACGCCCTGCTCGCACAGCTCGCCCACGCGCCGGGCCACCAGTTCGCGGGCGCCGCAGTCGGCCAGCAGGTCGAGCAGCCGCGCCACGTCCTGCGGGGCGGCGTCCGGTGAGCCGGCGACCTCGTCGAGGAGGCGCAGCCCCGCGCGGTCGCCGCGCCGTTCGCACCGCTGCCGGGCCACGGCGAGCAGATAGGTCGGCTTGCCGTCGCGCAGGTCTCCGCCGACCGGCTTGCCGAGCGCACCGGGGTCGCCGAAGGCGCCCTGCAGGTCGTCGTGCAGCTGGAAGGCGAGTCCCGCGGAGCGGCCCGCCTCGTGCAGGGTGCGGACCAGCGCTTCGGGGGCGTCCGCCAGGGTGGCGCCCAGGGCCAGGGGGCGGCCCACCGAGTACAGCGCCGTCTTCAGCACCGCGGTGCGCTGCGCGCGGTCGGGGGACCGGACGCCGGTGACCTGCCCCAGCAGGTCGAGGTACTGGCCGGCGACCATCTCGGTGCGCATCGTGCGCCACTCCGCGGCCGCGCGCGGCGCCGCCGGGAGCCCGAGCACGGACTCGGCGAACGCGTCGTCCGCCCACACCAGGGCCAGGTCGCCGGCGAGGACGGCGGCCGCGCTGCCGAAGCTTCCGCAGGCCGGGCGCCGGTGCCCGCCGTACTGCCCGTCGAGTGCGGCGTGCAGGGCCGGCCGGCCCCTGCGCAGGGACGCGCCGTCCATCACGTCGTCGTGGATGAGCGCGCAGGTCTGGATCAGTTCGAGCGCGGCGGCGGCGCCGAGGGCGGCCGGGGCTCCGGCGGACCCGCCGCCCGCGCCGCGGAACCCCCACCACAGCAGCTGCGGTCGCATGAGGCGGCCACCGCCGAGGGCGAAGTCCGCCACGCGGTCGGCGAGATCGGCGGCGAAGACGGGATCCGCGGCCGCAGCCTGCTCCCGGCGGGGGCCGAGGAGGCTCCTCAGGCGTGCCGCCACCGCCCCGGGTACGTCCCGGTCGACGTCCAGCGGATCGAGTTCGTGCATCGAGGGCCCCTTGCCGACGCGGTGACTGCTCTTGGCTCCACGACCTTGTTCCGTACCGCCGGGGACGGCGGATGCACCGCGCCTTGGGCCGTCCAGAGCAACAGCCGCCCCCGAACCGGCTCCCGGGGGCCGCCGCGGCGGGCGGCCCGGCGCGTCGCCCCGCGGCCGCCGCCCCGCGGCGGCGAGAATCCGGTGCGCCGGGCGAGCCGCCCGGGCACGCCGACGGGCGGGACGCGGAGGGAGGGCCCATGGCCCTGTTGCGGGACGCCGACCTCGCCGAGGCCTTCGACCACGCCTCGCGCACCTACGACCGGATGACGTCCAGCAGCCCGGGCTACCACCGCGACCTGCGCCGCTCGGCCGCCCGGCTGGCGCTGCCGGGCGGCGGCGCGGGCCGGTGCGTGCTCGATCTCGGCTGCGGTACCGGCGCGTCGACCGAGGCGCTGCTGCGGGCCGCCCCGCTGGCCTCGATCACCGGGGTCGACGCCTCGGCGGGCATGCTGGAGCGGGCCCGGCGCAAGGTGTGGCCCCCGAACGTGTGCTTCGTGCACACCCCGGTCGAGGCCGCGGAGGCCGCCGGTGTGAGAGGACCCTACGACGCCGTGTTCGCCGCGTACCTCTTCCGCAACGTCGCCGATCCCGATGCGGTGCTGGCGCAGGTCCGGGGCCTGCTCCGTCCGGGCGGGCGCCTCGTGGTGCACGAGTACGCGCTCAGCGGCCGACGGGTCCACCGCGCGACGTGGTCCGCCGTGATGGCGGGGATCGTCCTGCCCTGGGGGCGGCTGCACGGCGACGGGCGGCTCTACCGGCACCTGTGGCGCAGCGTCGTCGACTTCGACACGGCGGCCGCCTTCGCCGAGCGGCTGCGCCGGGCCGGGTTCGACGGGGTGCGCACACGGCCCCAACCGGGCTGGCAGCGGGGCATCACCCACACCTTCCTGGCGACCAGGCCCTGAGGTCGCCCCGCGGGAGCCGGCGCTGCCGCGGGCCGGGCGGGGGTGCCGTCCGTGCGGATGCCGGTGATGTCGGTGCCGGGTTTCGGCCCGCCGTGCGCCGACGATGGCCGGGGCACCGCCCGCGGCACCGGCCGGGTGCTACGGGCAGCCGCCGGCCGATCCGCCCGCCACCTCCCCGGAGAACCATGACCTCCGCACCCCCCAGCCGCCCGGGCGCCCTGCTGCGGCAGCCCCGGCTCTGGCTCGTCCCGACCGTCCTCAGCGCCCTGGTCGTCCTGGTGCTGTCCCTGCTGTACATGGGCGGCATCCTCTCCCCGACCGACAACCTCGACCGGCTGCCGATCGCGCTCGTCGACGAGGACCGGGGCGAGCCCCTGCCCGGGCAGGAGGAGACACTGGGCGAGCAGATCACGTCCGCCGTCGTCTCCTCGCGGCCGGGCGGCGACGTGGACTGGCGGGAGCTGGACCGGGCCGAGGCGGAGGACCAGCTGGCCTCCGGCAAGGTCTTCGGCGCCCTGGTCGTCCCGCGCGACTTCACCGCGTCCGTGGCCGCGCTGACGACGCGCCAGGCCAGCAAGCGCCCGACGCTGACGGTGCTCAGCAACCCCGGGGTCGGGAGCCTCGGGTCCTCGCTGGCCGTCCGGATCAACCAGGAGGCGGCCCACCGGGCCTCCCTCGCGATCGGCGAGCAGCTGGTCTCCTCGACCGGCGCCGACCCCACGGCCCGGGTGCTGCTGGCGGACCCGGTGAGCGTCACCACGCGCCCCGGGCACCCGCTCGGCGAGCGCAGCGGCCTGGGGCTGACGGCGTTCTACTTCACCCTGCTGCTGGTGCTGTCCGGGTTCCTCGGCGGGAACCTCGTCAACAGCGGCGTGGACACCGCCCTGGGGTACGCGGACAGCGAGATCGGGCCCTGGCACACCCGGCACCCCACCGTGCCGATCACCCGGACCGCGACCCTGCTGCTGAAGATGGTGATGACGGCGGGCGTCTCCCTGCTCACCACCACGCTGGTGATGGCGGCGACCATCGGCATCCTGGACATGGACGCCTCCCATCTGCCGCTGCTGTGGCTGTTCTCCTACTGCGCCGTGGTCGCCGTGGGGCTGGGCGTGCAGGCGATCAACGCGGCGTTCGGCGGGATCGGCCAGCTGGTCTCCATGTTCGTCTTCATCGCGCTGGCCCTTCCGTCGTCCGGGGCGACCGTCCCGCTGGAGGCCACTCCGGGGTTCTTCCGCTTCCTCGGGGTCTTCGAGCCGATGCGCCAGCTGAGCGACGGGGTGCGCGCGATCCTCTACTTCGACGCACGGGGGGACGCGGGGCTGCACCGCGCCTGGGCGATGGTCGCCCTGGGGCTGGGCCTCGCCCTGGTCTTCGGCTTCGGCATGACGCGCTACTACGACCGCCGGGGCCTGGCCCGGCTCACGCCGCAACCCGCCCCGAAGTGACGCGACACCGGACGGGCCCGGGGGCGCCGTGCCTCCCCGGGCGCCGAGCGGGTGCGCGGGCACGAGGCTGCGGGACGCAGGGCGGCAGCGCAGGTCGGCACGCAGGGCGCGGCCCGCGCCGGGGCGGGACGTCACCGAACCGTAAGGACTCCGCCCCGCCACGCGGGGCTAGGCTCGGGGACGTGCCGACGACACAGGAGAACGCCATGCGCGCCCGCACCCTGATCCCCGCAGCCGTGACCGCCTTCGTGCTCGCCCTCGCCGGGTGCGGCACGGACGGCGGCTCCGCCGCCGGGGCCTCCGCCGGACCGGAGCAGGAGGCGTCCTCCCCCTCGGCGCCCGCCTCGCAGACCGGGGAGACCGGCGGCGGGACGGCCGAGGTCCCCGAGGCGCTGGAGTTCACCGCCACCACCCTGGACGGCGAGCCCTTCGACGCGAGGACCCTGGCCGGCAAGCCGGTCGTGCTGTGGTTCTGGGCCCCGTGGTGCCCCAAGTGCAAGGCCCAGGCCGAGGAGACGGCGAGGGTCGCCGCGGCCCACCGGGGCGAGGTCGGCGTGGTCGGCGTCGCCGGGCTGGACGGCACCGAGGCGATGAAGCGCTTCGTCGACGAGACCGGCACGGGGGAGTTCACCCACCTCTCCGACGAGAACGGCGAGGTCTGGAAGCGGTTCGAGGTCACCGAGCAGAGCCGCTACGTCATCCTCGACGCCTCCGGAGAGACGGTCTACGACGGTGTCCTGCCCGGCGGGGACGGCCTGGACGAGAAGGTCGCCGGGCTCGCCGGCTGATCCGCGGTGTCCGATCTCCCCCTGGCCCTCGCCGTGGGCGCCGGGATGCTGGCCGCGGTGAACCCCTGCGGCTTCGCGCTCCTTCCGGCCTACCTGTCCCTGCTCGTCCTCGGCGACGACGCGCCGAGCCGCCGGGTCGCGGTCGGCCGGGCCCTCGCCGCCACGGCCGGGATCACGGTCGGGTTCGCCGCGGTGTTCGGTGTCTTCGGTCTGGCCGTCCAGCCCGTCGCGGGGCAGGTGCAGCGCCAGCTGCCCTGGTTCACGGTCGTCTTCGGCCTGCTGCTCGCCGCCGCCGGGGCGTGGCTGCTCGCCGGGCGCTCGCTGCCCTCCCCCGCTCCCCGGCTGCGCCGGGCCCCGCAGGTCACCCGCTCGCTGCCCTCGATGGCGCTGTTCGGGGCGGCGTATGCGACGGCCTCGCTGGGGTGCACCATCGCGCCGTTCCTGGCGATCGTGGTCTCGTCCTTCCGCGCGGGGTCCCCCGGCGAGGGGGTCGCCCTGTTCGCCGCGTACGCGGTCGGCATGGGACTGGTCGTCGGGGCGGCCTCGCTGGCCGTGGCGCTCACCCGCACCGCCGCGGTTCCGCGGCTGCGGCGCGCCGGTGCCCTCGCCCCTCGGCTCGGCGGTGGTCTGCTGCTGCTGGCCGGGGCGTACGTGGCGTACTACGGCTGGTACGAGCTCCGCCTCCAGCGCGACGCGGCCACCACCGACCCGGTCATCGACGCGGCGGGGACCGTGCAGCGGTTCCTCGCCGACGCGGTGGACGCGGCGGGACCCGTCTCCGCCGCGTCCGTCTTCGGTGTGCTGCTGGCCGCGGCGCTCCTGCTGCGTGCGCGGCGGCGCCGCGCGGCGGGGCGGGGCGGCACGGGCACCGCGGAGGCCGGGACCGCGGGGCGGGAGACGGAGCGGCCGGACGGCGGGGGACGGGCCGGGGCCGACGGGCCGGGCTGAGCGCCCGGGTCCGCGCGCGAGCGGACCGGAGCGGGCGGCGCGCACGGGCCGCGCCCGGGCCCCGCGCTCCCCGCCTCGGCGCCTGCGCGCCCGAGGGCGCGGGGCCCGGCGCGCCCCGGGAGGCGGGCTCCGGGCAGGGCCCGCCCGGTCTCATCCCCCGCGGCCCGCACCCCCCTGCGGGGCGGCGGGGGTGTCCGCGTAGAGCGCGAAGAGCCGGGGCGCGGCGGCTCCCCCTGCCGGTTCCATGGCGGCGAGGCGGCTCCAGCACTCGGCGGCCAGGCCCCGGGCGCGGGCCCCCGGCCAGGGCCGGGGCAGCAGTTCGGGGGGCAGCAGCGGGTCGGGTTCCATGGCCCGGCTGAAGACGGCGGCCAGACGCACCGCCATGGTCAGCCGCTCCGGCCCCGGGAGGCCGCGCCCCTGCGGGAGCCGCTCCAGGCAGGACGCGGCGAACGCCTCCAGTTCCTCGTAGCGCGCGGCGATCGGCCCGAGGGTCCACAGGGCCGCGGCGAGGGCGCGGGGCTCCGACTGCCCGCCGACGCTCAGGTCGGTCGAGGTCAGGCGGGTCAGCCCGTCGAGGACGCCGAGTTCGCGCGCATGGGCCTCGACGATCACGCCGACATCGTTGGCGGTCACGTACAGCCCGCCCTGCACGGGCGCGGCACCGAGGTGGAGCAGGATGTCGCGCAGGGTGTCGCGGGCGGTCCTGCGCGACTCGGGGACCGCGAACCCGAAGAGGTGCCAGCGGCCGTCCCAGGGGGCGAGTCCGGCGTCCTGGCGGTAGGCGTGGCGCACATAGGCGGCGTCCGGGGCCACCGATCCGGTCGCGTCGGCCACCGCGCGCAGCACCGCCTTGCGTCCTCGGCCCACCTGGGTGAAGCGGCCCTCGGCGACGAGCCGTTTGACGCACAGGCGGACCTGCTGGTCCGTCATCCCGAGGACGCCCGCGACGGCGTAGAGCTCGCCCGCGTCGACGGTGCCGTCCTGCCGGACGAGCGCATGGACCAGGAGCCGGGTGGGGACCTCCGGTGCGGGCCCGGGCCCGTCGGGGGCGGGGCGTGCGGTGGTCATCGCGACCCCCCGTCCGCCGCCGTGCCGACCGGGCGGTGCATGGTCGTGACGGCGCCGAAGCCCATCAGGCGGCGCAGGTAGGGGGTCTTCTCGGTGTGCACGGCGGTGAACCCGTGCCGCTCGTACAGGGCGCGGGCGCGGGGGTTGGTGTCGATGACGTCCAGCCGGATGCGCCGGCAGCCGGACTCCTCGGCCACCCGGGCGATCTCGCGCAGCAGCCTGCCTCCGATGCCCATGCCGCGGTGCGCCGGGTCGACGGCGATGCCGTCCATCACGAGCTCGCCGGGCGCCGGGGTGCGTTCGAACAGGGCCAGGACGGCCAGCCGGGGCAGACCGCGGAAGAGCCCGTAGGCGGACAGGACGTCCCCGACGCCTCCGCCGGTCAGTCCGCGGCCGCCGAGCTGGTAGCCGGCCACGGCGACGGTCCGGCCACCGGACAGGGCGGTGACGCCGCGGTCGCGGTGGAGGTGGGAGGCGATGAACTCGCGACCGACCTCCGGGGGGTCGAGGGCGGGCCCGAGTTTGCGGCCGAACGCCTCCCAGTACAGCGCCGCGACCTGCCGTTCCTGGCCCTCGGGCACGCCCCTGTGCACCACGGGTGCGAGGCCGCCCCCCTGGTGGCCGCGCGTCGGCACCGTGTCCATGTCCGCCCTCCTGCTCGTCGAATCCGTCTGCGAACCCACTTGCACGATCGAGTCTACAACGTTCATTCTGAGTACGAACGTTTTGGACTTGATAGTTTCTGGAGGTGGAGTCATGGCGGACCGACACGGCGACGGGCACCGGGTACGGCGGCGGGGCGGAGCACTGCTGCGCGCACTGGCCGGGCTGCTGGCGGCAGCGGCCGTGCTGGGCGGGGTCGCGGTGTGGCAGAACAGCTACGCGCTGCGCGAGGAGAGGGTCTCCCTGCGGCACGCGGGACGGACGCTCGACGGGGTGCTCGCCCTGCCCGAGGAGGGCGAAGGCCCCTTCGGGCTGGTGGTGTTCGTGCACGGGGACGGACCCGTCGACGCGACCCACGAGACCTTCTACCGGCCGATATGGGAGTCCTTCGCACGCGCCGGCTACGCCTCGCTCTCGTTCAGCAAGCCGGGCGTCGGCGGCTCGGGGGGCGACTGGCTGGAGCAGAGCATGGCGGACCGGGCGGAGGAGACCCTGGCCGCCGTGGCCTGGGCGCGCGGGCGACCGGAGATCGACCGGGACCGCATCGGGCTGTGGGGAGCCAGCCAGGCGGGCTGGGTACTGCCGAAGGTCGCCGCGGAGGACCCCTCGCTGCGGTTCGCCATCGCGGTCTCCCCGGCCGTCAACTGGCAGCGCCAGGGCCGCTACAACCTGCTGGCCGAGCTCCGGGAGCGCAACGCGCCCAAGGAGGAGGTCTCGGCCGCGCTGCGCCGGCGCGAGAGCACGCTGGAGCTGCTGCGGCGCGGGGCTTCCCACGAGGAGTACCGGGCCGAGCTGGGGGACGCCGCGGACATGACGGCCGCACGCTGGGGGTTCGCCGCCCGCAACTTCACGGCCGACGCCACGGACGACCTGCGGGCCGTGCACGGGGTGCCCGTCCTGCTGGTGCTCGCCGGACACGACGTCCATGTGGACGTGGCCGAGACGGAGGCGGCCTACCGCTCGCTCCTCGATCCGTCCCTGCTGCGGGTGGCGCACTACCCGGGGGCCACGCACGCCCTGCTGGACGAGGCCGTCGCCTCCTGGGAGCCGCGGCTGACGGCGACGGCGCTCCTCGCACCGCGCCGCATCTTCGCCCCGGACTTCCTCGCCGACCAGGCCCGCTTCGTGGAGCAGCTCCCCGGGGAGCGTGCGGCATGAGGCGTACGGCATCCCGGGCGGCCGCACCGGTGCGCACCGGGGCGGGCGGGCGCGTGGCCGCCGTGGACACCCTGCGCGGGTTCGCGCTCCTGGGCATCCTGATCGTCAACATCACCTACATGGCCTCCACCCACCAGGGGTCGGGCGCGGCGGACCCCGCCTTCGACGGGCCCGTCGACCACGCCGTGCGGGCGGTGGTGGCGGCGCTCTTCGAGGCCAAGTTCTTCCTGCTGTTCAGCTTCCTCTTCGGCTACAGCTTCACCCTGCAGCTCGGCTCGGCACGCCGCGCCGGGACCCGGTTCCGGCCGCGGTTCCTGCGCCGGCTGGCGGGGCTGTTCGCCCTGGGGGCGCTGCACGCGGTACTGCTGTTCCCGGGCGACATCCTCACCACCTACGCGGTGCTCGGACTGGTGCTGCTGGCCGTCCACCGCATACGGCTGCGCACCGCGCTCCGCCTCGCCGCGGCCCTGCTCGCCGCCACGGCCGCCGCCTACGCCCTGCTCGCTGCCGCGCTGTGGCGGGCGGGGGGCGGCGGTGTGGACACGGCGGCGGCCGAGGCCGGGGCGGCACGGGCCGCCGAGGCCCTGCGGGGGGACGCGGCGTCCGTGGTGGCGGCCCATCTGGAGCAACTGCCCGACGTGGCCTTCCTGCTGGTCTTCTTCCAGGCCCCGGCGGCCCTGGCGATGTTCCTGCTGGGGCTGGTCGCGGGGCGCCTGCGGCTCCTGGACGATCCCGGGCGCCACGAGCGGGCCCTGCGCCGGCTCCTGCTGGCCGGCGGCACCCTCGGGGTGGCCGGCGGCCTCGTGTACGCGCACGCCGGTGCGACACGGCCCGGCTCGGCGTACCACGTGCTGGCCCTGGGCGTCGACGTGCTGACCGCGCCCCTGCTGGCCGGCGCCTGGGGGGCGGCCGTGGTGCTCGCCCTGCGCAGCCGGCGGCTGGGGCGCCTGACCGGCGCCCTCGCACCGCCGGGGCGCACGGCCCTGACCAACTACCTCGCCCAGTCGCTCGTCGGGGCGCTGCTCTTCACGGGCTACGGGGCCGGCCTGGTCAACCGGGTCCCCCCGGCGGGGCTGGCCGCCATCGCCGTGGCGCTGTTCACCGCGCAGGCCCTCGCCTGCCGGTGGTGGCTGCGGCACCACCGCTACGGCCCCGTGGAATGGGCCCTGCGCGCGTGGACCGTCCTCGGCCGCCCGCCGTGGCGCGCGGCTCCCGAGAGCGGCGGGAGCCGCGCACCACGGAGTGCTGCTGACAAACTTTCTACCAAGGGGTAGGCCCCGGCGGGGCCCTTACTATACGGTCCGTCTAACAAGGGGCCGTCCGCTCCCGGCGGTTCACCGCCCGCGCTCCCGACCCGGGGCGCGGGCGGAGGCGCACGCCGGATCCGGACCCGCCCGCACGAGCACCCACCCGCCACGGAAGGAGCTCCCCCATGGCCAGCAGCACGGCCCGGCCGACGATCCACGGCGACGGCCCCGAGGAAGAGCCCGTCGCCCGCCGGCTGCTCCACTCCGCCGCGGTGCTGTCGTACGACCCCGCGGTCGAGGTCGACTGGGACACCCCCCTGGACAGGGACTTCCACGGGGCCAGCCCCGAGTGGAGCACCCTGTACGGCACCGCCTACTGGGAAGAGCTGACGGAGGATCAGCGCAGGGAGCTGACCCGCCAGGAGGCGGCCTCCGTGGCGAGCACGGGCATCTGGTTCGAGATGATCCTCCAGCAGATGGTGCTGCGCGACATCTACGGAAAGGACCCCACCGGGGCCGGGTTCCAGTGGGCCCTCACCGAGATCGCCGAGGAGTGCAGGCACTCCATCATGTTCGCCCGCGGGGCGCAGAAGCTGGGCGCCCCGGCGTACCGGCCGCGCCGCGCGGTCCTGGAACTCGGGCGCCTCTTCAAGACCCTGGCGTTCGGCGAGGCGGCCTACGCGGCCATCCTCGTCGCCGAGGAGGTCCTCGACGTGATGCAGCGCGACTGGATGCGCGACGAGCGGGTGGTGCCCTTCGTACGCACCATCAACAACATCCATGTCGTCGAGGAGTCCCGGCACATGAAGTTCGCCCGCGACGAGACACGCAGGCGGCTGCGCGGCGCGGGCCGGGTGCGGCGGCAGGTCAACGCCCTGGTGGTCGCGGGGGCCTCCTACTTCATCGTCACCAGCATGGTGAACAAGGCCGTCTACGCCCAGGCGGGGCTCGACAGCGCGCGGGCGCTGGCCGAGGCGCGGGCCAACGAGCACCACAAGGCCATGCTGCGCTCCAGTTGCTCCGGGCTGATGGACTTCCTCGCGTCCGCCGGTCTGCTCACCCGCCCCGCGCTGGCGTTCTACCAGCGCGCCCACCTGATCTGAACCGGGCCGGCCCACCATGACGTACGCCATCACCCAGACCTGCTGCAGCGACGCCGCCTGCGTGGCCGTGTGCCCGGTCAACTGCATCCACCCCACACCGCAGGAGCGGGCCTTCGGCAGCACGGAGATGCTGCACATCGACCCCCGGGCGTGCATCGACTGCGGTGCCTGCGCGGACGCCTGCCCGGTCGACGCGATCTTCCCCGTGGACTCCCTGCGGCCCGGGCTGCGGCCGTACGCGGAGATGAACGCGGCCTGGTTCGAGGGGGCGCCGGAGCAGGAGGCGCCGGAGCAGGGGACGCCGCAGCAGGAGGCGCCGGAACCCGGGACGCGGGACGGCGGCGGCCGGGGGCCCGGCGCCGCACCGTGCGAGGAGGGCGGCGCCCCGTCCGCCGCGCCGGCCGCGGACCCCGCGCCGAACTTCCATCTCTGGCGGCGGCCGGAGTTCACCCGGGTCCTGCCCGCGGACTTCGCACCGCTGCGCATCGCCGTGGTCGGCACCGGGCCCGCGGGCATGTACGCCGCACAGGACCTGCTGCTGCACACCAACGCCGAGATCACCCTGATCGACCGGCTGCCGGTGGCCGGCGGTCTGCTCAGGTACGGGGTCGCACCGGACCATCCGGCGACCCGGCGCGCGGGGGAGGCCTTCGCCCGCTTCCACTCCCATCCGCGGGTGCGGATGTACCTCGGCGTCCAGGTCGGACGCGACCTCTCCGCACAGGAGCTGGCGGCCCACCACGACGCCGTGGTGTACGCCGTCGGCGCCTCCTCCGACCGGCCGCTCGGGCTGCCCGGCGAGGAGTCGCCGCGGGTGCTCCCCGCAGCGCGGCTCGTGGCCTGGTACAACGCCCACCCCGACGTGGCGCCGGACGCCGTCGACCTGTCCGGGGTGCGGCGGGTGGCGGTGGTCGGGAGCGGCAACGTCGCCCTGGACACCGCCCGCATCCTGGTCTGCGACCCCGCGTCGCTGGCGGCCACCGACATCGCGGACCACGCCCTTGCGGCCCTGCGGGACGCGGACGTGCGGGAGGTGGTGGTGCTCGGGCGCCGCGGCCCGGAGGACGCCGCCTGCACCCGCGGCGAGCTGCTGGCGCTCACCCACCTGCCCGGCGTGGACCTCGTCGTGGACGACCACGACCCCCGGATCGGCGCGGCGATCGCCACGGCGCGCCCCGGCGGCAGGGCCGCGGTGCTCCGGGGACTGCCCCGGGGGTCCGTCGCCCCGGGCCCGCCGCCGTCCGGCCGGCGCCGGATCGTGCTGCGCTTCCACTCCGCCCCCACCGACCTGCGCCCGGTGGGGACGCAGGGCGGCATCCTCGTCACCGGCGGGACCGGGGCCGCGGGCGGCCGGGGCCCGTACGCCCTCCCGGCCGATCTGGTGGTGCGCGCCGTCGGCTACCGCGGCGAGCCGGTGGAGGGGCTGCCGTTCGACGCGGAGCGCGGCACGGTGCCGCACGAGGGCGGCCGGGTGGCCGGGATGCCCGGGACCTACGTGGTGGGCTGGATCAAGCGCGGCCCGTCCGGCGGCATCGGCGCCAACCGCGCCTGTGCGGCGGAGACGGTGGGGACGCTGCTGACGGACGCGGTCGGCGGGATGCTGCCGTCGCCCCGCGGCACGGTCAGGGCCTTCGACCGCCTGGTCCGCCGCCGCGCGGGGCGCGTGGTGGACGCCCGCGGTCTGAGGCTCATCGACCGGGCCGAACGCGCGCGGGGCCGGGCGGACGGACGGCCCCGGTCGCGACTGGCGACCGTGGAGGAGCTGGTGGCCGCGGCGAGGGGGCCCTGGCGCCCGGGCCGCTGAGCCTCCGGCGACCGGGTGCCGGGGCGGGGCCGGGATCCGGAGCGGGGCCGGGATCCGGAGCGGGGCCGGGATCCGGAGCGGGGCCGGGATCCGGAGCGGGGCCGGGATCCGGAGCGGGGCCGGGATCCGGGGCGGGGCCGGGAGTGCTAGCCGTCCTCCCCGGCGACGGTCTCCGCGTCGTCCACCTCCGCCTCCGCCGGACCTCCCGCACGCCTGCCGACGACGGCCGCCGCGGCCGCCGCGCTGGCCAGGAATGCGGCGGCGACGGTCCAGGGCCGGTCGAAGCGGTGCCCCGTCACGTGGTCGAGCGACCACCGGCCCGGGCCGAGAACGCCGATCGCGCCCGCGGCGAACCCCAGGAAGAGGGGGTACTCGTAGCCTCCGGACTGCGCGAAGAACCCCGCGGGGGCGTGGACGGAGACGGCCCCGGCCATGTTGCCCGCCGCCGCGGCCCCCGCGGCCGGGGTGGCGAGGCCGAGGGCCAGCAGGGCACCCGCCCCGGTCTCGGTGAGCCCGGCGGCCAGGGCGCTCTGCTTCGGCGGGTGGAAGCCCATCGCCTCCATGCCCCGGGCGGTGCCTTCGAGCCCGCCGCCGCCGAACCAGCCGAAGAGCTTCTGGGTCCCGTGGGCGGCGAGCACGGCGCCCGTACCCACCCGCAGGGCCAGCAGCCCGGCGTCGCGTCGCAGCAGGGTGGTCATGGCGGCTCCCGGTCGGTGGTGGCGAGGGGCGATGGGTACCACTGTCGGCCGTGCGGCCCGCCCGCCCACCCCGCTGCTGCTCCGACCGGGTGAACCGGCGCGCCGGGAGCGGGGGCGGCGCGCCGGGCCTGGCGGGCCGGGACGCGTCAGCCGCGTGAGGGGCCCGCCGGGGAGGGCGTCCGACCGATCCGGACGCGGACCGGGCCGCCGAGGGGGTCGGCGGCCGCGAAGGGCTCCCCGTACAGGTGCAGCGGCCGGTCGGGGCGGGCCGTGTGCGGCACCGGCCACCGCCCCAGCGGTCGGCCGTCCTGCTCGGCCAACAGGACGGGCCTTTCCACGCGCCGCGAGACCGACAGCGTGAACCGGCCCCGGGGCGGCGGCTCGCCGGGGACGGGCAGCAGCCCGGGGGTGATCCACTCCAGCGGTGCCACGGCTTCGAGCCGCAGCAGGCCCGCGGGGCGGCCCCCGCCCGCCAGGTGGCGCAGTGCGGCCCGCGCGGCGTGCCGGCCCTCCGCCGCCGCGCCGGGGGCGTCTCCCCCGCCCCGCAGCACGTCGCCCGCCGCGAACACCCCCGCGAGGGCGGTGCGCAGCGCGGTGTCCACCGCCGGGCCGCGGGTCGCCGGGTCCAGCGCGGCCCCGGCGAGACGGGCGAGTTCGCACTCGGGTACGCCCTCGCCGGTGAGGACGAGGGTGTCGCAGTCCAGATGACGCACCGCGGCTCCGGGCCCGGTGACGAGCACGCCGGAGAGGCCGTCCGCACCCGTGACCTCGGCCACGGCCGCCGAGGTGAGCACGGGGACGCGCAGCCGCGGCGGGAGGAGGGGCGCCTCGGGGCGCCCGGTGACCAGCGCGACGACATCCGTCCCGGCCTCGCGCAGCGCCCGCACGGCCGCGAGCGCCCCGGGTCCGGTGCCGGCCACCACCGCCCTGTGGCCCGCGGGGCGGTGGTGGAGGCCGGCCCCCCGGAGCAGTTCGCCGGCGGTCAGCACGCCTTCGGGGCGGGTTCCGGGGATCAGGCGCGCGCCGCGGGGCCGTTCGCGGCCGCCCGTGGCGAGGACGACCGCGCGCGCGGTGATCCGCTCCAGGCCGCCGGGGTGGGTGACGTCCACGGTTCCGGGGGCGGGGCTGCCGGTGGCGAGGACCCGGGGGCGGAGGGCCGCTCCCGCCTCCAGCGCGGCGCGCACCAAGGGGCGGACGTACGCGGGGCCGCGGAGGGGGCTGCGGCGCGGGCCGAAGCCGCGATGGGTCAGCTGCACGGGCAGCCCTCCGGGGCCGGGTGCGTGGTCCAGGACCTCCACCTGTCCGGCGCCGCCCGCGGCGAGTTCGGCCGCCGCGGCCAGCCCGGCCGGCCCGGCGCCCACGACGAGGGCGTCCACGGCGCGCTCGCGGCGGCTCACCGCTGCCCCGCCCCATGGGGCCCGGGTCCCGGCCGGGCGCCGCGGTAGGCGTCGAAGGCCGCGCGGACCGCCGGGCCGCAGGAGAAGCCCTGGCAGCGCCCGGCACGGGCCCGGGTGCGGCGGCGGAGCCCGGCGAGGGTGGCGGGCGGCACCGTGGAGTGCAGGGCGTCGCGGATCTCGCCCTCGGTGACCCGCTCGCAGGCGCAGAGCACGGTGCCGTAGGCGGGGTCGGCGGCGATCAGGTCGGCCCGCTCGTAGGGGCGGGGGGCGGCCTCCCCGATGTTGGGCATCGCCACGGGAGGCAGGTCCCGGGCGGGCCCGAGGCCGAGACCGGCGTCGCCGAGGGCCTCGGTGACGTACGCGGCGATGGCCAGGGAGGCGCTCAGGCCGGTGGAGCGGATCGAGCCGACGGCCGCGTAGCGCTGGTCGGGGTGGCAGCGGATCCGGTAGTCCTGGTGCTCGGTGGCGGCGCGCAGTCCGGCGTAGACGGCCGTCACCTCCTCCTCCCCGAGCGCGGGCAGGATGCGGCGGCCCGCGGCCCGGAGCGCGTCGATCCCCTCGGCGGTCGACCCGGTCGCCCCCCGGTCGTGCACGTCCTCGGCGGTGGGCCCGAGCAGGACCTTGCCGTGGACGGTGGGGGCGATCAGCACCCCCTTGCCGCGCGCGGTGGGCACCGGCAGCAGGATGTGCCGCACCAGCGGACGGGCGGTCCGGTCGTGCACGAGGAGCTGGCCGCGGCGGGGCACGACGGTGAAGTCGCGGTGCCCGAGCAGTGCGTCGAGGGTGTCGGCGTGCAGCCCGGCGGCGTTGACGAGGTACCGGGCCCGCAACGGGCCCCGTCCGGTGGCGAGTTCATGGTGGTCACCGCGGTCGGTGACACCGGTGACGGGGCAGCGCAGGTGCAGCCCGGTACCGGCGCGCACGGCCTGGGTGGCGTAGGCGAGCGTGGTCGTCCAGGGGCAGATCACGGACTCGCCGGGGACCTCCAGGGCGGCCAGCGCGCCGGGGCCGAGCCGCGGTTCGGCGCGGCGCAGGGCCTCCGGCCCGATCACGCGGGGTTCGCGGTGGCCGCCCGCGACGGCCTTGGCGGCGAGCCGGGGCAGGGCGGCGCGCTGCTCCTCGTCCCAGGCCACCAGCAGCGCCCCGACGCCTTCGAGCGGGATGCCGCACTCGGCCGCGTAGGCGGACAGCCTGCGGTGGCCCTCGCGCACCAGGCGGGCCTCCAGGGTGCCGGGGGTCGCGTCGAAGCCGGTGTGGAGGATCGCCGTGTTGGCCTTGGAGGTGCCGGTGCCGACGTCGTCCGCCGCGTCGAGGAGCGCGACGGACAGGCGGTACCGGGCGAGTTCGCGGGCGATGGCGGTGCCGACGACTCCGGCCCCGACGACGGCGACGTCGTGGAGGGTGCCGGGCAGGGTGCCGGTGCGGGTGACGCTCATGCTTCCGCGGCCCCGGCGGGGCCCGGTGCGCCCGGCGTCCCGGCGAGCAGCAGGCCGACCTCCTCCCGGAAGGCCCCGAGGCGGGCGGCGGCCTCGTCGGGACCGATCGCGGGCTCGTAGACGGCGGACGGCCGCCAGGGCGGCGCCGCCTCCTCGGGGTCCAGGGAGGCGTCGGTGCCGAGGCGGGCGAGGGCCGCGACACCGAGGGCGGTGGCGTCGGGGAGGGCGGAGACCTCCACGGGCCGCTGGAGCAGGTCGGCCTGGGTCTGCATCAGCAGGGCGGAGCGGGTCAGCCCGCCGTCGGCGCGCAGGGCGGCGGCGGGGGCGCCCAGGTCGCGCTCGGCGGCCTCGGTGAGCTCCACGACCTGGGCCGCGATCCCCTCGACCAGGGCACGCACCAGGTGGCCGGGGCGGGTGGCGAGCCCGAGTCCGGTGAGCGAGCCGCGCACGTCGCCCCGCCACCAGGGGGCGGCGAGGCCCGCGAGCGCGGGGACGAAGCGGACGCCCGCGGAGTCGGGGACGGCCGAGCCCACGGCGTCGAGGTCGGCGGGCGCGGCGAGCACCCCGAGGTCGACGAGCCAGCGGACGGCCGAGGCGGCGGCGTAGACCTGGCCGTCGAGGCAGTACTCCGCGGCCCCGGCGAGCCGCCAGGCGGGGCAGCTGACGAGGCCGCCGCCGGTGCGCAGCGGGCGGGGGCCGGTCCGGGCGAGGAGGAACGCCCCGGTGCCGTAGGTGCACTTGGCGGTGGCGGGCCCGGCGGCGGTGTGCGCGAACAGGGCGGCCTGCTGGTCGACCGCGAGGCCGGTGAGCGCGATCGGGGGGCCGAAGGCCGTGGTGACCCCGACGGGGTGGGCGCAGTCGACGACCTCGGGGAGGCGTTCGTCCGCCAGGCCGTACAGCTCCAGGGCGCGGGGGGACCACTGCACGCGGTCGAGGTCGAGCAGCTGGGTGCGGCCCGCGGTGGCGGCGTCGGTCGCGAACGCTCCCGTGAGCCGGTGGACGAGCCAGGCGTCGCTGGTGGTCACGACACCGCCGCGGGTGAGCTCGCGGCGGATCCAGGCCATCTTGGGAGCGGCGAAGTAGGGGTCGAGGGGCAGGCCGGTGAGCTGCTGCAGCTCGGGGCCGTGCGGGGCGAGCGCCTCGCACAGGCCCGCGGCACGCCGGTCCTGCCAGACGAGGGCGTCGGTGAGCGGCTCGCCGTCGGCCGGGTCCCAGGCCAGCACGGTCTCGCCCTGGTTGGCGAGGCCGGCGGCGGCGACGGGCTCGCCCGCCTCGGCCAGCGCCCGGCGCCCGGCCGTCACGACCGAGTCGAGGAGTTCGCGCGGGTCCGCCTCGACGCGGCCTCCGGGGCCGTGGCGCGGGGTGACGGGGACGGTGGCGGAGGCGAGGACACCGCGCTCGGGGCAGACGACGAGCGCCTTGGTGGCGGAGGTGCCCTGGTCGAGGGCGAGTACCGGTTGCGTCACTGCCGTCGTCCCGCCGTCCTCGTCGCGGCCCCTGGCGCCTCCCGGGCCCGTGCGGGCCGGGGCCGGACGGTGTTCCGCCGTCGGGACGGCGCTACGGGGGACCGGGCTCTCCAAGATCGTCGGGATCAGCCTGTACCGGGTGCCGACGGAGCGTCAAGAATGCTTTTGGCCAGAGTAGTTGATAATCCGTCATCTGAAGTATGTGTGATCGGTAAGCCCTTGCCGCCACCCCCCGTTCGAGTAGGATCGGCGCGGCACGGCCGACCGCCGGCGCCGCAACCCGTGTCCCCCGACGGGTCCCCGGCCGACCACCGGGAGCACCCGGAACCCGACCTCGGACGGCGTCGGCCGCGACGTCCCCGAGCGGCGGCGATACCGCCTGCCCGAGCCGGTCCCGGGCGCCCGACCCGTACCGTTCCGAGGACTCCATGACGCGCAACGCACCGCCCGGCGCCCCGCCCGGCCCGTGGACCCGCCCGACGGGAGCGGGGGCCCCGGCGACGTGTTAGGCCCCTTCTCCCCCGCCCGTCCGGCACCCGGGGCGGTCGTCCGATGACCCAGGACGGCTTCCGCCCGCTGTACCACCCCGCCGGGCACGACGAGGAGCTGCGCGCCGCCCTCCAGGACCTGCGCACGGGCCGCTGGGTCGCCATGCGGGACCTGCTGGACGCGACGCCCGACTGGGCGCTGTGGACCCAGCGCACCCAGGTGCTGGCCGCCGTCGCCGCGGGCTCCGACACCGTGCGGGCCTGGCAGGTGGAGGAGCCCGGGAGTCCGCTGGTGGCGGTGATGCTCTGCCGGGTGGCCGTGGAGCGGGCGCTGCGGGCCCACCGGGAACGCCACCACCGCACCCAGGAACTCTGGTTCGCGGCCTGGGAAGCCTGCCGGGTGGCCGCGCAGACCGCGCCCGCCGACCCGGTGCCGTGGGTGTGCCTGCTGGCGCTCTCCCGTCTCGACGAGCGGCAGCAGCTCGACGAGCACCGGGCCGCGCCGCCGGGCCCGATGCTCTTCCCCGGGCCCTGGGGGCTGCTGGCGCAGGCAGACCGGCGCGATCCCCACAACCGCGAGGCGTACCAGCGGATGCTGCAGTTCGCGTACGGGCGCCGGGCGAGCCCCCGGCTGTCGGAGGCCGTCGACTTCTCCCAGTGGGCCTCGACCTCCGCCCCGGCGGGTTCGCCGCTGAAGGTCATGCCGCTGCAGGTCCGGGTGGAGCGCTACCGCCGGGTGAACGGCCAGGAGCGGGCCCTGGACCTGCACTGGGTCACCGAGGACGCGGTACGCGACGCCCGGCGCGCACTCCACGACTGGTTCGACCTGGCACCGGCGCGGACGCGCGCACTCCCCGATCTGTGCCATCTGGCCCACGCACTGTGGGGGGCCCAGCTGTTCACCGAGGCCGCGCGGGTCTTCGAGGCCCTGGGCCCGTACTACACCACCCAGCCGTGGTGCTTCCGCACCCGCGACGCCGGGGACACCGAGCTGGCCGAGGAGGTGTTCCTGCGGGCGCGCAGCCGCTGCCTGGCGGCCGCGCGCAGGGAGTAGCAGCCTCCCCGACACCCGCCCCGGCACCCGCCCCCGGACCGCCGCGGGCCGCGGCACGCACGCACGCGCCCGCGGGCCGCGCCGTGCGCCCCCCGCCGCTGCGCCCCGGGCGCCCCGCACCCGTCCGCTCCCCGCTCCCTGCTCCCTGCTCCCTGCTCCCTGCTCCCTGCTCCCTGCTCCGGAGGTTGAACGATGTCCCTGTCCCCGCCCACATGGTCCTCCGCCGACCCGGTGCCGCCGAAGGACGAGGAGGAGCGGCTGCGGGAACTCGGCTACCAGCCGGTCCTGGCCCGCCGCATGGGCGGGTTCGGCAACTTCGCGATCAGCTTCTCGGTGATCTCGATCCTCTCCGGCTGCATGACGCTGTACGGCTTCGGGATGAGCGCCGGCGGCCCCTCGGTGATGCTCTGGGGGTGGCTCGGCGTCGGGCTGTTCGTGCTCTTCGTCGGCATGGCCCTGGCCGAGGTCACCAGTGCCTACCCCACGTCCGGGGCGCTGTACTACATGGCGGACCGGCTCGGCGGGCGCAAGTGGGGCTGGTACACCGGCTGGTTGAACCTGCTGGGCCTGCTGGGCGCCATCGCGGGCATCGACTACGGGTGCGCCCTGTTCACCGGCGCCTTCCTCAACCTCCAGTTCGGCATCGAGCCGACCGCGGGGTCCACGATGATCGTGTTCGTCTGCATCCTGCTGCTGCACGCCACCCTGAACCTCTTCGGGGTGCGCCTGGTGAGCGTGCTCAACTCGATCAGCGTGTGGTGGCACCTGGCGGGTGTGGCGCTGATCGTCGGCATCCTGGCCGTCGTCCCGTCCGACCACAGGTCCCCCGAGTTCGTCTTCGGCGAGTTCGTCAACGGCACGGGCTGGGACAACCCGGTGTACGTGGCCGCCATCGGCCTGCTCCTCGCCCAGTACACCTTCTCCGGGTACGACGCCTCCGCCCATCTGTCGGAGGAGACCTCCAACGCCTCGGTGGCCGCGGCCAAGGGGATCGTGCGGGCGATCTGGGTCTCCTGGATCGCCGGCTTCGCCCTCCTCGCGGGGCTCACCTTCGCGATCCAGGACTACGACGCCACCCTGAACAGCGCGACCGGCGTGCCGCCCGCCCAGATCTTCATCGACGCCCTCGGGACCGACGGGGCCTCCGCGCTGCTGCTGGTCGTCATCGCGGCCCAACTGTTCTGCGGCAACGCGGAGGTGGCGGCGGCGAGCCGGATGGTCTTCGCCTTCAGCCGGGACAACGCCCTGCCCGGCTCGGGCCTGTGGCGGCGGGTCAGCCGCCGGACGCAGACCCCGGTGCCCGCGGTGTGGCTGTCCGTCGGCTTCGCGTGCGTGCTGGCCCTGCCCTCGCTGTACTCCCCCACGGCCTACGGGGCGGTCACCGCGATCAACGTCATCGGCATCACCCCCGCCTACGCGATCCCGGTCCTGCTGCGCCTGCGCGCGGGCGACCGCTTCCAGCCCGGTCCCTGGAACCTGGGGCGCTGGAGCAAGCCGGTGGGCTGGGTCGCCGTCGGCTGGGTGGCCTGCGTGACGGTGCTGTTCTGCCTGCCCCAGTCCCACCCGGTGACCGCGGACTCGATGAACTACGCCTCGATCGCCCTGGTGGCCGTGCTGGCGCTCGCCACCGTGTGGTGGTTCGTGGCCCGCGGCTCGTACAGCACGCCGTCCGCCTACGGCAGTGCGCGGGAGGGGGCCGAGATCGAGGAGCACATCGTCTGAGGAACCGCCGGGGCCCCCGGTCCCGGCCGAGGAGCCGGGGGCCGCGGCGGTCCTCCGCCTCCGCCCTCGGGGAGGTGCCGCCGCCGGTCCGGGGGCCCCGGGGGGGGGGGCCCCCCCCCCCGCCCCGCGCGGGGGGGGGGCCCCCCGGCCGGCGGCCCCGGCGGGCGCGGGGGGTGGGCCGGCGCCGGTCCGCGCGGTCTGGCGGGCGCGGCCCCCCGGGCGGCCCGGGCGGCGGCACCTCCCCGGACGACTGCTCCGCGTCTCGGCACCCGTCCCCCGGCCGGCCAGCCGACGGGCCGGGCCGGGCCGGAACCTTGCGCGGGCACAGCGCCGGTCCTCTGCACCGGGAGGAGGCCGCCCGGCCCCGTCCGCGAGGCGGCGGGCGCCGCACGGAACGGGCACCCGGGCGTCGACGGGCCCCGGGGGCGCCCCCGAGGCTCAAGTTTCGCTCAGATCCCGAACGCGTGCGTACGCAACACCGTGTGTGAGTACTACTGTTCCCCGGGCCACCACGCGGGGCGCCCGACCAGCGCCCCGCCGCATTCCAGGGGGAAGAATGAGTCCGAGGACCCGGTTCCGCACGGCCGGAGCCCGACGAGCCGTCGCCACGGCGGGTGGTGCAGCCGTGGCGTCCGCCGTGCCGCGCACGGCGGACGCCACGGGCCCGGCTGCGCCCGGCAGCCCCTCCCGCCGCAGGGCGAGGAGGCCGCGACCCGCACGGTGCCCGGGCGGCACCCCTCCTCACCCCGCCCGGGCATGACCTGACACCCTCGCGGGTCCTCCGCCCGCGTCGCTCCCGGCCCGCCGCGGGCGCCCTCCACACCCGCGGGAGCGCGCCGGCCGCCCGCGCCGGGCCCAGGCGCCGCTCCCCGCACCGCGCCCCGCCGGTGCCGCCTCCCGGCGGCCCCGGCCCCCTCCCCCCCGTCTCCTGCACCCCTCACCCACACCATGCCGCGACAGCACCGCTTCCCCCTCATCGCCACCTCGGCGATCGCCGTCCTCATCCACCTCGCCGGGATCGCCGTCTACCTCCACGGCGGGCTCAGGGCCGCCGCGAACCTGGCCCTCCCCGCCATCGGTTCCCTCGTCGCCGTATGGCTCGTCAGGATCGGCGACGGCCTCGGCAAGACCCCCGGAAGGCGGCCGCGAGGCCGGTGACGCCCCGGCGCGGATGCCCCGCCGCCGGGTTGCCCGTCCGGGGCCGGTTGCGCGACACGCGCCGCACGGCGCCGCCCCGGAGGCCGTGCTCGGCGGAGACTGCGTGCTGGCACGGCGAGACCGGCTCCGGACCGGGCACGGGTCCCGGTCGCCGGCCGCTGTGCGTGTGCACTCCCTTTCGACGGCACACCCTTTCGACCCGAAGGAGCACCCGATGGCCCTGAGCCGTGAAGAGCGTGAGCAGTTCCTCGCCGAGCCCCATGTGGCGGCCCTGTCGGTCGACGCCGGCGCCAAGGGCGACCGCGCGCCGCTGACCGTGCCGATCTGGTACCAGTACACGCCGGGCGGCGAGGTGTGGATCCTGACGGGGCGCGACTCCCGCAAGGCGGAGCTCATCGCCGCGGCGCAGCGGTTCACGCTGATGGTGGACCGCCTGGCGCCGTCCATCCGGTACGTGTCCGTGGAAGGGCCCGTGACCGCCGTCGAACCGGCCACCCGGGAACAGCTGACCGAACTGGCCGGCCGGTACCTCCCGGCGGAGAAGGTCGCGGGCTATGTGGACTTCGCCTGGCGCAACCACGGCGTGCAGGTCGTGGTGCGGATGCGTCCCCAGCGGTGGCTGGGCACCGACATCGGCACGCTCTGACGCGCGGCCCCGGGGCCCCGGCCCCGGACGGCCGCCGGGGCCCGGGGGCGGGGGCCCCGTGCGCCGGGGTGGGCGGCGCCCTCAGCTCCCCGGACGGCCGGCGGCGTCGAGGAGCACCGCCGCCAGCTCGGCCGGGCGCGAGAACATCGGCCAGTGGCCCGTGTCCATCGTGACGTGGCGCCAGGTGCCGGCGGTCAGCAGCGCGGCGACGTCCGGGCCGGGCTCCGGGGCGTCGAGGAGGCAGCTGACGTAGGTGGAAGGCAGCTCCCCGACGGGCCGCAGAAGCCCGGCGGGATCGGTGAGCGAGGCCCCCGGGTGGGGTGTCGACCCGCTGACGATCTGCTCGATCCGGGCGTCCGTCAGATCCTGCCCCGCGTAGTCGGGAGCCGCCTGGGGCATCCACCTGCCTCCGGCTCCGGCGAGGGCCTGCTCGAAGGCGGGCCGCCCCTGCCACCAGACGGAGGCGAACGAGGCCCCTTCCGCGGGCACCACGGCGTCGACGTAGACCACATGGGCCAGGCGGTCACCGATCCGGCCGGCCGCCTGACCCACCGGAATGCCCGCGTAGCTGTGGCCGACGAGGACGACGTCGCGCAGGTCGCGGCGCTCGATCGCATCGACGATGTCATGGACGTGGGCCCCGGGCCCCACCTCCTCCCCCGCCCGCTCGGCGAGGCCGGCGAGGGTCAGCGCGTGGGCCCCGCACCCCGCCTCGCGCAGCACGGGGACGACCTCGTCCCATGCCCACGCGCCGAGCCATGCCCCTGGTACCAGTACGAAATCCGTCATGCGCCGACGCTAGCCGGGGGGTACGACAGCGGCCGGTGGCGCGGCAGGCGCCCGGGCCGCCGCGGCGGCCCGGGCCGTGCAGGACGCAGGGCCGCGGGCCACGGGGGCGGGGGCGGGGCGGCGCGGGTGCGGGGCGCCTGCCGCGTCCGGCACGGCGGGAAGCCGCTGGTCGACCCCTGCGTGCCCGTGCCGCGTCGCCGCTGGCGGGCGGCGGTCCGGGCGGCCCGGGGGCAGTGACCCTTGCGCCACCCTCCGTGGCCGAAAAGGGTGACAAGGGTTTTCCCCGTATCGCGTTCACCTCGGCGTTTCCTAATGTCTGCGCACCGGCGCATCCCGAACCTCCCTGACCCGCGAGCCCGACCCGGCTGGCCTGTCAGGTGCATGAAGGGATGCGCAGGTGTCGGTCCCACCCAGGGCCGACGTGCCGAGCGGCGGCGCGAGGGCTCACCCGGCCCGGGGAACCGTGGGACACGCAACCCCCACACTGCGCCACGGTTCCCGCGCCGCCCGCCCGCGCCACCAAACCGTCTTTGAGAGGAACACCTTGAACGGTTCCAGGCGGAGACTCATAGCCGTCGCGGCAGCGAGCGCCACGCTCGCCGGCGTCGTCGCAACGGCTCCCGTGGCGTTCGCCGCAGCGCCCATGGCTCCCGCATCCGACCCCGCACCGGCCTCGCAGTCGATGTCCACCCCGCCGGCCGCGCCGGTCGAGAAGGTCATCGTCACCTACAAGTCCGGTACGGCGGAGGCCGCGTCGAACGGCGCGGCCACCTCCGACGCCAAGGAGAAGGCCGAACGGACGGGCGAGGACCTGTCCTTCGAGCGCCGGCTCGCCGGCGGCCCCGCCCTCGTCGACCTGGGCGGTGAGGCGTCCTCCAAGGACGTCGCCGAGGTCATGGCGGCCTTCCGGGCCGACCCCGCCGTCGCCTCGGTGGAGCCCGACATCCGGGCCTACCCGATGGCCGCCACCCCGAACGACACCGAGTACCCGCGCCAGTGGGACCTGTTCGAGGCCACCGGAGGCATGAACGTGCCCCCGGCCTGGGACACCACCACCGGCAGCGGCGTCACCGTCGCCGTCATCGACACCGGCTACGCCGCGCACAGCGACCTCGCCGCCAACGTGGTGCCGGGCTACGACTTCATCTCCAGCTCCTCCGAGGCCCGCGACGGCAGCGGCCGGGACAGCGACCCGAAGGACGAGGGCGACTGGAACCTCACCGACGGCGAGTGCGGCCTGAACTCGAAGGCGGGCGACTCCTCCTGGCACGGCACGCACGTGGCCGGCACCATCGCCGCCGCCACGGGCAACGGCAAGGGCATCGCGGGCATCGCCCACGGCGCGAAGATCCAGCCGGTGCGCGTGCTCGGCAAGTGCGGCGGCTCCTCCTCGGACATCGCCGACGCCATCACCTGGGCCTCGGGCGGCTCCGTTCCGGGCGTGCCGTCCAACCCGACCCCGGCCAAGGTCATCAACCTGAGCCTGGGCGGCCCCAGCAGCAGCTGCCCGAGCGTCTACCAGAACGCCATCAACGGCGCCGTCTCGCGCGGCAGCACGGTGGTGGTGGCGGCCGGCAACAGCAACGCCAACGCCAACGCGTTCACGCCCGCCAACTGCTCCAACATCATCAACGTGGCGTCCACCAGCCGCGAGGGGAATCGTTCCTTCTACTCCAACTACGGCAGCATCGTGGACGTCTCGGCGCCCGGCGGCGAGACCCGCCGCGGCACCGACACACCCGGCACGGTGACCACGCCCCAGAACGGCATCTGGTCCACCCTCAACGCCGGTGCCACCGTGCAGGGCTCCGAGAACTACGCCCCCTACCAGGGCACCTCGATGGCCGCCCCGCACATCGCCGGGCTCGCCGCCCTGCTGAAGTCGGCCAAGTCCTCGCTCACCCCGGCGCAGATCGAGGCCGCGATCAAGGCCAACGCCCGTCCGCTGCCCGGCACCTGCTCGGGCGGCTGCGGGACCGGCATCGCCGACGCCGCCAAGACGGTCGAGGCCGTGACCGGCACCACCACCCCCGGTGGCTCGGTCTTCACCAGCACGGCGAACGTCTCGATCTACGACCACACCACCGTCACCTCCTCGATCACCGTGACCGGTGTCTCCGGCAACGCCCCCTCCGACCTGAAGGTCGGCGTGGACATCAAGCACACCTGGCGCGGCGACCTGGTCATCGACCTGGTGGCGCCGGACGGTTCGACGTACCGCCTGAAGAACAGCAGCGGCTCGGACAGCGCCGACGACGTGACCGGCACCTACACGGTCAACGCCTCCGGCGAGACCGCGGCCGGCACCTGGAAGCTTCAGGTCCGCGATGTGGCCTCCGGTGACACCGGCTACATCGACTCCTGGAGCCTCACCTTCTGACCCACCCGGTGACCGATGACACCGCAGGTCAGCGGCGCGCCCCACGGCTTCGGCCGGGGGCGCGCCCGCACGTCTCCAGGTCCGTACCTGTCCGCATGCCGGACAAAGCCCCTGGACGCCGCGGGCTGGGTTCGTATCCTCAGCCCGTACGGGCAGGGGGCCCGCGCACGCCGGAAGGTGGTGGTGGGCCGATGGAACCGGCGGAGAGCCGCACCGCGCCGGTCGGGCGGACCGATCTGCTCGCCCGGCTCGACCGCGTCCTCGCCACCGGCGGCCGGGCCCTGCTGACCGGCCCGCCCGGGGTCGGCAAGACCGCCGTGGCCCTCTCCGCGGCGGCGCGTGCCGAGGCCCGCGGGGAGGCGGTGCTGTGCCTGACCGCGCTCCCCGCGGACCGGGACATCCCCGGCGCCGCCGCCGCGGCCCTGATCGCCTCCGCCACCCTGCCCGGCGGGGACGACGGTGTGCTGGACGGCCTTCCCGGGCCCCAGCGCGAGGCGGTCGCCGTGCTCTGCCGGGAGACCCCCATGCCCGAGGGCGGCTGGGACCCGGTCGCGCTGCGCCTGGCCCTGGCCCACGTGCTGCGCCGCCTCACCGCACGGGGCCCGGCCCTGCTGGTCCTCGACGGCACGCAGGACATCGACACGGCCAGCGCGGACCTGCTGCGCTTCGCCCTCCATCTGGCCCCGCCCGCGCTGCGGGCGCTCGCCGTCCACACCCCCGCGGCCCACGACGGCCTGCCGGCCGAGCCCTGCGACCCCTCCGCCCACACGGCCGCGTCCCTGTGGGAGGCGTCCGAGGCGGAGGTCGTCAACGTGCCACCGCTGCACGCCGACGAGATCGCCGAACTGCTGATCCACCACCGGCTGCCCTCCCGGATGGCGGGCCGGATCCACAAGGCGAGCGGGGGCAACCCGCGCCTCGCCCTCGCGGTGGGCCGGTCCCTGGCCGACGCCCGCACCCCCGTCCACCACGCGGAGGCCCTGTCCCTGTCGGGCCGGGCACGCGATCTCGCCCGGTCCCTGATCGCCTCGGTCCCGGCCGAGGTGCGCGGCACCCTGCTGATCGCCGCCCTCGCGCTCCGCCCGACGGCCGCACTGATCCGGCGGGCCGGACGCCCCCGGGCCGAGGCCGAACTCGCCGCCGCGGAGCGCGCCTCGCTGATCCGCCTCACCGAGGACGGCACGGTGGCCTTCTGCGCGGGCATCATCCCGTCCACCCTGGTCCACGACGCCTGCTGGAGCGAGCGCAGCAGCGGGCACGCCGCGCTGGCGCTGGTGGCGGACGACCCCGTGGAGGCCGTCCGGCACCGGGCCCTGGCCACCGACGTCCCCGACGCCTCGCTCGCGGCCGAGGTGTCGACCGCGGTGGAGACCGCGCGGCGGCGCGGCAACAGCACCCTCGCCGCCGAACTGGCCCTGCTCGCCGCCGAGTCCACGCCGGGGCTCGACGGCGCCCGGCGCATCGCGCGGCTGGTGGAGGCGGCCGCGGAGGGCGCGCGGGCGGCCCGGGCCGACCTCACCATGCGGGCCGCGACGGACCTGCTCGCCCGGGACGCCTCCCCGGCCGACCGGGTGCGCGCCCGGCTCGCCGTCCTGGACACCGCGGGGCAGGGCCTGACCGGGCTCGACGGGCTCTACGCGCACGCCCTGGAGGACTCCGAGGGGGACACCGGACTGCGGGCGGCCGTGCTGCTGCGGCTGGCCATGAAGTACGTGCTGGCCGACGGCGATCCGGTGGCCTCGCGCGCCGCCGCCGTGGAGTCGGCCGCCCTCGCCTCCTCGGTGGGCGACGAGCACACCGCCGCCCGCGCCCTGACGGTGCAGGCCAGGATGGACCGCTTCCTGGGCTCCCCCGACGCGGAGTCGGTGCTGGCACGCGCCCGCGACCTGGAGGCCGCCGAGCGGCCGCTCGGCGTGTGCAACGCGGCCCAGATCCTCGGCGTCCGCCACGCCCTGTTCGACGACCGGCTCGCCGAGGCCCGGGCACAGCTGGCGGCCCTGCTGCCGCTGGTGGAGCGGCGCGGTCCGGTGGAGGACGCCATCGAGCTGTACCGCACCCTGGCCGAGGTGGAGGCGCGGCAGGGCCGCTGCGCCGACTCCCTGGCCCACGCGGGGCGTTCGCTGGCGTTGACTCTGGAGGCGGGCCTCTCCCCCGGGCCGGCCTGGTACGCGCTGGCCCTGGCGGAGGCCGCGGGCGGGAGCTTCGCCCGGGCCGCGAGCTATGCGCGCCGCAGCGTGCGCGCGTCGGAGGAGGAGGGCGATCATGTGTTCCTCTCCCGCAGCCTCTACGCACTCGGCCGGGTGCAGCTCCTGGTCGGCGACGTGTCCACGGCGCTGGGGACGCTGCGGCGGGTGCAGACGGGCGAGCGGGCGCAGGGGGCGGTCGACCCGTCGATGCTGCGGTGGCACGAGGAGCTCGCGGAGGCCCTGGTGGCGAACGACGCACCGGACGAGGCCGACGCACTGCTGGCCGAGGCCCGTCCGGTGGCCGAGCGCCTCGGCCGCCGGACGGTGCTGCTGGGCCTGGACCGGGCGGACGCCATGCGGCTGGCGGCCTGCGGCAAGCCCGACGAGGCGGCGGGGCTGCTGGAGCAGGTGGCGGCGGCGTACGCGGAGGCCGGTCTGGTGCTGGAGCACGGCCGCGCGCTGATCGCGCTCGCGCGGGTGGAGCGGCGGCGACGGCGCCGCTCGGCCGCCGCGGCCGCCCTCACCACGGCGGCGACGGTCTTCGACCGGGCGGGCGCGGCGCCCTGGCTGGCCCTGGCGACCGAGCAGCCGCCTGCGGTCTCCGAGCCGACCGGCACCGGGCCGGGAGGCGCCCTGGCCGCCCTGACGGAGGCGGAGCTGCGGCTGGCGCAGCTGGTGGGACAGGGGGCGAGCAACCAGGAGGCGGCGGCGAGGCTCTTCCTCAGCGTGAAGACGGTGGAGGCCCGTCTGACCCGTATCTACCAGAAGCTGGACGTCCGTTCGCGGTCCCAGCTCGCCACCGCGCTCAACGCCTGACACCGCCGCGGGGCGCTCGTGCGGGACCGTGCCCAGGGGCCGCAGGGCAGGGGCCTGGCCGTGGCGGCGGGTCCCCGCGGAAGCGGCGGCCCGGGGTGGGGAGCACCGCCGGGGAGGGGGACGCACCCCGCGCCGCGGCGGTGCACGGCCGCCCGGCGGCGGGGCCCTGCCGGACCGGCGCGGCTGCCGCTGCGGCAGCGCCGCCGCGGACGGACCGCGGCAGGCCCGCGCCCCCGCGGCACGGGCGCGCCCGCCGCCCGCCCCTCTCCCGAGGGGCGCGAGCGAGGCGGCGTGATCCGCCCAAGCGGACCAGCGTCCGGCCCCGCACGTCACCTGTTGGGGCCACAGCCGCGCACCATGCCCCCCGCCTCCGCCGCCGCACGGCGCACCGGTGGGACCTTGGGCGGCGACCCCGCGCGGCCCCGTCCGGGACCGGGCCGCCGTCTCCCGCGAGAGAATCGGAGCGACCGTGCGACATCGCAACATCCTCCTGCTGAGTGCCGTCGTGTCGGGCCTGTCCGTCGGGGCGTCCTACGCCCAGCCGCCGACCGCACCCCCGGACCGGCACCGGGGGATCGCCCAGCAGGGCGTGGTGCGCAGCGGCGACACTCCCCTCTCCGCGGCCCGGGTGACCCTCTACCAGGCGGGCGACGGCACGGGGAGGGGCGCCCGCGCCCTGGCCCGGGCCCGCAGCGACGCGCAGGGCCGCTTCCGGCTCGTCTACCAGCGGCCCGCCGAACCCGGGGCCGTGCTGTACGTGACGGCGGACGCACCGCGGGGGAAGCAGCGCGGACGGGCCGGACACGGCGTCGCCCCGGTCCGGCTCACCACCGTCCTCGGGCACGCCGGGCGCCGGGCGCCCATCGTCGTCAACGAACGCACCACGGTGGCGGCCGGGTTCGCGATGGCGCAGTTCACCAAGGGGTCCGAGATCTCCGGCGGACACCCCGGCCTGCAGAACGCCGCCGGGGTCTCCCACAACCTGGCGGACATCGCGACCGGCGACGTCGCCCGGGTCCTCGCCACCGCCCCCAACGGACGCGAGACCTCGGCGATGCGGGCCTTCAACTCGCTGGCCAACATCCTCTCGGGCTGCACCGCCGGGGAGACCTGCGGGGACCTGTTCGCCCTGGCCACGCCTCCGGGCCAGAGCCCCCCGCGGGACACCTTCCAGGCCGCCGCCGACATCGCCCGGGCCCCGGGCCACGACGTGGACGCGCTCTTCGGCCTCGCCTCCGTACGGCCGCTCTACACCCCGGCCCTGGGCGAGGCCCCCGACGCCTGGACCATCGCCCTGCGCTACGTGGGCAACGGCCACGAGATCGACGGCCCCGGGAACGTCGCCTTCGACGCCGAGGGCACCGCCTGGATCGCCAACAACTACGCCTTCGGCTCGGACCCGCTGACGACGGCGTGCGGCTCGCGGATCCTGTCGCGGCTGACGCCCACCGGCGAGGCCGTGCGCGGAGCCCCCTACCGGGGCGGCGGGCTGTACGGCGCGGGATACGGCGTCACCCTCGACCCGCGGGGCCGGGTCTGGGTGGGCAACTTCGGCTTCCAGGGCACCGGATGCCCGAACGACGCCAGTCGGCTGTACCGGAGCGTGTCCGAGTTCACGCCCAACGGCCTGGCCCTCTCCCCGCCGTGGGGCTGGCGCCGGGGCGACATCCTCCAGCCGCAGGGCATGATGTCCGACCGCGGGGGCAACGTGTGGGTGGCCAACTGCGGCGGCCGCAGCGTCACGCGCATCCCGCAGGGGCGGGCGCGCGACGCCCGCAACATCTCCTTCGGCGACCGGATCGTCAAGCCCTTCGACGTCACGGTCGACACCTCGGGCCGTACCTGGGTCACCGGCAACGGCACCGACAACGTGGGGCTGCTCTCCCCCTCGGGCGAACTCCTCCGGACGGTCGAGGGCGGCGGCATCAAGCGCCCCATGGGCATCGCCTCGGACAGCCTGGGCAACGTCTGGGTCTCCAACGGGGGTGTGGTCGTCGCCCCGTGCGAGGGCACCACTCCCGCGATGCTGGCGGAGGCGGTCGTGGACATCGTCACCCGGCACGTGGACGCCTCGGTCACCATGATCCGCCCGGACGGCAGCACCCCGCCGAAGCCGTTCGTCAACGACGGCCTGTTCCTTCCCTGGGGCATGGCGGTCGACGGCGCCGACACGGTCTGGGTGTCGAACTTCGGCGGCCGGAGGGTGGCCAACCTCTGCGGCGCACGCGTCTCCGCCTGCCCGCCGGGGCTCACGACGGGCGACCCCATCTCCCCTGCGGACACCGGGTACACCAGCGACGGCCTGGAACGGAACACCGCCGTCCAGATCGACCCGTCCGGCAATGTGTGGCTGACGAACAACTGGCGGAACGTGCCGGTGCAGACCAACCCCGGCGGGCTGGAGATGGTCGTCTTCGTCGGCCTGGCCGCCCCGGTGAGGACTCCGCTGCTCGGCCCGCCGCGGCAGCCCGGAGGCCACCGGTCCTGAGACCGGCGTCCCCCGGGTCCGGCCCCGCGCCGGAGCGGCCGGCCCCGGTGGCCGGCCGCTCCACGGCGGTTGCCGATCCGGCGCGAAGCACCGCCCGTACACTGGCCCCCGAACGACGGAGCGGGCCGAGCAGGCCGTCCGGAGCCGCCCAGACCCAGGGAGCACGCGTGCCCGGCCAGCGATCCATCACCGAGGCGGAGCGTCTCGCGGAGGCGAGGCTGGGCGGCATGCCGCTGCGGCGCGAGCAGATGGCGGCCGTGGCCAACATCCACCGTGCGGCCTCGGCGGTGCGGCACCATCTGGAGCACTCCGTGCTGCGCGGCTCGGACCTCAGCTGGACCGCCTTCGTGGTCCTGTGGGTGGTGTGGGTCGGCGGCGAGTCGGAGACGCGCCACGTCGCCGAGGAGGCGGGTGTCTCCAAGGGGACGCTGACCGGTGTCGCGCGCACCCTCGAGTCCCGCGGCCTGCTCACCCGCACCGGTCACCCCACCGACGGCCGGCTCGTCCTGCTGCGGCTCACGCCGGAGGGGGAGGAGTTCATGCGGCGCGTGTTCCCTGCGTTCAACGAGGAGGAGGTCTTCGTGACCTCCCGGTTGAGCGACGGGGAGTGCCGGGACCTCGCGGAGGGGCTGCGGCGCGTGGTGCTGCAGGTGGAGCAGCACGGCGAGGAGCGCCGCAGGGCGCTGCTGGACGGGGCCCAGCCCCCTCCCCGGCGCAGCGGCCGACGGGCCCGGGGCTGAGGCACCGGCGCGCCGGGCCGCGCTCAGCGCCTCGCGCACGGCCGCGGCCCCTCGCGCTGCTCGGGCCGGGTGCCGACCCGCATCAGCGCCTCGCGCGCGCGGCCGAGACCAGCGCCTCGAACAGCCGCTGCTGTGCGGGGTCCTCCCCCGCGGTGTCCTCGGGGTGCCACTGCACGCCCAGGAACCAGCCGCGGGCCCCGGGGGCCTCCACCGCCTCGACGGTGCCGTCGGCGGCCCGGGCGGTCACCTCCAGCCCCGCGCCGAGCCGGGCGACGTGCTGGTGGTGGTAGCAGGACGCCTCGATGCTCCCGGTGCCGGTGAGGTCCGCCACGGCGGACCCGGGGGCGAGGGAGACGGGGTGGGTGAGGTGGCGGTGCTCCCTCCCCGGCCCGCCCATGTCCTGGTGCAGGGTGCCGCCGCGCGCGGTGTTGACCACCTGCAGCCCGCGGCAGACCGCCAGCAGGGGCAGCCCCAGCGCGAGTGCGCCGCGGGCCGCGTCGAGGTCGAAGGCGTCCTGCTCCTCGTCCACGTCGTACACGGAGGGATGCGTCTGCTGCACCCCGTAGCGGTGGGGTGCCAGGTCCCCGCCGCCCGGCAGGAGCAGGGCGTCGAAGCGGCTGAGCCGGGCGGCGGTGCCCGCCGGGTCGCAGCGTCCGCCGGGAGCGTGGGGATGGAGGGCGACGGGTTCGCCGCCGGCCCGCCACACCGCCTCCATCAGGGCCCGGGCGCTGGTCTCGGCCGCGTGGCGCAGCGCCGAGGCGGTGGCGGAGAAGCGGGCCGGGACGGCGACGAGGGGGCGCGCGGCGGTCACAGCCGGATCCAGGTGGTCTTCAGGTCCGTGTACTTCTCCAGCGCGTGGGCGGACTTGTCACGTCCGTTGCCCGACTGCTTCATTCCGCCGAAGGGCACCGTGAGATCGCCTTCCTCGTAGCAGTTGACCCAGACGGTGCCGGCTCTCAGCGCCCGCGAGACCCGGTGGGCGGTGGACAGGTCGGAGGTCCACAGCCCGGCGGCGAGTCCGTAGTCGGTGGCGTTGGCGAGGGCCACCGCCTCGTCGACGTCGTCGAAGGTGTGGACGGACAGGACGGGGCCGAAGACCTCCTCGCGGGCCAGCCGGCTGCCGGCGGGGACCCGGTCGAGCACGCTGGGCCGGAGGTAGGAGCCCCCGGTCCCGGCCGGCAGGGGCTCGCCGCCCGTCCGGAGGCGGGCGCCCGCGTCGACGGCGCCGCGGATGTGGCCGCGCACGCGTTCGAGGTGGTCCGGGCCGATCAGCGGGCCCATCTCGGTGGCGGGGTCCAGGGGATCGCCGACCCTGAGGCGGCGGGCCCGTTCGACGACCGCCTCGGTGATCCGCTCGGCGACGGCGGAGTGGACGAGGAGGCGGGAGGGGGCGGTGCACATCTCGCCCTGGTTGAAGAAGATCCCCCAGGCGGCGGTGGCGGCTGCCAGGTCGAGGTCGGGGGCGTCGGGAAGGATGATGTTCGGCGACTTGCCGCCGAGTTCGAGCCAGACGCGCTTGAGGTTGGAGTCGGCCGCGTAGCGCAGGTAGTGGCGGCCCACGGCGGTGGATCCGGTGAAGGCGAGGACGTCGACGCCGGGATGGAGCCCGAGGGCCCGGCCGGCGACCGGCCCGTCGCCCGCGACGACGTTGAGGACGCCGGGCGGCAGACCCGCCTCGGTGGCGATCCGCGCCAGCAGCAGCGCCGACAGCGGCGAGCGCTCGGAGGGCTTGAGGACGACCGTGCATCCGGCGGCCAGGGCGGGGGCGATCTTCCAGCCCGCGAGCGTCAGGGGGAAGTTCCAGGGCACGACGGCGCCCACGACACCGGTCGGCTCCCGGGCGACCAGGGCCAGGGCCTCGGGGGTGGTGTGCGGGGATGCGTCGGCGAGTTTGTCCGCGAGCTCCCCGTACCAGCGGAGGGTGGCGAGAAGGGCCCGCAGTTCCACCTCGTAGGCGTCCCTGACGGGCTTGCCCATCTCCAGGCTCACGGTGAGCGCGAGATCGGCCCGCCGCTCCTCGACCAGGTCGGCGAAGCGGAGCAGCGCCCGGCCCCTGGCGGCGGGCGCCAGCCGGGGCCAGGGGCCGGTGTCGAAGGCACGGCGGGCGGCCGCGACGGCCAGGTCGACCTCCGCGGCGCCCGCGTCGGCCACCTCTGCCAGCACCGTGCCGTCCCGGGGCGAGACCACGGCGAACACGGCGCCGCCCTCGTGCGCGGAGCCGTCGATGTGGTGGGCTCCGGCGAGGCGGAGCGCAGCCGCCCTGCGGGTCCAGTCGTCTGCGGTGGCGTCCACGGTCGTTCCTCGTTTCATGGGGTGGGTGCGGAGGCGGGCCGTATTTCATTTGAGGTCAAACAATGACGGCGGAAACCGTCGGGCGCGGGAGCGGGACGCGGGGCCGGCGGGTCCCGCGACGGCTCGTCCGGCGCTCAGCCCTCCGCCGGACCCGCACCGCCCCCGGCCGGATCGGCGTCCCCGCCGTCCCCGGCCGGATCGCCGTCCCCGCCGTCCCCGGCCGGGTCGCCGTCCCCGGCCAGCCGGGCGAGCAGCAGCCGCAGCTCCGCCAGCGCCTCCTCGGTCACGTCACGCTCCCCGAAGACGAGCTGGTGCAGGACCAGACCCTCCAGCGCGGCGAACACCAGCCGGGACAGCCCCCGGTCGACCGGCCGGTCGAGGACCCGCGACAGCTCGCGGCGGGCGCTGTCGAAGTACTCCGTGTAGAGCGCCCGCAGCGGCGGCATCAGCTCCGGCATGCGCCGGGCCTCCAGCAGCAGCTCGTACTGGAAGGCCTGGAGTTCCGGTCCGGACTCGACCATGGCGCCCAGCCCCGACGCGAAGTCCTCGGCCCGCCCGGAGCCGCCGCCCAGGGCGTTGACCCCGAGCGAGGAGCGCACGGCGTGGTCGACGGCCTCCTCGATGAGGGCGTCGCGGGAGCCGAAGTGGTGGACGACGAGCCCGTGGGTGACGCCCGCCTCCTCGGCGACCGCCCGGTAGGTCAGCTTGCGCAGACCGCCCCGGGCCACCACGCGCACGGCGGCGTCCAGCAGGGCGCCCCGGCCCGACCCGTAGTTGGTCACGCGCTTGCGGACGCGGCGCCCGCCGGCGGGCTCGACGGAATCGCTCATGGCACCGACCCTACCGGCGGGCCGCCCGTCACCGCCGGGGCGGTCTGATGCCGCGGAACTCCCAGTCGCCGCCGAGCGCGGTCGAGCGCACCTCCTCGGACTCGGTCGGCTGGGCCCCCACGTCGCTGCGGACGGGGGTGGGGCCGGTGACGACGTGGTTGGTGAGCCGCCCGAGGCCCTCGACCTCGACCTCGACCACGTCGCCGGGCCGGACGGGGCGGGAGTTGGCCGGTGTCCCGGACAGCAGCACGTCCCCCGGGCAGAGGGTGATGGTGCGGGCGATGTCGGCCACGAGGTAGTGCATGTCCCAGGTCATCTCGTCGGTCGAACCGTCCTGCACCACCTCGCCGTTGACGCGGGTGCGCAGCCGCTTGCCGCGGAAGTCCCAGTCCGTGACGAGGCCCGGCCCGAGCGGGCAGAGGGTGTCGGAGCCCTTGACGCGCAGCATGGAGCCCGCGTCGGTGTCCCGGAAGTCGTGCAGGCCGAAGTCGTTGGCGATCGTGTACCCGGCGATGTAGTCCCCCGCGAGAGAGGGCGGGATGTTGCGGGCGGTGCGTCCGATGACGATGGCGACCTCGCCCTCGTAGTTGAGCCATGCGCAGCCCTCCGGGCGCACGACGGCACCGCCGTGGCTGTTCAGCGCCGAGACGGGCTTGTGGAAGTAGGTGGGGGTGCCGGGCAGCGGGATGCCGAACTCCTCCACCCGGCTGCGGTGGTTGAGATGGACCGCGATCACCTTGGTGGGGACGACGGGCGGCAGGTGGCGGGCGCTGCGGACAGCGACCCGGCGCCCGTCGCCGGCGACCAGTTCGTCGCCGTCGCGGACGGTCTGGAGTGCTGCGCCGTCGAGGAGGACGCGGCGGTACTCGGGCATGGGGAAGCCTTTCTAGGCGCTGTGGCGGGAGGGGGCCGGCCCGGGTGCACCGGTGCCGGTCCAGCCGTCGGCGGGGCGTTCGAACCACAGGTGCACCTGTCCGGTGCCGACGGAGTTCTCGTAGGCGCCGTACTGCCGCCCCGGCGCGGTGCACTCCTGCTCCCCGAGGGCACCGGCCATCATCAGGTAGTGGAAGAACCTGGCCTCGGGCCGGAACGCCCAGAACTGGTCCATGGTGTCGAGGACCCGGCCGTGGCGGCCCTGCTTCAGCCAGGCGATGCGTTCGAGGTCGGCCGCCCTCGCCTCCGGGGTGAAGATGTGGGCCGGGTCGCTGGCCTCGTGGTCGCGCAGCTCCCGCAGCGGCCAGAAGGTGTGCGAGAGGGCGCCGGAGGCGATCAGCAGCACCCGGCGGCCCGGTGTGGCGGCGATGCCGTCGGCCAGGGCGCGGCCCAGGCGCAGATGGTCCTCCATGTCGCCGGTCTGGCAGACGCCGATGGTCACCCAGCGCTTGCCGGGCAGGCCCTTGCCGAGATAGGTCCACAGGTTGAGGGTGGCGTAGTAGATCGGCAGGTAGGCGTCGTCGATCGGGGTGATCCAGGTGCCGTGCCGGTCGGCGAACGAGGCGATGTTGCGGGCGAGTTCGGGATCGCCGGGGAAGTCGTAGGGCATTCGGCACATGCCCCGGGGCAGCTCCTCGGAGGTGAAGAGGCCCGCCCGGCGCGACTGCGCGGTGACGACGAACTCCACGGTGGTGGCCCAGTGGGAGTCCAGTACGACGACGGTGTCGTAGTCGTCGCGTTCGAAGACGTCCCGGCGCAGCTCCCGCAGCCCGGTGACGAGGGTGATCTCCCTGCCCTCGTTCAGCTCCCGCCGGGTCCGCTCGGGCAGGACGATGGTGGGCACGTGGGCGAGCAGGCCCGCGCCGGTGATCTCACCCATGGTCGCTCCATCCCCCGGGGGCGGTCACGGTGTTCTTCAGGTCGCAGTAGAAGTCGAAGCTCCAGGTGCCGCCCTCGCGCCCGACGCCCGAGTGCCGCGAGCCCCCGAAGGGTGCCCGGAGGTCCCTGACGAAGAAGCAGTTCACCCAGACGGTGCCCGCGACCAGCCGCTCGGTCACCCGTGCGGCGCGGGCGCGGTCGCCGGTGGCCACGGTCGCGGCCAGGCCGAAGCGGGTGTCGTTCGCGAGGCGCACGGCCTCGTCCTCGGAGTCGAAGCTCTGCAGGGTCAGGACGGGGCCGAAAACCTCCTCCTGGACGATCTCGGAGTCCTGCTCCACCCCGGTGAGCAGGGTCGGCGCGTAGTACCGCTCCCCGACCCGGTGTCCTCCGGCGACCGCCCGGGCGCCGGAGGCGAGCGCCCTGCGCACGAAGCCGTCGACGCGTTCCAGCTGCCGGGGGTGGATGGTGGGGCCGATGTCGGTGGCGTCCTCGCGCGGATCCCCCTGCCGCAGGCGGGCGATCCGGCCGGCGAGCCGGCGGGTGAACTCCGGGGCGGCGGAGCGCTCCACCAGGATGCGGGTGGCCGCGAGGCACACCTGGCCGGCGTTGTCGTACTGCTCGACGGCGAGGTCGACGGCGAGGTCCGGGTCGGCGTCGGCGAAGACCAGCAGGGGGGACTTCCCCCCGAGTTCGAGGCTCAGCGGGGTGAGGTTCGCCGCGGCGGAGGCCGCGATGCGCCGTGCGGTGGGCACGGATCCCGTGAAGCTGACGCGGCGCACGTCGGGGTGCCCGGTGAGGGTGCCGCCGATCTCCGAGCCGTAGCCCTGGACCACGTTCAGGACGCCGGGGGGCAGGCCCGCCTCGGCGGCGATGTCGGCGAGCAGGGAGGCGGTCAGCGGGGACCACTCGGCGGGCTTGAGCACGACCGTGTTGCCCGCGGCCAGGGCCGGGGCCACCTTCCAGGTCGCGAGCATCAGGGGCGCGTTCCACGGGGTGATCAGAACGCAGGGACCGGCGGGGTCCCAGGTGACGTGGTTGGTGTGGCCCCGGGTGAGGAACTCCTCGTGCTCCAGGTGCAGCAGCCGGTCGGCGAAGAACCGGAAGTTGTGGGCGACGCGGGGCATGACGCCGCGCCGGTGGGAGCGCAGCAGGGCGCCGTTGTCCATGGTCTCGACCAGGGCGAGTTCCTCGCTGCGCCGCTCGACGCCGTCGGCGATCGCGTGCAGCACGCGGGCGCGTTCGGCGCGGGAGGCGGCGGCCCAGCCGGGGAAGGCGGCCCGGGCGGCGGCGACGGCCGCGGCGGCCTCCTCCGGGGTGCCCCGGGCGACTTCCCCCAGGGGGGTCCCGTCGACGGGTGAGATGTCGGTGAAGGTGCCGCCGGAGGCGACCCGTTCGCCGCCGATCCAGTGCCGGGTGTCGACGGGGACCCCGGCGACGGTGGTGGTGTGTGCGCTCATGGCCTGCTGCTTCCTGGTGCTCGGTGTCGACGGGTGCTCATGCGGCGCCGGAGGTGTGCGACTCCAGGAGCCGGCCGCCGTCCCAGACCACTCCGACCTGCCGGTAGTAGGCGCCGATCGGCTCGCGGACCTCCAGGCGGGACAGCTCCTCTCCGGGCGCCTCGAACAGCTCCAGGTCCGCGTCCCCCACCCAGGGCTGTCCGCCCTCGAAGGACGCGGCCCCGGACTCGACCAGCTCGTCGAGGGCGAGGCCCCCGCCCTTCTCGATCGAGGGCAGCCACCGGTGGTGGGCCATGGGGTGGCCGTTGACGAAGCCGTTCGTCGGCGACGGCTCGCGCAGGGTGACGACGGCCTGGGCAAGCCGCCGGTCGGACGCCGCCAGGGTGGCGCCGAAGCGGGCTCCCGCCTCGATGCGCGGAGCGGGCCCGAAGGGGTGGGGGCGGGTCTGGTGGAGGGAGCCGAGCTTCTTCGGGTAGCCCTGGTGCAGTCCGCGAGCGACGGCGAAGTCCTTGTCGACCCAGATGTGGACGCAGCGGCTGTAGGTCCGCCCGCCGTAGCTGCACCGGACGACGGCGAACGCCTCCTTGTACTGGGACCGCACCGGGTCGAGCAGTTCCCGTCCGGAGCCGGAGCAGGACTGCCAGTCGGCCCAGACCAGGGCGACCGCGCCGGGGTCCTCCTCGGCCGGCTCCAGCGGTTCGGGCAGCAGTTCGCGCACCCGGGCCGGGTCGGTGCGGTACTCGACGGTCAGCAGGTCGCCCGAGTAGTGCCAGGGAGGCGGGGGGATCAGCGACGAGGCACCCGTCGCCGTCTTGGGGTGGAAGAACCCACGGACAGTGGTCACTGAAGACTCCTTGAACGGCTGGGCCGCCGCACGCTGCGGCGCGGTGGCGCCCGGCGGCCGCGGGCCGGGGCAGGCGGGGCGCGCGGACGGGGAGGCCGTGCGCCGGGAGGGTGAGTGGGCCCGGCCGGCGGACGGTCGCAGCCGGGCCCGGCCAACGGGCTACGGCTGGCACCGCGTAACTCGTTTGACTTCAAACAACATAGGGAGGTCCCCGAGGTGCGGTCAATAGCTATCCGGATGGATAATTTATTGGGGCGGACCCCTTGCGGGAGCGCGGCGGCCGTCCCTACCGTGGGAGACCACACAGCGAACGGCCCCCTGCGTCCGCGCAGTTCGAGGCGGCCCTTCCCTCCCCCACCTCTCCCCCGGCGCCCCCGTGCCCTGGGAGGCACTCCCTTCCCCAGAGGAGACACCGGTGAGCGCATCCGACAGCTCCGCCGTACGCCGGCACATGGAACGGCTGGCCGCCGAGGGCGTCGACGTGGTCCGGGTGACCTATCCCGACCTGATCGGCACCGAGCGCGCCAGGGACGTCCTGCTGGACGAACTGCCCTCGGCCTGCGAGCACGGCCTCGCCTTCTGCCGCGCCGTCTACCACACCACCCCCCGGGGCGGCACCGTCCCGGTCCCCGGCGGACTGGACGCCGGTCTGCCCGACGTCCGCGTCCTGCCCGACCTGCGCACCCTGACCGCGCTGCCCTGGGAGCCCGGCGTCGCCGGCTGCCTGGGCGACGTCACCGACCCGGCCACCGGGCTGCCGGCTCCGGAGTCGCCCCGCGACCTGCTGCGGGCCGTGAGCGCGCGGTGCGCGCAGCACGGGCTGCGCCCCGTGATCGGCCCGGAGCTGGAGTACTTCCTGTGCGAAGCGGCCCCCGGAGGGGCGGGCGGCTGGCGCCGCTACAGCGACACCGACGGCGCCGTCTACACCGCCGGGCTGCGCGGGGACCCGGACAACCACCTGCTGCGCACCCTGCGGGGGCTGCGCGACCTGGACCTCGGCGTCAGCAGCGGCAACCACGAGTTCGACGGCGGGCAGTTCGAGATCAACCTGACCCACTCCGACGCCCTCGCAGCCGCCGACCGGGCGTTCCGGTTCAAGGCCGCGGTGAAGGAGCTGGCCCGCAAGGAGGGCCGCCTGGCCACGTTCATGGCCAAGCCCTTCAACGAGGCGGGCGGCTCCGGCTTCCACCTCCACCTGTCCTGCGTGGACGAGGCGGGCGGCAACGCCTTCGCGGACCCGGCCGCGCCCCACGGCCTGTCCGCCACCGCGCGCCACGCCGTCGCCGGTGTGCTCGCCCATGCGCCGGCGCTCGCCGCGCTGGCCAACCCGACGGTCAACTCCTACAAGCGCTTCGGTCCCGACACCCTGGCCCCCTGGCTCGTCGACTGGGGTCTGGACAACCGCAGCGCCATGGTCCGCGTCCCGCCCGAGCGCGGTGCCGGCACCCGGATCGAGTCGCGCCTCGGCGACGCCAGCGCCAACCCCTATCTGCTGGTCGCCGGGACCGTCGCCGCGGCCCTGCTCGGTGTCCTGGCCGGGGCGGAGCCGCCGGCTCCCCTGGAGGGGTACGGCTACGACGCCGGGCGGTCCGCCATGCTGCCGGCCACGCTTCCCGCGGCCCTGGACGCGCTGGAGGCGGACACCGAGCTGACCGAGGTGCTGGGCAAGGACTTCACCACCGCGTACCTCGCCTACAAGCGCGACGAGGTCGCCCGCTTCCACCGCCACGTCACCGACTGGGAGTTCTCCGAGTACGCCGAGCACCTCTGACCCCGCCGGGGGAACCGGGCGGCCGCACCGGCGTCCGGTTCCCGCCCCGGCGGGTCCGGCGCGCGCCCGACCCGCACCGCGGGCGCACCGCCCCCGGCCGCCCGAGGCGGTCAGGGGGCGGCGCGCCCGGCGGGAGCGGTCACCGCGGATCGTGGCGGAAGAAGGTCTTGCCGGCGATCCGCCACCGGCCGTCCTCCCGCACCAGGGAGAAGTGGTTGGTGAAGTCGTGGCCCTGGTAGCCGTACTCGTCGAGGACGGCCACCGCCACCTCGCCGCTCACCTCGACCGAGCGGACGGTGTGCGTGTAGGAGGTGGCCCACTCGTGTGCGGCGGTATCGGCCGCCACCACCTCGCAGAACGCCTCGATCGGGGCCGACACGAACCGGGGGCCGAGATAGCCCCACATATGGGCGTCGGGACGGAAGACCGCCCGGACGGCCTCGGGGTCCGCGGTGCGCACCGCGGCCGCGTACGCCTCCACGGTCGCGTGGACGCCGTCGTGGACGGGGGGCAGGTCACTCATCGGGTCCTCTTCTCCCAGGGGGCGTCAGCCGTGGTGGATCCACACGCCCTTGGTCTCGGTGAACACGTCCAGGGCGTAGGAGCCCATCTCGCGTCCCCATCCGCTGGAGCGGAACCCGCCCCACGGCGCGGCGGGGTCGGGGACGGCGGGCATGTTGACGAACACCGCACCGGCGCGGATGTCCTCGGCCAGCCGGTGCGCGGTGGACAGGTCGCGGGTCCAGACCGCGGCCGCCAGCCCGAAGGGGGTGTCGTTGGCCCGCGCCGCCAGTTCGTCCTCGTCCTCGTAGGTGAGCACGGGCAGCACGGGGCCGAAGACCTCCTGCCGGGCTATGGCCATCTCGTCCACGACACCGGCGAACACGGTCGGGCGGTAGAAGTTGCCGTGCTCCAGCGGCCCTTCGCCGGCGCGGCCCCCGCCGGTGACCAGTTCGGCCCCCTCGGCGACGCCCCGGCGCACCAGGGCGTCCACGCGGTTCAGGTGCTCCTCGGTCACGAGCGGTCCCAGCTGGGTGTCCGGGGAGAGTCCCGGCCCCAGGCGCAGCCCGGCGACGGCCGCCGCGAGCTTCTCGGTGAACTCCTGTGCCCGGCGGCGGTCCACGTAGAAGCGCGCGTAGGCGGCGCACACCTGGCCGCTGTTGAGCAGGGCACCCTGCACGTTGCCCTGGACGGCGGCGTCGATGTCGGCGTCCCTGGCGACGATGCTGGGCGCCTTGCCGCCCAGTTCGAGTGTCACCCGCTTCAGGTCGTCCGCCGAGGCCCGCACGATCTCCCGCCCCACCTCGGTGGAGCCGGTGAAGGAGACCTTGTCGACCCCCGGATGCCCGACGAGGGCGCGGCCGGTCCCGGGACCGCCGGTGAGGAGGTTGACCGCTCCCGGGGGGAACCCGGCCTCCTCGCACAGCCGGACCAGGTGCAGGGTGGTCAGCGGGGTCTGCTCGGCCGGCTTGACCACCACGGTGTTGCCGCAGGCCAGGGCCGGTGCCATCTTCCACGCCGCGATCATCAGCGGGAAGTTCCACGGGGTGATCAGCGCGCACACCCCCACCGGCTCGCGGCGGGTGAAGTGCAGGGTGCCGGGGAAGGAGACCGGGGCGACCGACCCCTCGATCTTCGTGGCCCACCCCGCGTAGTAGCGGAAGTGCTCGGCGGCCCCGGCGACGCTGACCCCGCGGGCGACCGCGAGGGGCTGCCCCTGGTCGCGGGTCTCCAGCTCGGCGAGTTCGGCGGCGTCACGCTCGATCAGCTCCGCCACCCGCCACAGCAGTCTCGCGCGCTCCGCCGCGGTCAGCCCCGCCCACGAGGGGTCGTCGAGCGCCCGCCGCGCCGCGTCCACGGCCGCGTCCACGTCGGCGCGACCGGCCTCGGCGCAGGTGCCCAGCGCCTGACCGTCGGCCGGGTCCCGGGTGCCGAACAGCGCCCCGTCCGCGGCGGGCGTCCACTCTCCTGCGATGTACAGCCGGCCGTGCACGTCCATGCCCTCATCCGTTTCGGTAGTCGGTCGGTGTCGCCCGGTCGTGGCCGCCGGCCGCCGTTCAGTCGGCGATCCTGCGCATCAGCCGGTCGACATAGGCCCGGAACTCGGGGATCAGCGAACCGTCCGGGAACATCAGCGAGGTGATGTTGGCCCCGATGGACATGTTGATGGCCTCGCCCGCGAGCTGGATCACCTCCGGTGCGTCCGCCGGTTCGTCCCTGCCGCGCGCGGCGGCGATCCGCTCCGCGAGCAGCGCGCGCCAGTCGCGCAGGTGCCGGCGGTACAGCGCGGCGAGTTCCTCGTTCGCCACCGAGTGCTCCCACAGGGCGAGCAGGACGCGGCCGGACTCGATGCGGTAGGTGTCCAGGGGCAGCGTCGACTCGAGGTGGTGGCGCAGCGCCTGCACGGGGTCGGACGTCGGATCGCCCTCCGCGATGCGCTGGCCCATCTCCGCGAGCACGCTCTGGAAGGTCGCGGCGACGATGCTGTCCTTGCTGGGGAAGTACCGCTTCAGTGCGCCGTTGGCGAAGCCCGCCTCGGCGACGATGCTCCTCATCGTCGCGGCCTCGAAGCCGCCCTGGATGATGAGTTTCTTGGCGACGGCGATGATCTCGCGCCGCCGCTGGTCGTGATCGATGATCTTCGGCATGGTCTTTCCTACGCTACTGGGCCCTGTGCCGCCGCACGAAGGCCGAGACGGCTCCGCCGGCGCTCCGCCTGCCGCCGCGGGTCGGCGACCGGTGACGCCAGGAGCAGTCGGCGGGTGTAGGGGTGCTCGGGGTCGCGGGTGACCGTCTCGTTGGGTCCGCTCTCCACGCACTCCCCGCGGTACATGACCGAGACGCGGTGGCAGATGCGCCGGACCACTCCGAGGTCGTGCGACACGAAGAGGTAGGACACGCCGGTCTCGCGCTGGATGTCGATGAACAGGTCGATCACCGCCGCCTGGGTGGTCAGGTCCAGTGCGCTGACCGGCTCGTCGCAGACGATCAGGCGCGGTCTGCGCACCAGCGCCCGGGCGATGGCGATGCGCTGGCGCTGGCCGCCGGAGAACTCGCCCGGGTAGCGGGACACGGTGTCCGCGGGGAGGCGGACGCGCTCCAGCATCTCGGCCACCGTGGACCGGGCCTCGGCCCGGCCGGTGCCGGAGGCGGTCAGGGGCTCGGCGAGGATCCGGCCGACGGTCATGGTCGGGTCCAGCGATCCGTAGGGGTCCTGGAAGACGACCTGGAGGTCGGCGGCGAGGCGGCGCCGGGCGGCGCCCCTGAGCCGGGTGATGTCGCCGCCGTCGAAGCGGATGGTGCCGGAGGCGACCTCGGTCAGGCCGAGGATGGCCTTGCCCAGTGTGGACTTGCCCGATCCGCTCTCGCCCACCAGGCCGACGCACTCGCCGGGGCCGATGGTCATCGACACGCCGTCCAGGGCGCGGAAGGAGGTCCGTCCGCGGCGGTAGTCCACGACGAGGTCCTCGACCTCGAGCAGGGGGGTGTCGTGGGGTTGCGTGCTCATGTGCGCACCGTCCGTCCGTCCGTGTTCCACGCCGCGTCCAGGTCGGCGCGGCTCTCGGTGTCGTCCTGCGAGGCGTGGATGAGCTCCCCGGTGTACGGGTCCCCGGGGCGGGCGAAGATCTGCTCGACCGTGCCCGTCTCGATGATCCGGCCGTCCTTCATCACCGCGACCCGGTCGCAGATGTCGGCGACCACGCCGAAGTTGTGGGTGACGATGACGAGTGCCATCCGGTACTCCTGCTGGAGTTCGCGCAGCAGCTCCAGCACCTCGGCCTGCACCGTGACGTCCAGTGCCGTGGTCGGCTCGTCGGCGACGAGCAGCTCCGGGTTGCCCGCGACCGCTCCCGCGATCAGGACGCGCTGCGCCATGCCGCCGGAGACCTGGTGCGGATAGGAGGCCATCACCCGGTCGGGGTCGGTGATGCCGACGCGCCGGAGGATCTCGTGCGCCCGCTGCCGTGCCTGCGCCTTGGTCAGCCCGTGCACGGCACGCAGGGGTTCCAGGAGCTGACGCCCGATCGTGTAGCAGGGGTCGAGGTTGCTCATCGGCTCCTGGGGCACGTACCCGATCCGGGTTCCCAGCAGCGCATGGCGCTTGGCCCGGGGGAGGTCCCCGACCGGCCGGCCGCCGACCCAGATGCCGTCCGCCGTCGCCCGGCCGCTGTCGGGGAGCAGGTCGAGGGCGGAGAACACGGTCTGCGACTTGCCCGAGCCGGACTCGCCGACGATGCCGAGCACCTCTCCGGGGGCGACGTCCAGGCTGACGCCGCGGACGACCGTCCGGTCCCCGTGCGGGGTGCGGTAGGCGACGCGGAGGTTGCTGATGCGCAGCGCGCTGTCCTCGACGGCGTGGACCGGCTCGCCGCCCCCGTCGCCCTCGGTCCCGCCCCCGACGGGCGGCGTGGCGTCCCGCCCGCGCCGGGGCCCGGGCCCGGGCTCGGTGCGCACGTTGACCAGGTCGGCGAGGGTCGAGCCCATGAACGCCAGGGCGGCGATGGTCAGGCCCAGGGCCGCGGAGGGCCACAGCAGGATCAGCGGGTGGGTCCCCATGGTCCGGAAGCCGTCGTTCATCATCTGCCCCCAGTCGGGGGTCGAGGCGGTGCCGACGCCCAGGAACTGCAGTCCGGTCTGCATGCCCATCGCGACGCCCGCGGTGAGCGCGGACTGGATGATGACGGGGGCGTGGACGGCCCGCAGCATGTGGGCGTGCAGGATCCGGGGATGGGTCAGGCCCGCGACACGGGCCGCGTCCACATACGGTTCCCTGCGGACGGCGAGAGCCCGGGAGCGGGAGACGCGGTAGTAGCCGGGGGTCATGAACACACCGACGGTGACCATCAGGACCGTGAAGTCGGCGCCGGTGCCGGCGGCGACGATCAGCAGGACGATCATTCCGGGGACGGACTGCACCCCGTCGCTGATCCACGAGCAGATCCGGTCGGTACGTCCGCCGAAGTACCCGGCGGCCACGCCCGCGGGCACCCCGATGCCGACGCCGACCAGGCAGGCGACGGCCGCCCCGTAGAGGGTGGTGCGCGCTCCGAAGAGCAGGCGGCTGAGGATGTCGCGGCCCGCCGAGTCGCCGCCCATCGGGTGCTCGGCGCTGGGCGGTGCCTGGGTGAGGGTGAAGTCGACCAGGTTGGGGTCGTGCGGCGCGAGCAGCGGGGCGAACAGGGCGACGAGGACGACCAGGAGGAACACCGCCAGCGCGGCGACACCGAGCGGGCGGCGCCGGTAGCGGGCCCACAGGCGCCGCTCGGGGCTGACGCGTTCTGCGGAGGCGGGGAGGGCGGTGTCGGTCACAGCTCGCGCACCTTCGGATTGATCCACCCGAGCACGAGGTCGAGGAGGAAGTTGACGAGGACGACGAAGACGACGGTGACGGCGGTGAGGCCGAGCAGGATGGGGATGTCGCCGATCTGGGAGGCGGACTGGGTGAGGCTGCCGATCCCCGGGAGGTTGAAGATGATCTCCACGACGATCGCGCCGCCGAGCAGTCCGACGAACATCACCGCCAGGACGGTGAGTGCCGCGGGGGAGGCGTTGCGCAGCACGTGCAGGGTGACGCGCCGGGAGGACAGGCCGCGGGCCCGCAGGGTGCGGACGAAGTCCTGGTTGCCGACGCCCAGGAAGCCGTTGCGGAGCTGTTCGGCGATCATCACCACCGCGCTGAGGGCCAGCGCGACGGACGGCAGGGTGATGGAGGCGAGCCATCCGGAGGCGGAGTGCGTCAGCGGGACGTAGCCCACCGCCGGGAACCACTGCAGGCGGACCGCGAAGATCATCACGAGCACCAGGCTGACCCAGAACCCCGGCAGGGCGAACAGGACCACCGAGGCGAATTTGAGCAGGCGGGAGAGGCGGCCGTGGGGGCGCAGGCCGGTGGCGACACCGACGGCGAGGCCGACGGCGGCCGCGAGGAGGGTGGCGGCCACGACGACCGAGAGGGTGACCGGGACGCGGAGGGCGATCTGGTCGGAGACGGGCTGGAAGTTGCGCCACGAGGTGCCGAAGTCGCCGCGGACGGCGTGGGAGAACCAGTCCCAGAACTGCACGAGCAGGGGGCGGTCCAGACCGAGGCGTTCGTGGAGTGCCGCGCGCTGGGCGGGCGTGGCGTTGTTGCCGAGCAGGCCGGCGGTGGGGTCGCCGATGGCCAGGTGCGCCAGGAAGAAGGTGGCGGATGTGGCGACGAGCAGCAGGGCCAGGCCCGACAGCAGTCGCCTGATGGTGAATCTGATCATGGTGTGACCCCTCTGGGGCCGGGGCCGCCCGCCGCTCGGGCGGCCCCGCCGGGACAGGTGCCAGGGCGTGTCTCGGAAGGAGCGCCGTCCGCCCGGAGGGCGGGGGCGGGACTTCCGCGGCACGGCCTAGCCGCGCTGGATGAACCTCAGGGTCGGGAACATCATTCCGGTGATCGGGGTCACCGTGATGTCCTCGGTGCTGAAGTAGATGTTGTTCGCCTGGTACCACACGTCCTGCCAGGCCAGTTCGGTGATCTGCTGGTTGAGCCGGTGGATCAGGGGGAGCTGCTCGTCGCCGGTCGCCGCCTCGATCTGCCCGACCAGCTCGGCGACTTCGGGGAAGTCCTCGACCGAGGGGTTCGGGTTGAACCACTGCTGCGAGGTGATCCGGCCGTCCACCGACGCCGCCGGGTTGGAGTCGAGGGCGAGGACGGCCACGAACATGGGATAGGTCGCGGCGTTCTTCTGGTAGTCGGCCGGCGACATGTTCTTCCAGGTGACCTTGATGCCCAGCTTGCCGAGGGTCTGCTGGACGGAGGGCTGCCACGGCTGGAAGATCGACGACATCGGCATCGTGACCGGGAATCCGTCGGGGTAGCCGGCCTCCGCCATCAGTTTCTTGGCCTTGGCCAGGTCGAAGGCGTACAGGTCGTCGAGGGAGGCGTCGTGCACGGAGCGGCCGGCGGGGAACACCTGGTTGGTGGCGACCCCGGCCCCCTGGCCGACCGACTTCAGCATGGCCGCGCCGTCGAAGGCGTGGTTGATGGCGCGGCGGACGCGCACGTCGCCGAGCGGCTCCAGCTCCTTGCCGGTGCGGTCGGTGAACTGGATGCCCACCCAGGTGGCGACGTCGGAGGCGACGTTCCAGCCGTTGTCCTTGGCCCGGGGGATGTCGGCGGCGTTGGCGTAGGCGATGTCGAGCTGCCCCGAGAGCATGGCGTTGAAGCTCGCGGTCGGGTCGGCGATCGGCTGCACGTGGATGGTGGAGAAGGGGTACGTCCCGTCGTCCCAGTGGCCGGACTTCTTGGTGAACACGTACTCCGACCCCGAGGTCGACCTGGCCGGGTCGAAGGTGTACGGGCCCGAGCCGACGGGCCGGGTGGCGAGCGTCCCGGCCGTGATCGCGGCGGGCGAGGCCATCCAGCTCCTCCCCAGGCCCATGTAGTAGAGGAGGGCGTCGTCCTTCTTCTTCAGGTGGACGGCCACGGTGTCCTCGTCCACCTGCTTGAACTCGGACACGTTGGCGTAGGTCTGGCCGGAGCGGACCCCGGCCCTGAGGTGTTCGAGGTTCTGCACCGCGGCCGCGGCGTCGAAGGGCTCGCCGTCGCTGAAGGTCACCCCGGTACGCAGTTCCATGGTGAGTGTCAGGTGGTCCGGGGAGTACTCCCAGGACTCGGCGAGCCCGGGCACGGGGCGGGAGCCCGCGTCCAGGGCGACCAGCGGGTCGTAGACGGCCGACAGGTAGGGGCCGTCGAAGCCGATGTCGGCCTGCGCCGGGTCCCAGGACGTGACGTCCAGCAGTGTCCCGATCTTGATGTCCTCCCCGGTGGCGCTCCCGGAGGGGTCGGCGGTGCTCGTGCACGCGGCCATCGCCAAGGCGGCCACCGCGACGAGTGCGGCTCTCCAGATTCTCTTCATGGAGTCTTCTCTCGGGTGAATTGGGCGCGCTGGTGCCAGATCGATCCGGGAGGGGAAAACCGCCTGTTCCCTCGCCGTCGCAGCGCTGGGCCCATAGATGGAGAGTGGGTGCACGGAGGAGTTCTCCTGCCCGCCACCTCATGTGTCGTGCCCGTTAGTCTACGACTGTCGGCAAAAAAGGCAATGGCCCCGCCCCTGCCGAATCGGCGAGCGGCGGGGCCAGACGGGCGCCCCGGGGGGCGGGGTCGCCTCAGACCGCCTCGGCGACCAGGACGCGCGGGCTCCCCGGGAGCGCGAGGACCTCGCGCGGACGCCAGCCCGCGGCGGTCAGCCACTGCCTGACCTCGGATTCCGGGTAGACGACCGTACCGTCGATGACGAAGTACTCCCCCGCGTGCAGGGCGTCGATCGGGCGCTGGCGGTCGTCTCCGTCCAGCAGGAAGTCCAGCAGCAGCAGGGTCGCGCCGGGGCGGGCCGCGCTGCGGGCGCGGGCCAGGATGGCGCGGTTCTGCGCGGCGTCGAAGCGGTGGATCACATGGTTGACCATCACGAGGTCGTGCTCCCCGCCCGGGTCCGCCGCGTCGGTCGGCGCGGGGTCGATCCGCGCCCGGTCCGCGAGGCCGGCCGCTTCGAGCGCCCGGGCCACCGACTCCGTCGAGGCGGGGTCGAAGACGAAGCGGGCGGACAGCCCGGGATTGGCCTTCAGGGCCCCGATCGCGAAGTCCGGCGCGAGGCCGCCGAGGTCGAGCAGGTCCCGGTAGGGGCCGAAGTCGAAGGAGCGGGCGAGCATGGCGGCGTGCAGCGCGTTGTAGCGCATGACACCGGCCATGAAGGCCTTCCACCGGTCCTCGTCCATCTCCAGCCGGCCGGGCTCGGAGGTGTCGACGGCGGTGTCGAACTGGAGCCAGTGGCCGTAGCTGATCTCGTTCAGGAAGGCGAGGAAGGGATGCAGGTCGAGCTCCCCGCCGCCGAGGTAGGCGGCGGCGTCCGGGGCGAGCCGGTAGCGGCCGTCACGGCGCTCCAGCAGGCCCAGTGCGTTCATGGAGTCGGCCAGGATCCGCGCCATCCGCTCGCTGAGGCCGGTCGCCGAGGCGAGCTGGGCGATGTCGTGCTCGCCCTCGGCGAGGGCGCGGAAGACCCCGCAGCGCGCGGCGGCGAAGAGCTGCTTCGCCCCCATGTAGCCGATGGCCACGTCGAGGATGCGGTCGGGCGTCGCGGTCTCGGCGGACGTGCCGGGTTCGGTCATGATGTCCTCCTGTGAGAGTGGTGTCGCAGAGGGGTGGGGCGCGGGGCCCCGGGAGCGCCGGGACGGTTCACCAGGTGCCGTCCGGGGCGACGTCGCGGTCGAGCCACAGATCCCGGGCGGCGCGGCGCAGTGCGGGGGCGCCCACCCGGTCCAGCAGTTCCACCGCGCCGACGTTGTCCTCCAGCTGGGACTGCCGGGAGACCCCGACCAGCACGTTGGCGGTGGCGGGGTTGGCCAGGCAGAAGGCGATGCCCAGCTGGGCGGGTGAGGCGCCGAGGGTGTCGGCCAGCTGCCGCACCCGCGGGTAGGCGGCGGCGATGCGCTCGCGGATGCCCCCGACATCGGCGCCGATCCTGCGGTCCGGGCGCAGGTTGCCGACCAGCATGCCGCCCTCGAAGACGTCGGACGCCTGGAGGGCGAGTTCGCCCGCGTCGAACAGCGGAGCGTAGTAGTGCCCCTCGGCCATGGACCTGCGGGCCAGTCCGTACTTGAGCTGGGCGAAGGACGGCGGCACCAGGCCGTGCGCGCGGGCGATGTCGACGGCCGCACGCAGGTCGCGGTAGCGCCAGTTGTTCACGCCCCAGCCGCGGAACCGCCCGGCGTCGATCTGCTCGGCGACGTCGGCGACCACGCGCGCCACGTCGAGTTCGCCGAGGTAGTCGCCGACGACGACCAGGTCGGCGCTCTCGGCGCCGACCCGCTCCAGGGACGTCTCCATCTGCCGGGTGAAGCCGGTGGCGGGGTAGTCCCAGAGCCAGAGCTTGCCGCAGAACTGCCAGTCGGAGCGCGCGAGCCCGGCCTCGCGCACGGCGCGCCCGAAGATCAGGTCCGTGCGGGAGTTCTCCGCGTGCGGGCCCATGTCGTAGTGCGCGACGTCGAAGAAGGCGCAGCCCAGTTCGGCCGACCGCGCCACCAGCGACACCGCGTCGCCGAAGTCCATCCGGTCCCAAGTGTTCCAGGACCCCAGCGCCAGGACCGGCACCTCGGGGCCGTCCGGCCCGAGGCGGCGGCGGGGAACGGTCGGTGCAGTGCTCACGGCGCCTCCTGGCGGCCTCGGTTTTTTCGTCTACGCTTGTATACTATAAATCGAGGCCGCGACACAGGTCCCGGCCCGAGGGGAGTACAGATGAAGCGCACACGCACCGTGCTCGTCACCGGCGGCGCCGGCGGCATCGGCCGAGCGGTGGCCCGGGCGTTCGCGGCCCGGGGCGACACCGTGGTGGTCGCGGACAGGGACGCGCAGCGGGCCATGGACACCGCGCACGGACTCGGCGTCCACGGCAGGATCCTCGACATCACGGACGAGGAGGCGATCGCGAGCGGACTGGACGCCGTGCAGGACGAGTTCGGCCCCATCGAGGTGCTGGTCAACAACGCCGGCCTGCTCACGGTCCACGGCACACTGCTGGAACTCGCCGGCGGCGACCTGGACGCCATCCTGCGCACCAACGTGCTCGGCACCTTCCTGATGACCCAGCACACCGCACGCCGCATGGTCGCGTCGGGGGTGGCGGGGTCCATCGTCAACCTCTCGTCCATCGGGGGCAGGCAGCCGACACCGGGGATGGGCGGATACGAGAGCAGCAAGGCGGCCGTGGACGCCCTCACCCGCTGGGCCGCGATCGAACTGGCCCCGCACGGCATCCGCGTGAACGCCGTCGCCCCGGGCCCGGTCCTCACCGAGACGGTGTCCGCCGGCATGCCGGAGGGTTCGCCGCAGCGCCGGGCCTGGGAAGGCCGGATCCCGATGCAGCGGTTCGCCCGGGTGGAGGACGTCGCCGCGGCCGCCCTCTTCCTCGCCGGCGACACGGCGGCGCACATCACCGGGACCAGCCTGCCCGTGGACGGCGGCCAACTGCTCACCTGAGGCCCGGCCCGGCCCTGTACGGCAGGGGTGCGGGCGGGGGGGCCTGCCGGGCGGCGGTCGCCGCCCGGCAGGCCCCCCTCGCCCGCGCCCTCCGGCGTCAGACAGGCTCCGGCACCGCGCCCCCCGCCCCGCGCTCGTAGACGACCCTTCCGTCCACCACGGTCAACTCGACCGCGACATCAGGCAGTTCGGCGGGGGCCACGGACAGCGGGTCGGCCTCCAGCACACACAGGTCGGCGGCCATCCCGGGGGCGAGCACGCCCTTCCACGACGCCGCGCGGTCCTGCCGGGCGGGCTGCTGCGTGTAGCAGCGGAGCAGCCGGTCCATCCGCGCGCGGGGGTCGGCCGCGGGGCCCATCCACGCGTCGGCGGCGGCGATCTGCCGCCGCCAGTCCGGCGAGAGCACGGGCGCGTCGGAGGTCAGGCACAGGGCCACGCCCTCGTCGAGCACGGCCCCCAGGGGCCAGGCGGCCGCCGCGGGCGCCGGGCCGAGTGCGGCGTCCACCAGGCCCCGGGTGCGCAGCGCGATCTCCGGCTGGGTGGCGAGCCCCACGCCCAGCGCGGCCATCCTGCGCAGCTGCGGCCGGGTCACGAGGTCGCCGTGGATGATGTAGTGGCCCAGGTCCACGTCCTTCTCCGCGCGGGCCCGCTCGACGGCGTCGAGCGTCACGTCGATGGTCCGGTCGCCGGTGGCGTGCACCCCCACCTGGTGTCCGGCGCGGTGCGCGGCGAGGACCATCCGCGCCAGGTTGGCCTCGCGGTCGGCATCGTCGGCACCGGCCACCAGGAGGCTGGGACTGGCGCCGTCGGCGTAGCAGTGGTGCGTGTAGGCCGACCGCATCGGCGGTATGCCGTCGGCGAATATCTTGACCCCGGCGAACCGCAGCCACCGCGGGTCGCCGGTGGAGCCGTCGAGCCCGTCCAGGCCGGCGAGGAAGTGCTCCAGGTCGCTGGGACCGTCCAGCTCCCCGAAGAGCCACAGGACCGTCACCCTCGCCCGCAGCAGGCCCTCTTCGGCGAGCGCGCGGTACTGGCGGACGACCGGGGCACCGAAGGCGCCAGTCTCGCCGCGGTCCTCGCCGGGGCCGAGGCCGGGTTCGGTGTAGCTGGTGATGCCGAGGGACGCGGCGAGGTCCCCGGCCCGCAGGATCGCGCGGCGGCGCTGGGCGTCGTCGACGAGCGGGTTCCGCGGCACCGGGCCGGGGCCCGCCTGCTCCCCGAACAGCGTCTCGGGCCACAGGGCGCCGAGCCAGGTGGCGTGCAGATGGGCGTCGTTGATGCCGGGCAGCACGGCGCGCCCGCCGAGGTCGACGACCTCCGTCGAGGCGTCCGCCAGGGCGGTCACCTCCCGGTCGCCGCCGACGCGGGCGACCAGCCCGTCGCGCAGGGCGACGGCCGTCGCCCCCTCGCCGCCGGGCGCCAGGGAACGGACCACACCACCCCTCAGGATCAGATCGGCCGGTGCGGTACGGGCGTCGCCGTCGGCTGTGCGCACGGGGGCTCCTCGGTGCTCTCAGGGGCTCGACATTTAAATCGACAGCCGTAGACTAACCCATCGTCGAGCCCCTGAAGCGCTCGATCCGAAGGAGTTTTCGATGGACCTCCCCTCCTCGACCCGCGCCGCGGTCCTGACCGCGCACGGCGCCGAACTGGCCCTCACCGACCTGCCCCTGCCACCGGGGCCGCAGCCGGGGGCCGCCCTCGTCCGGATCGTCTGCACCACCCTGTGCGGGACCGACACGGAGATCTGGTCGGGCAGGATGACCTTCCCCGGCATGCTCCCGATGGTGCTCGGCCACGAGATGGTCGGCGAGGTCGTCGCCGTCGGCGACGGCACCCGCGACGCGCTGGGCCGCGAGCTGACCGTCGGGGACCGCATCGGCTGGTCGGAGTCGACCTGCGGTGCCTGCCACGGCTGCACGGTGCTGCGGGAGCCGGTGGCCTGCTCCGAGCGCGGCTACGGGTTCCTGCAGCGCTCCGACGTCCCCCCGTTCGCCACCGCCGGGCTGAGCGAGTACGCCTACGTGGTCCCCCACGCGGCCAAGCTCCTGCTCCCCGGGGACGTCCCCGACACCTGGGCGGCGATGGCGGGTTGCGCGGCGAAGACGGTGCTGCGGGCGTTCTCCCGCGCCGGCGGCGTCCGCCCCGGGTCCCGCGTCGTCGTCCAGGGCTCGGGAGCACTCGGGCTCTTCGCCACCGCGGTCGCCCGGATCAGCGGCGCGGGCACGGTCGTCACCGTCGGCGCTCCCCCGGCACGCCTGGCCATGGCCGGGGAGTTCGGCGCCGACGGGACGGTGGACATCGCGACGGGCTCGGACGCCGTCGTCGAGCGGGTGCGGGACCTCACCGGCGGCCGGGGGGCCGATCTCGTCCTCGACTTCGCCGGCGCCCCCTCCGTCGGCCGGGAGGCCGTGGCGATGGCCGCGCAGCGCGGGCGGGTCGTGGTCGTCGGCAGCACCGGCCCGGACTCCGAACCGGTGCCGCTGGGGACGGTGATGGGCAAGGAGCTGACCGTCCTGGGCTCCCTCAACGGCGACATCGCCGACTACCACGAGGCGATCGGCTTCTTCCGCTCCTTCGCCGACCGCATGCCGTGGGACCGGCTCTTCGGCGCGCCCGTCGGCCTGTCGGGCGCCTCCGCGGCCCTCGCGGCGATGAGCAGGCACGAGGAGACCAAGGCCGTGGTCGACCCCCGGCTCCCCTGAACACCCCGGAAAGGACACGCACATGACCACCGCACCCCTCCCCCGGCGCCCGATCGGCACGAGCGGCCTCGAAGCCTCCGTGCTGTCCCTCGGCTCGTGGCACACCTTCGACCGGATGGACTTCGCCGACGCCGTCGCCATGGTCCGCCATGCCCTCGACGCAGGCGTCAACCTCTTCGACGTGGGTGTCTACGGCATGCCCGGCACGCCCCCCGTGTTCACCGACGTGCTGTGGGGCTCGATCATGCGGGCCGCCAGGGTCCCGCGGGACGCCTACCTGGCCTCGGTGAAGCTGTGGATCGAGGCCTTCGACGAGCGGGGGTTCGGGCCGCAGCTGGAGAACGCCTTCCTGCGCACCGGGCTCGACCACGCCGACCTGGTGATCCTCGGGGACCTGCGGCGCGAGGACGTCCGCCTGGAGGACCTCGTCGAGGACCTCGCCTCCCTGACCAGGGCCGGGCTCATCCGCGCCTGGGGCGTGAACAACTGGTCGGCCCCGGGGGTCCACGCCCTGCGCCGCATCGCCGCCGAGCGGGGCGTGCCCGGGCCGCAGATCGCCCAGCTGAAGTACAGCCTCGCCCGGCGCTCCATCCCCGACGGCGCACCGTTCGGGGAACTCTTCGCCGCGGGGTTCAGCATGCAGGCCTCCGATGTGCTGGAAGGCGGCATCCTCGCCGGACGCATCGCGCCCGACCGGGAGATCGGCCGGGACCCGGGCGGCATCCGCGAGGCCATCGTCGCCACCGTCCCCGGCATCCGCGAACTGGCCGGTGCCCTCGGCACCACTCCCGCCCAGCTCGCGATCGCGTTCACGCTCACGCACCCCGCCAACGCCACCACGCTCGTCGGCGCCACCCGTCTGGAACAGGTACGGCAGAACATCGGCGCGCCGGACCTGCTGCGGCGGGTCGGAGCCGAGGAACTGCGCTCCCTGGTCGAGCCCTTCTGGGCCGACCGGGACGTCGTCGACCCGCAGGGCCCCTGACCCGCACCGGCCCCGACCGCCCAGCACCTCCCCCAGGAGCACCCGATGAACCCTGCCCTCCGCCGGGCCGGCCGCAGGCCGGCACCCTGCCCCTCCCCCCGCCCGGCACACCCGCCGCGGCCGCACCGGGGACCGGGCCGATGACCGCCCGCCCCCGCCCCGTCCCCTACGACCGGGCCCTCGAACCGGGCCTGGCCAGGTGCCGGGAACTGGTGGAACCGGTCCCGCTGCGGGCCGGCACCATCGCGGCCAGCCGCGCGCACTTCACCACGCTCATCCCGACGGCCGAGGAGGCCGTCGGCGACCGCCCGGTGGAGTTCCGGCACGTCACCGCGGCCGGACCGGCGGGAGCGCCGGACCTGGAGCTGACGGTGCTCAGGCCCCGCGGAGGCACCCGCGACGCGCCGGGGATCTACGGCATCCACGGTGGCGGCATGGTGCTGGGCAACCGGTTCTTCTGCGTCCCCGGCCTGGTCGAGGACGTCCTGGAGTTCGGTGCCGTCGCGGTGGCCGTCGGCTACCGCCTGGCCCCCGAGCACCCCGCTCCGGCGGCGGCCGAGGACTGCTACGCGGGCCTGGTCTGGTTCGCCGAGCACGCCGCCGCACTCGGCGTCGACCCCGCCCGGGTACTCGTCGCGGGCGCCAGCGCGGGCGGCGGGCTCAGCGCGGCCGTGGCCCAGATGGCGCGCGACCGCGGCGGGCCCGCACTCGCCGGGCAGATACTCGACTGCCCGATGCTCGACGACCGCAACGACACGGTGTCGAGCCGCCAGTACGACGGCATCGGCATCTGGGACCGCGGCAGCAACGACACCGCCTGGAACGCGGTCCTGGGTCCGGACCGGGGCACCGGCGCGGTCTCCCCCTACGCGGCGCCCTCGCGGGCCGCCGACCTGTCCGGACTGCCGCCCGCGTACATCTCGGTCGGGGCCGCCGAGGTGTTCCGCGACGAGGCGGTCGACTACGCCACCCGCATCTGGGCCACGGGCGGCCGGGCCGAGCTGCACGTCTGGGCGGGGGGCTACCACGGCTTCACCGGCTTCTCCCCGGACACCGAGGTGGCCCGGGCCGCCGTGGCCGCCCGTGCGTCCTGGATCAGGCGGGTCCTCGGCACGACCGGCCGGACCGCGTGACGACGGCCGCGGCACGGCCCGCGCAGGTGATGAGCATGCGCCGTGCCGCCGTCGTGCTCGGCTCGCTGGAGGTGTTCGGGCCGCTGTCGATGGACCTGTCCATGCCGCTGCTGCCGCAGCTCGCCGAGGACCTCGGCACCAGTGACAGCCTCGCCCAGACGTCGATGTCGGTGTGCATGCTCGGGCTCGCGTTCGGCCAGCTCGTGGCGGGCCCGCTCAGCGACCGGCTGGGCAGGCGACGGCCGCTGCTGTGGGGCATCGCGCTGTTCACCCTGTTCTCGCTGCTGTGCGCGCTCGCTCCCAGCATCGAGACCCTGCTCGTGGCCCGGTTCCTGCAGGGACTGACCGGGTCGGCGGGCGTCGTCGTGGCACTCGCCGCCGCCCGGGACGTGGCGGTGGGCATCCAGCTCGTGCGGCTGCTCAGCATGCTGGCGCTCGTGGGGGCACTCGCTCCGGTGCTGGCGCCGGTCGTCGGAGGGCAGCTCGCCGCCGTACTGGACTGGCGGGGTCTCTTCGTGGTCCTCGCCGGGGTCGGAGTGGTGCTGCTGGCCGTCGCGGGCACGCTGCTGCCGGAGACGCTGCCAGCCGGTCTGCGGCACCCCGGCGGGTTCACCGAGGCGCGCCGGGGCTTCGGCACCGTCCTGCGGGACCGCCTGTTCGTCTGCTACCTGCTGGTGGGGGCCTGCACCGGCACGGCGTTCTTCACCTACCTCGCGTCCGTCAGCTTCGTCCTGCAGGAGGGCTTCGGACTCAGCCCCCAGGCCTTCGGGGCCGTGTTCGCGGTGAACGCGGTCGTGGCGATGCTCGGGGCACTGTTCAACCGGGCCGCCGTGCGCCGGGCCGGTCCGGCGCGGATGTACGTGGTGGGGACCACGGCGACCGCGGTCGCGGCGCTGGGGCTGCTCGGCACGGTACTCGCCGGGCTCGGTCTCACCGCACTGCTCGTGGCCCTGGGCCTGGTGCTGTTCAGCTACGGCGTCATCAGTCCCAACAGCTCGGCTCTCGCCCTCGGGGGCCACGGCGAACGCGCCGGGACCGCCGCCGCACTGCTGGGCGTCTCGACCTTCGCCGTCGGGCCGGTCGTGGCGCCGCTGGCCGCGCTCGGGGGACGCGCCGAGGTCACCATGGCCGTGACCATGGCCGTTGCCGCCGCGGTCGCCTGCGCCCTGGTGTGGCTGGCCGTGCGGCCGCGCCTGCGCGGGGCCCCCGCCCAGCCCCGGCGCGGGGGGCCCGAGAAGGACGACGCCCGGGAGCACGGCACCGCTGCGGGCTGAGCGTCACCCGGGGCACCGCACGACACAGGGCCGCCGCCGGCGTGAAGCCGGCGGCGGCCCTGTGTCGTGCAGCCCTGTGTGGTGGGGCGCCGTGTGGTGGGGACCTGTGTGGTGCGGCCCTGTGTGGTGCGGAGCCGTGTCCTGCCGCACCATGTCGTCCGGCACCATGCCCTGCCGCACCATGTCGTCCGGCACCGCATCGCGCGACGCCATGCCGTCCGGCACCGACGCGAAGAGCCCGGCGCCGGGGGCGCGCACGCGCAGGAGCCGGACGAGAAGACGGACATCGAGGAGCCGGACGCGTGGGCGTCCGGCTCCTCGGTCGGCGGCGCGGGCCGCCTCGGGGGGCGTCAGGCGTCCCGCGCTCCCGGGTCGACGATTCCGAGGCCGTCGGCACCGACCTGCACCGCCGACTCGTCCAGCGCCGAGGCGGTGACCGGCTGGGGGCGGCCCTCCAGGTCGAGCACCGGCGACGCCTCCTTGTACCAGGACTCGATCACCGCGTTGCCCCAGAAGTCCCGGCGGCGGTCGTCGCGGACGTTCCACCGGTAGGTCTCGTGGTCCGGGTCGCCGGTGTAGTAGTCGGAGGTGTAGATCTCCACCCGGTGGCCGTCGGGGTCGCGCAGGTAGAGGTAGAAGGCGTTGGAGACACCGTGGCGGCCGGGGCCCCGCTCGATGTGGTGCTCCTGGCGCAGCGACCCGAAGAGGTCCGCCGTGCGCAGCACCTGGTGGGACTCGTGGGTGGCGACCCCCACATGGTGCAGCCGGGGCCCCGCCCCACCGGTGAAGGCCACGTCGTGGACGGTCTGCTTGCGGTACATCCACGCCGCGTACAGCTCGTGCTCGTCGCCCTCGATCGTCTCCGAGCAGCCGAAGCCGAGCGCCTTGTAGTGCTCGTAGGCGGCGGGAATGTCGGGGGTGCAGATGTTGAAGTGGTCCAGCCGCGCGATCTCGGCGCCCCGGCGCAGGTCGTAGCGCTGGATCAGGCGCTCCGCGCGGTCGATGTCGTGGAAGAACTCCACGGGGAATCCGAGCGGGTCGATCACGCGGACGGCGTCGCCGACCCCCGGGGTCCCCTCGCCCGCGGGGACGCGGCGCACCGGCCGGCCGAGCGCCCGGAAGTACCGCTCGGCGCGGTCGACGTCCTCGCCGGTGCGGACCCGGTAGGAGAGGTGGTCCAGCGCCGCCGTCTCCCCCTTGCGCAGGACGAGGGAGTGGTGGGTGAGCTCGTCGGTCCCGCGCAGGCAGAGCAGCGAGTCGTCCTCGTACTGGATGTGGAAGCCGAGCATGTCGCCCCAGAACCAGCGGGCCCGGTGCAGGTCGGTGACGACGAGCTGGGCGTAGGCGGAGCGGACGACGTCGGGAGGGGTGTTCATGGGCAGGTGCTCCTTGACGTTCAGACCGCGCCGAAGCGGGGCGCGTGAGCCTCACCGAGCATCACATGCACGATCTTCGACTCGGTGTAGAAATCGATACTATGCGCACCGCCCTCGCGGCCGAGACCGGAGGACTTCACGCCTCCGAAGGGAGTGCGCAGGTCGCGGACGTTGTGGGAGTTGATCCACACCATGCCGGACTCGACGGCGTGCGCCACCCGGTGCCCCCGCGTGAGGTCGGAGGTCCACACGTAGGCCGCGAGCCCGTACTCGGTGGAGTTCGCCAGGTCCACGGCCTCGGCCTCGTCGTCGAAGGGGGCCACCGCGACCACCGGGCCGAAGATCTCCTCCTGGAAGATCCGTGCGTCGCGGGGCACGTCGGCGAAGACGGTGGGCTGCAGGTAGTTGCCCTCGGGCAGGTGGTGGGGACGTGCGCCGCCGGCCGCCAGCCTCGCCTCCTGCCGCCCGATCCCCACGTACTCCATCACCCGTGCGTAGTGCTCGGCGTGGACCAGGGCGCCCACCTCGGTGGCCGGGTCGGCGGGCGGGCCGACCCGGACGTTCTCGGCGCGTTCGGCCAGGCGGCGGGTGAACTCCTCGTAGACGGGGCGCTCCACCAGCACGCGGGAGCCGGCGGTGCAGCGTTCGCCGTTGAGCGAGAAGACGCCGAAGACGACCGAGTCCAGGGCCGCCTCGAGGTCCGCGTCGGCGAAGACCACCACCGGGGACTTGCCGCCCAGCTCCATGGAGGTGGTCTTCAGGTGCTCCGCGGAGCAGCGGACGATGTGCCGGCCGGTGTCGGTGGAACCGGTGAAGGAGATCAGCGGCACCCCCGGGTGGTCCACCAGGGCCTGCCCGGCCTCCTCGCCGATGCCGTGCACGATGTTCACCACACCGGCGGGCACCCCGGCCTCGTCGAGGATCTCCGGCCACAGGCTCGCGGACAGCGGGGTCCACTCGGCGGGCTTGAGGACGAGCGTGCAGCCGGCGGCCAGGGCGGGGGCCAGCTTCCAGCTCTCCAGCATGAACGGGGTGTTCCAGGGGGTGATGAGCCCGGCGACGCCGACGGGGCTCCGGACCACGTAGTTGATCTGCTGCTCGCCGACCCGGAACGCCTCCTCACCGAGCGCGACGACGACGTCGGCGAAGTAGCGGAAGTTCTCGGCGGCCCGCCTGGCCTGGCCTCTGGCCTGGGTGACGGGCAGGCCGGAGTCGAAGGTCTCCAGTGCGGCCAGGCGCTCCTCGCGCGCCTCGACGGCGTCCGCGATCCGGTGGAGGATGCGGGCGCGCTCCCGGTTGCCGAGCCGGGACCAGGCGGGGAAGGCGGCCTCGGCCGCACGGACCGCGCGGTCGACGTCGCCGGGGCCGCCGGCGGCGGCCTCGGCGTAGGGGGCGTTGGAGACGGGGTCGGCCACGGGGAAGGTCCGGCCGTCTGCGCTGGGGAGGAGTTCGCCGCCGATCCAGTGGCGGATCTCCTCGGGCAGGGCGTCGGGGCGCCCCGGGGTCAGGGGTGTGGACATGGTGCCTCTCTTCGTTCCTGGGTCAGAGCTGCCGGGTGAGGTCGCCGCCCTCGGCGAGCAGTGCGCGGATGCGGGCGAGTCCGTCCTCGGTGGGCGGGGTGAGCGGGGGACGCACGTGCGGGGAGGAGATCCGGCCCTGCTGTGCGAGGACCCACTTGGCGGGGGCGGGGTTGGTCTCGACGAACAGGAGGTCGACGAGCGGGTGGAGCCGGTAGTGGAGGTCGCGTGCCGCGTCGAACTCGCCGGCCTCCCAGAGCTCGTACATGCGGGCCACCGCGGTCGGTGCGAGGTTGGCGACAGCGGAGACGAAGCCGGCGCCGCCGAGGGCGAGCAGCGGAAGGCACAGCAGTTCGATGCCGGACCACACCAGGAGGTCGCGGCCGCAGGCGTGCAGGACACGGGAGAAGTGCTCGAAGTCCTTGGTGGTCTCCTTGACGCCGACGAAGTTGTCGAAGTCGGTGAACAGCCGCCGCACGGTCTCCGGCGCGATGTCGACGGCGGTGCGGGAGGGCACGTTGTAGGCGACGATCGGCAGGTCGGGGAACTCGCGGGCCACCGTGGCGTACCAGCGGTACAGCGCCTCCTGGGTGGGGCGTGCGTAGTAGGGGGTGATGACCAGGGCCGCGTCCGCGCCGAGGTCCCGGGCGGCGGCGGTGATCTCCAGCGTCTCGTCCAGCTTGTGCGAGCCGGTGCCGGGCAGGAACGGCACCCGGTCCGCTATCTCGTCCGCCGCGGTGCGCATGGCGGCGATGCGCTCGGCCGTGGTCTGCGCGGACGGCTCGCCGGTCGAACCGCCCAGTGAGATGCCGTGCGAGCCGGATTCCAGCTGCCAGCGGACCAGGCCGCGCAGGCTGTCGTGGTCGACCGCGCCGTTCCCGGTGAACGGGGTGACGACGGGGGCGATGGACCCGCGGATGGTGGCGGGGTCGGTGCGGAACTTCATGGGGTGCTCCGTGGGTGGATGGGTGCGGACGGGGTCATGGCCGGGCTTCGCGCCACCGCTCGTAGGCGGCCCGCCAGGTGGGCCCGAGCGGGTACAGGCCCTGGATCGGTTCGCCCGCCCGCACCTGCTCGGCGATGAACCGCTCCTGCGATTCCTGCTCGGCGCAGTCGGCGGCGAGTTCTTCTGCCAGGTCGGGAGGGACGACGACGACGCCGTCCGCGTCGCCGACGAGGATGTCGCCGGGCTGGACGAGCGCCCCGCCGCAGGCGATGGGGACACCGGTGTCCCAGGGGACGTGCCGGCGCCCGAGGACCGCGGGGTGCTCGGCGGCGTGGTAGGTGGGCAGGCCGAGAGCGGCGACGGCCGCGCTGTCGCGCAGGCCGCCGTCCGTGACGATTCCGGCGGCGCCCCTGACCTGGGCGCGGAGTGCCAGGATGTCCCCGATGGTGCCGGCCGTGGTGTCGCGCCGGGCGTCCATCACCAGCACCTGGCCGGGGCGCAGTTCCTCGACGGCCCGCTTCTGCGCGTTCATGCCGTTGCCGAACCGCTTGAAGAGGTCCTCCCGCAGCGGCAGGTAGCGCAGGGTGTGCGCGGTGCCGACCAGCGTGGCGCCCGGGTCGGTGGGGCGTACGCCGTCGATCGTCATGTGGTGCAGCCCGCGCCTGCGCAGCTGGGAGCTGAGCGTGGCGGTGGCCAGAGCGCGCAACCGGTCGGCCAGGCGGGCGTCGAGGGCCGGACCGGGCTCGTCCGCTCGCCCGGGGCCCCAGGCGTCGGCGCGCAGTGCGGCGTCGGCGCGGGGCATGGCGCCCCAGGCCGCCAGGGTGTGGGCGGACTCGGTCACCGTGTTGGCGAGTCGGCCGCCGGTGCGCCCGTCCGGGCCGGAGACCTCCACCTCGACCGTGTCGCCGGGTGAGACCACCGAGGCGCCCGCCGGGGTCCCGGTGAGGATGACGTCACCCGGCTCCAGGGTGACCAGGCGCGAGAGGTCGGCGATCAGGTCTCCGAAGGGGAACAGCAGGGTGGAGGTGTCGGCGTCCTGGACCAGCTCGCCGTTGACCCAGGTCCGCAGTCGCAGGGCGGCCGGGTCGAGTCCGGCGGCGTCCAGCAGGCGGGGGCCGAGGGGGGTGAAGCCGTCGGCCCCCTTCGACCTGAGGTTCGATCCGCGGTCGGCGTGTCTGAGGTCGTAGGCGCCGGCGTCGTTCGCCGCCGTCACCCAGGCGACGTGGTCCCACCCGCGCTCCGGTGCGACCCGCTGCGCGCGGCGGCCGATGACGAGGGCGATCTCGCCCTCGAAGGACATGAGTTCGCAGCCCCGGGGGCGGACGAGGGGGTCGCCGCTGCCGGACAGCGAGGAGGGCGGCTTGAGGAAGTAGGACGGCTGGTCGGGGACGCGTCCGCGCTCCCCTGCGCGGCACGGGTAGTTGAGGTGGACGGCGATGATCTTCGAAGGCTGGGTCCCCAGCGGATGCGGCATGGGAGTTCTCCCTGGGCGTGGGCGACATCGGGGCGCGAGCGGGGGGGGGAGGGGCGGCACCGGTCGGCGGCCCCGGGAAACCCGGGGCGCGGACGGCGGCGGCCCTCCGGACCCCGGGCCACCTCGTATCACGAATCGTATACGATGATGTGCGCGATGCGGAAGGGTGGAGCCCGCCCCCGGGGGGCGGCTTGGACGGAGCGCCGGGAACCCTAAGGTGATAGCAAATCGTATATGAAATGCGTTTCGAGAGGTGTGGGAGATGCAGAGTCGAACCGGTCTGGCCGTCCGCACGTTCGCGCCGGGCCCGGCCCCCGCGGGGCTGCCCGTGCTGCTGGTGCACGGCTTCGGCTCCACCGGTCACCGGGACTGGGTGGAGACCGGGATCGCCCAGGCCCTGGCCCGGGCCGGGCGCCCGGTGCTCGTGCCCGACCTGCGGGGCCACGGGGACAGCCCGGCCCTGTCCTCGGCCCGCGAGGCCGGTGTCGCGGCCCATGTCGAGGACCTCGTCGCCGTGCTGGACGAGGCGGGCGCCGCGTCCTACGACGCGGTCGGGTACTCCCTGGGCGCAAGGCTGACCTGGGAACTCCCCTCGGCGACCCCGGGCCGGCTGCGGCGCGCCCTGCTCGGCGGGCTCGTCCCCGCCGAGCCCTTCGCGGCCGTGGACACGGCGGCGCTCCACCGCGCGGTGGCCGAGGGCACGGAGCCCGCCGACCCGCTGACCTCGGCCGTCGCCGGGATGGTGCGCGCCCACGGGGACCGGGCCGCCGGACTCGCGCTGTGCGTGGAGGGGCTGCGCGAGACGCCCTTCGCACCGCGCTCCTGGACCGGCGGTGTCCCGCCGGTCCTCGTCGTCGGGGACCGCGACGCGATGACCCGCGGCATCGAGCGGGTCGCCGACCTGGTCGACGGCTGTGAGCTGCTCACGGTGCCCGGCGACCACCAGGGAGTTCTCACCGGCGAGGCGTTCCGCCGTACAGTCCTGGAAGTCCTTGCGCGGTGAGCGCACGAGTACACGGCCGGGCCCGGGCTGCGGCCGCCCGGCCCGGGGTAGGGGAACACCTATGAGCGCCACGGAGAAGCACGCCCGCACCACGGGGTCGAAGGCGGAGGCCAGCTACGAGCTGCTGCGTTCGCGCATCCTCGACGGGAGCTACGGTCCGGGGTACCGGCTGGTGCTCAGCCAGCTCGCACGGGAGACCGGGGTCAGCACGATCCCCCTGCGCGAGGCGCTGCGCCGTCTGCAGTCCGACGGGCTCGTCGAGGTCGTCCGCAACATCGGCGCACGGGTGGCGGTCTTCGACGCCGCGCAGGTGGAGCACTCCCTGCAGGTCCTGGCCCGCCTGGAGGGCTACGCCACCGCGATCTCCGCACCGCGCATGCAGGCGGAGGACGTCGAGCGCTCCCGGAGGATCAACACCCGGATGGCGAAGGCCCTGGAGGACTTCGACCCCGCCTCCTTCACCGCACTCAACCGGGAGTTCCACTTCTCCCTCTACGCCCACTGCCCGGACGCCCACCTGGTCGCGCTGCTGGAGGCGGAGTGGGCGCGGCTGGACCACATGCGCCGTTCGACGTTCAGCCACGTGCCGGGGCGGGCCCGGCTCTCCGTGGCGGAGCACGAGCGGCTGCTGGAGCTCGTCGAGGCGCATGCGGATCCGGCGGAGGTCGAACGGGTCGCCTGCGCCCACAAGGTCGCGACCGCGGACGCGCTGCGCCGGGCCAGGCCCGCCTCGTAACCCGCCGCGCCGGGCGGCCGCCCGGCGCGGGGGCGCCTTGCCTGCGGCGGGCGCCGGGAAAGGGGGAAATCCGACCTCATCAATCGTATACGATGCCATATCTCATCTGTTAGCGTGGGCCGTATGACCCCTACCGAATCGACCGCGGACCCGGCCGGCGCGCCCACTTCCGCACCGGCACCCGGGGGCAGGGTCCTCACCGTCACCGGGGAGGTCCCGCCGGACGCACTCGGCCCGGTCATGCCCCACGAACACCTCCTGTCCTCCTTCGCACCGCCGGTCGACACCCCCGGGGCATGGCGCGCCCTGGGCAGGGAGCGCCCCGCGGACGGCGACCCCCGCGCCCGCTACGAGGCGCCCCTGGGCATGGACCTTCTCGGCGAGATCACCCTGGGCGCCCCCAACCGGGACGACCTGCTGCTCGGCGACGAGCGCCTCGCCACCGACGAGGCCGCCGCGTTCGGGCGGGCGGGCGGCAGCACGCTGGTGGACCTCACGACACCCGACCTCGGCCGGGACCCGGCGGCACTGCGCCGGATCTCCGAGGCGACGGGGCTCTCCGTCGTCATGGGCTCGGGCAGGTTCCACCCCGCGTGGCGCCCCGCGTCCGAAGCCCTCTCGGCCGAGACCCTCACCGAGGAGATCGTCCGCGACCTCACCGAGGGTGTGGACGGGGTGCGTGCGGGCGTCATCGGCGAGATCCCGGCCCTCGACCCCCGCAGCCCCGCCCAGCGCGCCGTCCTGGTCGCGGCGGCCCGGGCATCGGCGGCCACCGGGAGCGCGATCTCCCTCTGCCGCTCCCCCGACCCCGGCACCCAGCGGCGGGTGCTCGACCTGCTCGCCGAGGAGGGAGCGGACCTGCGGCGCGTCGCGCTCGGACGCTGCGACACGCTGTCCCCGGACCCCGACGCCCTCGAACCCCTGCTGGAGCGGGGCGTGTTCGTCCAGTTCGACCAGCTCGGACGCCTGCCCACGGTGCTCAGCACCAACGACGACCAGGACGTCGCGGCCGCCGTGCTCGAACTGGCCCGCCGGGGACACGCCAAGCGGATCCTGCTCTCGCAGGACGTCGGCGCCAAGTCGCGGCTGCTCGCCCACGGCGGGGGCGGCTACGGCTTCGTCCTCGGGCAGTTCGTCCCCTACCTGCGGATGCTCGGCGCCGACGACGCCCTCGTCGAGACCCTCACGGTGCGCAACCCCGCACGGCTGCTCACCCTCCCGGACCGAAGGACCGCCTCGTGAGCCGCTACCCCTTCCCCATCCCCGACCTCCGCGGCAGCGCCCTGACCGTCACGGGCCCGGTGGACCCGTCCACGCTCGGTCAGACCCTCATGCACGAGCACGTCTTCGTGGACCTGCGGCGACCGCCCCGCTTCCACCGCCCCGGCGAGGACTCGCCCGAGGCGGCACAGCCGCTGACCCTCGCCACCCTCGCCCGCACCCGGCAGGGCCACCCGAACGCCGACAACGACGTGCTGGGCGACTTCGACGAGATGCTGGACGAGGTCCTCGCCTTCGCCCGGAGCGGGGGGCGCACCCTGGTCGAGGTCTCCCCCATCGGCCTCGGCCGGGACCCCCTCGCCCTGCGCCGGCTCTCCCTCGCCACCGGTCTCGCCGTCGTCATGGGAGGCGGCTGGTACACGCCCGCCTTCCATCCGCAGGACATGCACACCCGCAGCGTCGACGACCTGGCCGACACGATCGTGCGGGACACGGTGCTCGGCGTGGACGGCACCGGCATCCGCTCCGGCATCATCGGCGAGATCGGCGCGGAATCGGCACCGCTGACCGGCGGCGAACTCAAGAGCGTCCGCGCCGCGGGCCGCGCGAGCAGGGTGACGGGTGCCCCGGTCACCCTCCACGTCGGCGGGGTGGGCGAGGACAAGCTCCGGGTGCTCGACGTGCTCGCCGAGGAGGGCGTCGCCCCGTCGAGCATCGTCCTCGGCCACGCCGGAGAGCTGCTGTCGGACCCCGCACTGGGCAGGCGCGTCCTCGCCCGGGGCGTCTTCGTGGAGTTCGACTTCCTCGCCTCGCCCGGCAGCCCCTGGGGGCACCTCTTCCTCACCGGCGACCACACGACCGCGCGCGGCATCGCCGCGCTCGTCGAGCAGGGCCATGGGGAGCAGATCCTGCTCGGTCACGACGTGTGCCAGAAGATCCAGCTCAAGAAGTACGGCGGACAGGGGTACGACTACATCCCGCGGCACTTCCTGCCCGCCCTGCGCCGGCTCGGCGTCGGCGAGGAGGCCCTGCGTGCCGTCATGGTCGACAACCCGGCCCGGGCGCTCACCTTCGCGGCACCGCGGTGACCACCGGCGAGCAGACACAGCCGATCGCGCCCGACGGCCGCAACCGCCACGACCGCCACGACCGCCCCGAAGGAGCAGCCATGCACGCCGCCCCCGTCCCCTTCGACCCGGCACTCGCCGCCGTGCTCGACGCCCTGCCCCGCGGCGAAGGGGACGCCGCCTCCCCCGGAACCGTCGCCGCGATCCGCGCCTCGGTGGCGAACGGACCCGCCCCGTCGGTCGCCGAGAGCGTCGGCGACCGCGGGATCGACGTCGAGGAGCGCTCCGTCCCCGGCCCCGACGGCGCCCCGCCGCTGGAGGTCACCGTGCTGCGCCCGCGGCGGCACACCCCGCCCGTCCCGGGGCTGTTCAGCATCCACGGCGGCGGCATGATCAGCGGCGACCGCCACCAGGACGTACCGCGGCTGGCCGACCTCGTCGAGGAACTGGGGGTCGTGGCCGTCAGCGTCGAGTACCGCCTCGCACCCGAGCATCCCGATCCCGCACCGGTGGAGGACTGCTACGCCGGGGTGCGGTGGATGTGGCGGCACGCGGCGGAACTCGGCGTCGACCCCGACCGCATCGCCGTGATGGGCGGCAGCGCCGGGGGCGGCCTCGCGGCGGGCGTCGCCCTGCTGGCCCGTGACCGTCAGGGGCCGCCCCTCGCCGGGCAGCTGCTCCTGTGCCCGATGCTGGACGACCTCAACACCACGGTCTCCAGCCACCAGTACGACGGCAGGGGCCCATGGCAGCGCGACGCCAACCTCCTCGCCTGGCAGGCGCTTCTCGGCGACCGGGCCGGCGACCCCTCGGCCGAGGTGTCCCCCTACGCCGCGCCCGCCCGCGCCCTCGACCTCTCCGGCCTTCCGCCCGCGTTCGTCGAGGCGGGCAGCGCCGAGCTGTTCCGCGACGAGGACGTGGCGTACGCCTCCCGCATCTGGGCGGCCGGAGGCCAGGCCGAACTGCACATCTGGCAGGGCGCGTTCCACGGATTCGACGTGTTCGCCCCGGACCACGAGATCACCCGGGCAGCCCTGGCGGCGCGCCGCTCCTGGCTGCGCCGGGTGCTCGGCCTGTGAGGCGCCGACCGCAGGGCGCGGACGCCGGGCCGGGACCTGCCCGCGACGGGCAGCCCGCCACCTCCCGACGCCCCACACCATTCCCCACCTCAGCCGAAGGGGGCACGATGCCTCGGACAGCGGACCTCATCCTCACCGGCGGCGACGTCCTGACCGTCGACGACGCCTTCTCCGTCGCACAGGCGGTCGCCGTGCGCGACGGCCGGATCCTCGCCGTGGGCGGCGACGCGGAGATCACGGCGCTCGCCGGGCCCGGGACCCGGCGGATCGACCTGGCCGGCCGGACCGTGCTGCCGGGCATCAACGACTCCCACCTGCACGGCGCCGCCTGGGCGCTGACCCGGCCGCCCTTCGCCCTGGACCTCGGCCATCCGGCGGTCGAGTCGATCGCCGACATCGCACAGGCGGTGCGGCGGGCCGCGGCAGCCGTGCCCGCCGGGGAGTGGATCACGGGCCTGGGCTGGGACGTCGGCTACCTGTCGGAATGCCTCTCCGATCCCTCCCGCCGCCCGCACCGCACCGACCTGGACGCCGCCGCCCCCGGCCATCCGGTCTGCCTGACCGACTTCTCCGGTCATATGGTGTGGGCCAACTCCGCGGCCCTGGCCCGGGCGGGCGTCGCCCGCGGCACGCAGGCCCCCGCGGGCGGTGTGATCGAGACCGACGCGGCGGGCGAGCCCACGGGCATCCTCAAGGAGACGGCACAGGCGCTCGTGCAGGCGATGGTGCCGCCCGCGAGCGTGGAGCAGCGCAAGCAGGCGATCCGGAGCGCGGTCGCCGCACTGCACGCCGAGGGCATCACCAGCTACACCGAGCCGGGACTCGGCCCCGGCGGTACGGAGATCCTCGGCGGCGGCCTGGGCACCGCGACGCTCGACGCCTACGTCGAACTGGCCCGGGCGGGCGAACTGGGCTGCCGGGTGCGGGTGCTGCTGCTGCCCGCTCCGATGGGCGGCTCGGCCGCCGACCTGACGGCCGGCCTGGAGGGGCTCGGCGTGCCCGGGGACGTGCCCGCGGAGAGGCTGGCCGTCATCGGCGTCAAGGTGTTCGCCGACGGTGTGCCGCCGAACGAGACCGCCTGGATGCACGAGCCGTACGCGGACGGCGGCCACGGGGCGCTGTGCGTGCACGGAGCGGACGCCGCCCTGAAGGAGGCCGAACTCGCCGAGATGATCCGCGTCGCCCATGCGGCCGGTCATCAGCTGGGCGTGCACGTCACCGGCGACCGGGCCATCGACGCGGTGGTCGACGCCCTCGTCGCCGCCCAGCGCGCCCATCCGCGTCCCGATGCCCGCCACTATGTGATCCACGGTGACTTCGCCTCCGCGCAGAGCCTGGCGAGACTGGCCGCCCACGGCTACGGCATCAACATGAACCCCGCCATCAAGTGGACGATCGCGGACCTGATGGACGACATCGTCGGCAGCGAGCGGTCCGCCTACCAGTGGCCGGTGCGCTCCGCGGTCGAGGAGGGCATCCCCGTCTGCGTGGGCTCGGACGCCCCCATCACCGCCCCGAACTGGCGCCGCGGCGTCGCGGCCATGCTGCTGCGCGAGTCCAAGGCGACGGGCCGGGTGAGCGGACCCGACCAGCGGGTGGCGCTGGAGACGGCCCTGCGCGCCTACACGGCCAACCCCGCCCGGCAGGACTTCGCCGAGGCCTGGAAGGGCAGCATCGAGGCGGGCAAGGTCGCCGACCTGTGCGTCCTCGGCGGCGACCTGCGCGCGACGGACCCGCACGACATCCCCGACCTGCCGATCGACCTCACGCTCCTCGACGGCCGGATCGTGTTCGACCGCCGGGCGTCTTCCCGCTGAGCCCTCGCGCCGGGGTGGTATGCGCTGCAGACGGCCTGCGGGCGCGGCGGGGCTACGGCGGCCGGGAACGGCCGAGGGCCGGTTCGAAGCGATTGGAGGCGGTCTTGGTTGAAAACCCATCTACCAGGGGCTTCACCACGTTGTCGGTCCAACTACCGAGCTCCGCCTTCAGCTTGGCAAGGGCTCACTGTTGGACGGGTGTGGCGTGGGACTTGTCAGTGCATGCAGCTACGGTGAGCCTCTGACGCCGATCGAGGGAGCGCCGTGCCCGCACAGAACTCTTTGCAGGCGCTGCTCAGTCTTGTCCCCCCGCAGCACGGGGCTGATGAGCACGTGGACTGGCTGGCAGCGGAGCAGGTGCTGGGTACTCGTCTCCCGAGCGATTACCGAGCCTTCATGTCCGTCTATGGCGCGGGTGATATAGGCGAACTCGGAATCCTGGGACCTGTGCCCGTCGACTACCTGCAGTGGGATCCTGGGAGCATACTGGACAGCAAGTCCACATTTCAGGACTTGTGGGACAGGGAGGGCGGTGTCCCCGGCATCACGGCGGCCAGCAGTGCCGTTCTGCCCTGGGGCTCAGGCTGCAACGCCAACGAGTTGGGCTGGCTGATGCTTGACCCGGACCCCAACAAGTGGCCGGTGGTGGCCTGGCGTAGACAGATCCGTTGCGGCAGCTCCAGATGGGCACTCTTCGACTGCGGCATGGTCGACTTCCTGGTCAAGATGATGCGAGCCGAGTTCGACGTATGCCCTCTTGGTGACGCCTCCCTCTGGGGTACGACTGCTCCTTTCGTGCACTGGCGTGAGCAGCAGCGCCGCTGGCTTGCGGGCCTTGATCCCGAGACGGGCGAGCCTGATCCGCTCGTGCAGGACTTTCTTCAGTGGCCCGCACCCTGACCAAAGGGCTCGCCAACCTGCTCATCAGCCAGGTTGGTAAAGGCTCGGTGAATGAGCCGACCTGCGGCCTACGCGATCGCCGGCCGGTCGGAGTCGGTGGTCAGATTCCAGGTGCCCTGACAGTGCACCGCTCGCCATGCCGGTTCGGTGGGCATGATCAGCTCGCCGTCTTTGACCGACCGGCGGCCGCGACACAACTGCTCGACGGCTTGGAACCGGGAGTTCAATCGCTCGATGACGACTTCAACTCTGCGGCTTTCTCGGGTGAGGCGGGCGGTGGCCCTGCTGCCGGTGTAGCGGACGACGCCCCAGCCCTCGCCGCTGATCGAAGTGGTGAACTTCCGGCAACCGCCCACAGACTCCAGCCACGCCTCCCAGTGGGGAATTCTGTCCACGTCGAAATCCAGCGGATCGAACGGTGCTCCCGCAACAGCGTCGTTCGAGATACGGCACCGAACTGATTCCTCGCCACCGTCGACCATCGGGATCGGCAGCCGTGCGGTGAAGTCGCCGCTGGCCTTGAGCAGCACGTCGCGGGGCCGGGTAGTTCTGGCTCCGCGACGCAGCCGCTGCAGAGTGGTCGACAGGCGTTTGCCGTAGGACACGGCCCGAACGACAAGCACCGCCGGAGCGGCGGGGCTCCGGTCGATCCCGAACCCCATCGGTCCGGGACTCTGAAGATGTAGCCCCCTGCTCTGTGCAAGCCGGTCGGTCGGCTCGGCACACCTGGTCCTGTCCCCGATGTGCCTACCGCCTTGTCCGTCCCCTCCGACAGGCCCCTTCTTCTGTCTGGTGGGTCGGGACCGTTCGGGCTGCCGCCCTTGCCTGGCCTGCCCCGTCAGGATCGACAGGTCGCCGTCCTGCAGCCGTACCGCATCCGCTGCGCACACCGGGATCGTCCGGGCCGCGCCGCCCGGTGGGACCCACAGTATTTCGGTGACGGACGGACCGTGTCTCGTATCGAAGAAGCAGAGCGGGACGCACCGTCGGACCGGTCGGCCTCCCTGCGGGCGTCAAGATCTGCCAGCGCCTGACCCCCCTCGGCCAGAGCCTGTCGCACGGCAACGTTCCCCTCGGCTGCGGTGCGGGCGGCAACCAGAACGCGCTTCGCCGCTCCGTATACGTCGAGCGCCGAGGCGCAAGCGGCCAACGAAGCCTCGTCATGCTCAGGCTTCGGCACGAAGTCGTACGCGGCCAGCACCTCACCGAAACGCGTGATCCCCACGTCCAGTTCACCCTCGCCCCGGCACATCGATCAGACCAGGGTGCACTTCGGCCAGTCGAGTGCGCTGATCCTCAACTGGTCCCCAAAAAACGATCAAGAGGCCGCCTCGGATCACTCCGAAGCGGCCTCTGACCTACGACTCTCTCGAGTCGGGACGACAGGATTTGAACCTGCGACCCCTTGACCCCCAGTCAAGTGCGCTACCAAGCTGCGCCACGTCCCGGTGCCCGCTGTGACCTGGGGTTTCCCCCGGCCGAACGTGCATGAGAACCATACAACACTCTGCGGGGCTCCCGTTGCAGCCGGTCCCCGGCACCGCGCGCACGCGGCGGACGGTGTCCGCCACACTGGGTGCATGGACGAGCGAGGAGGCGGCACCGCCCGGCGGGACCGCGACGCGGAGGGACGGGCCCGCAACGCCCGCCCGCGGGACGGGCTGGGGCGGCCGCTCCCCTACGGCGCGCCGGGGGTGGCGCGGCAGCCCGAGGGAGTGCTGCGCACTCCGGCCGGGACCCTGGCGGAGGCGCAGCGGCTGCTGGACGCGGGGATGCCGTTCCACGCCCACGAGGTGTTCGAGGACGCCTGGAAGTCGGGGCCGGAGGAGGAGCGGGAGTTGTGGCGCGGGCTCGCGCAGCTGGCCGTCGGCCTCACCCATGCGGCGCGGGGGAACGCGACCGGTGGCGCGCGGCTCCTGCGCCGCGGGGCGGAGCGGATCGCGGCGCAGGGACCGGCTCACGGGATCGACGTGGCGGGTCTGGTGGTCTGGGCCGAGGACCTGGCGGAGCGGGCGGGCGACGGCGCGGCGGACCCGGTGGCGGAGTCGCCGCGGCTGACGGCGGGACAGGGGTAGCCGCCCTCCGGGGCGGACGGCCGCGCACGGGCGGCGCGGCCCGCGGGTCCGCGGGTCCCGGGAGTCCGGGAAGTCCGGAAGGCCGGGAAGTCCGGGGCCCTCGGCCCGGCTCCCGGATCCCGACTGCCGCCTGTCGCCTCCCGCTTGCCGGAGCTGAATCCGCGCGCCGCAACTCAGTCCGCGTGCCGCCCGGGCCGGGGGTCGAGCAGGCGGCGCAGGACGGCGACGTGCGCGGCCGCCGGGTCCTTCGCGGCCGTGAGCAGGGTCAGGGGGCCTTCGACGGCCCTGGCCCGCAGCTCCTCCAGCGCCTTTGCGGCCTCGGGGGCGGTCAGCTCGGCCTCGTAGCGCCGGCGGAAGCCCTCCTCGTCCGCGTCCGGGCCGTGGTACCAGCGGCGCAGCTCCGTCGAGGGCGTGAGGGCCTTCGGCCAGAGGTCGACGGCGGCACGCCCTCTGGCGAGTCCGCGCGGCCAGAGGCGGTCGACGAGGACGCGCAGTCCGTCGTCGTCCCGGGGGGCTTCGTAGATCCGGCGCACCCTCACGGTGCCGGAGGCTGGCGTCATGCCTCCAGGGTCACCGGGACGGCCGCTCGGGGCCACCCGGCGGGCGGGTGCCCAGTGCGGGGAGGAGGACGGAGTCGACGAAGCCGGCCAGCCCGCCGCTGCCGCCGAACCGCTCCTCGAACAGGCCCTCCACACGGAGCATGCCGAGGAAGCACGGCGCCACATGGGCGAGGGCGGGGTGGTCCGCGGCGAGTTCACCGCGGGCGACGGCCCGGGCGAGGATCCCGTCGAGGGCGGCGACCTCGGGGCCGATGACCGTCTCCCGCAGCGCGGTGCGCAGTTCGGGGTACTGGAGGTACGCCTGGCCGACGGCCTCCATGAGTTCGGGGTCCCGCAGGGAGCGGTCCCCGGCGACGCGGGCGGCCTCGCGCAGGTCGCCGGCGAGCGAGCCGGTGTCGATGCCGCCGAAGAAGGCGCAGCGGCTGCTGCCGAGAGCCGCGGTGACGAGCTGGGCCTTGGTCTTCCACTGGCGGTAGAGGGTCGCCTTGCCGCAGCGGGTGCGCGCGGCGACGCCCTCCATGGTGACGGCCTCGTAGCCGCCCTCGCGCAGCAGGTCGAGGACGGCGGCGTACAGCTCGCGCTCGCGCTCGGGTGTGATGCGGCTGCGCCGTGCGGCGGCCGTGGCGGCCTGCGTGGACATGGGCCCCTCTCCCCGGTTCGGGCGTGCCGGACGGCTCATGGCGGGCATGGCCGCAGTGCCGAGCGTAGCCCCGAAGGAAACGAGACGCAAGCGTATCGAGACGTTTGCGTCTCGATACGTCCGGGATCTAGGCTTCGCCCGATTGCTGCCGACGCGCTCGACCGAAGGGGCCGCCATGACCGCCGGGACGCCCCCTGGCATATCCGGCGATGCCGGCACCGCACCACCACGGCAGCGGAGCCGGACGCGGCCCGCGCGGCGCCCGGCGTCCGCACCTCCCTCGCAGACCCCTCGCAGGCCGCCCCTGGCCCGTGAACTCGCCCTGGTGGCGGCGCTCTTCCTCGTCTACAAGCTGGGACGGGTGGTCGCCGGCGGGCACGAGGCCCGGGCCCTGCGCAACGCCGACGCCGTGTGGAGCGCCGAGCGGGCGCTGCACCTTCCGGACGAGGGCCTGGTGCAGCAGGTGCTGCTGGGCGCGGAGCCGCTCGTCCGGGCCGCCAACACCTACTACGCGGCCGTCCACTTCCCTGCCACGGTGCTGTTCCTGGGGTGGCTCTACCTGAAGCGGCCCGGGCACTACCTGTGGGCGCGGCGCACGCTCGCCGTGCTCACGGCGGCCGGGCTGGCCCTGCATCTGCTGGTGCCGCTCGCGCCGCCGCGGATGCTCGCGTCCGCCGGCCTGGTCGACACCGCCCAGGTGTACGGGCCCTCGGTGTACCAGGCGTCACCGGAGGCCGACCCGCTGGCGAACCAGTTCGCCGCGATGCCCTCGCTGCACGTGGGCTGGGCCCTGGTGGTGGCGATCGGCCTCACCGCGGTCACCCGGGGGCGGCTGCGGGGGCTGTGGCTGCTGCACCCCGCGGTGACCCTGCTGGTCGTGGTCGGCACGGCCAACCACTACTGGCTGGACGCCGTGGCCGCCGCGGTGCTGCTGGCGGGGGCGCTGGCCCTGGTCCCGCGCCCCACGGGCGCGGCGGTGCGCACCGGGCCCCGCCGCACCGCCCCGGGGCGGACCCCCGAGGCGGTGCCGCGATGAGCGGCATCGTCACCGCGGTGCTGCTCTCGCTGCTCTCCGCCGCCGGGTACGCGCTCGCCGCCGTCGCCCAGTCGCGGCTGGCCCGCGCGACCGCACCCGGCCGCCGCGGGCTGCGCTCCCTCGCGGCGCGGCCCCTGTGGTGGTGGGCCGTCGGGCTCAACGCCGCAGCGGCCCTCGCCCATGTCGGCGCGCTGCACCACGGTCCGCTGGTCCTGGTGCAGCCGCTGGGTGCACTGACCCTGGTCGCCGCGCTGCCCCTGGCGGCCCGGCACGCCCGGCGCCGGGTGCACCGCACCGAGTGGCGCGGAGCGCTGGCGACGCTCGCGGGCCTGGGCGCCCTGGTCGCCGTGACGGGGCCGACGCCGCCGGGCGAGTCGCTGTCCGCGGCGGAGTCGCTCGGCGTGGCGGCCGCGGCGGCGCTGCTGATCACCGCACTGGCCCGGGGCCGGGGTCTCGGGTACGCCACCGCCTCCGGCATCGCCTCCGGGGTGGCCTCCGCGCTCACCCAGACCGTGACTGCCGCCGTGGCGGCCGGCGGCGCGGCGGGCTCCGCGTGGTGGGTCACGGCGCTGGTCGCGGCCCTCGTGGCGGCCTTCGCGGCGGGCGGACTGCTGCTCTCCCAGGCCGCCTACCGGGTCGGGCTGGCCGCCCCCCTCGCGGTGGTGAACCTGGCGAACCCGGCGGCGGCCGCGGTGATCGGGGTCCTCCTGCTCGGCGAGACCTTCCGGATGGGCGCCTGGGGCTGGCTGGTCGCGGCGGGCGCCGCGGCGCTGGCGGCGCGCGGTGTGGTGCTGCTGTCCCGCGGCACCGCGCGGGCCGCCGTCACGCCGGCCGGCGCCCGGCCGGAAGGAGCCCGGGAGGCGCGTTCCGGGGACGCGGGGGCGCCGCCGCTGCCGCCCCCGGTGGCGGCGGGCTGACCCCGTGCGGCGCGCCCGGTCCCACCGGCACGGGCGGGGGCCGGAGCGGGTTCAGACGGCGAGGAGCCTGATGCCGGCGTCCTTCAGGCGGGTTGCGCTCTCGCCGTCGATCCCCGCGTCGGTGACGACGACGTCCACCCGCTCCAGCCCGCAGATCCTGGCGAAGGCCCGCCGCCCCATCTTCGAGGAGTCGGCGACGACCACGACCCGGCGGGCCCGCTCGGCGAACTGGCGGCTCACGCTGGCCTCGTCCTCGTGGCGGGTCATCACCCCCAGTTCCGCGTCGAGGGCGTCGACGCCGAGGACCGCGACGTCGAGCACGACCTCCCCGAGCACCCCGGCGGCCAGCGGACCGACCAGCTCGTAGGTCTGGGGGCGGGCGACGCCACCGGTGACGACGATCTTGATCTGGGGCCGGACCGCGAGTTCCCCCGCGATGTTCAGCGCGTTGGTGACCACGGTGAGGAAGGGCGCCCGGGGCTCCGGCGCGTCCCGGTGCGCGCCGCCGGCCCTCAGGGCGAGCACCCGCGCGACCTCGGTGGTCGTGGTGCCCCCGTTCAGGCCCACGACCTCGCCCTGCCCGATCAGGTCCGCGGCGGCCGCGGCGATCCGCTGCTTCTCGGAGGCGTGCCGTGCCGACTTGTAGCGCAGGGGCAGTTCGTAGGAGACCCCGTGCGCGACGGCACCTCCCCGGGTGCGGACGAGCATCTGCTGCCCGGCGAGTTCGTCCAGGTCCCGGCGGATCGTCGCCGGGGACACCCGCAGCGCCCCGGCGGCCTCCTCCACCTCGACCCGGCCCTCGGCGGCCAGCAGCTCCAGCAGCGCGTTCCACCGCTCGTGTTTGGACATGGCTCGCTCTCCTTCGGGCCGGGGCCGGGCACGGACACGCTAGGCCATGGCCGGTTCGCACCCTTCGCAGGGCGGCGCGTGCGTGAAACGGAGGGGGACAGCGCACCGGCACGCACCTTCCGTCATCCCCGCGGGGGCATCGAACGGGATCCGGGGCACCGCACTGGACCGCGGGGCAGTGCCTGCTGAATACTGCCGGGAGCCGACACTGCGCAGTTCTGCTCTTTTCATGGCCCTTATGCGCACTATTGCGCAGGCAGTCGCCACACAGCACCGTCCGCCCGTCCGAGGAGCCCGCCACGATGCCGTCCCCCGCCTCGCCGTCCGCAGCCGGCTCGCCCGGCGCCGACCGGTCATCCGCTGCCGCCACCGCCCCGCCCGGGGGCGCCGCCTCCCCGAGCTTCACCGAACAGGAGATCGCCTCCCAGCCCGCCTGCTGGCGCCGGGCCGCGGCCCTGGCCGGGGAGTTCCGGGGACTGCTGCCGCGCCGGGGGGAGCGGGTCGCCGTCGTCGGCTGCGGCACCTCGTGGTTCGTCGCCCAGTCCTACGCGGCGCTGCGCGAGGCGGGCGGCGGCGGGTACACCGACGCCTTCGCCGCGTCCGAGTTCCCGCTCTCCCGTCGCTACGACAGGATCCTCGCCGTCACCCGCTCCGGCACCACGACGGAGGTGCTCGACCTCCTCGACCGGGTGCGCGGAGCGAGTCCCACGACCGCCCTGACCGCCGACCCGGACACGCCCGTGTCGGCCGCGGCCGACCGCACGGCCGTGCTCGGCTTCGCGGACGAGCGCTCCGTGGTGCAGACCCGGTACGCCACCACCGCCCTCGCCCTGCTGCGGGCGGCGCTGGAGGCCGACGGCACGCTGCCCGCGGGGGTGGCTCCACTCGCGGACGCGGCCGAGCAGGCGGAGTCCGCCGTCTCCCGCGAGCTGCCCGAACACCTGCTGCGCGCCGAGCAGTTCACCTTCCTGGGCACCGGGTGGTCCCACGGCCTCGCCCTGGAGGCGGCGCTGAAGCTGCGCGAGGCGGCGGGCGCCTGGACCGAGGCGTACCCGGCGATGGAGTACCGGCACGGCCCCCTCAGCATCGCGGCACCGAACCGGGTCGTGTGGACACTGGGGCCGGTCCCCGGCGGACTGGCCGCGCAGATCGCCGGGGCGGGCGCCGCCCATGTCCACCACCCCGGCAGCGACCCGCTCGCCGAGCTGGTGCTCGTCCAGCGTCTCGCCGTGCAGACGGCCCTGGCGGCCGGGCGCGACCCGGACGCCCCCCGCCACCTCACCCGCTCCGTCGTCCTGGACGGCGGCCGCGCCTGAGCGCGGCCGCCTCCCCGACCGTTCCGCTGGAGGAACGCGATGCCCCTGTGCCCCACCGAGAGCCTGCTGGGCCGCGCCGCGGAGTCCGGCACCGCGGTCGGCGCGTTCAACGTGATCCAACTCGAACACGCCGAGGCCGTCGTGGCCGGGGCGGAGGCCGCGGGCCTCGCCGTGGTCGCGCAGATCAGCGAGAACACCGTCCGCTACCACGGCTCGCTCACCCCGGTGGGGCTCGCCGTGCTGGCCCTCGCTCGGGCCGCGGCCGTTCCGGTCGCCGTCCATCTGGACCACGCCGAGTCAATCGAGCTGGTGCACGAGGCGGTGTCCCTGGGCTTCGGCTCGGTGATGTTCGACGGCTCGCGGCTGCCGTACGAGGAGAACGTGGCCCGGACCCGCAAGGTGGCCGCGCACTGCCACGGCCACGGCATGTCCGTGGAGGCCGAGCTCGGCGAGATCGGCGGCAAGGACGGTGCCCACGCCCCGGGTGTGCGCACCGACCCCGACGAGGCCCGGTCCTTCGTCGCCGCGACCGGTGTGGACGCCCTCGCCGTCGCGGTGGGCAGTTCGCACGCGATGGCCACCCGGGACGCGGTCCTCGACGACGCGCTCATCGCCCGGCTGCGCGAGACGGTGCCCGTGCCCCTGGTGCTGCACGGCTCCTCGGGGGTCGACGACGCCGGGCTGGTGCGCGCGGTCGCCGCGGGCATGCGCAAGGTCAACATCGCGACGCACCTGAACCGGGCCTTCACCGGTGCGGCGCGCGGCGCGCTGGCCGCCGACCCGGGGCTCAGCGATCCGCGCAGGTACCTGGGGCCCGCGCGCACGGCGATGGCCGCCGAGGTGGGACGGCTGCTGGCGCTGCTGCACGGCGCGGAGCCGCACCGGACGTCCTGACCGGGACCGGACCCGCCCCACCCGGCCGCCCTCCTCCGGGAGGGGCGAACGGCGTGCGGGCGGACGCTCCCTGCCCTGCGCACCGGGAGTCCGGCCGCCGCCGGTGGACCGGCGGCGGCCGGGTCCCGCCGGCCGGCCCGTCAGGAGGCGCGGCGGCGGATCCGGGTGGAGAGGACGAGGCTGCCGACGGCGAAGGCCGCGAGAGCCCCGGCGCCGCCGAGGGCGAGCGGGAGCGAGGAGGAGGCGGGCTCGGCGGGCGAGGAGGCGAGCGCCGGCGGGACCTCGTCGCCGCCGTGGCCCGCGTGGCTGACCGTCGAGAGCTCGGCCCCGGCGGCGATCCTGGCCTCGGTGGGGGCGGAGGCCGAGGCGGCGCCGCCGAAGGTCACGTCCGAGCAGCTGTAGAAGGCCTCCGGGCTGTCGTTGCGCTGCCAGACCTTGTAGATGACGTGCCGTCCGCTGCGGGCGGGCAGGTCACCGGTGAAGTTGTAGTAGCCCTGGTCGGAGGTGCGGGTGGTGCCGTACACCGCGACCGGGTTCGGGTCGAGGTCGGACCACTTCAGGGGCTGCGTGGGGTCGAAGCCCTGCTTGGTGACATAGAGGGTCATGGTGCCCGAGTGGGGGGCGGTCACCCGGATCCTGAAGTCGAAGGCACCGGCCGACACCGCCGTGGAGGGCCAGTCGGTGCGGGCCCAGTCCAGCGCCCGGTACTTCGTGCGGTTGGCCGAGCAGAGCTTGCCGTCGGGGATGACCTCCCGGTGGCGGCCGGCCGCGTCGGCGATGTTCACCTCGTTCCAGTCGTAGAGCGGCTGGGTCCCCGAGTCGGCGACGAGGTCCTTGCACACCTGCGACCTGGGGTTCTCGGGGCCCTCGGCATAGCAGGCGGCGACCCTGCTGACCGGGTTGAAGACGGCGCCGTGCGCGCTGGCCGCGGAGGGCACCAGCGGGACGAGGACGGCGGCGGACAGACCGGCGGCCAGGGCGCCGGACGCGCGCAGGGCACGGGGGGACGACGGCATGGGGATGCTCTCTCTCATACATGGGGGACCTGCAAGCGGCATGCAGGACAAGGGAGTTGGAACCGGACCGGAATCCCGGAGAGAGCGTGGCATTGGTTTATACCAATGCGCAAGAGGCGGGTGGGAATCGGGGCGCGCCGTGCGCGGCGGGCCCTCCGCCCCGGGAACCCGCGCGGAGCGGGGTGTGCGGGCGCGTCCCGCGCGGCCCCGAGGGGGTCTCAGCGCGCAGGACGCCCGCCGGCCCTCGCCCGCGGCACCGGGGCCGCGGGCGCCGCCGAGGACCCCGGGGCCGCGCGGGGGCGCCCGGCCCGGGCTGCGCACCGCCGCCCCGGCCCGCCCCGGACACGGCTTCCGGGTGGGTCCCCCTCCTGGGGACCCACCCGGAAGCCTGCGAACCGCTGCCGTGCCGTCAGCCGAGATCCCAGCAGACGGCGCCGAGGCCGGCCACGTTCACATGGCCGGCCGAGACGTAGCCGCCGCTGCCCCAGCAGCCGCTGTCCTCCACGGGGTCCGCCGCGGCGGGGGCGGCGGCGAGGAAGCCGACAGCGAGCAGACCGGCAAGAGCGATCGAGATGCGCCGAAGCATGTTTCTCTCCTTCGAGTGGGGGGCGTCGCGCCATGAGCCTTTACCAGCGGCCGACCGGCCGCACCCCGGGACCATCCGTCCGGGTGGCCCCGCTCGGCGGCCGGGCCGGGTGCCCACGCGCACCCGGCTGCGTCCCGCGCGGCCGGCGAGCCGCCTGCGTCCCTGCGTCACCACGGCAGGGCAGAGCCCGTCCGGGGAGGTCGCCGGGACCCCCGGGCCCGGGCCGCCCCGCGGTGCCGGGCGAGCACGGAGCGGGGACCCGGCGCCGGGCCGGGGCGGCCCCGGCCCGGGGGCTCAGTACGCGGAGGCGACGGCGGCCCCGGTGAAGGCGCTCGCGGCGTGGAGGCTGACGTAGGTGTAGCCGGCGGGCGGGTCGGTGACCGTCAGGACGTGGCTGGTGCCGGGACCGGCGGAGCGGCTGGTGTACGAGGTCGCGGTGGCCCAGCCGGACCCGCTGTAGTAGAGGTCGGGGTCGCCGGTGCCTCCCGTGGAGGTGATCGTGAGCCGGGCGGTTCCGGGCGGGACGTACAGGTAGAGGTGGACGTGGTCGCCCTCGGCGGCGGTGAGGCCGCTGCGGCGGCACCCCCCGCCGAGGGCCCGGGTGTCCGCGCCGGTGCACTCGGGGACGGCGGTGCCGCAGTCGCCGGCCGCGCACGCGGCCAGCCAGGCGGCGAAGTCGGCGTCGTAGCGGGAGCCGACGGTCGTGGTGAGATGGGCCCGGGCGGCCTCCCACCGCCCGGCCCGGTAGTGGCCCAGCACCCTGTGCAGGTCGGCGGGGTGCCTCTCCAGCAGGTACCGCACGGCCAGGTAGCCCCAGCGGTAGACCCGTGCGCTGCCGTGGCCGTAGCCGGTGTCGAACAGGGTGCTCAGGGCGTAGGTGCCCCGGGCGGCCTCGGCCATCGCCGCGGTGTAGGGCAGACCGCGGTAGGAGTAGGAGACGTACTCCGCGACGCCCTCCACCCACCAGACGGTGGGGGTGGCCATGGCCGCGGCGAAGTCGCCGTACAGGGTGAAGCGGCCGTCGAGGTAGTGGGTGTACTCGTGGTTGAGGTTCCAGACGGCGAACTCCGGGCGCAGCCAGTCCGCCTCGTAGGCGATGAAGCGCGCCTGGTTGCCCGGGGCGGCGGGGTCGCCCTCCAGGTACATGCCGCCGTTGTCGGTGCCGATGCCGTACATCGCGCCCGCGTACGTCCGGTAGTCGGTGCCGGAGTCGTAGACGACCACCTCCAGGACGGTGTTGCCATCGTCGGCGACCGGACCGCCGTGGCCCACGATCCGCTGGAAGGCGGCGTCCTGCCCCGCGAGGCTCGCGCACGTGGCGTCCAGCTGGGCGGCCGTCATCTGCTGAGCGAGGATGCGGACAACGGGACCGCAGGTGCGGCGGACCGGCAGGACCTCCCGCTCCAGGCGCTCCCGCAGGCCGCAGGTGCCGTAGGCGGAGCAGTTGGCGCTGTCGTAGGCGTCGGCCATCTCGGCGACGCCCACCCACAGGGGCGCGGTGGGCCCGGTGGCGGCGCTCCGACCGAGCAGGTCGGCGGCGAGCGGGCGCACCCGGTCCCGCAGGCTCGCGTGCTGGAGGAAGCGGCCGAGTTCCCGGCCTGCGTTGGAGGTCAGGTACGCCTCGTCGGTGCCGAGCAGGGCGGCGTGGTCCACGGCGAAGCGGTGCAGGGCGTGGAGCACACCCGGGTCCGCCTCGACCGCTCCGACGAACTCGGGCGAGTAGTGGCCGCGGAAGGTCACCGTGTACCCGTTGTTCACGGCGGCGAGCATCCACCGGGACGTGTTCCAGGACGGGTCGTACTCCGCCAGCAGCCGCTCGACGACGTGGAGGTAGCGGGCGTTCTCCTGGGCGCTGTCGATCAGCGTGACCGCCTCGGCCAGGGTCTCGCCGTTGGCGTCGGTGACGTCGCGCGAGCGGGGATTCGCGAAGAAGGCGTCGAGGCCCGCGCGGACGGCGGTCCGCAGCCCGCTGCCGTAGGGTCCGACGTCGTCCGGGTGGTACCACTGCACGTAGTACCCGGCCCGGAGGAAGAGCACGAGCTGCGGGGTTCCGGTGCTCGGGTCGCCGGGGTAGTCCGCGGACGCGTCGCGCAGCGCACGGGCGACGGAGGTCATCTGCGCCTCGCGGAAGGCCAGTCGGGCGTCCTCGCCGGTCAGGCCGAAGAGGGTGTTGACGCACGCGGTGGCGGCGGCCTTGATGCGGCGCACCAGCGCCTCGCCGGTGCTGCCGGTGAAGTCGGCCGGATCGCAGGCGGCGGAGGGGGACACGGGCGGCACGGCCGCGTCCGGCTCCCGGGAGGCGTCGTGGTCGTCGTAGGACGTCCTGAGGCGGGACGTGTCGGCGCCGAGCGGCGGGAGCTGGGAGGCCGCCAGCCGTTCCGCGGCCACATGGCCGAGGTCCGGACCGGCGGACTGCTGCGCCCGGGGCGCGGGGGCGGGCGCCGCGGCCGGGTGGGACGGCCGGGCCGGGCCGGGCGCCGTGGTGGCCGGAGGGGAGTCGGGACGCGCGTGGGCCGGTGGCGCGAGCAGCGCGAGGCCGATGGCACCGGCCAGCGCCAGGGGGAGTGCGGCACCCGCACCTCTGCGGACGAGCATGGCTCTCACGTGGTTCCTCCCATGGGGGATCGGGGCACGCGGGGACGTGACCGACGGGGGCGGACGGGCCGTGGGCCGGGGATCTCGCAGGCGGCGGGACGCAGCACACCGCGAGGATTGACATGCTCACGACCTGTGCCATGTACCATGGCACAGGTCACACTTCACAGGGAAGGCGGCCGACCCGATCCCTCAGGACTCCCCCGGCACGGCGAACCCCCCGGCCACGGCACTCCCGGCACCCCCGGCGGCCCCTGCCGGGGGCGCGCACCGAGCGCCCCCGCCTCCCCCACGCACCGGGGGCCGATCGCACCGGCCCTGCCCGCCCCCGCCCTGCCGGCAGTCGGCACGAAGGCCGCGCAACGTGACATTGTAGAGTGCGGTCAACGGCATGAAGGGGAACGCATGAGCGAGCTGACGGGCCGCAAACTCATCTCCGTCCAGGAGCATCTGCGCGACCAGGTGGCCAACGCGCTGCGCGCCGCGCTGATCGCGGGGGACCTGCAGCCCGGCGTGGTCTACTCGGCGCCCTCGCTGGCCGCCGAGTACGGCGTCTCCGCCACGCCCGTGCGCGAGGCCATGCTGGACCTGGCCCGCGAGGGCATGGTCGAGGCCGTGCGCAACAAGGGGTTCCGCGTCACCGAGCTCTCCGAGCGCGACCTGGACGAGTACACCGAGATCCGCTCGCTCGTCGAGATCCCCACCGTCGGCCGCGTGACCCGGACCGCCTCGCGCGGGCAGCTGGAGGCGCTGCGGCCCGTCGCCGAGGAGATCGTGGCCGCCGCGCGGCGCGGCGACCTGATCGGCTACCTGGAGTCGGACCGCCGCTTCCACCTCGACCTGCTCGCCCTGGCGGGCAACGCCCGCCTCGTCGAGACGGTGGCCGAGCTGCGCAAGCGCTCCCGGCTCTACGGGCTCGCCGACCTCTCGCACGAGGGGGCCCTGGTCGCGTCGGCCCAGGAGCACACCGCACTGCTCGACCTGATGATCGCGGGGGACGCCGAGGGCGCGGAGGACCTCATGCGCCGCCATCTCGCGCATGTGCGCACCCTGTGGGCGGCACGGAAGCAGCAGGCAGGACGCGTCTCCCCGCCCCGGCGGCCCGGCGCCCGCTGACCCCGGGGTCCGGGCGCGGGTCGCGGGAGGTCACAGGGTGAAGCCCGCCGGGTAGGGGTCGGCGGGGTCGAGCAGGTACTGCGCGGTGCCGGTGATCCAGGCGCGGCCGGTGACGGAGGGCAGGACGGCCGGACGGCCGCCGACCGTGGCCTCCGCCAGGATCCGCCCCGTGAAGCGGGAGCCGATGAAGGACTCGTTGACGAACTCCTGCCCCTGCCCCAGCAGCCCCCGCGCGTACAGCTGGGCCATCCGGGCGCTGGTCCCCGTCCCGCACGGCGACCGGTCGAACCACCCGGGGTGGATCGCCATGGCGTGCCGGGAGTGCCGGGCACCGGAGCCGGGTGCCTCCAGGTAGACGTGGTGGCAGACGTCGATCGCGGGGTCCTCCGGGTGCGCCACCGGGTTCTGCGTGTTGACCGCCTCCATGACGGCCAGTCCGGCGGCGAGCAGGCGCTGCTTCTCCGCACGTTCGAAGGGGATGCCGAGTTCCTCGGTGCGCACGACGGCGTAGAAGTTGCCGCCGTAGGCCATGTCGTAGCGGACCGGGCCGAAGCCCTCGACGTCGACGACCTGGTCCAGTGCATGGCTGTAGGAGGCGACGTTCTCCAGGGTGACCGCCTCGGCCCGTCCCTCCCGCACGGCGACCCGGGCCGTCACCAGGCCGGCCGGGGTGTCGAGGCGGACGACGGTCTCCGGTTCGGCCGCCTCGACCATGCCGGTCTCCACCAGGACCGTCGCCACGCCGATGGCGCCGTGGCCGCACATGGGCAGGCAGCCGGAGACCTCGATGAACAGCACGCCGACGTCGGCGTCCGGCCGGGTCGGGGGCTGGAGGATCGCTCCGGACATGGACGCGTGCCCGCGCGGCTCGCACATCAGCAGGGTGCGCAGCCGGTCGCGCTCCCGTACGAACCGCTGCCGCCGCTCGGCCATCGTGGCCCCGGGCAGCACGCCGACCCCGCCGGTGACGACCCGGGTCGGCATCCCCTCGGTGTGCGAGTCGACCGCGTGGTAGACGGCGACGGACCGCATGTCACCGCACCCCCGCGTCGACGAGGGCCCGGGTGGCGGCGCGCACCACGGCCTCCGCCTCCGGGGCCAGCGGCTGCCGCGGGGGCCGGCAGGGCCCGCCGGGCCGGCCGGTCATCTCCTGGCCGAGCTTGACCGCCTGGACGAACTCGGTCCTGCTGTCCCAGCGCAGCACCGGGTGGAGTCGCCGGTAGAGGGGCAGCGCGGTGTCCAGGTCCCCCGCCAGGGCGGCCTCGTAGAGGGCGAGGCAGGCCCGGGGGAAGACCTGGGCGTAGCCCGCGACCCAGCCGCGGGCCCCGGCGAGGGCGGCTTCCAGGAGGGTGTCGTCGGTGCCGGCCACGAGGTCGAGCCCCGGGGCGAGCTCGCGGAGGGCGTAGCAGCGCCGGACGTCTCCGGAGAACTCCTTCACTCCGGCGATGAGCCCCTCGGCGTGCAGCTTGGCCAGCAGTTCGGGGCGCAGGTCGACCCGGGTGTCGACGGGGTTGTTGTAGGCGGTGACGGGGAGTCCGGCCGAGGCCACCATGGCGAAGTGCTCCAGGACGGCGCCGTCTCCCGCCCGGTGGCCGTTGGGCGGGAGGCACATGACGGCCTGGCAGCCCGCGTCCCGGGCGACCTGCGCGTGCCGCTTCGCCTCCATCGCGCCGTAGGCGCCCACGCCCGGCATGACGGTGAAGCCCTCGGGGGCGTGCGCGACGGCGGTCCGCACCACGCGGTCGCGCTCCTCGTCGGTCAGGGTCTGGTACTCGCCCAGCGAGCCGTTCGGGGCGACACCGTGCACGCCCTGCTCGGCGAGCCAGGCGACGCTCTCCCCGTAGGCGCCGTAGTCGACGGACAGGTCCCGCCTCAACGGGAGGCTCGTCGCGACGACGACGCCGTGCCAGGGCCTGCGGTCGTGTGCCATGGGGACTCCTCAGCTGGGAACGGAGGGCGGCTCGCCCGGTCCGGCGAGCGCACCGAGGGTGAGGGGGGTCGCGATCAGTCGCTCGGCGGGCGCGTACGGCTGCCCCGGGGCGGCGAGGCCGTGCACGGCGGGCCCGCACATCCGGCCCTGGCACCACCCCATACCGGCCCGGGTCAGCTGCTTGACCTGCCGGTGGTCGGCCGCCGAGCCGTCGGCGCAGACCGAGCGGACCGCGCCGGCGGTCACCTCCTCGCACCGGCAGACGGGGGTGTCGTCGGTCAGCCAGGAGGACCAGCCCGGCGGCAGGGGGTGCGCCCTTGCCACCGCACGGGCGAAGGCCCGGTGCCGGGCCACCGCGGCGCGCCCGGCCGCCAGGCGCCGCGGGTTCGGCCGCCCCGGCGCCCCGAGGTCGGCGAGCACCGACACCGCCGCCAGGCGGCCCTCGCCCACGGCGAGGGCCGCACCGCCCACGCCGCAGGTCTCGCCCGCCGCGTAGAGGCCCGGCACACCGGTGCGCTGGCCGCCGTCGACGGCAGCGGCCATGCTGCCGTCGCCGGCGTCGGCGAGGGGGCAGCCGAGGGTCACCAGGAGGTCGAGCTGGGGGACGAAGCCCCAGCCGACGCCGACGGTGTCCGCCGCGATCGTGCGCTCCGTGCCCGGCAGCGGGCTGCCGTCCGCGTCCAGCAGGGCGGTGCGCACCGCGGCGACCCGCCCCGTGCCCTCGGCCGCGGTGATCGCGGTGCGGGTGCGGACGGGGACGCGGTGCCGGGCGAGCGCCGCCGCGTAGCGGGCGGCCTCGGCCCACCGGGCGGGGCATCGCAGCAGCGGTCCGGGGCGGCGCACCCAGGCCGAGGGCCCCGACGCCTCGCACACGGCGGCGACCTTCGCTCCGCCCGCGGCGAGGGCCGCGGCGACCGGCAGCAGGAAGGGCCCCGTGCCCCCGAGGACCACCCGGGCCCCGGCGGGGACTCCCCCGCCCTTCAGCAGGGCCTGCAGCCCGCCCGCGGTGAGCACTCCGGGCAGGTCCCAGCCGGGGAAGGGGAGCTGGCGGTCGTAGGCTCCGGTCGCCACCAGCAGGGCCGGGGCGCGCAGCGCCACGGCGGTCTCCTCGGGCGCCCGGCCGCGGTCCACGGCGTGCACGGTGAAGCCGTCCTCCGCGCGGGCGGCGGTCCAGGCGTGGTGGTCCGTCAGCAGGGTGAGGCGTCCGGTGCGCCGGTGTGCGGAGAGCGCGGCGGACAGCGCCCGGTAGGTGCGCCGTCCGTGGCGCGGGTCCGCGGCGCGCGCGGCGGCCGGGCCCGCGGTGCGCACGGGGCGGCGCCAGAACTGGCCGCCCGGCGCGGGCCCCGCGTCGAGGAGGGTGACGCGCAGCCCGCCGTGCAGGGCGGTGGCCGCGGCCGCCATGCCCGCCGGGCCCGCGCCCACCACCACCAGGTCGCCCGCCTCACTCATCGCCGTCCTCCATCCCGGTCGTGACGGTCATGCCTCTGCGGGCCCGCACCAGGCAGGCGCGCTGCCCGCCCCTGCCGTCGACGGTGACCAGGCAGTCGAAGCAGACGCCGATCCCGCAGAAGACCCCGCGGGGCCGGCGCCCGATCCGGGTGGTGCGCCAGGCGATCCGGCCCGAGGCGACGAGGGCGGCGGCCAGGGTCTGCCCGGGGACGAAGGGCAGCGGTTCGCCGTCCACGGTGCACTCGGTCATGACGGCGCCCCTTCCCCGGTGAGGAACCGGTCGGGCAGCAGCCCGGCATGGGCGGCCGGGTCGGCGCCGCGCCACGGGCGGCCGAGCAGATGGGCGGTGACCAGGGCGCCGGTCGCGGGGGCGAGGCCGACGCCCGCGCCCTCGTGGCCGCAGGCGTGGACGACCCCGGGGACGCGCGGGTCCGGGCCGACGACCGGCAGGTGGTCCGGGCAGTACGGCCGGAAGCCCCGGTAGGTGCGGATCACCTGGGTGGTGCGCAGGAAGGGGAACAGGCGGCACGCCCCGGCGGCGAGCGCGGCGACCACGGCCGGGTCCATGGCGGTGTCGAAGCCGACGCGCTCGCGGCTGGCCCCGATCAGGATCGTGCCCGCCCGGGTGCCCTCGACGACGCAGGAGGTCTCCAGCCCGGCGCTGTCGGAGGCGACGGCGGCGACGTAGTCGGCGGAGTAGACCTTGTGACGGATCATCGGCGGCAGCGGCTGGGTGACGAGGACGAAACCGCGGCGCGGCAGGATCTCGACGGGGGCACCGAGCCGGCGGCCGACCTCGCCGCCCCAGGTCCCCGCGGCGTTCACCACGGCGTCGGCGGGCAGCACCGCGCCGTCGGCGGTGCGGACCCCGCGGATCCGGCCGCCGCGTCCGGTGACGGGGGCGACGGCCTCGCCGGTCCGCGCCCGGGCGCCGCGCCGACGCGCCGCACCCAGCAGCCCGGCCGCCGCGAGCACCGGCTGCACCTGGGCGTCCTGGGGGTAGTGGACGCCGCCGGGCAGGCCGGGTGCGAGGTGCGGCTCCAGGTCCCGGGCGCAGCCGACGCGTTCGGTGCGGACGCCGGCCGCCGCCTGGCGCGTCGCGAAGACCTGCAGCCCGGCGAGGGCGCCGGGAGTGCTCGCGACGACCAGGCCGCCCTTCGCCTGCAGTTCGACGGTGTGCGGGCCGAGTTCGGCGCCGGCCTCGTCCCACAGCTCGCGGCTGAGCCGGGCCAGCTCCAGCTCCGGTCCCGGCCTCTTGTCGGAGAGGAGGATGTTGCCCTCCCCGCGGCTGGTGGTGCCGGCGCCGACCGGGCCCCGGTCGAGGACCGTGACATCGAGCCCGGCCGCCGCGGCGTGGAACGCGCACGCGGCGCCCACGATGCCCGCGCCCACCACGACGACCTTCATGCCCACCCCCTGGTGCAATGTCACATGCCATTACCTAGGCTAGCCACCCGACCGATCCGAGGACAACGCCGCAAACCGGGCGAGTTGGGCCCGGTACCCGACGAGGGCGCGCCGGACGACCGGCGCGCAGAGGGAGACGCATCGCCGTGAAGCCGCTCGGACACCCGCACCTGAACGGACACTCGCTCCTGGCCGGCCGCGAGGTCACCGGCACGGGGGAGGCCTGGTACGCGGTCGCCGCCGCGTCCGGGAAGCCGTTCGGCCCCGCCCTGCACGACGCCTCGGCGGAGCAGGTCGCCGAGGCCGGGCGGCTCGCCGCGGCGGACGCGCGGGCCTTCCGCGCCCTTCCGCCCGACCGGCGGGCGGCCTTCCTCGACGCCTGCGCGGAGGAGATCGAGGCACTCGGCGAGAGCCTGCTGGAGCTCACGGCCCGCGAGACGGGGCTCGCGCCGGCCCGTCTCGCCGGTGAACGGGCGCGTACCTGCGGGCAGTTGCGGCTCTTCGCCGAACTGGTCAGGGACGGGGCGGTATCCGGCGCCCGGACCGACCCCGCGGCCCGGGGGACGGACCTGCGGCTGCGCAGGATCCCGCTCGGCCCGGTGGCGGTCTTCGGCGCGGGCAACTTCCCCCTGGCGTTCTCCGTCGCGGGCGGCGACACGGCCTCCGCACTGGCCGCCGGGTGCCCCGTCGTGGTCAAGTCGCACCCGGCGCACCCCGGCACCGGCGAGGCCGTGGCCCGTGCCCTGACGGCCGCCGCCCAGCGCACGGGGATGCCGCCGGGTGTGTTCTCGCTGCTCGTGGGCCGCGCGCACCGGGTCGGCCTCGCCCTGGTCAGGGACCCTCGGATCGCCGCGGTGGGCTTCACCGGATCGCGCGCCGGGGGGCTGGCCCTGCTCGCCGCGGCCAGGGCGCGCCCGGTGCCCGTCCCCGTCCACGCGGAACTCTCCGCAGTCAACCCCGTGATCGTGCTCGACGGGGCGCTCGCCGATCCGGAACGGGCGGCCGAGGGCTACGCGGCCTCGCTGACCCTCGGTGCGGGGCAGTTCTGCACCAATCCCGGCCTGCTGCTGCTTCCGGCCGGGCCGGCGGGCGACGCCTTCCTCACGTCCGCGGCGCGGGCCGTGCGGAGCACCCGCGGCCAGGTCATGCTCACACCGGGCGTCTGCCGCGCGTACACCGAGGGGGTGCGGCGGTGGGCTGCGGTCGACGGGGTGCGGGAGGTGGCCCGGGGCGCGCCGGGTCAGGGCCGGTACGCGCCCGCCCCGGCCCTCTTCAGCTGCGAGGCGGCCGTGTACACCGCCCAACGGGACCTGCGCGGAGAGGTCTTCGGCGCGGCGGGGCTCGTGGTGCGCTGGGCCGGGACGCGGCAGCTCCTCTCCCTGCTGGAGGGCCTGGAGGGGCAGCTGACGGCCACGGTGCACGGGACGGAGGCCGACGGGGCCACGGCGGCGCGGCTGCTGCCGGTGCTGGAGGAGCGGGCGGGCCGCGTGCTGTGGGGCGGCTGGCCGACCGGTGTCGAGGTCAGCCGCGCGATGGTGCACGGGGGCCCGTGGCCCGCGACGACCTCACCCGGCACGACGAGCGTCGGGACCCTCGCCGTCGAACGCTGGCTGCGCCCGGTCTGCTACCAGTCCTTCCCCGGCACCCTGCTGCCCCCCGAACTCCGGGACGCCGATCCGCCGGAGGCCGACGCGGCCCGCACCACGCCCCGCGCCACGCCCTGCGCCCGGTGCGAATACCCCCGCCCTACGTGAAATTCACCGGGGAACGAAAAGGAGCGCCGGTACGCCGTGCCGTTTCCCGGGCCTCCGCGGATGGATTCGTGAACCACACGGACCGGCACGCTCTTTACTGGCACTATACCCTGACATGGCGGCGATCCGACCGGTCCTCAACTCCCCCTGGACGGCCCGCTCGCGTACGGATCAGAGGCCCGGAAGGGCACACGACCGGTGTCCGAAAAGGGACGCGCCGACTTCTCGCCATTCCGGACGACACACACTCCGTTCCTGCCACCCGGACCGGCCCCTATCGCTCGGCAATCCTTGTTTCCAACGGCCGCACCCCGCTTCCCACCTGCACCGAAACGCTTCGCCCCAACGCTTCACACAACCCGGACGCGAATCTCGTGGCAGGTGTATATCGGTCCTTCGTCGAAACACCGTTGAACACTTAAGCGCCACCGGTCACACTGAGGACCGAAGCCGCCGGGGCGCGGGCAGTGGGTGTTTCGTCGGCGCCAGGGTCCCCTTACATGCCGATATTCGTCGTTCCCTCGATGCCCATGCGGGGTGGTCCACGTGTGCCGTTCTCCTGGAAAGCGATGACGTGACCCGAAGAGCCACGGCCGGTCTCCTGCCGAGGACCGGCCCTGGGGACACCTCTCAGCCCCCTCAAGGGAATCGGCCCGCCTCCGGGGCCGGCCTGTGGAGCGGGCGGCGTGGCACCGGTGCTGCGGTGGGGAGAGGGCGGGCTGCCCGGGACGGCCTCGCGGAGTGGAGTACGGGGCCGGGGCCGGGGCCGCCGCTGACACCGGCACCGCGGGCGAACCGGCGGACGACAGGCGCAGAGGCGCGCTTCCTCCGATGTCCGGGGCCGCTTGCACGCTTCTGACCGGGTACGCCTCCGGGCCCCGGCGCAGGCCGCGGGTTCCCGTGCGGCGGCCTTCCCGCCCTGGCGTACCGGCGCCCCCTGCCCGACGCGTCCCCGTCCCCCTCGAACGCGCGTCGGTACGGCCCGCGTGCACCCCTTCCGCTCCTCTGCGAAGTACTCCTCTCGCGAAAGGACAGCAGCGTCATGGCTGTGGGAATCCACCACTTGAGGACGTTCCTCACGGCGGTCGACGAAGGCAGCATGTCGAAGGCCGCGATCCGTCTGCACGAGGCCCAGTCCGCGGTGTCCCGCAGACTCGCAGAGCTGGAGCGCCACGTGAAGCAGACCCTGCTGGAACGCTCCGCGGAGGGGGTGCAGCCCACCGTGGCGGGAAAGTTGTTCTGCGCCAAGGCGGATGCGGCCGTCACCGCCTTCGACGACGCCATGCGCTCGGACCTGCACCGGGTCCGTGCCCTGCGGGTGGGGCACGCCTGGTCGGCGATCGGTGTGTACACCAGCGAGATACTGCGCCAGTGGCGGGAGGCGAACCCCGAGGTCCTGGTGCGCCTGAAGCGGGTCGACGACCCCGCGGGCGGGCTCACCACCGGCCAGTCGGACGTGGCGATCATGCGCACGCGCACCGGACGGTGCAGTCTGCACGAGGAGTTGCTCCTCATGGAGCCCCGGGTCGTCGCGGTCCCCCCGGGCTGCCCGCTGATCGGCAGGGACGAGGTGCTGCTGCGGGACCTGGCCGAGTACCCGCTGGTGATCAACTCCTTCTCCGGCACCACCAACCTCGACCTGTGGGAGGAGGGCGGGCAGCCCGTGGTGGCAGTGGAGGTGGACACGATCGACGACTGGCAGAGCTACATCGCCGCCGGTCTCGGGATCGGCGTGACCCCGGCCTCCACCGCCTGGATGCACCCGCACGCCGAGATCAGCTACCTCCCCCTGCGGGACGCGCCCGCGGTGCCGGTGTACCTGGTCTGGGCTTCCAACAATCGCCATCCGGCGCTGCGCTCCTTCATCCAGTTGGCGCGGGACGTGGTGGCGGAGGGGGCCGCATAGGCCGGGGAGGGGCGCGCCCCGCCCCCGTGGCCCCCGCGAGCGGGGGCGACAGGCGCGGGACGCGGCCGGTCAGACCTGCGACTCCGCCGGAAGCGACTCCGCCGCGGGCTCCGGCCCGTCACCGATGACTCCGACGTGCCGCAGCACGACGGCGGACAGGACCGCCAGGACCACGGTGCACGCCGCGGCCACCAGCATCGCCGTGTTCATGCCGGAGGTGGCGGCCTCCTTGGCGAGGTCGAGCCAGCCGGCGGGCAGCTGCTGGGCCGAGGCGACGGCGCCGGCGAGGCTGTCGCCCGCGGCGTCGGCCACGTCCGACGGGGTGCCGACGGGGATCTGGTCGTCGATCCGGCTGCGGTAGACCGCAGTCGCCAGACTGCCCAGGATCGCCACACCCAGCGCGAGGCCCAGTTCCTGCACGGTCTCCGACATCGCCGAGGCCGAGCCGGCCTTCTCGGGCGGCGCCGCCCCGACCACCAGGTCGGTGCCCAGGGCCGCGATCGCCCCGAGCCCGAGGTACACGAGGCCGAATCCGACGACCATCAGCGCGATGCCGCCCGAGGGGCCCACCAGGGCGAGCAGCCCGTACCCGACCGTGGACAGCACCAGGGTGGCCGCCACCACCAGGCCCGGCGGCACCCGCCGCGCGACCAGGGGCGAGCCGATCGCGGCCAGGAACATCATCAGGGCGGGCGGGCCCATCCACAGCCCCGCCTCGACCGGCGCCAGCCCCTCCACGAACTGGAGCTGCTGGGTGATCAGCAGCATCGAGCCGCCGACGCCGACGAGGCCCACGAGCAGCACGCTCAGGGCCGCGCTGAACGTACGGTTGCCGAACAGGCGCACGTCCAGCAGCGGGCTCTCCAGCCTGTCCTGCCGGCGGACGAACAGCACCGCGAAGACCACGCCGACCAGCGCGGCGAGGAGCATCGGCAGATCAAGGCCGTCCTTGGCGAAGCGCTTCACCGCGTAGACCACCGGCAGGACCGCGAGCAGCGACAGCGTCACGCTGATCAGGTCGAACCTGCCGCTCCGTGGCGCCGAGTACTCGGGGATCAGCAGCGGCGCGGCCACCAGCAGCACGATCGCCACGGGCACCGCCAGCAGGAACACCGAACCCCACCAGAAGTGGTTCAGCATCGCCCCGCCGACCACCGGGCCGAGCGCCATGCCGAGCGCGAAGCTGGTGGCCCAGACACCGATCGCCAGGGAGCGCTGCCGCTGGTCGGCGAACATGTTGCTGATCAGGGCCAGCGTGGACGGCATCAGCGTGGCACCGGCGACCCCCAGGGCCGCCCGCGCGGCGATGAGCATGTCGGCGCTGGTGGAGTAGGCCGCCAGCACCGAGACGATCCCGAAGGCCGCGGCCCCGATCATCAGCAGCCGGCGGCGGCCGATCCGGTCGCCCAGCGTGCCCATGGTGAGGAGGAAGCCGGCGATCAGGAACCCGTAGGCGTCCATGATCCACAGCTCCTGGGTGCCGGACGGGCGCAGATCCTCGGCCAGTGAGGGGAGGGTCAGGTACAGCACGGTGACGTCGAGGCCCAGCAGCACGGTGGGCAACGACAGGACGGCCAGCCCTCCCCATTCCCGGGCTCCCGCCCTGCCTGCGGTCGTTGTGCTCATGGCTCTCCCTGCTCTTTCCCGGATCGTCGGCCTGCGGTCGCCACTGTGCCGCCCACCGCGCACGGTTTCCTGAGGGTCGTTCGGCGATAGACTGCGGCCATGCGTTACGGGGTGCTCGGCCCGCTGGCCGTCTGGGACGCCGAGGGACGGCCGGTCAGGGTCCCCGAAGCGAAGGTGCGCGCCCTGCTGGCGGACCTGCTCGTCCACGGCGGCGGGCCGGTGCCGGCGGACCGCCTCATCGAGGACCTGTGGGCGAGCAACCCGCCGGGCGGGTCCACCAACACCCTGCAGACCAAGATCTCCCAGCTGCGCCGGGTGCTGGGCCGGGAGCAGGTGGTCCGCGAGCCCGCCGGGTACCGGCTGCAGCTCGCGGACCACGTGGTGGACGCGCTGAGATTCCAGGAGCTCGCCGACCGCGCCCGCGCCCACCGGGAGCCGTCGGTGAAGGCGGACCTGTTCGCCGACGCGCTCGCCCTGTGGCGGGGCCCGGCCTACGCGGACATGGCCGAGCCCCTGTTCGCCCGCAGTGAGATCGCCCGGCTGGAGGAGCTGCGCCTGGCCGTCGTCGAGGACCACGCCGAGGTCCGGCTGACCCTGGGCGAGCACACGGCGCTGGCGGCGGAACTGGGGACGCTGGTGGCACGGCACCCGCTGCGCGAGCGGCTGCGCATGGCCCACATGCGCGCCCTGTACCGCTCCGGTCGGCAGGGCGACGCGCTGCAGAGCTTCCAGGTGCTGCGCCGGGAGCTGGCCGAGGAGCTGGGGACCTCGCCCGGTCCGGAGGCCGCGGCGCTGCACGAGGCGATCCTGCACCAGGAACCTCACCTGGCCACACCGGCGATCGGGTCGCGGTCGTGCCGGACGAACCTGCCCGCCCCGCTGACCCCGCTGATCGGCCGGCGTGAGGCTGCCGCGCAGGTGCTGGCCCGGCTGGACCCCGGCGCGAGCAGCCGTCTCGTCACGCTCACCGGCCTCGGCGGGGTGGGCAAGACGCGGCTGGCCATCGCTGCGGCGGGCGACGCGGCCGGGCAGTACGCCGACGGGGTGTGGCTGGTCGAGCTGGCCGGCCTGGGCGCCGCGTCCGCCCCGGACGACATCGCCGAGCGCGTCATCACGACGCTGGGCCTGTGCGAGACGGCGGCGACCGAACCGGACCTGGACGACCTGGTGGGCTGGCTGTGCCAGGCGGTGGCCGACAAGCAGCTGCTGATCCTGCTGGACAACTGCGAGCACCTCGTCGAGTCGGTCGCCGTGCTCACCAGGTCCCTGCTGTCGGCCGTGCCGGCGGCCCACCTCCTGCTCACCAGTCAGGAGGCCCTGGACGTCCCCGGCGAGGTGGTGCACCCGGTGCCGCCACTGGCGCTGCCGGAGGACACCGATCCGCAGGTGGTCGCCCGGTCCAGCGCCGTCGAGCTGTTCGTGGAGCGGGCCGCCGCGGCGGCGCCCGGCTTCGTCCTGGACGCGGACAACGCGGCGGCGGTCTCCACCATCTGCCTTCGCCTCGACGGCATTCCGCTCGCCCTGGAACTCGTCGCGTCCCGGCTGCGGACGCTGAGCCCCGGGGAGCTCGCCGCCCGGCTGGACGACCGGTTCGCCCGGCCCGAGGTACGCGTGCGCGGGCTCCCGGACCGCCAGCAGACGCTGCGGGGCATGCTCGACTGGAGCTGGCAGTTGCTGACGCCGGACGAGCGCACCGTGCTGCGCCGCCTGGTCGTGCATGCCGACGGCTGCGTCATGCCCTCCGCCCAGGCGGTCTGCGCCGACGGGGAGCTGCCCGCCGGGCGGATTCCCGATCTGCTCTCCCGGCTGGTGGACCGCTCGCTCGTGGTCCGTGAGGGCGACCGGTTCCGGCTGCTCGAATCGGTGGCGGCCTACTGCGCCGAGCGGCTGGCGGAGACGGACGAGGAGAGCGCCGTGCGGGGGCGCTTCGTGCGGTACTGCACCGAGTCGGCCGAGCGGGAGAGCGAGCGGCTGCGCGGCCCGGACCAGCGGTGCTCCCTGGAACGCCTCGACGCGGAGACCGTCAATCTGCGCCGTGCCCTGGACCTTGCGGTCGCCGGGGGGCCCGCCGGGTACGCGGTGCGGCTGGTGAACGCGCTGGCCTGGTACTGGTTCCTGCGGGGGCGGCTGCCCGAGGCCCGCAGGTCGCTGCGGACGGCGCTGGCGGCCGACGCCGGCGCCGCCCCGGCCGCGCGCCTGACGGCACGGGTCTGGCTGGCCGGTGTGGAACTGCGCACCTCGCAGGCCGAGGTCGTGCCCGGCCCGGCGGGCGAGGACCCCACCGCCGGGATCGAGGACCCGGTGCTGAGGGCCCGGCTCCAGTGGTTCGTCGGCACCGGGCTGACCGGCCAGGGCCACCACCGCGAGGGGCGGCGGCTGGTGGAGGCGAGCCTGGCCGGCGCCCGCGCCGCCCGGGACCCCTGGGGCGAGGCCGCGGCCCTGGTCGAGCTGGCGGGCCACGCCCCGGCCCGGGACGGGTCCGCGGAGCTGGGCGCCGCGCTGTTCCGCGAGGTCGACGACCGCTGGGGCCAGCTCCGGGCCACCCGCTCCCTGGCGCTGGCGGCCGAGCGCGAGGGCGAGCGCGCACGGACCGAACGGCTGCACCGCGAGGGCCTCCTGATGGCCGAGGAGCTCGGCCTGTGGACCGAGGTCGCCGAGACACTGGTCTTCCTCGGCAGGACCGCGCTGGCCGGCGGCCTCACCGAGCGGGCGACGGAGCTGTACGAGCGCGCGCTGTCCGTGTCGAGCGAACGCGCCTACCACCGGGGCGAGATCCGTGCCGAGATCGGCCTCGGGCACGCCGCCCGGCTCCGCGGTGACCGGGACGCCGCCGTGTCCCACCTGAACCGGGCCCTGGCCAAGAGCCGGTCCTCGGGCCACGCCGGGCACGCCGCGGCCGCGCGGGCGGAACTGGACCTCCTCACCCGGGCGTGACCGAACCGCCACGGCCGCGACCGGCTCCGCCCGGGGGCGGCGGGCTGCACGCTGCGGTGTTCCGGCCCGCTCCGGCGGCGTATCCCGGAGCGAGGGCGTATTCGTTCTCGCTGCCTACTCGAATACGCCCTACTCGATTACGCAGTAGCCGCGCCAACCCCTTCACCCTAGCCTGATCCGAGCCGTTGTTTGTTCGCGCACGAATGGCAGGCGAAGGAGTGGCATTCCGTGGGGATAGCAGCTGAATCCAGGGCCCTCGGACTCACCGGATACCAGCGCGACATCTGGGCGGCCGAAGCAAGAACACCGGGGAGCTGCCAGTTCAACGTGCTGGTCCACGAGCGGCTGGCGGGGGCCCTGGACCGGGAGCTGCTCGGTGCCTGCCTGGCCCGTGCGGTGCGGGAGCACGACGCCTTCCGGCTGCGGTTCGGCGAGGACGGCGAAGGGATCCCCCGGGTCCGGCGGATCGCGGAGGAGCCGGACGCCGGGGGGCCTGCCTTCCAGCACATCGACCTCTCCGGGGGGCCGGACCCGGCCGGGGCCGTGCGGAACTGGTGCGAGCAGGAGCTGGGCCGACCGCTGGACCTCGGGGGCGGGCCGCTGTTCCGGGCCGCCGTGGTCACCGAGGGGCCGCAGGCCGTCCACCTGGTGCTGACGTCGCACCACATCGTGACCGATGCCTGGGCCCTGAACGCGCTGACCCTGCGGATTCTCTCCGACTACCGCTCGCGCGTGTCCGGAGAGGACGTTCCGGCCGCCGGGCCGGAAACCGCCGAGTCGGCAGGACGGACCGGTTCCGCCTCCTACTGGAATTCCATCCAGGAATTCGGATCCGCCGTCGGCGACACGGAACGCGAGAACGACCGCGCATTCTACCGAGAATATCTGGCGGGAATGGAGCCCGCTCTCTTCACGCGTTCCGGCGCCGCCCGGCCCGGCCGCGGCCGGCACTCCTTCCCGGTCGGCGAGGAGCTGGTGCGTCGCATCCTCGACGCCGGCGCGTCCCCCTTCCCCTACCTGCTCTCGGCGTTCGCGGTGTGCCTCGGGCGCATCCACCAGGCCGACGAGGTCGTGGTCGGCGTGCCGTTCCTGAACCGCCGGACCGAGGACGAGCGCTCGGTCGTGGGCCAGTTCGCCAACAACCTGCCGGTGCGCATCCCGGTGGCGGAGGATCTGCCGCTGGTCGAACTCGCCGAGGGGGTCCGCCGGCAGATCGACCGGCTCAGGGAGCACGAGCGGCTGCCGTTCGGCGAGATCCTCCGCGAGGCCCCCGCGCAGGACGCCGACGGCCGACGGCTGTTCGACGTCACCGCTTCCTACCTGCGCTTCCCCCGGCCGCCGGGAATCCCGGGAGTGGACCGGACCACCACGATCATGGCCCCGGTCCACGCGTCCGACGCGCTCTCCGTCATGGTGCAAGCCTTCGACGGCGAGCCGGGCCTGCGCGTCGACCTCGACTACGCCGACGACGTGTTCGACGGGCACCTGACGGCCACGGCCCTCGCCGGACACGTCGGGGAACTCCTCCGCCGCGGACTGGACTCCCGGGAGCTGCCGCTCGCGGAGCTGCCCATGCTGACCGACGACGAGTACGAGGACGTCGTCCGCCGCGGCCAGGGCCCCTCCGCGCCCTACCCGCGCGACAAGACGCTGCACCAGCTGTTCGCCGAACAGGCGGCGCGCACCCCCGATCTGACGGCCGTGGTGGACGGTGCCTCAGGCGCCACGCTGACCTTCGCCGAGCTGGACCGGCGGTCCAACCAGGTGGCACGGGCGCTGCGCGAGCGGGGCGCCGGCCCCGGCGACCGGGTGGCGATCCTCGCGGAGCGCGGCCCGGAGCTGCTGCCCGGCCTGCTCGGCATCCTCAAGGCGGGCGCCGCCTACGTACCCGTCGATCCCGGCCACCCGCCCTCCCGCGTCCGGCTGCTCCTGGAGGACTGCGGGGCGAAGCTGGTCCTGTGCGGTGCGCAGGCGGTCGGGGACCTGCCCACCGGCGCCCCGGTGCTCCGGATCTCCGCGCTGTACCGGGGCTCCGGCCGGCCGCTCGGGCGCACCGCGCGCCCGGAGGACCTCGCGTACACCATCTACACCTCGGGCTCCACCGGTCGCCCCAAGGGCGTGATGGTGGAGCACCGCGCGGTGGGGAACCGGCTGGCGTGGATGCAGCGCCGCTACCCCGTCGGTCCGGGCGACACGCTCCTGCAGAAGACGCCCATCTCGTTCGACGTCTCGGTGTGGGAGCTGCTGTGGTGGGCCGTCCAGGGGGCGCGGGTGGTGCTGCTGCCACCGGGAGCGGAGAAGGACCCGGAGCGGATCGCGCGCACGATTCGCGACCACCGGGTGAGCGTGGTCCACTTCGTGCCCTCGATGCTCGGCCCGTTCCTGGACCTGCTGGAGGACCACCCGGAGCTGGCCACCGGAGTCGGCTCGCTGCGTTCCGTCTTCTGCAGCGGGGAGGCGCTGCCCCCGGAGCGGGCGACCCGGTTCAACCGGGTCTTCGACGGCGGTGACCCGCCCCGTCTGGTCAACCTCTACGGCCCCACCGAGGCCGCGGTGGACGTGACCTGCTTCGACTGCCCGCCCGCGTCCGAGGGCCCCGTCACCCGGGTGCCCATCGGGCGTCCCGTGGAGAACACGACGCTCTACGTGCTCGACCGGCACGGCCGCCCGCAGCCGGTCGGCGTCCCCGGCGAGCTGCACATCGGCGGCGTCCAGGTCGCCCGCGGCTATCTCGGCCGGCCCGAGCTCACCGCCGAGCGCTTCGTCGAGGACCCCTTCGTCCCCGGCGGCCGCCTCTACCGGACCGGGGACCTGGCCCGGCTGCTGAACGACGGCAATCTGGAGTACCTCGGCCGGAACGACGACCAGGTGAAGATCCGCGGCAACCGGGTCGAGCTGGGCGAGGTGCAGAACGCACTGGTCGCCCTGGACGCGATCCGCGACGCCGTGGTCGTCGACCACCGGTCCGGCGGCCGGGGTCCGGTCCTCGTCGCCTACTGCACGGCCGACCGGGACCTCGACCCGGGCAGCCTGAGAGCGGCGCTCGGGAACGTGCTGCCCGCCTATATGATCCCGTCGTCCTTCGAGCGCCTCGACCGCCTCCCGCTCACGCCCAACGGCAAGGTGGACCGCAGGGCCCTGCCCGCCCCGTCCGCCGACGCGGCCGAGGCCGCGGACAGCACGCCGCGGACCGCCCGGGAGTCCGAACTCGCCGGCATCTGGGCACAGGTGCTCGGCGTCGAGGAGGTCGGCGTCCACACGGACTACTTCGTGATCGGCGGCGACTCGATCAGCATGCTCCGGGTGCGGGCGCTCGCCGAGAAGGCGGGCATCCGGTTCACCACGGACGACTTCGTGCGCAACCCCACCGTGGCGGGGCTGGCCACCTGCGCCGAGAACGCCTCGGACGCCGGCTCCGCCGTCCCGGCCGGCTCCGCGGCCCCGGCTCCCTTCGCCCTGGTCTCCCCGGTGGACCGGGCCCGCCTGGAGACGTGCGAGGACGCCTACCCGATCACCCGCCTCCAACTCGGCCTGCTGTTCCACAGCCGGGAGAAGCAGGACTCCGCGACGTACAAGGACGTCTTCCGCTACAGCCTCGCCATGCCGTGGCGGGAGCGGGAGTTCCGGGCGGCCTTCGACCGCCTGGTCGCACGCCATCCGGTGCTGCGGTCGTCGTTCGCCCTGGCCGGCCACGCCGAGCCGCTCCAGATCGTCCACTCCTCCGTCGAGGGCGGACTGAGTTGCGGTGATCTGAGGGAGGTTCCGGCCGCCGAGGCCGAGGCGGCCGTCGACGAGCACATCGCGGCCCGGCGCCGGTACGACTACCGGTTCGACCGTGCGCCGCTGTACCACTTCCGGGTGTTCGCCCTGCCCGGGACGGTGGAGCTGGTCTTCAGCTTCCACCACGCCATCCTCGACGGCGGCAGCGTCGCCAACCTCGTCTCCGAACTCCTCCAGGACTACGGCCACCTGCTGGGACTGGACCTGGCGCCGGTACCGGACACCGTGCCGCCCTCGGCCGCGCTGCACGTCGCCCAGGAGCGCGCGGCCGTCGACGCGAAGGAGGGCCGCGCCTACTGGCGGAACCTGCTGACCGACGCGACGCAGCCCCATCTGGACAGCTTCCGTCCGCACGAGGCGCCGGGGACGGACGAGCGGGTGGAGTGCGACCTGCGGCTGCCCGCCGATCTCGTCGACGTTCTGCGTACCACCGCCGGCGACCGGCGGGTCCCGGTGAAGTCGGTCCTGTTCGCCGCGCACGTCCTGATGCTGCGGGCCTTCTCCGGCGAACGGGACATCACGACCGGTCTGGTGACGCACAGCAGGCCGGATGTCGCGGGGGCGGAGCGCACCTGCGGCCTGTTCCTCAACACCCTGCCCGTGCGGGTGGACGCGGAGCAGGCCACCTGGTTCGACGTCGTGGTCCGCGCCCTGGACCGGGAGCGGGAGAGCCACCCCCACCGGCGGGTGCCGCTGGCGGTCATCCAGGAGGACCTCGGCCGGACGTCGCTGGTCGACACCCTGTTCAACTTCATCCACTTCCGGCAGCTCGGGAAGGTCTTCCGGACCCCCGGGATCGCCAGCCGCGGCTTCGCGGTCCGGGAGGAGACGAACTTCTCCCTGGTCGTCAACGCCATGGTCGACCCGGTGGACGAGGGCATCCGGCTCCGTCTCGACTTCTCGGGGCAGTCGTTCACCCCCGCGCAGGCCCGCCTGTACACCGACACCTACGTGCGCATCCTGCGCAGACTCGCCGAGGAGCCGGACGGCGCGGTGGAGTTCGGCTTCCTCGCTCCGGCGCCGGAGCCCCCGCGGGCCGGGCGTCCGCCGGTGAACGCGGTCCGCGCCTTCGAGGAACGGGCCCGTCGTGCGCCCGGGGCGCAGGCCGTGGTGTCCGAGGACCTGACGTGGACGTACGGGGAGCTGGACCGGGCCGCCACCCGGTTCGCCGCCGGTCTGCTGGAGTCGGGGGTGCGCCCGGGCGACCGCGTCGCCCTCGCCATGGGCCGTACGGCCGGTACCGTCGCCGCGCTCCTGGGCACCGCGAAGGCGGGGTGCTCGGCGATGCCGCTGGACACCGCCTATCCGGTGGACCGGCTGCGCGCCATGATCGAGCAGGGCCGCCCCGCCCGCGTCGTCGTGGACGCGGAGCACCGGGGTCTGCTGGAGACCTCCGTCCCCTCCCTCCCGTACGAGGCGCTGGCCGCCGCCCCGCCCAGCGTCGAGCTGCCGGAACTCTGCGAGGACGACGAGGTGTACCTGCTGTTCACCTCGGGCTCGACGGGCCGCCCGAAGGGGGTCTCGGCGCCGCACCGGTCCCTGTCCAACCTGGTGGCCTGGCAGAACGGGATCGCCAGCACCGCCGAGGGGGCCCGCACCGCGCAGTACGCGCCGCTCAGCTTCGACGTCTCCTTCCAGGAGCTGTACGCCACGCTGGCCGGCGGCGGCACCCTGGTCGTCGTCTCGGAGGCGCTGCGGCGGGACATGCCCGCTCTGCTGCGGCTGATGGACCGGGAGCGCGTCGAGCGCATCCACCTGCCGTACGTGGCCCTCCAGCAGCTGGCGGAGGCGTCGGTGACACTCGGCCTGGTGCCGCGGAGCCTGCGGGTGCTGTGCTCGTCGGGCGAGCAGTTCCGGACGACGGACGAGATCCGCCGGTTCTGCGCCTCGCTCGGCGACGTGGTGCTCGACAACCACTACGGCCCCACCGAGACGCACGCCGCCGCCTTCCACGGGATGACCGGCGATCCCGCCGCGTTCCCGGCGCTGCCCCCGGTGGGGCGGCCCATCCACGGGGCCCGGCTGCTGGTGCTGGACGAGCGGATGCGCCGGGTGCCGGTCGGCAGCCGGGGTGAGATCTACGTCGGCGGTGCCGGGCTGGCCGACGGGTACGCGGGCCGGCCCGACCTGACCGAGGAGCGGTTCGTGCCCGCCCCGGACGGCGACGGGCTGGTCTACCGCACCGGGGACGTCGGCATGGTCCTGGCCGACGGGAACGTGGTCTGCCTGGGCCGCGCCGACCGTCAGGTCAAGATCCGTGGCTACCGGGTCGAGCCCGGGGAGATCGAGCTGGTCGCCGCCGGGGCCGCGGTGGGCGGTCCCGACGCGCTCACCGACGTCGCCGTGGTCGCCCGGCGCGGCGAAGCGGGCGAAACCTCCCTGGTGGCCTTCCTGGTCGGCGACGCCGAGCGCGCGGACCTGGACGGGCTGCGGCGCCACCTGCGGGCGAAGCTGCCGGACTACATGGTGCCCGCGCACTTCGTGTGGCTGCCGGCCATCCCGCTCACCCCGAACGGCAAACGCGACGAGGCCGCCCTCCAGCAGGTGCGGCCGGTCCGCACGGGGCCGGCCGGGCAGGTCGCTCCCAGGGACGACCACGAGCGGGTGCTGGCCCGCATGCTGGCCGACCTGCTGCACCTGCCGGACGTCGGGGTGCACGACAACCTGTTCGACCTCGGTGCCACGTCGATCACGGCGATGCGCCTGGTCGTGCTCATGGAGGAGCGCTTCGGCACCGCGATCCCGCTGTCGGACTTCATCCTGGCGCCGACCGTGGCCGAACTGGCCGAACGGCTCCGCTCGGCGGGCAGCACGGCCGCCGGCTTCGACCCGCTGGTGGCGATCCGGCCGGAGGGCTCCCGGCCGCCGCTGTTCTTCGCGCACCCCATGGGCGGCAACGTGCTCTGCTACGTGCCGTTCGCCAGGCACCTGCCGCCGGACCAGCCCCTCTACGCCTTCCAGGCGGCCGGGGCGGACGTCGGCACGGAGCCGGTGCGCGGCCTGGAGCGGCTCGCGTCCGACTACATCGCGGCGATGCGCCGGGTCCGGCCGTCCGGCCCCTACCACCTCGGCGGCTGGTCCTTCGGCGGGTTCGTCGCCTTCGAGATGGCCCGGCAGCTGCACGCCGCCGGGGAGAGCGTCGCCTCCCTGGTCCTGCTGGACACGACGGCGCTCAACCCGGAGCGGCGGCCCTGGACCGACGACGAGGCGCTGCTCGGCTGGTTCTTCTGGGAGCTGCTCTGGCTCCGGCACGGCAGCGCCACCGCCGGCGACCTCCTGCCGCCCGGTCCGGCCACGCTGGACGAGAAGTTCGCGTTCATGACCCGGCTGGCCGTCGACGAGGGCGTCCTGCCCGCGGGCAGCGGTGACGCCGTGGTCCGCAGGCTGTTCCGGGTGTACGAGGCGAACTGGCGCTCCGCCTTCGACTACCGGCCCGGGGCCGTGGACTACGACGTGGTCCTCGTCCGGGCCCGCGATCCGCTGCCGGGCGTGCTGCTGGACATGCACACCGCCATCGACAGCATGCACGCGGACGAGACCAACGGGTGGCGGGCGCGCACCTCCGGCCGCCTCACGGTGGTCGACGCCGAGGGCGACCACCTCACGATCATGGAGGAGCCGCGCGTGGGCGGCCTCGTCGGACCGGTGCTCAGGGCCATGGGACTCCGAACGAACGAAGGCGGGCAGCACTGACATGAGCAGCACACGAACAGCCATCGTCGTCGGCGCCGGGATCGGCGGACTCACCGCGGCCATCGCGCTGCGGCGCGTCGGCTTCGACGTGGAGGTGTTCGAGCGGGCGCCGGAGATGCGGGCGGCCGGGTTCGGGCTCTCCGTGATGAGCAACGCCACGGCCGCGCTCGCCACCCTGGACATCGACCTGGGCCTGGAGAAGCGCGGCCGGGTGATGGAGACGTACCGTGTCAAGGACCGGAAGGGCAGGCTGATACGGGAGTTCCCGTTCCCCGAGATCACCCGGCGCATCGGCGTCCCGTGCATCTGCATCAGCCGGTCCGACCTGTTCGCCGCACTCCTCGACCAGACGGCGGACATCCCGATCCGGCTGGGCGCCGCCGCCGACCGGTTCGCGGTGGAGGGCGACCGGGCCCGGGTGCACCTCACCGACGGCCGGGAGGCGGAGGCCGATCTCCTGGTGGGCGCCGACGGGTTCAACTCGGCCGTACGGCGGCAGCTCACCGGACCGGACGAGCCCGTGCACGACAGCGGGTACATCGCCTGGCTCGGCATCACCGAGTACAGCCACCCCCGGTTCACCCCGGGCTCCGTGGTCCACCTGTGGGGCGACGGGATGCGGTTCGGCCTGGTCGACATCGGCCGGGGCCGGCTCTACTGGTGGGGCACGCAGAACATGCCCTTCGCGCAGTCCAGCACCTGGGACGGCGGCAAGGCGGGGGTCCTCGACGCCTACTCGGGCTGGCCGGACGAGGTCCGGGAGGCGATCCGGGTGACCCCGCCCGAGGACCTGCTGACGCTCAACACCCGGGACCGGGCGTTCCTCCAGCCCTGGGGCACGGGGCCGGTGACCCTGCTCGGGGACGCCGCCCACCCGATGCTCACGAGCCTGGGCCAGGGCTCCGCCATGGCGATGGAGGACGCCGCGGTCCTGGCCCAGCACCTGCGGCACGCCCCGGACGTACCCCGGGGGCTGCGCGGCTACGAGTCGGCGCGGTACGAACGCACCCGGACGATGGTGGAGGCCACCCGCGCCATCAGCGAGTTCGAGCAGTCGCAGGGCCCGGTGCGCCGCCGGGTCCGGGACGCCTGCTTCCGGTGGATGTCCCACCGGAAGCTGGTGGGCAAGCTCGAACCGGCGCTGACCTTCCCGGGCGCCGGCCTCCCCGCCGGCGCGGACGGGGAGGCAGGCCGATGAGCCGGAACCGAGTGCGCGGACCGCGCCGCGGGAGCATCCCGCCGTACGGCCCGGTCCTCGTCACGGGTGCCTCCTCGGGGCTGGGCCGCGAGTGCGCCCTGGAGCTGGAGCACCGGGGCTTCCAGGTGCTCGCGGGCGTCCGCCGGGAGGAGGACGGGGAGAAGCTGCTCACCGAGTCGCAGCACGGCAGGCTCCGCTACGCCGTGATCGACATCACCGACGACGCGTCGGTCCAGGCCTCGGCCGAACTCGTCGAGGACCGCTGGGGCGGGCTGCGAGGGCTGGTGAACAACGCCGGGATCTGCGTACCGGGCCCGCTGGAGTGCATCGACGGCGAGCAGTTCCGCCGGCAGCTCGACGTCAACGTGGTCGGTCACCTCGCGATGATCCGGGCCCATCTGCCGCTGCTGCGCCGGTCCAACGGCCGGATCGTCAACGTCACCTCCGGCCTCGGCAAGGCCGCGGTCCCCTTCCTCGGAGCCTACTCCGCCGCTCAGTTCGCCAAGGAGGCGCTCAGCGACGCCCTGCGGCGCGAGCTGGGGCCCACCGGCGTACACGTCTCGGTGGTCGCTCCGGGCGCCATCCTCACCCCGATCTGGACCAAGGTGTCGCGGGCGGGCGAACAGGCGCTGGCGGATGCCGCTCCCCCGGTCGCCGGCCTCTACCGGTCCGCCCTCCAGGCGTTCCTGGAGGGCAACGCGCAGCAGGCGATGGCGAGCAGGACCACCCCGGAGGACTTCGCCCGCACGGTACTGCGCGCCCTGACCGACGCACGCCCCCGGGCCCGCTACTGGGCCGGGGCGGACGCCCGCCGGATGGCCCGGTTGGCACGGCTGCTCCCCGACCCGCTGCTGGACCGCCGGTTCCGGGCGGTCACGGCCCTGGTGGGCACGCCCGGCACCGCGGACCCGAGGCCGTGACCGCGGCGGGGCGGGGCGGGGCCGGCTGCGGGTGCGCGCAGGGCCGGGAAGGTACGCACCCCGCGCCCCGGGCCGGGGGCCGTGCCGCACGGCCCGGCGGGCGCACGACGACGGCCACGGCACCTCGCCGCGTTCTCGCACCGCCCGCATGCGCCCGGCACGAAGGCACCCCTCCGCCGCGCGAGGCAGCACATCCGGCGGCGCACACCGAGCCACCGGGGCCCGCGGGACGGCACCCGGCGTACGCAGCGTCCCCGCCACGGGGAGAAGGCCCGGCCGGATCGCCGCACGGCCGGCGAACCCGCAGGAGCGGCCCCGTGACCACGCCCGGCCCCTTCACGCTCTGGAGAGAAGACATGGTGACGGAGCGAGACTTCAAGGACTTCATGGCCGATGTCTGCACCCCGGTGGCGGTGGTCACGGCGATGGCGGACGGACTGCCCCACGGCACGACCGTCGGCTCGCTCACCTCGCTCTCGCTGCGGCCGCCCATGGTGACGGTCGCGCTGGAGCAGCGCTCCCGACTGCTGCCGAAGATCCTGCGGTCCGCGCGGTTCGGCGTGAACCTGCTCGGGGCCGGACAGGCGGACGTGGCCGGGGTGTTCGCCTCCTCGGCCGCCGAACGGTTCGACCGGGTCGGCTGGTGCCCGGACGACGGCCTCCCGCGTCTGCGGGGGGCCCCGGGGTGGCTCGTGTGCGAGCTCCGGCGGCATGTCACCGGAGGGGACCACCTGCTGCTGCTCGGCCTGGTGACCCGGGTCTCCGGCACGCGGGGCGCCGCCCCGCTCGTCTACGGCGGCCGGACGTTCGGTACGCATTCCGGGGCAGCGCCGACGAACACCCGTTCCCTAACCGACCGCATCACGGCATTCGCCCACTGAGACGGAGACTCCCATGGCCGACACCCGGACCGAGAGCACACTCCTTTCCTCGGAACCGTCCGAGCTGCTCCGCACCGCACGGGACCTCGTCCCGGTCCTCGCCCGCAACGCCGACCGGGGGGAGCGCGACCGTCGGCTGACCGACGAATCCGTCGAACTCCTCACCTCGGGCGGCATGTTCCGGCTGGCGGTGCCGAAGCGGTACGGCGGCCACGAGGCGTCCCTGCGCACCCTGGTCGACGTGTCCGCGATCCTGGCCGAGGGGGACGGCAGCAGTGCCTGGGTGGTCGCGGTCGGCAACTCGCTGGCCTGGGTCACCAGCCTCTTCCCGGAGCAGGCACAGGACGAGGTGTTCGGGGCCGGTCCCGACACCCGTGTGTCCGGCGTGCTGACGCCCAGCGCCACCGCCGAGCGGGTCGACGGCGGCTACCGGGTGTCCGGCCGCTGGCACTACGCCTCCGGCTCCTGGCACGCCGGCTGGTCCGTGATCGGCTTCCCGGTCCCGGACTCCAGCGGGCAGATCGTCGACCAGGGCATGGCCCTGATCCCCGCCGCCGACTACACGGTGGAGGACACCTGGTTCGTCGCCGGAATGCGCGCCACCGGCAGCAACTGCCTGGTGGCCCGGGACATCCTCGTACCGGACCACCGGGTGGTGTCGGTGCCGAGGGCGATGGCCGGCGACTACCCGGTGCAGCGGTCCGGCGGACCCCACGCCCGCTCCGCCTTCGTGCAGTTCCTCACCGCCGCCCCCCTGGCGGCCACCCAGCTGGGCCTGGGCCGTGCTGCGCTGGAGCTGGTCAGGGACAAGTCCGCCGAGAAGGCCATCACGTTCACCTACTTCGAGAAGCAGCGCGACTCGACGGCCTTCCAGCTGCGGGTCGCCGAGGCCGCGCAGAAGATCGACACCGCTCACCTCCACGTCCACCGCGCCACCGACGACATCGACGGGGCGGCACGGCGCGGCGAGGCCCTGGACCCGCTCCGGCGCATCCAGGCGCGGGCGGACCTCAGCGGGGCGATCGGGCAGGTCACCGAGGCGATCGACACGCTGCTGACCGCGCACGGCGCGGCCAGCTTCGCCGACGCCAACCCGCTCCAGCGGATCTGGCGGGACTCGGCCGTGAGCGCCCGGCACGCCATCCTGCAACCCTCGATGATCAAGGAAATGTACGGCAAGGCCCTGCTGGGCGTGGAGGAGCAGATCTCTCCGCTGGTCTGACGCGGACAGCCCGTCGAGCGGAACACCTCGTGAAGGAGCCGGACATGGCGGCACACACGTACGGAACGAAGCAGGCGAACTGGCAGCAGTTCGCGGACACCCGCATCTACATCGGAGACCTGGCCGACGACGGCGTCCCGAAGTCGATGGGCGCGGGCTTCGCCTGCCTGCACCCCGGCGACGTCATGGAATGGGTGCCCAGCTACGACGAGTTCATCGTCGTCCTGACCGGCCGGTTCGCCGTGGACTTCGAGGGCGGCTCGGTGAGCGCCGGCCCGCACGAGATGGTGTGGGTGGAGCAGGGCGAGCCCGTCGCCTTCCGGGCCGACGGCGAGGAGGTCCTGATCGCCTTCGGCACCAACCCGCCCTGGCAGACCACCCCGGAGACCCGGGCGAGCGCGGGCATGTTCCGGCCGCTCTCCGCGTCGCCGGTCGACTGACCGGGAACGCCCGTGTCCACGACCTCCGGGGCGGTCCGGCGGGAACTGAGCCCGCTGGAGCGCTGGTACTGGATAGCCGACCAGATCTCACCGCTGAACGTCGTCGGACGGGTCCGCCTGCACGGGCCCGTCTCCCGCGCCTCGCTGCGCACCGCTCTGGACGGACTCCAGGCCCGCCACCCGCTGCTACGGGTGGCGGTCGAGGCCGACCCGACGGGACGGCACCCGCGCTTCGTCCCGGCGGACGGCCGTCCCGTCCCGCTCGACCACCGCACCCTCGGCTCGCCGGAGGCCGTGCAGGACGGCTGGCGGCGCGTCGTGGACGAGGAACTGGTCAACGGCCGCATCGACCCGCAGGCCGGTCCGCTCGCCACGGCCGTCGTGCTCAGCGGCCCCGGGCCCGACGGCGAGGTGCACGACCTGGTCCTGAGTCTGCTCCACGTCGTCGCGGACGGGACCACGCTCATCTCGCTGCTACGGCAGTGGGCGGAGCTGGCCGTCGGCGGCACCGTGGCACACCGTACGGTGCTGCCCCCGGCCGAGGACCTGTTCCCGGCCGAACACCGCGGCGCCGCGGGGCAGGTACGGGCGAAGGCGAAGGCCGACCGGGACGGGGCCGACCTGGAACGGCTGCGCCCCCGCCGGGTGGACGCGGACCGGCCGGTGCCCTTCGAGGAGCGCCGCACCCGGTTCCTCCACCGGTCGCTGGACGGCCCGACGCTGGTCCGGCTCGCCCGCGCCTGCCGGGCCCGCGGGGTCACCGTTCACGGGGTGCTCGCCGCCGCGATGGTGCGGGCACTCGCCGTGGACGCCGGGGCCGAGGAGGGCGCCTGGTACTCGATCGGCTCCCCGGTCGACTTCCGGGGCGGCCTCGAACCGGCGGTGGGCCCGGACGACGTGGGCAGCTATGTGGCGACGATCCCCTCGCTCGTCGAGCACCGGGCGGACCTCCCGCTGTGGGAGACGGCCCGGGAGATCAGCGCCGATCTCAGGGCGCGCACGGCGCGGGGCGAGCAGTTCTCCATGATCAACGGGATCGGCGGGGCCGGGCCGCAGAACCTGGCCGAGAGCCTGCCGTTCGTGCGGCACCTGGACGAGAGGGGGCCGATCAACCTCTGCCTCTCCAACCTCGGGCGGGTCCCGTTCCCGGACGCCGTCGGACCGCTGCGGGCCTCCGGCGCCCAGTTCATCGCCTCCCTCTCGGTGGTGGGCGCGTTCGTCGCCACCGTCAACTCCACCCACCACCAGCTCGCCTGGAACTTCACCTACGCCCAGGGGATCGTCCGGGACGACCGCGCCGAGCGGCTCGCCGACCGCTGTGTGGAGCTCGTCCTCGCCCTCGTCCGAGCGGCCGGCTGAAGCCCGCCGCGAACCGCATGGGAGCACCCTCCGATGACATCACCGTCCCGCACGCCCGCCGGTTCCCCGGAGTTCCTGCCCGCCTGCGCACTGCGCGACCTGATCCGCGCCGGGGAACTGTCCGCCCTGGAGGTCACCGAAGCGGTCCTCGGCCGCCTGGAGAAGGTGAACCCCCGGCTGAACGCGGTGATCGCCGTACGGGCTCAGGGCGCGCTCGCCGACGCCCGTGCCGCGGACGCCCTGCCGCCGGAGGAACGGGGGCCGCTGCACGGGGTCCCGTTCACCGTCAAGGACGCCAACGAGTCGGCCCACCTGCCGACCGCCTACGGCTCGCAGCCCTTCACCGCCCACCGGCCCGGCTTCGACAGCGAGGTGGTCGCCCGGCTGCGCCGGGCGGGCGGCATCCTCGTCGGCAGCACCAACATGCCGGAGTTCGGGCTGCGGATCACGACGGACAACCGGGCCTTCCCGCCCACCCGCAACCCGTGGAACACCGCGCACAGCCCGGCGGGCTCCAGCGGCGGCGCGGCCGCCGCCGTGGCCGCCGGCATCGGCCCGATCGCCCTGGCCGCCGACGGTGCCGGCTCCGTGCGGGCCCCCGCGTCCGCCTGCGGCACCGTGGGCCTCAAACCCACCCGCGGCCGGGTCCCCTGGGCGCCTGCCTCGCAGGAGCAGTGGGCGGGCTACGTCAGCAACGGCCCGATCGCCCGCACGGTCGGCGACACCGCTCTGATGCTCGACGTGATGGCGGGCCCGTCGGTCGGGGAACCGTACGGGCTGCCCGCGCGCTCCGCCCCCTTCCTCGCCCCCGGGGCGCGGCCGCCGCGGAGGCTGCGCGTGGCCCACACGTGCACACCGCCGCACGGCAGGGTCGTCCCCGCGGTACGGGAGGTGTTCGACGAAGCGGTGTCGGCCTTCGGCGAGCTGGACGTGGAGCTGGTCGAGGACTCCCCCGACCTCGGCGGACTCCTGGACCCGCTGCTGACCGTCATCGCCGCGAACACGGCCGCGACGGTCCGCGGCGTACCGCCCGGCCGGCTGTCCCGGTTGGAGTCGACGAGCCTCGACATCGCCCTGCACGGCGAGCGGCTCCGCGCGGTCGACTACTGCGCCGCCCTGGCGGCCGCCCAGCGGCGGGCGGCCGAGGTGCTGGGCTTCTGGACCCGGTACGACGTCCTGCTCACCCCCACACTCACCGTGCTCCCGCCCGAACTCGGGAAGGCCCCCGAGGGCACGGGGTTCGAGGAGCGGTGGCGCGAGTACGCCGACTGGCTGGCCTTCACCTACCCCTTCAACATCACCGGCCAGCCGGCGCTCTCGGTGCCCGCCGGGGTGGCCTCGGGGGACCTGCCGGTGGGCGTCCAGCTGGTCGGCGCGCCCGGGGCCGAGGACCGGCTGCTAGAGCTGGCCGCCGCCTTCGAACGCGCCCGGCCGTGGGCGCACACGCGGCCCCGGCTCGGGTGACTCCTCGGACGGGTCGTTCCAGCCCGTCTCCCGCAGCAGGGCGATGCGGGAGTTGACTCCGGTCTTCTGGAACAGCTTCTTCAGGTGGTAGTTGACGGTGTGGGGCGAGATTCCCAGCCGCCGGGCCATCTGCTTGTTGGTCAGCCCCTCCGCGACCAGCTGGACGATCCGGTTCTCCCGGCCGTTGAGCTCCGGCGGCCCGGCGGGCGGTTCCGGCCGGGCCGCCGGGCTCGGGACCTGGCGGCAGTCGGCCGCCTGGCGGCGCAGCGCCTGCCGCAGCGGGACCGGCACCGAGTCGACGACGAGCCGCCACAGCAGCTCGTTGGGGAAGCGGACCCGGGTGCTGCCGACCGCCAGCATGCCGGTGCCGATCAACCGGTCGAGGACGAGCAGCAGGGCGGACGGCGGCACCTGGAGGATCGGCAGCAGGTCGTCGACCGTGCTCTCCCGCCCGAGGACGGCAGCCACCCTCAGCAGCTGGCGGCACTCGTCGGGGAGGTCCAGGAGCATCGACTGCAGGAGCGCCCGCAGCCGCTGGGGGATGCGGTCCTCGACCAGTTGGGCCTCATGGGCCCCCACCCGGAGCGACTGCTCCTCGCGCATCCCCTCCACCAGCTCCACCAGCAGCTTCGGGTGCCCGCCCGCGCCCCGCAGGACGCGGGCCAGCGGAGCGGAGGGCGGTACCCCCAGCAGGTCGGCGGCGATCTGGAGGGCGGCCGGGGCGCGAAGCTCCGCCAGGCGGATCCGCTCGGTGTGCGCGGTGGGCCAGCCGGCCGGCGGGCCGGCGGCCCCCGGCCCGGCGCCCTGCCGGTACGCCACCAGCCGGACCAGCGCCCGATCGCCGTACGGGGCGTGCCGACGGGCGAGCAGGGCCCCGCCCGGCTCCACCGCCGGGAAGTGCGGGTCGTGCAGGACGATCAGCCGGGGCCGGCCGGCCGGGCCCGGGTGCCCCGACCGGGAGCCCGTCACATAGCCGAGCCGCTGCGCCAGGCCCGCGCACTCGTCGAGGAACCGTGTCCGCCCGGAGCCGGGCGGGCCCTCGACCGTCACAAGGGCGCAGCCGCCGTCGGCGCCGAACTCCAGGGCCCGCCGGACGCGGGCCAGTTCCTCCTCACGGCCGCGCAGCGGCAGCCGCGGCCGGACGGGGTCGGGGGGCGTGGCCCGCGTGGCGGGCGAGGACGCCGGCTGCTGCCTCGTGGTCGTTCCGGTCATCGGGCGGCGTCCTTTCCGGCGTGCTTCACGGGTCGCGACGCGGGCGCCGGGACCGGCTCGGCGTCGAGCGGGAAGCGGCTCAGCAGGGGGCCGGTCATCAGGGTGGTGAGCAGGGCCATCACGACCATCGCGGTGAACAGCCGGCTGTCGAGCGCCCCCAGGCCCAGCCCCACGTTGAGGACGACGAGTTCGGTCAGTCCGCGGGCGTTGAGCAGGATGCCCAGCACGGTGGACTCGCGGCCGCCGGAGCCGCAGAGCCGGGCGGCGCCCATGGCGCCGAGGAACTTTCCGGCGCACGCCACCGCGACGGTCGCCAGGACCATGACGACCCCCTGCGGGCCGAGACCGGCGAGGTCCACCGAGAGCCCCGTGACGGTGAAGAACACCGGGAGCAGCAGCAGGCTCGTCTGGTCGATGCGCTCCGGCACCTCGGGGGCGGTCGCGTCGATGTGGCGGCGGGGCGCGACGGCCCCGAACAGGAAGGCCCCGAACACCGCGTGCAGGCCGATCTCGTCGGTGATCCACGCGCTGGCCAGCAGCCCCGAGCAGAGCACGACGTGGACGGTCGGCGCGTTGCCGGCCCAGGGCCGCTGCGGGGCCAGCAGCCAGGCCAGGGCCGGCCGCACCACGAGGAGCAGCAGGAGCCCGAAGGCCAGGGCGCCGCCGACGGTCCGGCCGAGCGACCACAGGCCGCTGACGCTGACGACGGTGACGACCGCGGCCAGCACGGTCCAGGCGATCACGTCCTGGATGGCGGCGCTGACCAGGGCCATCGCGCCCACCCGGTGCTTCTGCAGACCCCGTTCGACGATGATCCGGGCGAGTACGGGGAAGGCGGTGATGGACATCGCGGCGCCGAGGAACAGCGCCGGGCCGAGCATCCCGTCCGTCTTCAGCTGGGACCTGTCGAGCCACGGGTGGAGCAGGACGGCGAGTGCGGCCCCCATGACGAACGGCAGCGCCACCGAGCTGAACGACACCAGGGCGATATGCCGTCCGACGCCCTTCACATGCGACAGGCTCAGCTGGTAGCCGACCCCGAACATGAAGAGCACCAGGCCCAGTTGGGCGAGGACCTCCAGATAGGGGCGGGCCTCCGGGGGGAACAGCAGCCCGGGCAGATCGCCGGGCAGCAGCCCCAGCAGACTCGGCCCCAGGGCTATTCCGGCGACGATCTCGCCCATCACCGCGGGCTGGCGGACCCGTTTGGCCGCGGCGGAGAACAGGAACGCGGCGATCAGTACCAGGGCCAGCCCCACCAGGACGGTTCCGGTGACAGCTGCGCTCTCCTCCGCGCCGAGGACCGGACCGTGCGTCGTCATGCTTGTCCTCATTCCTTCTCCGGAGAAAGGGGAGCGGGCGGTGGTCACAGACGCCGCGCCAGCGCCCTGCGGTCGACCTTGCCGCTGGAGGTGAGCGGCAGCGCGGGCAGGGGGCGGACCGACGAGGGGATCATGTGGTCGGGCAGCCGTACGGACAGGCTCCGCCGGACCGCGGACGCCGCCACCTCGGCGCCGCGCGCCGGGACGCAGAACGCCACCAGCTGCTTGACGCCGCCGGGCCCCTCCCGCACGACCACCACCGCGTCGGCGACCTCCGGCAGGGTCCGCAGGTGCGCCTCGACCTCTCCCGTCTCCACCCGGTGGCCCCGGATCTTCACCTGGTCGTCCAGCCGGCCGAGGAAGTGCAGGATGCCGTCCGGCCGGAGTTCGACCAGGTCGCCCGTGCGGTAGATCCGCCTGCCGCCGGCCAGTCCGGGGACGTTCCGGAACCGTGCGGCGGTCGCCTCGGGCATCCCCAGGTAGCCCTGGGCCAGCACGGGGCCGCCGATGCACAGCTCCCCCGGTGTGCCGGGCTGCCGCGGCCGCAGCCGCTCGTCGAGGACGTACGCCTCGGCGTTGGCGATGGGCCGGCCGATGCCGGGCCGGTCGGGCCAGCCGTCCGGGTCCCCGCGGAGTTCGAGCGAGGTCACCACATGGGTCTCGGAGGGGCCGTACTGGTTGACCAGCACCGCTCCGTCCAGCTGCCGGAAGAGGGCACGCACGGCGGGGGTGACCTGGAGCTGTTCGCCGGCCGTGACGACCTCGCGGAGGGAGGCCGGCCACACACCGACCGAGGCGGCGTGCGCGGCGATCGACTGGAGCGCGACGAACGGCAGGAACATGCGCCGCACCGAGGCGCCGTTCAGCAGGTCGACGAGGGCCTGCCAGCTCCGGCGGGTCGTGTCGTCGGCCACCACCAGGGTCCCGCCGGACGCCCAGGTGCTGAACATCTCCTGGAAGGAGACGTCGAAGCTGAGCGCGGAGAACTGGAGGGTCCGGTCGCCGGTGCCGCAGGCGGAGTGCGCGCACTGCCATGCGATCAGGTTGGCGAGCGGACCGTGGGGCATGGCCACACCCTTGGGCACCCCGCTGGACCCGGACGTGTAGATGACGTACGCGAGGGAGTCCGGGCCGATCTCCGGCGCCGCCGCCGGGGGCGCGTCCCCGGCGGCGGACAGGGCGTCCTCCAGGAGGAGGGCACGGGTGCCGTCCGGCAGCGGGATGCGGTCCAGGAGCGCCCTCTCGGTCAGCAGGACCCGCGCACCGCTGTCGTGCACCATGGCTGCGAGCCGTTCGTCGGGGTAGGCGGGATCGAGCGGCACGTAGGCGCAGCCGGCCTTGAGCACGCCGAGTACCGCGACGGCGATGGAGAAGCCCCGCTCGAAGAACACCCCGACGGGCTGCCCGATGACGCCCGCCAGCCGCAGCGCGTGGGCGAGCCGGTCCGCCTCGCGCCCCAACTCCTCGTAGCTGAGGGACCGTTCGCCCCACAGCACGGCGGGCCGCTCGGGACGGGAGCTGCGCCGCGCCTCGAACAGTTCGTGGGCGAGAGGGGGGTTGCCGCTGGAACTCACTGCCTCGTTCATCGGGGGCTCCCAGGCCGGATCAGGTTCGGGACTGCGCCGGTTCGCCCATGACCGAGGCGATCGCCGCCGCGAGCGGTTCGGCCCCGGCCCCCTCCAGGTAGAGGTGGCCGCCGGGGAACGTGAGGGTGGTGAGCGGCTGGACGCTGCGCAGCCGCCACGGGTCGGTCTGCTCGTCGCCGAAGGCGTCCTGCCTCCCGCGGCAGACGACGATACGGCTCTCGGTCACGGTCCGGGACATGGTGCGGACGAAGGAATCGCAGACGTCGAAGTCGGACCGCAGCAGGGCCACGGCACGACCGGCGATGTGGGGGTGGCCGATCAGCCGTTCGTCCAGCGCGTCGAACCGGGCGGCGCAGGCCAGCACTTCCTCGTCGGACGCGGCGGCGGTGCCGTCGGGGAACAGCGGGGAGCCGAGCTGCGGGGCCAGGTTGGCGGAGGCGAAGAGCGTCTGGCAGCGCGGTCCGCCGCGCCGTTCCAGGTCCGCTGCCACGCCGAGTCCGAGGTAGGCGCCCATGCTGTGGCCGAAGACGGACAGCTCCTCGTCGGGTCGCACCTCCGCGGCGAGCAGGTCGGCCAGATCCCGGACAGCCTCCTGCGCGGTGTGGGCGGCGGGCTCCCGCCAGCGGCGGCCCCGGCCGGGCAGCTCGGCCGCCACGGGCCGGATGGAGTCGGGCAGCAGTCGGACCAGCCGGCGGAACACGGCCGCCGAGCCTCCGGCGTGGTGGAGCAGGGCGAGCACGGTCATCGGTGCGCCTTCCTCAAGGTGGGGGCGGAGCAGCACGACCGGAGGGGACACGGGCACGGGCCGGGCGCGTGTGGGCGGCACCGCAGGGGCGCCCGCCACGCCAGGGGCCGCGGTGGCGGGGCGGTGGGTCGCCGCGTCACCGCGCCCCGTCCGGTCGCCGTCGGCCACGTGCTGCGGGACCGGCCGGCGGGCCGGGCTCGCACGGCCCGTGCCGCCGCCGGCACGGGTCCGGGGCGGTCAGCCGCTGTAGGCCTCCCGGAAGTCCCACGGGCTGAACCTGCGGCCGCGCCGGTTCCGGTCGGTGAGCGTGTTGTGGCCGTACTCGTCCTTGCCGGCGACGAGCACGGAGGCGAAGTCGTCCAGCGGGATGGTGCCCCCGTACTCGGACACGTCGTCGAGGTCCGGGTAGACCTCGACCTGGGTCGGCACGTAGCGGGTCGCGAACCCCATGCGGTAGTCCTTCCTGCTGCCGGTGTGCGGCAGCGAACCGTGCATCAGGGTGGACCAGAAGATCACGCACTCGCCGGGCTGCATGACGAGGGAGAACGCCTTGGACTCGTCGGGGCGCCAGTCGGGGTCCTTCTGGAGTTCGCGGTAGTCGTAGCCGAAGAAGCCGCGCCGGACGCTGTCCTTCTCCCGCTTGTTGATCGTGTCCGGGTTGTAGGACATGCCGAGGGACTCGTCGTAGTTCATCACCCGGTGCGTGCCCGGCATGAGCTGGAGGCAGCCGTTCTCGCGGGTGGAGTGGGTGAACGCGGTCCAGGCGGTGATCGTGCCACCGAACGCCGGCGCGTTGTTCTGCGCGGGCCACCGGATCTGGGGGCGGCCGCTGGAGTGGGCGAACGTCGACGCCTGGTGCCAGTCGGTGCCCTCGTCGCCCTGGTACTTCGGGAAGAACTCGGTGCGCCAGCACAGCAGGTCCGGGCCGAGGACGGAGGCCACCCGCTCGACGATCGCCCGCTGCATGATGTGCTCGCTGAGCAGATCGATATCGAGGTGCCGGTCGTAGTTGGAGAGGTTGGTCACCGCACCCAGCGCGTCTTCCGGGTAAATCGCCCGCGAACGGTCCGGAATGGCTCGGCGTATCTGGATCCAGCGCTTCTCCATCTCCTCGGGTTCATACACCTTGATGGGGCCGATGAAGCCCTGCTCCTCGAACAGGGCGAGCTCTTCGGGGGTCAGTCGGAAATCGGCGGTGCGGTCATTCACGGCTACTCCGGTGGTCGGTCCGAATGCTGGGTGAGCGAATTACGCGACGGCCTGTCCGGCCATCCGCGCATGCAGTTCCGCGATCGCACTGCCGAGCGACTCCTCGAACAGGACCTTCACGTCCAGTTCATGTCCGAAGCGCTGTTGGAAACGCGTGTTGAGGTTCATGGCGAGGAGCGAGTGACCGCCGAGGTCCAGGAAGTTGTCCTCGGGGGAAACCTCCGGATTCTCGACGAACTCGCCCACCCATTCGACGAGCAGCTTCTCAAGTTCGTGCACGCCCTCGGGAATGGAAGCGGGCATTGCCTCCGTACTCCTCTCATAGGGTCCCGTACGGCCCTACGGCCCATGACGGAAATCAGTCTCGGACCGGAGGGTCGCCGAACACGTTGCACAGGGCCAGGCACATGCATATGGCTTGCTGCACGCCTCACCCTATGACCACGGGGACGAGGGCGGTAATGCCGGATACTTGGGGGGTATGCCCGGCGAGGATACGCCAGGAGAATACGCCAGGAGCATGGTGCGGTTTTCTGCCGGGCGGGAGTTCCACCGTCCCGGCCGACCGCGCCGGACCGGCGGATCGCCACCTCGGCGGGGCCGTGCGCCGCCAGGCCGGCACACCGGAGCGATCCGGTTCGACGACGCCTGGGTCCGGGTGCACGCCCTCCGCAAGATCGCCGGCCACGCCTCCCTCCGCCACCCGGCGGTATCCGCACCCCCGGAAGAAGCCGGCGCCCAGCACGTGAATCCGGACGGTCGGCTTGGCGGCGCGCCCGCCTTCCGGACGATCACGGGAGCCCGGCCTGCGACATACCACCGAGTGGCGCAATCGAGCGCTCGGGGCGACGGGTCGGGTCACGCTGTGCCGCATTGACCAAGGTTCCGTCAGAGCCCGGCCGTCGGCGGCCGCCGCGGTTGAGGAGGAGCACATGGGAGTCGGCGTCTCCGGCATTGCGGCGGTGACCATCCTGGTCAGCGACCTCGCACGCAGCACTCGCTGGTATCGCGACGTACTCGGTCTCACCGTCATCAGGGAGTTCGCCGTTGACGGCGCCCTCTGGGGCGTGGTGCTGCTCGACACCGACGCGAACTTCGTGTTCGTCCTCCAGGACAAGGGCACCGCCCCAGGGGTGCAGGATCTGCGGGGCACGCGCCCCGTGGTACTCGCGGCCCCATCACATGCATCCGTCGAGAACACGGCTGAACGCCTGCGCGATATGGCGCTGAGCCCGCGAGGGCCGGTGACCGACCCGGACGGGACCTTCGTGGACGTGACCGACCCGGACGGGATCATTCTGCGGTTTCGGCATGTACCGGACGACGTGTCGTTGGGCTTTCAGGGCGTGTCCTACAGTGCCGACGGCAGTGTGGTCGGCACCTACGACCGCCCGCGACTGGCAGACGCCGCCTCGTGACGGTTCTTGATCCCGGAGTCGCTGCCCACCAGTGCGGTGCGTGAAGCATTGTGGGACGAGAACCCCTGAAACGATCAAGGGTCTTGTCTCACCACAGTGAAACAAGACCCTGACCTGCAAGGACGGAGAAAGCTCCCGTCGGGACGACAGGATTTGAACCTGCGACCCCTTGACCCCCAGTCAAGTGCGCTACCAAGCTGCGCCACGTCCCGATGCCCGTTGTGACCTGGGGTTTCCCCCGGCCGAACGTGCACGAGAACCATACCGCACTCGACCGGGTGGTCACGAACCCGTTCTCCGGCAGGCGGACATTTGACCTCAAGTTCACTTGAGGTTGCACGGTGGGGCTCATGACCACGACACACAACGGCTCCGCGGCCGGCCTCCGGGACGTCGGCCGGCTGATGGCCCTGATGACCGGCGACGAGAAGCACGGGCCCGCCGCCACCTCCACCCTCGACGCCCTGTGGGTGCTCTACGACCGCGTGCTGCGCGTGTCGCCGCACACGGCCGACTCCCCCGGGCGCGACCGGTTCCTGCTCTCCAAGGGCCACGGCCCGATGGCCTACTACGCGGTCCTCGCCGCCAAGGGGTTCGTCCCGGAGGAATGGCTGCCGGGCTTCGGCTCCTACGGCTCCCCGCTCGGCCACCACCCGGACCGGACCCTGGTGCCGGGCGTGGAGATCGGCAGCGGCTCGCTCGGGCACGGCCTGCCGCTCGCCGTGGGGACCGCGCTCGGTCTGCGGGCGCAGGGGCTGACCGAGCCCCGGGTGTGGGTGCTGATCGGGGACGCCGAGCTGGACGAGGGGAGCAACCACGAGGCCCTCGCCTACGCGGGCCCGGAGGGCCTGGAGTCCCTGCACACGCTGGTGATCGACAACGCCTCCGCCACCCCGGGCTGGCCGGGCGGCATCGCCTCGCGCTTCGTCGCCGCGGGCTGGTCCGCGGAGACCGTCGACGGGCGGGACCACGAGGCCCTGTACCGGGCCTTCACCGCGCCCCACCCGGGGCGCCCCCGCGCGGTCGTCGCCCGGGTCGAGCCCAAGAACGCCTGAATCCACCCCTGCACCACCATCGGAGAACCGCTCATGGACACGATGCGCGACCGCTTCATCTCGACCACCACCCGACTGCTGGACGAGGACCCCGGCCTGGCCCTCGTGCTGGCCGAGATCAGCCGCGACGGCTTCGACCAGGCCGCCCGCCGCCACCCCGACCGGGTGATCAACGTGGGGATCCGCGAGCAGCTGCTGGTCGGCGTGGGCGGCGGTCTGGCCCTCACGGGGATGCGGCCCCTCATGCACACCTTCGCCAGCTTCCTGGTGGAGCGCCCGTTCGAGCAGGTGAAGCTGGACCTGGGCCACCAGGGCGTGGGCGGGGTCCTGGTGAGTGCCGGCGGGTCCTACGACTGGCCCGCGGGCGGCTTCACACACATGGCCCCGGGGGACGTGGCGCTCCTGGACACCCTCGACGGCTGGACCGTGCACGTCCCGGGGCACCCGGACGAGGCGGAGGCCCTGCTGCGGGCGGCCGCCGCGGGCGAGGACCGGGTGTACGTGCGGCTCTCCCTCCAGTCCAACGCCGCGGCGATGGAGGTCGGCGGCGGTTTCACCACGGTGCGCGCCGGACGGGGGCCGGTGGTCGTCGCGGTCGGCCCGATGCTGGACGGGGTGCTGGCCGCGACCGAGGGAACGGATGCCGCGGTGCTCTACGCCGCGACCGTGCGTCCCTTCGACGGTGCGGCCCTGCGGGCCGCGACCGCCGGACGGAGGACGGCCGACGTGGTGCTGGTCGAGCCCTATCTGGAGGGGACCTCCACGGCGGCGGCGAACGACGCGCTGGCGGACGTGCCGCACCGGGTGCTGGGGCTCGGGGTGCCGCGACGCGAGCTGCGGCGCTACGGAACGATGGCCGAGCACCTCGCGGCACACGGGCTCGACCCCCGCGGGCTGCGACGCCGGATCGAGGCCTTCGCAGGACGCTGACCGGGGCCGCGGACCGGGACAGCGGACCTGGGGCGCAGGGGCTGGGTGGGCGGCGCCCACGCGAGGTGCCGAGGGTGGCGGACGCCGAGCGGCCGGACGGGCGCCGGGCCGGGCGCGGGGCCGGGCGCGGGACCACCGGCCCCGGGGAACGGGCACCGGCACCGGGGAACGGGCACGGGGAACGGGCACGGGGAGCGGCGCGAGCGGGCCGCGCGGCCTTCAGTCCCCGGGCCCCGCCGCCAGGTCGGGGTGGGCGTCGAGGAGGGCGCGGGGCGCGGCCTGGCGCCAGGAGTCCACCAGGATCGCCCGCAGCTCCTCCTCGTCGTCGAGGGCGGCGAGCCGCACCCGGATCCACGCGAAGGCGTCGTCGTGGCCCTTGCGGAGGAAGAACTTCCCCGGCTCGGCCGCGATGAGCTCCTCGCGGTCCTCCTTGGGGCACTTGACGCCCATCGCCAGGTCGTCCCGGTCCAGCGAGGCGAAGATCCGGCCGCGGGCCTCCAGCCGGAAGGTGGGCATGCCCCAGGCGAGCTTCTCCTGCGCGCCGGGCAGGGCGAGCGCGATTCTGCGAACGTCGTCAGCGGTGGCCATGCGCCGACGCTAGCGCCCGGCACGGACACCCGCGCGGGACACGGGGCCCGCGCGGGGCCTCCCCTCCGGCCGTCCGCCCGGCACCGCGGGCCCGGATGCGGCGCCGGGGAGCGGCGCCCGGCAGGGTGCCCGGGCCCGCGGGCATCCCGCTCGCCGGCCGTGCTCCCCGAGCCGAGCGCCCAACGGGGCGCGCGGTTTCCTGCGCGCGGGACGCGCGCGCCCCCTGCTGCCCGGACGGGCGGCGCACGCTCCCCCTCGCCTCCGCGCGCTGCTGCGCCGGGATGCGCTCCGCCACCACGCGGTGGATTTCGGTCCGTTCCGGCGCAGTATCGATCCTGCCTTCTTTCCCTGAGGCCACATCCGTTCACCTCCGCGCCGGGCGGGGGTGCCGCCGGAGGCACCCGGAGCGAAACCGGAACCGGCCGACAGGTGGCATCCTCCATCCGGAGGGGAAGTGTCCGGTGCGGGGCAGGGCGTCGACCTACCACGCGGTACACGGCCTCAATCACACGTCAACGGTCCATATTTCGGCCAAAGTCGGCATCCACCTTGTCCCTCGGGGCGGCGCTCAACAGGCTGATGTGGTCGGCCTGTTCGGCACGGGATCGCTGCCGACGCACCACCTGCTCGCACAAGTGCGCGAACAGGCGTTTCGCGGAGGGGAGCTCGCGATGGACGGTTACTTCGCCAGTCGACTGCACCACCGGCTGCGCGCCCAGGTGAGGGAGTTCGCCGAGAGGGAGGTGAGGCCTCGTGTTCCGGCCATGGAGGACGCCAGGGTCGTGGACCGCGACCTCTCGCAGCTGATCGCACGGCAGGGCTGGCTCGGGGCCACCATCAGCGAGGACTACGGCGGAACGGCGCTGGGGCACCTGGCGAAGACCATCGTCATCGAGGAGCTCTCCCGGGTCAGCGGTGCCATGGGCGCCATGATCCAGGCTTCGCAGCTGGGCGTCGCCAAGATTGTCCATTTCGGCAGTGACGAGCAGAAGAAGACCTGGCTTCCGGCGATAGCCGCGGGCGCCTGCCTGCCCACGATCGCGGTGACCGAGCCGGAATCGGGCGGGCATGTACTCGGGATGTCCGCGACGGCCGTCCGGGACGGCGAGGACTATGTCCTCAACGGCCGGAAAGTGTATGTGGGAAACAGCCATGTGGGGGATCTGCACGGTGTGGTCGTCCGGACCGGTCCCGGGGCGCGCGGACTGACGGCCTTCCTGGTGGAGTCCGACCGTCCGGGTTTCCGCGTCGGCGAGCAGCAGCCGACCATGGGACTGCACGGGTTCAGCTTCGGCGAACTCCTCTTCGAGGACTGCCGGGTGCCCGCCTCGTGCCGCCTCGGGAACGAGGGGGACGGGCTGGCCGTCGCGTACTCCTCCAGCGTGCTCTACGGCCGGGCCAACCTGACGGCGGTCTCCCTCGGCCTGCACCGCGCGATCCTGGAGGAGACCACGCGCTTCTGCGAGCAGCGCCGGCGCTACGGCAAGCCGCTGCACGAGCTGCCCTCGGTGAAGCTGAAGCTCGGTGCGATGCAGTCCCGGCTGATGACCTCCCGGCTGGCCGCCTACCATGCGGTGCATCTGCTCGACCAGGGCCTGCCCTGCGACGCCGAGCTGATGAACGCCAAGCTGGTGAACGTGGAGTCCGCCATCGACTCCGCGCGCAACGCGATGGAGGTCCACGCCGCGGCCGGGCTCTTCACGGACCGTCCGGTCGAGCGGTACATGCGGGACGCCCTGCACATGTTCGCCCCCGCGGGCACCTCCGACATCCAGCTGCTGCGGCTCGCCGAGGTCGCCCTCGGCACGGCGAAGGGCGACTGGTCCGAGCGGCTCTCGGACGCGGTGCGGCTGGCACCGGCCGGCTGAGGCTCCGCCGGGCGGAAGGCGAGGTCGCGGAGCCCCGGGGGGCCGCGCCCGCTTGCCTCACGGGCGGCCGCGGGCCGCCCGTGAGGCGAGCGGTTCAGATGCGGCCGTCCTCCCGGCGGTGGATCTGCCCGACCAGCTCGGCGGCGAGGGACTTGATCGTCTCCAGTCCCGCCCTCCCCCAGGGCCGGGGCTCGGTGTCCACCACGCAGATGGTGCCGAGCGCGATGCCCGTCCGGTCGATCAGGGGCGCCCCCAGGTAGGAGCGGATGCCGATCTCGTCGACGACCGGGTTGCCCGCGAAGCGGGGGTAGTCGCAGACGTCCTCCAGGACGAGCGCCTTGCGCCGCACCACCACATGGGGGCAGTAGCCGTGGTCCCGGGCCATGAAGCGGCTCACTCCGCCGCTGCCGCCCCCGGGGTCGGCATGGGTGCCCGTGTGGGTGCCGCCCGGGGTGTGCAGTCCGGCGAAGAACTGCTGGTTCTCGTCGATGAAGTTGACCATCGAGTACGGGGCGCCGGTCACCTCGGCGAGCTTCTGGGCGAAGGAGTCGAAGGCCGGGTCCGGGCGGTCGCCGAAGCCGAGCTGGCGCAGCCGCCGCACCCGGGCGGGGGCCTCCCTGTCGACCGGGGTGAGCAGCAGGTGGCCGGTGGGGTCGTAGGTCATGAAGGTGCTCCATAGCTCGGCGCCGGGTCCGGTACGACGGCGGGTGTGCGGGTGAGCAGATGCTGGACGAGGGTGACCAGGGTGCCGATGCCCGAGCTGGCGATCCGGGCGTCGCACAGCACCACCGGCACCTCGGGCCGGAGGTCGATCGCGGCCCGCACCTCCTCGGGGTCGTAGCGGTACGCGCCGTCGAACTCGTTGACGGCGACGACGAAGCCGATACCGCGCCGCTCGAAGAAGTCCACGGCGGAGAAGGAGTCCTCCAGCCGGCGGGTGTCCGCCAGGACCACCGCGCCGAGCGCCCCCTGGGAGAGTTCGTCCCACATGAACCAGAAGCGCTCCTGCCCCGGGGTGCCGAACAGGTACAGCACATGGCGGGCGTCCAGGGTGATCCGGCCGAAGTCCATCGCCACCGTGGTGGTCCGCTTGGCCTCGATCCCGTCCAGATGGTCCGTGCCCACACTCACCTGCGTCAGCAGCTCCTCCGTGCTGAGCGGGTCGATCTCGCTCACGGCGCCCACGAAGGTGGTCTTGCCGACACCGAAGCCCCCGGCGACGAGGATCTTCAGCGCGGTCGGGAAGAGGTCCCCGGCTGCCGGGCCGGAGTCAGAGCCGTCGTCGTAGGCCATCGAGCACCGCCTCCAGCAGTGAACGGTCGGTGGGTGTGTCGTGCGCACGCGGAGCCCGGGCCGTGACGGCTCCGCAGTCCACGAGGTCCGAGAGGAGCACCTTGGTGACGACGGCGGGCAGCCGCAGGTGCGCCGAGATCTCGGCGACCGAGGTGGGGCCGTGGCACAGTCCGAGCGCGAGGGAGTGCTCGGGGCCCAGGTGGCCCTGGGGGGCCGAGCCCGTCGCCATCACCAGGGAGAGCAGGTCCAGGGCCGTCGTCGGGCGGGTGCGGCCGCCGCTCACGGTGTAGGGGCGGATCAGCCGGCCGGCGGCGTCGTCCAGCAGCGGCCCTTCCTTGGGAGCGGGCACGTCACTGCCCCACGGTGCTCGACGCCCCGGCGGCCGTCCTGGCGGGGGTGGTCAGGTACGGGCGCACGCTCTTGACGAGCATGGCCATCTCGTACCCGAGGACGGCCGCGTCGGCCTCGCGGCCGGCCAGGACCGCCAGGCAGGTGCCGGAACCGGCGGTGGAGACGAACAGCAGCGTGGAGTCCAGCTCCACGACCACCTGGCGCACCTCCCCGCCGTCGCCGAAGCGGGCCCCTGCACTGCGCCCCAGCGAGTACAGACCGGAGGCGAGGGCGGCCATGTGGTCCGCGCTGTCGTTGTCCAGGCCGTGCACCGACTTCACCAGGCCGTCGGAGGAGAGCAGTACCGCGTTGCGGGTGTAGGGCACCCGCTGGACCAGACCGGTCAGGAGCCAGTCGAGGTCCGATACATGACCGGTCGGCACATCGCTCGCCATGCTGCATCTACTCCTTGGTCGTGGGGTCGTGGCGGTGCTGTAAGGGCTGTGCGGGCGCGGGCCGGGCCGTGTCGTGGGCGGACTCGGCAAGGACGATGCCGCGCTGGAAGGCGGCCATCAGGCCCGGGTCGTGCAGGGTGTGCTCGTCCTCGCGGCGCGTCGCCGGGGCCTCGCGCAGCTGCGGTACCAGGTGCTCCTGGCTGCGGCGCCGGGGCAGCCGGGGCCGGCCCTCGGCGCCCCGGACCGGGGCGGTCGCCGGATCGGGTTCCGGGTGCCCGGCGGGCGCGGACGCCATCGGCGCCGGGTGGGCCGGGTGGGCCGGGGGCGCCGCGGCTCCGGGGCGGGCTCCCGCCGGACTCGGGCGGTCACGGTAGTCCCCGCGCACGGGGAGGGGGTCCGGTCCGGTCCCGGGCTCCCGGGCGGGCTCCCGCTGCGCGGGCAGCGGCTGGGCGGTTCCTGCCGGTGGGCCGGCGCGGCCGGGACCGGGGTGCGGCCCAGGGCCGCCCGCGTGGCCGGTCCCGCGGGCGTGCTCGCCGTGGAAGCGGTCGCCGGGCGGTTCGGCGGGGGGCGGCTGCGGGAGCCGCGGGGGGGCGGTTGCCGCGTCGGCGGAGGCGACGGCGGTCGCCCGGGCCCCCTCCGGGGCGGCCGCGGCGGGGTCGGGGCCGAGCAGCCCCTGGGGCAGCACGAGCACCGCCTGGACGCCGCCGTAGATGTTGGACTGGAGCCTGACCGCGATGCCGTGGCGGCGCGCCAGGGCCGAGACGACGAACAGTCCGATCCGGCCGTCCTGGAGCAGATGGCCGACGTTGACCTGGTCGGGGTCGGTGAGCAGGGCGTTCATCCTCTCCTGCTCCTCGGCCGGCATGCCCAGCCCGCGGTCCTCGACCTCGACCGCGAGTCCGGCCGTGACGTGCTGGGCGCGCATCAGCACCTGGGTGTGCGGTGCGGAGAAGAGGGTGGCGTTCTCGACGAGTTCGGCCAGCAGGTGGATCACGTCGGCCACCGCGTGGCCCCGCAGGGTGCCGTCGATGGGCGGAACGAGCTTGACCCTCGGGTACTGCTCCACCTCGGCGATGGCGGACCGCAGGACCTCGGTCATGGTGACCGGGTTGGACCACTGCCGCCGGGAGATGGCGCCGCCGAGCACCGCCAGGTTCTCGGCGTGCCGCCGGATGCGGGTGGCGAGGTGGTCGACGTGGAAGAGGCCCTTCAGCAGCTCGGGGTCCTCGACCTCGTTCTCCAGCTCGTCCAGGAGCTGGATCTCCCGGTGGACGAGGGACTGCAGACGCCGGGCCAGGTTGACGAAGACCTCGACCTTCTGCTCGTTTCCTACGCTGCTGGACAGCCGCGAGGCCTGCACCACCGCCGCGAGGGCGGCCTGGTGGGAGCGGCCGAGCTCATGGGCCAGCAGGTCGAACTCGTCCCCGCCGCGGGGCGCGGCCCCGGCGGCGCGGCGGGCGGGCGGGGCCTCGCCGCGGCGCAGCCCGTCGACGGCGGTGCGCAGTTCGGCCTGGCCGCGGGCGGCGCCCCGGCGCAGCGCGGAGGCACGGGCGAGCAGGGAGGCGGCGGTGCGCTCGGCGCCGACGGCGGCCGAGACCACGGCCGCGGCGGCGAGCGAGGCCGCTCCGAGGAGCACGAACCACAGGGTGAAGGTGGGTTCGGGGGAGGCCGCCTGGAGCACGAAGGTGACCGCGGCGGCCCCGCTGAGCGTGGCGACCACGGCCGGCAGGACGGCCGCACGCAGCAGTTGGGGGCGTATGCGGGTGTCCGGCCGTCCCGGCGAGGAGGGCGACCGCCCCGGTGACGGCAGGGAGCGGGCGCCCGGCCGCCCGTGGCGCCCGCCCTCTCGGCGGTCGGACCGCGCGGCGGGTGCGCGTAGTTGAGACATCGGCGTCCTTGGTACGTGGGGTCCCAGGAATCGGCGTACAGCGGGAGAGCGGTGCAGGGGCAGGCCGAGGACACAGGGAGCGCAGCCCACCGTTGATCACCGGCAACACACGGTAGTCGGCGACCGGGCGAGGACGAGCAGCAGTGGGAAAAGTTCCCCGGGGCGCGCGCTGCTCTGGTATGAGGCCCCGCGGGGCGGCGCGATACGGCGTGGGGTGTCACGGCATGTCCCGGGGCGGCGCCCCCCTCGGCGGCGGCCGGAGCGGGGGACGGGGAGGCCGGGCGGATGCCGGGGGACGTGTGCGGGCAAGAACGATTCACCCGGACGGAGGAGGGGGGCGCCCCCCTCCGTACCGGCCCGGCCGAGGCCCGCCCCCGGCGGACGCGCTCCCCTCCGCGACTCCGCCCGGTCCCGGACGGGGTCCCGCATGGGCGGCGGTGCGCGGCGGTCAGCGGGCGGCGGCCGCCACGGGCGGGCGGGGGACCTCCCAGGTGGCCCGGACCAGGGCGCGTTCGGTGGCCGCGAGGTGGAGGGCGGCGGCCAGCCAGGCCCGTGCGTAGCGGTCGGGATCGGCGTCGGTGGACCGCCCGAAGGTGTCGCGGCCCCGCCGTCCGGCCTCCTCGGCGAGGGCGGCGCCCAGCTCGGCGGCGGTGTGGAAGCCCGCACGGCGCAGTCGCGCGGATCCGGGTGTGCCGCCCGCGCCCCGGCCGCCGCCGCGGAGTTGCTCCGCGACCGTCCTGCGCCCCCCGGCGACGGCGAGTTCCACGAGCCGGCGCGCCTGCCACAGGGGCGCGTCGGCCAGGGGATCGGGACCGGTCGCCTCGGCGGGCGGGGGCTCGCTCCCGTCGGCCGGCGGGACATGCGAGCCCTGCAGGCGGTCGTAGCCCAGGTCCGCGCGCCCGCTCCATTCCGGGGGCAGGCGCAGTGTCGGGCCCGTGCCGGGCACGGGGCCCACCGCCAGGGCGTGGAGGGTGGCCGTCCGCGTGGTGTCGACCCGCCCGAGCACCCGTATCCGCAGACCGGGACGGGCCGCGAGCCTGCGGAGGTTGGCCGTGTGGGCCAGGTCGGGATGGCTTCCCGCGGCGACCAGCCGGATCAGCGGGCCGTCCGGCCGGTCCGTCCCGCCGGGGGGCAGCGCGCGGGCGAGCACCTGGTCGCCGCGGGCGCCGACGACCACCATGTCGCCGCCGACCGGTTCCCGGGCCGCCCGCTCCGCCGCCTCGGGGTCGTCCCAGGGGTCGGGGGACAGCCGCTGCGCGACCGCTTCGGCGAGCGGGCGGGCGAACAGGGCGCCCACGGGCCCTGAGGACCACGGCAGGCCGGGCAGCGGCGTGGCCCTCACTCCGCGGCCGGAGCCCAGGCGGCCGTCCGGGGAGACCGTCGCCCCCGCGATCAGCAGCCCCCTGCGGGCGAGGGCGCCGTGGTCGAGGGCGCCGCCGCCGAGTGCCACGGCGGCCGTCCCGGCGCCGCGGGCGCGTGAGGGGCCGCCGGGCTTCACGTCGGCGAGGGTGTACCAGCGGCCGTCCTCCCCCACCAGATGGGTGACCACCCCGGCGTACCCGGTTGCGCTGATCACCGGCTCCCGCAGGACGCCGTGGACCCGCAGGCCGCCCTCCGGCCGGTAGTCGCGGCGGACGGTGCCGACCAGCCCCGGGGCGGGGCTCCCCGAGGCGAGCAGGTCCGTCGTGCGCAGGAGGTCGCACAGGGCCGAGACGAGGTCGGCGAGCCGGTGGCCGTCGTGGCGGGCGCGGGCGGCCCGCAGGCCGCGGACCACCCGCAGCGCCGCGGCCTCCGCCCGGACGAGCCCGGCCAGCCGGGCGGTGTGCGCGGCGCGCAGGAGCTCCGCCTGCGGCACGGCGCCCGCGGCGGGGGTCCCGGCTTCCAGGACGGCGGCCGCGGCCGCCCAGAGTCCGGTCGCGGCCGACCGCTGGGCGGAGGTGGGAGCGGGCGCGGCGGACGGGCGGACCCGGTCCCGGGCGGTGGACGCCTCGGGCGTCCCGGGGCCTGCGTCCGGTGCCCCGGCCCCCTCCCCCGCCCCGGCGGGCCGCGGGTCCGCGGACCGGCGGTCCGGACCACCCGCCCCCGGGTCGGCGACGGGGCAGGCGCCGAGGACCGCCGCCCGGTGCAGGCACCGGGGTGCGAGCAGACAGGTGCAGCGGGCCTGTTCGGCGGCTACGACCGTCCCGGAGGCTCCGGGGTGGAGGGTGACCTCGGCGTCCGCCCCGCAGTCGATGCGCCAGGCGCCGTCCTCGACGGCGACCGGCGCCGCGGCGCAGCGCTCGATCGCCGCGTCCAGCTTCTTGCGGAGTCGCGAGGTGAGGCCCTCGACGGCCGCCGCCACCACCTCGGGTGCCACGGGCGGCAGCGGGACGCGGTCACCCTGGTCGGCGGTGGTGCGGGGGGTACGGGACGATGTCACCGGGCTTCTCCACGGAGGCGGTCCCCCACCCAGCGGGCGAGGGCGAGCGGGCTGAGGGCGGCGACGGGCATCCCGGCCGCGACGAGCTGCCGGGCGACGGGCACCGAGTAGCGCGGCGCCCCGGCGTCGTCCAGCGCGGCGCAGCCCATCAGATGGACTCCGGACGCGGCCAGAGCACGGACCTCGCCGAGCAGCCCGCCGAGCGCGTGGCCCTCCTCGAAGTCGCTGACCACGACCACCAGGGTGCGGCTCGGCACGGTCACCAGCGTGCGGGCGTGCGCGAGCCCCGCCGCGATGTGGGTGCCACCGCCGACCCGCACCTCCAGCAGCAGTGACAGCGGGTCGGCGACCCGGTCGGTGAGGTCCGTGACCCGGGTGGAGAAGGCCAGGAAGTGGGTGGAGAGGGTGGGCACCCCGCCCAGTACGGCGGCGGTCAGCGCGGACCAGACCACCGAGGCCTCCATCGAGCCGGACACGTCGACCACGAGGATCAGCCGCCAGTCCGCCTCCTTGCGGGCCCGGGTGCCGAAGACGGGCCGCTCCGGGACGACGACCGTCCGGCCGTCGTCGAGCCGCCGGGTGTGGGCCAGGTTGGCACGCAGGGTGCGGGGCAGGTCCAGCGGCCCGCCGGGGCGGCGGGTGGGCCGCGGGGTGGCGAGGCCGGTCAGCGCGGGCCGGACGCGGGTGGCGAGCTCCCTGGCGAGTTCCTCGACGAGGCGGCGGACCAGCGGGCGCAGCGGGGCGAGCCGCTGCTCCGGCAGGCCACCGGCCAGGGACAGCACCGAGGTCAGCAGCTCGACCGAGGGGCGGACGGCGTCGGGGTCCAGCTCGGTCAGGACGTCGGTGCGGCCGTGCTCGGCGGCGGCGGCGAGGACCTCCTGCCGGATCTCCTCGCCGAACAGGACCTGGAGTTCCTCGGCCCACTCGCGTGCGGTGGGGAAGGGAGCCTCCCGGCCGCCGCCGCTGCCGCTGCCGTGGTCCGGCGCGAAGTCGGTGGCGCCCTCGCCGCTGCCCCGGCCGTACAGCTCGTCGAGTGCGTGCGCATAGCCGCGGGCGCCTTCGGGGAGGCGGTCCGTCTCCCGGCCGAGGAGCAGTCGCCACCGGTCGGCGGGGGCCAGTCGGGGCTCCGGGGCGCCGGGGGCGGGGGGCGCGTCCCTCTCGCGGTCGGGTCGGCCGCCGGCGCCCGCGGCTGCTTCCGGCGGGGTGCCGGAGGGGGTGGCGGACGGCGGGGCGCCGCCGGGTGCGGGCCCGTCGGCCGGTTGCGGCAGGCCGAGTTCGCGCAGGGCCGCCAGGCCCTCGGCGTCGGCCGCGGTCCACAGGGCGAGGAGCTCCGGTGGGATGTCCAGGGTGAGGTCGACGTTGTCGCCGAGGCGGTCGGTGACGGCCCGCAGCACCCGGTCCCGGCCCGCCGGGGTGAGTGTGTCGAAGCCGCCGCGGAGCGCGGGCAGCCGGTCCAGGAAGGCGCCGTCGGCCAGGCTGCCGATGCGGTCGAGCAGCGGATCGAGGGCGGCGGGGGCCGACTGGAGCAGCGGGGCGGCCGCCGTCAGCAGGCCGGTCAGCCGGCGGGCCAGCCGGCGGCGGCCTTCGGGGGTGGCCGCGCCGTCGATCCAGCCGGCGGCGCGGGTGCCGAGGGTGCCGGCCCCTTCGAGGTCCAGCAGGACCCGGGCGGCCAGCGCGGCACCCTGCACGAGCGGGGAACCGGAGTCGGCCAGGCCGCCCAGGACCTGGTCGAGCCGGAGGCCGAGGCGGTGCTCGGCGGCCCGCGCCGCGAACGCGACCAGGGCCGCGGCGTCCTCCGGGTCGTCGCTGCCCGCGAGTCCCGGCAGCGACCTGACGGCCGTCTCCAGCAGGACGGCGGCCAGTTCGCCTGCCTGCTCCCGGGTGGCCGGGGTGGTACCGGGCAGGTGCTCGCGCCGGAGCGCCTGGAGCAGGTCGAGGGCTTCGAGGAGTTCGGGGAGGGTGGCGGAGGCGGGCAGCACGGCGGAGGCGTCGGCGAGCCGGTCGGCGACCAGCGACGGCAGATCGCAGCGGGCGGCGGCCCCCAGCGCGGTCAGGACCTGCGCGCTGGTGGCTCCGCCGTCGGAGGCCGCGCGGCGGAAGGTCTCGCGGAGCGTGCCGGCGGCCGCCTGGGCGGCCGTGACGCCCCGTGCACCGGCGAGGTCGAGCAGCGCGGGGACCGAGGGGGTCCAGGCCGACCGCCACCGGGTGGTGAGCGCGGTCGAGTCGCCGGTGCCGGTCACCTCGACCGGATGGCCGTAGCCCACCCCGCAGGCGTCGAGCCGTCGCAGCAGGACCTCCCTCCGCCGGTCGAGCTTCGAGCGGAGGGGGTCGAGGCGGAGTTCGCGGGGCTCGGGCCTCTCCGGGCAGGGCAGGCGCAGTTCGGCGAGCTCGGCTTCCACGGACGGGCCGAGCCCTGAGCGGGGTGTGCCGGGGGCGGTCCTGCCCCGGTCGGTGCCGACCAGGACCGTCTCCAGGGCTCGGGCCAGCGCCCGGCCGCGGCCGAGGGGCTCGCCCTGCCCGAGCACGGTCGTCACCGCCTCCAGCAGTTCTCCCCGGCCGGGCGCGGGCAGGCCGCGGATCCGGGCAAGGTCGCAGGCCAGCCGCAGGGTCTCGGCGGCCTCGCCGGTCCCCGCGGTGTGCCCGGCGGAGCGCAGTTCGCGGCACAGGGAGGTGAGGGCAGCGGCGGCGGCGTCGCGTACCCGCGCCGGGTCTCCCCCGGCCTCGAACACGGCCTGCTGCCACCGGGGGTCGCGGATGCCCGCGGGGTAGCCCGAGCGGGAGTCGAGCAGGTCGAAGGTGTAGGGGACGAGCGAGGTGACCGTGGCGCCGGGTGCGGACGGGGCGGGGGGCTCGGCGCCGGCGCCCCTGCCCGGTGCGGCGGCCGCGTCGGCGGGCGCGTCGGCGGGCGCGGGCGGTGGCACCGGTCCGGCGGGCGCGGAGCCGAGCAGGGCCGGGGCGTGGAAGGCACCGACCACCGCGGCGACCCGCCGGCCTCCGGCGGCCGCGCCGGCGAGCACCCGGCGCATACGGGCCTCGCGCGCCAGGTCCGCGGGGGGCACCCCGCCCGCGTTCTCCGCGTCCCGGCGCAGTGCCCAGCCGACGCCGAGTGCGGCCCTGCGGACCGCTTCGGGCGGGCAGCCGGGGGCGAGGACCTCCACGGCCCGGTCCCACAGGTCGTCGCCGTCGCGGCCGGTGCCGGCGGCGGCCAGGGCCTCGGAGAAGGAACGGCCGGGGCGTGCGGGGGCCGCCTCCGGGTCGGTCGTCCCCCGGGTGTGCGCGGCGGTGGTGGCCGTGGGAGCCGCGGGCGCTCCGGGCGCCTGCCGCTCCCCCGCCCCGGGGTGGGCCGCCTGGGGCTCCGGTGCGCCGGAGCGGCCTCCGCCCGGAGCGCTGCGGGCCGGGTCGGACAGGGGGAGGTCGCAGCACAGGACCTCGGCTCCGCGCTCGCGGGCCCAGCGCACGGCGGCCAGTTCGGGCGAGAAGTCGGCGAACGGGTAGAAGCCGAGCCGTCCTTCGGCGGCACCGGCGAGCGCCACGGGTGCCCGGGTGGCCGGATCGGACAGGTAGGGCAGCCAGGGCTGGAACTCGGCCGGCAGCTCGACGCAGACCGTCTCGGCGCCGCAGGCGTCGAGCAGGGCCGGGACGGCCGCCGCCAGCGCGGGGCTGTGGTGGCGTACGCCCAGGAGGTAGGGGGCCGCGGAACCGGCGAGCGCGGCGACGGCCTCGCGGGGGTCCGCGCCCTTGGCGGGTCGTGCGGGGCCGGCAGGGCTCTCGGGGGCCGCGCCGGGTGCGCTGTCGTGGTGTGCCGTCACCGCAGGTTCTCCCGCAGGTCCCACAGGCGGCGCCACAGGGCGGAGCCGTGCTCGGCCCTGCGGCGCACCGGGCCGTCCCAGTAGCCCAGGAGCCGCTCGTGGTCCGCGGGGTCGTCCTTGCGGACCACGCCGAGGAGGTGACCGGGCATCAGGTCGAGGGCGTCCCCGGCGGGCAGGTAGGCGGAGGCCACCCCGAGGGAGGCGGCGACCTGCACCGCCTCGGCGGTGGACATCACGGTGCCCGGCCGCTCCACGTCCCAGCCCTCGTCGGAGCGCCCGGCGCGCAGGTCCCGGAAGACGGTGACCAGGGCGTCCAGCACGGCGTCGTCCACCCCGAAGGACGCCCCGGCCCGCTCCACCGCCGCCGTGGCCTGGCGGCGCACCAGCGCGGTCTCGGCGTCCGCGTCGGCTATGGGGTGGACGGTCTCGAAGTTGAACCGCCTCTTGAGCGCCGCGGACATCTCCGAGACGCCGCGGTCGCGCAGGTTGGCGGTGGCGATCACGGTGAAGCCGGGGGCCGCGGGCACCAGCCCGTCGGCGGTCCCGGCGCCCGAGAGTTCGGGCACGCTCAGCCGACGGTCCGACAGGATCGACACCAGGGCGTCCTGCACCTCGGGCAGGCAGCGGGTGACCTCCTCGATGCGGGCGACCCTCCCCGTGCGCATGGCGGTGAGGACCGGCGAGTCGACGAGCGCCTCCGGACTCGGCCCCTGGGCCAGCAGCAGGGCGTAGTTCCAGCCGTAGCGGAAGGCGTCCTCGGTGGTGCCCGCGGTGCCCTGGACGGTCAGCGCGCTGGTGCCGCAGACGGCGGCCGCCAGCAGTTCGGAGAGCATCGACTTGGCCGTGCCGGGTTCGCCGACGAGCAGCAGTCCGCGTTCCCCGGCCAGGGTGACCACGCACCGCTCCACCAGGGAGCGCTCCCCCACGAACTTGCGGGTGATCTCCAGCTTCGCGGGCACTCCCGCGGGCGGCTCGCCGGTGAGCACCAGGGGCTCGCCGGCGCTGCCGCACACGAAGGTGACCACGGCACGCGGGGTCAGCGCCCAGCCCGGTGGGCGGGGGCCGTCGTCGAGGGCGGCGAGGAAGGCCAGTTCGGCGGCGTGGCGCTGCTCGGCCGGCCGGGTCTGTGTTGCCGGGGGCTCCGTCGTCGGGTCGGCGGGCCGGGTGGCGGATCGGGTCATGGGCTGGGGACTCCGGTGTCGTGCGGGCCGGTTCGGGCCCGCGGGGGGCTGACCGGACGGGTTCTCGGACGAGTTCTCGGACGGGGTGGCCGGGGTGGCCGGGGTGCGCGGGTCCGCGGGCGGTCCCCCGCGTGCCGGTATGCGTCGGCTCCGCGCCGGGGCGCCCGGTGCCGGGCGCCGGCCTGTGCGACGCACGCTACCGACGGGCACCGACAGCGCGTGCCCGCGGGTGCTCCCGCTCGGCACCGGTCCGGTGCCGAGCGGGCTCCCGGCGGCCGACTCGGGCGCACCCGGCTACGCGTGCGCCTGTGCGGCCGCCGGACACGGCGGCCTGGACGCGGCTGCGCGGCGGTGGCGCGTCCGCCGGGGCCCGCTCCCGTGCAGGGGCCCTGCCGGGACGGCGGTGGCCGGGGCCGCCGCCGTCCCGGGCCCTGCCCGGGAGCGGGCAGGCCGTCCGGGCGGGGAGCGGGGGTGCAGCCTGCGGGCGGACGGGCTCAGCGGCGTCCGCCGCGCGGCACGTCCAGCTCCTCGAAGCGGGGCGCGTCGCCCTCCCGGACGCGGGTCCAGGCCCTGCGGTACAGGTCCGAGGCCGGTTCGCCGGGGACCACGACGCCCAGCGGCGCGTCCTGGCCCGCGAGCAGGTCTCCGAAGAGCGGGAGCTTCCACTGCTCCAGGGGTGTGAGCGGGGACCTCAGGGCCGTCCAGCCGCCCGGCAGGAAGAGCGAGCGCCCCGCCCGGGTGCGCCGCGCCTCCACCACCAGCCGCCCGTGCGCGGCCAGTTCGGCCCGGGCGGCCTTGAGCCGGGCCGGTCTCCACCCGGTCCAGCGCGCCGTGTGGCGGTCCGTCGGGTCGGGCATCGCCAGCAGCATCAGGTACAGCGCGGCGGCGTCCGCCCCGAGGCCGTACGCCTCGGCGGCCTCGCCGACCAGCTGGGGCACCGAGCGCGTCGGGTCCTGCGGCCACCAGGTGCCGTCCTGGCTCCGCTCCCCGGCCACCGGGTCGCCGGGACCGGCCAGCAGCGCCTCGAACCGGGGGTCGCGTGCCAGCCGCAGGGCGGCCTCGGCGGGGAAGCGCTCCTGCGTGGCGGCGCGCAGTGCGGGCAGGTACGGGTCCTCCCCGGACGTGTCCAGCAGCGCGGTGCGCAGCGCGGGCGCGGGCTGGTCGTCATGCGTGGCGAGCACCACCGCTCCGTACCGCTCCCATCCGTCGCCGGTCTCGGTGGGGGCGCCGGCCGCCGCGCGGAAGTCCGGGAGGTCGATGTACCGGTCCAGGTCCAGCATCAGCCCCGGGTGGGCCAGCCTGTCCCGGACCGCGGCCAGGGCGGCGGGCAGCGCAGCGCGCAGCGGGTCCCCCTCCGGGAGGCGGTGGGCCAGCCAGGAGGTCAGGGCCACGGCACCGACCAGGGTGGTCGCGTCGAATCCCGTGTCCTGCCCGTCGACCCGGTGGACGCGGTCGCCCTTGATCCGCCACTTCAGGTCCCGGCTGAGCTGGGGTGCTGCGGCGGGGTCGAGCAGGGCGGGCAGCGCCTCGGCGGGCTTCCAGCGGGTCCGCACCGCGCGGACGGCGTCGCCGAGCAGCGCCTCGGGTATCGGGGTCCGCCGGCCCACCCGGGCGTTCCAGACCCGGGCGGCGGCGGTCACGTCGGGGCCCTCGGTCCACAGCCGCCGCGGTTCGGCGGGCAGCAGCGCCGAGGTGACGGCCCGGCGGAACCGGGCGTCGAAGCCCTGCAGGAGGTCCTTGGCCACGGCGGCGTCGGCGACCTTCACCCCCAGGGTGGTCCGCGCCTGCTTCGACAGGAAGGAGCGCCCGAACTCGTCGGTACGGGGCATGCCGGCGAGGACGAGCCGGGCCGTGGTGGAGGTCACGCCGGTGAGGCGGGCGAACTCCTCGGCGGCCGCCGGGAGCCAGGGAGCCGGGCCGCGCTCGTCCAGCTCGGCCAGGAACTCGCGCACCCACCGGGCACCGCGGTCCGGCTCGCCGACCGGCTGCGAGGACCGCACGGTGTACGGGGCGGGCACCTCGAAGCGACCGGACGGGTCGTGGAGGAGTGCGGTGAGGGAACGGCCCCCCTCTCCCTCGCGCGGGCTGCCCCAGGCGACGACGACGAGGCAGGCGCCGCCGTCCAGCGGCAGCACGCCCGACCAGTCGCCGTCGCGCCGCTTTCCGCGGTACGGCGTCAGATGGTGTGCGTCCAGGTGCAGTTCGAACCGGCGCCACCGGGCCGGTCCGGCGCCGGACGCGACTCCCGCGGCGTCCAGCTCCCGCAGCACGGCGAGCAGCGTGTCGCGGTGCTCGGGCTCGGTGGTCTCCGCCGCGGCGCGGAACGCGGCGGCAGCGCACCCGTCGGCGAACGCCTGGAGGTCCGGCCAGGAGCGCTGCGGCAGGGGAGGTCCGTCGAGGTGGAGGCGGACGGCGGCCGCGGCATCCGCGTCCGGGGAGGTCTGCTGCGCCTCGTGTGCGGCCCGGGCGACGGCGCGGAGGCGGCGGAGCGCCCGGTCGGAGTCGGCCTCGCCGTACCGGGTGTAGCCGCCGTCGACGAGTCCGGCGAGGGCCTGCCGGACGAGGGTGTCGCTCGGACCCGCCGGTTCCTCCTCGTGGCGGGTGGCCGTGAGCTGCTGGTCGAGCCGGGCGGTCACCTCGTCCAGCTCCTCCTGGCGTGCCGCGGCGTACCGTGCCACCCCGGCGATGCCCGTCACCAGTGCCTCGTGGGTGACCGCCGGGAGCAGTGCGCGCACCGCCTCGCGGAGGCCCTTCCCCTCGTCGGCGGACGCGGCCTTCAGCAGCGCCGCCGCCGTGTCCCGGCCGGCCCGGCGCAGGGCGGCCGAGCCCTCCGGGTCCCGGGGGCGCAGGCAGTGCCAGTACTCCACCGGCGGAAGGATCGGGGTGCCCTCCCCGAAGGGGCCCGGGGGGTCGTCGGTGTCGGCCGTGGCCGTGACCGCGCCGTCCGGGTCGACCAGGCTGACCGCGTAGCTGCCGCGGGTCACGGCGCGCGGCCGGTCGTCGCCGGGGAAGAGCAGGGCCGCGACCGGTCGCCCGCACCCGGACGGCACGGTGACGGCCCGCCCTTCCGCGTCGGTGCCGCGTTGCGAGCCGTCGGGCAGGCCCACCACATGCCAGCCGGCCACTCCGCCCCCGGGGGTGCCGGACGCGGCCGTGCCGTGCGCGGGCAGCAGCCGGGCCTCGAGGAGCGTGCTGCCCTCGGGGGCGGTGCGCAGCGCGCCGGTCAGGAACGCGGGCGCGCTGCGGGGCCCCCGCTGCCCCGTGGCCGGGTCGTACGCGTACCAGCCGGCGCCCGCCGAGCCGTCGCCGTCCCGTTCCCGGTCCCACACCCAGAACGAGCTGCCGTCGCCCATCACCGGGCGCTCGGCGGGCAGCACGCTGTCCCCCCGGTGCAGTACGCCGCCGCCGGTGGTCCGGCCGCCTGCGGGGAGCGGGAGGCTGAACTCCCGGAACCCGCTGTAGTAGTCCATCTGCCTGCCCCGGGGGCTGTCCGTGCCCTCCAGGGGCTGCGGCCGGCCGGGGGCGGTGTGCCAGTAGCCGCGCAGCGATCCGTCCAGCGCCCGGGACTCCCAGTGCACGAGGAGTTCCCCGTCCACGAAGTGGAAGCCGGGGTCGCGCCAGGTGTCCCCGGCCGGGATCCGCAGGTCGTGGGTGAGGACGGTGCCCTCGGGGCCGATGACCCGGGCCTGGGTGGGGCCTGCGACGACCAGATGGGGCCAGGCCTCCGCGACGATCAGCTCGTCCACGTCCTCCTTGCGTACCAGGGCGGCCGCCGCCTCCTCCCAGGCGGGCCAGCCCAGTTCGTCCAGGAGCCCGGCCCGCAGCGTCCGGGCGAGCAGGTCGTCGACGCGGCCGCGGGCGACCGCCCGGCGCACCTCGTCCGGGGCGAGGGCCAGTGCCTCGCCCGGGATCCAGGCCAGCCGCTTCAGGGCTTCCGGGAAGCCGGGCAGGCCGGCGGCCGACGACCGCGCGGCGACCGTGCGCACCCACTCGGTCAGCAGGGGCCGCCCTCCGGGCGAGGCGGCGAGCAGCCGGACGGTGCGCTCTCCGTCGGCGTCGTCGAAGGAGGCGTCGGCGGAGCGGAGGAAGGCGGGCCGGAACCGGGGGTCGGCCGCCAGGGCCAGCAGGTCCCGCTGCCCCTCCCCCTGCCCCCAGGAGTTCAGGCGCAGGCGGCCTTCTCCCGGGTCGGCCACCGGCAGGCCCAGCGTCAGCAGCAGGTCCAGCAGGTCGACATCGGCCGTGTGCGGCAGCGGCGCCGCGCGCTCGGCGAGTTCCCTGCGCAGCCGCGGGGCCATCCGCTCCACCAGCGCGTACAGGGCGGGCATCCGGTCGGGCCGGTTCCACCGGTGCCGGCGGAAGTCCAGGAACCGCTCCAGCCAGCCCGCGCTGCCGTCGGCGGGGCGTACCGCGCCGGAGTCCTCGTCCTCGCACAGCCCGGCGGTGGCACCGGACTCCTCCAGGATCTCCAGCCACAGGGCGGACAGGCCGTCGTCGTCGCTGTGCGGCAGGACCTCCAGCAGGGTGGCGCGCACCCCCGCGTCCCGGCGGGCGAGTGCCGCCAGGGCCGTGCGGTGCGCCTTCCACCAGCCGGCCGCCGCCCGCACCGTACCGGCAAGCCCCAGCAGCTGCGCCAGGTACTCCTGTTCGGCCTCGCCGGACCGCTGCCCGTGGGCGGCCTTGGCCAGCCGCCGCACGTCCGCGGCCATCTGGGCCGACGGCGGAAGACCACCGGAGGTACGGCGCACGCACAACCGGACGTAGCGCCGCAGCGCCTCCTCCGCGGGGACCCGTGCCGCCAGTTCCTTCGCGTATCCGGACAGCGACTTCACCGGCAGCGCTCCCGCGAGCGCGAACTCCAGGAACACCGCGTCCAGCCGGTCCTCGTCGACCGCCAGTCCGTGCTCGGCCTCGGCCCGGCGGGCCGCGGTGAACATCCGGCCCGCGAAGGCGATGTTGTCCACTCCGAGGAAGGTCCGCCCGGCCTGCTCGTGGAAGGTGGGCAGGAAGTGCGGAACGGACGCGGCCAGTCTGGCGGCCAGCTTCTGGTACGCCTCCAGCGCCGCCTTCGGCTTGGTCCTGGCCCGCTGCGCCGCGCGCTCCAGCTCCGGTACGAGGTCCAGGGCGCGGTGCCCGTCCTCGGGATGGTGCACCAGCACCCACTCCGGGAAACCCAGCTCCCGGCGTGTGCCGACGCCGACCACCGCCGGCGGACCGTGGGGCTCCAGGCCCATGAAGCCGCACGTCAGATCCTCGGCCCCGCCCAGCGTCTCGGGGACCAGGCGCACCACGGTGCGGTCCGGGAGCCCGGGATGGCGGTAGGCGCGGGCGGTGAGCCCCACCGCCGCGGGACCGGCTCCCCCGGTGCCGGGCGGCAGCACCGCACCGGCCGCCAGCAGCTCCTCCGGATCGGTGCCCGGTGCTGCCGATGCGGTGTCCCGGGTCGAGGCGGTGTCCCGGGTCGTGGGGTGGTTGCTCATGCGTCCTTGCCTTCCTCGATGATCCGGCCGGCGTGCAGCGCCGCGGCCATCCGCATGCCCTCGGACCAGGCCACGGGCCCGACGTCACGCAGCCTCAGAATCCTGCCGTCGGCGTCCCGCCACTGCAGGGCCCCGGTCTCGGTGTCGTCGTCCCAGTAGGGCTCCCCGATCCACACCGCCGCCTCGGTGGTCCGCCCGGCCTCCCGTACGAGGCAGGTGGCGCTGCCGCCCGAGACCCGGTAGCCGAGCGAGGCGGCGCGCGCCGCCAGACCGAATCGCGAGGTGTACGCCCCTCCGGCGTACTCCCTGACCTCGGTGCCGCCGGGGGTGGGGTGCTCCGGTGTGCGCCAGGTCGCCCGGTGGATCTGCTCGACCTTCTGCACCACGCCCAACTCGGCGGCGAACTCCCGCAGCTCCTCGAGGTCGGGCAGCAGGACGGGGTGCGGCAGCAGCACCGTCGGCGGCGCCATCCGCACGGTCTCGCCGTCGAGGTTCACCACCCGCAGCTCGCCGGACGCGGTGACGTCCCTCAGCAGACCGGGCTCCTCGGGGTCCTCGCCGACGACCACCAGGTCGCGCAGTGCGGACTGCCACGCCTCGTCCGGCCACACCCGCGCCAGCAGCCCGGTCGGCACCGGCAGCGAGGAGACCATCCAGTTGTCCACGCGCGCCAGGCAGTCCTCGGCGTGCCGGTCCAGCCACCGCGCGAACCGCCGCAGCCGGTCCACCTCGGGGTGGTCCCTGAGCGCCTTCGGCAGCGTCTTCAACTGCCGCCCCGCGGACCGCCCGGTCGTCGACCGGGCGGTCACCCGGCCCCCCACCAGGGCGATTTCGTACCCGTCTCCCGCTGCCAGCCAACCCACCGCAGTCCCCGCCCTTCGCGCACGTGCCCCCGGCGCACGCACCGAAGGCCCGGGCACACCCGCGCCACGGCCTCCGGCACCGCCGTACTGATGCACCGAAGACTAGGTGCCGCCACCGACAACCGGTCCGGGGGCCGCGGCGAACCGTCCGGGGCGGCGCGGCCTTGGCCGGGGCACGCGGCGGTTCCGGGTGGCGCCGGGCCGCCTGCGGGCCAAGGGCCGTCCTGTCACACCCCGGTGGATCGGTGTGCGGCGTCGGATACGGTGCACCCCGCACGGCGGAGGGCCGCCTTCCCGACCGGTGCGGGCGGTGCGACGGCGCGGCTCCGGCCGCGTGCTGCGGCGCGTCGTGCGCCCGCCGGGTACGGCGGGACAGGCCTTAGGCTCCCCTCATGGACGCTGAGGGGACATCGCTGCTGAACGTCGTGGACGTCGAGGCCACGTGCTGGGAGGACCGGCCTCCGCCGGGCGAGGTCGGCGAGATCATCGAGATCGGGCTGACGGTGGTGGACCTGGCCGCGCGGGAGCGGCTGGCCAGGCACCGGATCCTGGTGCGGCCCGCGCGCTCGTCGGTGAGCCCCTTCTGCACCGGCCTGACGGGTCTGACGCAGGACGAGGTGGACACCGGGCTGTCCTTCGCCGAGGCCTGCCGCGCGCTCGCCGCCGAGCACCGGGCCGGGCAGCGTCCCTGGGCCAGCTGGGGCGACTACGACCGCCGGCAGTTCACCCGGCAGTGCCGGGCCACCGCCACCCCCTACCCCTTCGGCTCCCGGCACACCAACGCCAAGGCCGTGTTCACCGAGGCCCGGGGACTGCACAAGCGCCCGGGCATGGCGCAGGCGCTGGCCCTCGCCGGACTGCCCCTGGAGGGCCGCCACCACCGGGGCGAGGACGACGCCTGGAACATCGCCGCGCTGGTGCTCGCTCTCGCGGAGGACGGGGCCTGGCCGACGGCGGAGCGCGCGGCGGGGTGAGCGCTCCCGGGCCGCGCGGACGCGCTGCGGGCCCGGGAGCGCCCGGTGCGTGCCGTCGGGCCGCCCCGGGCCGCACCCTCAGGCGGGGTCGAGATCACCCCTGCGGGCCTCGGCGGGAGCCTTCGCCCGCTCCGGGCGGGGCCAGGCGGGAGTGAGCGGTGCGGACACCGCGCGCCACCACGGGTCGACGGGCAGGACGCCCGCCGGTTCGAAGGGCTCCCCCGGACGGGGGAAGGCGGCGGCCTGGCCCGCCTCCCCGGCCGCGTCCCTGGTCCACTCCCCCGGCTCGGCCCACGGGTGCGGTGCGAGGTTGAAGGTGCCCCAGTGGATGGGCAGCAGGACCCCCGCCGGAACTCCGCCCTGGAGGTCGAGGTGGGCCCGCAGCCCCTCGTCGGGGCGCATGTGGATGTCCGGCCAGTAGTCCGAGTAGGCACCGATCTGGATCATGGTGGCGTCGAAGGGGCCGTGCTGGGCGCCGATGTCGGCGAAGCCGGGGAAGTACCCCGTGTCCCCGCTGTGGTAGATCCGGTGCTCGGGCCCGGCGACGGCCCAGGAGGCCCACAGGGCGTGCTGCCGGTTGCGCAGGCCCCGGCCGCAGAAGTGGCGTGCCGGGGTGGCGGTCAGGCGCAGCCCCGCGATGTCGGTGGTCTCGTTCCAGTCGAGTTCGCGCAGCCGGTCCGGCGCCACGCCCCAGCGCTCCAGATGGGCCCCGACCCCCAGGGGCACCGCGAAGACCGTGCCGGATCCGACGAGGTCGCGGATCGTGGGCAGGTCGAGGTGGTCGTAGTGGTCGTGCGAGATCACCACGGCGTCGACGGTGCCGAGGGAGGCGAGCGGGACGGGCACACGGTGCAGTCTGCGGGGGCCGACGAAGTCGAAGGGGGAGCAGCGCTGCCCCCAGACGGGGTCGAACAGGACCCGCCGGCCGTCGATCTCGGCCAGGACGCTGGAGTGTCCCATCCAGGTCAGGCGCAGGCCGGAGGCGGGCCGCCGGGCCAGGTCGGCGAGGGTGGTGGTGTGCACGGGCACCGAGCCGGACGGGCTGCGGCGGGCCCGCGCCTCCTTCTCGAAGTAGATCCGGGCGAATTCCGACAGGGAGGCGCCGGAGGGGCGCGTCCGGGCGCCGATCGGGTTCCGGAAGGAGCCGTCGGAGAAGTTGGGCGAACTCCGGATGCGCCGCAGGCGCTCACCCGAAGGGTCGGCGCCGAAGGCGGCGGTCCTGAGGGCGCGCAGCCGCGCACGCAGCGGGTGGAAGGGACCTGCGCCGGTCACGGCACCTCCTGGTGGTCGGCGGTTGCTTCCATTATGGGTTTTCCCCGGCGCTCCGGCCGGTTCGGACGGGGCGTCCGCGGTCCCCGGGCAACGTGTGCGCGGGTCGCCGTGTTCCCTGCCGTGGCGGTGCAGGGGTCGTCGGCCCCGTCTTCATCGTGCGCCCGCCGCCTCCGGACGGCCGCCGGACGGGGCCGGGGCGTCCGTCCTCCGGGGGCCGGTCGCCGGGACGCGGCGGGGGCTGCGGGCGGGGGCGGTCGGGGCGGGTGTCACATCCGGCCGGGCCTGCCCCGTCGTACGGGTGGAGATCCGGACACCCCTTCAGGAGGCCGCCATGCCCCGCCCGCCGTCGACGTCCCGCCCCTCCCCGGCCCCCGGGGCGCCCGTGGCGGGCCCGCGGCGGGTGCCCGACCCGGTGGGACACCCGGCGCAGGGCAGCAGGGCCACCGGGGTGCACCACGGGCCGGAGCCGGTCCGGGGGGCTCTGCGTCACGCCTCCGGAATGACCGGAATTAGAGGCTCCGCACTCTGGACCCGCGCCAAGATCCGCTGTGTAGGGTGACGGCCGTGGCCAGAGTCCGATTGAGCGTTGCGCAGCGCCGGGAGGAGCTGCTGAACGCCGCCGTGGAGCAGATCGAGCAGCGCGGTGCGGCGGCGGTGCGGATCGCCGACGTCGCCACCGCGCTCGGTGTCAGCAACGCGCTCGTCCTCTACCACTTCTCCTCCAGGGAGCAGCTGGTGGCCGCCGCGTTCAGCCATGCCGCCGACGCCGATCTGCGGCATCTGCGCAAGATCGCCGCCCGGCGCACCTCCGCGCTGCGGCGCCTGCGCTCGGCGGTGCGCTGGTACGCGCCCACGGGCCAGGCCAAGGGGTGGCGCCTGTGGATCGAGGCGTGGTCGATGTCGCTGCGCGATCCGGACCTGCGCGATCTGTCGCGCGGGCTGGACCAGCAGTGGAAGTCCGCCCTGGCCGAGGTGATCGCGGAGGGCGCCGCGGCGGGCGAGTTCTCCTGCGAGGACCCGGCGGCGGCCGCCTGGCGCCTGACGGCCTTCCTGGACGGCCTCGCCGTGCAGATGACCTGCTACGCAGGCGCGGTGTCCCGGGCGGCCATGCTCCAGTGGGCGGACGACGCGCTCGCCCGCGAGCTGGGGCTGGACCGGGAGGTTCCGGCGCCGGCCGGCGGCTGAGAGAGGGCGGCCCCGCTGCCCGTGCACCGCCCGTCCGGGAGCGGACGGGACGGCCACCGGGCGGCGGCGCCCGGCCCGTGGGCGGTCCCGCCCGGCCCCGGGGTCCGGGGCGGCCGGACGTGGCGGCTCACAGGGGCATGAGGTCCGGGCGCTTGGCCTCGACGTGGTCGCCGGAGCTCTGGCCGCGCAGGCGGCGGCCGATCCAGGGCACCAGGTGGTCGCGGGCCCAGTGGATGTCGTCCCGGCGCACCTCCAGGGCGCCCCGCGGGGGCAGCGGCGGCCAGGGCTGGTCGGGGTCGGCGGGCACCTCGATGCCCAGCACCTGGGCGGCCCGGAGCGCGACCCGGGTGTGCCCCTCGGGGGAGAGGTGCAGCCGGTCGGTGTCCCAGGCCCGCCGGTCCTGCACGGACCTCAGGGACCAGAGGTCGAGGACCGGGCAGCCGTAGCGGTCGGCGATCGCCCTGACGTGCGCGGTGTAGGTGGCGATCTTGCCCCGCAGGTGGCGCAGGACGGGGACGTCCCGGGTGTCGAAGCCGGTGGTCACCATGACCGTGCCCACCGAGGAGGTCAGATCCGCCACGGCGCGCTCGAAGCGGGCGGCGACGTCGTCGGGGTCGGTGCCGGGGCGGATGATGTCGTTGCCGCCCGCGCAGAAGGAGACCAGGTCGGGGGCGAGTTCCTTCGCCCTCGGGACCTGGTCGGCCACGATCTGGTCGAGCAGTTTGCCGCGTACGGCCAGGTTGGCGTAGCGGAAGGCGCCCTCCGGCGCGAGGTCGTCCAGGATCACCGCGAAGCGGTCGGCCCAGCCGACGAACGCGCCGTCCGGTCCGGGGTCGCCGACACCCTCGGTGAAGCTGTCGCCGATCGCTGCGTACGACCCGAATGTGCCGCTGGTCCGTGTTCTCGAATCGTCTGCCACGGACAGTATTTTCCCTGCCCGGATGTGACCTACGCGACCGTAGGGAGGGGTTGACGCCGGGTGATCTTTACCACCGGTCAAGTTTCCCCCAAGCCGGAATACGCGGAATCCCCCGCTCCGCGGGGTGGCGGTGCGGGGGACGCGTCGAGGCCCGGGAAGCGGTCCGCCGCCGGCGCGGGCCGGCGGCGGAACGTGCGGGGGGCGTCAGATCGAGACGCCGTGCTGGCGCAGGTAGGCCACCGGGTCGATGTCCGTGCCGTAGGAGGAACCGGTGCGGATCTCGAAGTGCAGGTGCGGGCCGGTGGAGTTGCCGGTGGAGCCGGAGAGCCCGATCTGCTGGCCGCCGCTCACCTGCTGGCCGCCGGAGACGGAGAGCGAGGAGAGGTGGGCGTACTGCGAGTAGGTGCCGTCGGTGTGGCGGATCACGACCTCGTTGCCGTAGGCCCCGGCCCAGCCCGCGGAGACCACGGTCCCGGCTCCCACGGCCTTGACCGAGGTACCGGTGGAGGCGATGAAGTCGACACCGGTGTGGTAGCCGCTGGACCACATGGCGCCGCTCTGGCGGTACGGCGTGGAGACGGTGGCCCCGGGGATGGGGGCGCTGAAGCCGGAGGCGGGGGCCTCGGCGGCGGGCTTCTGCGCGGGCGCGGCGGCCTTCCCAGCCGGTGCCGCGGCCTTCCCGGCCGGGGCGGCGGCCTTCTCGGCCGGGGCGGCGGCCTGGGCCGGGGCCGCCTCGCGGGCGTCGTCACGCGAGGCGCGGGGCGCCGATCCGGTGCGCACCTCGGGGTCGTTCTTCGCCGCGGACTTCGCGCCGATGGTGAGCTCCAGCCCCGGGTGGATCAGCGAGGGGTCGGCACCGATGGCGCGGCGGTTGTCGTCGTAGAGCTGCTTCCAGCCGCCGCGGAGGCCGCTGTCCTCGGCGATCTGCGACAGGCAGTCCCCGGCGACGACGGTGTACGTGCGGGGCGCCTGCGCGGCCGCGGCCGGGGCCGGGGCCGCCGCGGGGGCGGCAGCGGGCGCCGCGGCGGCCCGGGCGGGTGCGGCGGCGGGCGCCTGGCCCGTGGCCGCGTGGGCGCCCGCGGCGCCGAGCAGCGGCAGGGCGATGGCGGCGCCGCCGGTGCCCGCGACGACGAAACCGCGGGTCAGCGAGGTGGACTTGGGACGGCGGTGCTTACCCTTTCCGGGCATGGCGCATTCCTCTCCGGCGCCTGCGAGGTGAGCTGTCGGGTTCGAGCTGGAGATGCCCGATCGCGCAGTACACGCGATTTCACCCCAAGCCGTCCGAAATCAACCGGATACGGCGTACTACCTGGGTCCCCCGCTCCTGCCACGCGTGGGTGAGTGCGAACTCCGGTCGGCGGCAGGACTAGGCGGTCCGTCCGGATTGAGCGTGACCGTAGGCGAGCCGCCCCGGCGGAACAACCCACCCTGATCCACCGCACCCCGGGAACTCCCGCACGATCACCGCACCCCATCACCCTGCGTGGGCGACCACCCGTCAACTTCCGTCCCTGAACTGGAACTGACACTCCGGCAGCGGGCACGGTGCGTCACGATTATGATCCTGCTCACCCAGGCATTCCCATTTCCCCCATGAAAGGACACCGCCTACTCAAAAACCCAATCCGGACAGAAAGCGCGAAGGCTTATCGAATAGTGCACTTGCCGCGCAGGGCCCGGGGGCCTCGTCCCCTTCGCCCCCATTCCCCTCCACCGGGCCGGCGCACGCCCGCTCCACCCCGGGAGAGTGCGGACCGGCGCCACGGGGCGCAGGGGCGCGGGGCCGGGGCGGAAGCCCGGTGCCCGACGCTTCCCGCGCCCCCGGTCGAGATGGTTGCCGCATGAAACGGATGTCGTATCGTCGGGTTCCCGCCCTCGTCGGCCCCCGCCGACGGCTGTGACCCGAAGGAGTCCATGTGACGCAGCAGCTGCCGCAGGCCCCGTCGGCCGAGCCCGAGCTCGCCGGAGTCCGAAACTTCCGGGACGTGGGCGGGCTGCCGACCGTCGACGGCCGCACAGTCCGCCACGGCAGGCTCTACCGCAGCGGTCACCTCGCGCACGCGACCGCCGCCGACGCGGCGTTCCTCGCCTCGCTCGGGCTCCACACGATCTTCGACTTCCGCAACGCGGCGGACCAGCGGCTGGAGGGACCGGACGTCGACCTCCCCGGGGTGCGCAACCTCAACCTCCCCCTGAGCGACCCGGCCGACGGCGCCGAGTTCTGGCGGATGGTGCGCGACGGCGACCTGGAGCAGCTGAAGGCGATCCTCGCCGACGGCAAGGGCGCGGCGCGGATGACGGAGTCGTACCGCTCGATCATCCGGGAGCGGACCGCGGAGCACGGCCGTGTGCTCCACGCGATCGCCGAGGACAGCGTCCCGGCCCTGATGCACTGCGCGGCGGGCAAGGACCGCGCCGGTCTGTCCGTGGCCGTGACCCTCCTGGCCGTCGGCGTGGAGCGCGACGCGATCGAGGCCGACTACCTCAAGTCCAACGACCCGCACCGCCGCTACAAGGTCCGGCGCGGGCCCGGTGCCCCCGAGGGGATGTCGCCCGCGGTCATGGAGCTGCTGAACCCCCTCTTCGACGCCCGCGCCTCCTATCTGGAGGCGGCCTTCGAGGCCATCGACGACACCTGGGGCGGTACGGAGCGCTATCTGTCCGAGGGTCTCGGCCTCTCCCCCGCCACCCGTGAACGGCTGCGCGGGCGGCTCCTCGACGGCGCCTGAGCCCGCGAGACACCCGAGGGGCCCGCGGGCCCCTCGGGTGCACGCCGTCCCCTGCGGAGCGGCGGGTCTACTGGTTCGAGCCTCCCACCAGGAACAGCAGGTAGAGGAAGGCCGCGATGACGTGGCCGGCGACCAGGTAGGCGAAGAGGCGTATCACCAGGCCGCGGGGGAAGCGGTCCCCGCGCGGTCCGCCCGCCTCGCCGCTGCGGCCGTCCAAGGGGTCGTGGGACATCGCGTGATCACCTGTCTCGGGTCAGGGGCGGACGGATCCGTGGGGGTGGGGGTCGGGGCTCCGGAGCAGCGTGTGGACGAAGAGCAGCTCGGCGCCGCCGGGTTCGGCGGCGGCGATGCGGTGGGGGGTCTCCGAGTCGAAGTGCGCACTGTCCCCCGGCCCCAGCTCGTGCACGGTGTCGCCGAGCGCGAGCCGCAGCCGGCCCTCGACGACGTGCAGCCACTCCTCGCCGGGGTGCACCCGGACCAGGTCGCCCTGGGTCCCGTAGGGGACGGTGACCCGCAGCGCCTGCATGGCCCGGCCGGGCGCGCCGGCCTGGTGGTAGGTCCAGCCGTCCGCCCGGACCGCCTCGTGGCGGCCCGCACTGATGACCGGCTCGCGTTCGGGGGCCTGCTCGCCGAGCACCTCGCCCACGGTGGTGCCGTAGACACGGGCGAGGGCGAGCAGCAGGGGCAGCGAGGGCTGGCGGTTGCCCGTCTCCAGCCGGGAGAGGTGCGCCGGGGAGAGTCCGGCGCGGCGGGCGGCGGACTCCAGGGTGAGCCCCCTGCCCCGGCGCAGGTCCCGTAGTCTCGGGGCGACGGCGTCGAGCCCCTCGGGCGCCGGGTCGGCGGAAGTGGTCATGCCTCCATTCCGCCACCCTTTTGCCGTTGGGGCAAGTTTCTTGCCTGGGAGGCAAACGGAGCGCCCTCCGACGGCGGCCGTGGACGGCTCCCCGGGAACGGCTCCCCGCCCGTCGGAGGCCGCTGCCGCCGACGGCACCGGGCGGCGGGTCGCACGCGCCTCCCGTGCCCGGAGGTGAGCCCGGAGCCCGTGGAGGTCGTCCTCCACCGGCTCCGTCGGGAGCACCCGGGCGTCATCGGTGACGAGGCCCTTCCGCGGGAGCCGGAAGGGGTGCGCGGCACCATCCCCGAGGGGGACCTCCGCCGCCGTCCTCCGTGCCGCCTCCGGGCGGAACCCCGGCGGCGCCTTCCGGGACGCTCCGCAGGTGCCCCGCCCCTGCGGCTCAACGCGCCCCGTCCAGGCGGGCCAGCAGATGGGCGTCGAGGAAGCCCCGCTCGGAGGCCGGATCATGGAGCAGCCTGGCGAACACGGGGAGCCCGGCCCCGGCCAGCAGCTCGGCGAGCCGGTCCGGCGGCCAGCTGTAGGCGGGCGCCACCCTGTGGTCGAAACGGACCGGCCCGGGTGCCTCGGTCGCGAAGAACGAGACCAGGAGCAGCCCCCCTGGTGCCAGGACACGCGCCTGCTCGGCGAGCAGCGCGGGCAGTTCCCGCGGAGGGGTGTGGATCATCGAGTAGTGGGCCAGCACTCCGCCGAGCGCGCCGTCCCCGACGGGAAGGGCCTCCATCCGCGCCTCGGAGAAGCACAGCGCGGGATGGGCCCGCCGGGCGTACCCGACCATGGCCGGGGAGAGGTCGAGCCCGAACGCGTCGACCCCCAGCTCGTGCAGCATGGCCGTCAGATGCCCGGGCCCGCAGCCGACATCGGCCGCGCGCGGGTTGCCCGTCCCGCGCACCAGCTCCGCGAAGGTGTTGATCATGTTCCGCGCGAACGGCTGCGTCTCCAGCCGGTCGCCGAACATCGAGGCGTACAGCTCGGCGACCTCGTCGTAGGCCGCCCTGGTCCGTTCCCGGTGGTCCGACACGGGAGGGAACGTAGCACCCCGGTCCGCAGCCGCTCCCCGGCCCATGGCGGCTCCCTTCGCCGCCGCCGCGGACGAACCCGGACCGCCCGGGCGGAACCGCCGCCGGGCTCCGCGGCGGGGGCCGGGAGCACCTGGAGCGGCGGCCGGCCCGCGACCGGGCGTCGGCTCCGCGGGGAACCGGCGGGCCCCGTCCCGGCGGGCGGGCCGGTGCCGGGCGCCGGTCAGCGTCCGGAGACGGCTTGCTTGACCAGGGTCCGGCCGAAGTCCCACAGCAGACCGCCGCCGGAGTGCGCGTCGTCCATCACCGCGGTGAAGGCGGACACGAAGCGGTCCACCTCCGCCTCGCCGATGATCAGCGGCGGGATCAGCTTGATCACCTCCAGGCGGTCCCCGGAGACCTGGGTGAGGATCCGGTGGCGGTGGAGCAGGGGGTGCACCACCGTCTGCGCGAAGAGCCCCTTGCGGGCCGCCTGGAGCATCGTCCAGCGGCTGCGCAGGCCCAGGGAGTCGGGGCGGCCGAACTCGATCCCGATCATCAGCCCCCGGCCGCGTACCTCGTGGAGCAGCTCGTAGCGGTCCACCAGGGCGGCGAGCCGGGAGCGCAGGAGTTCCCCCGTCACCCGGGCGTTGGCCACGACCTGCTCGTCCTCCAGCACCGCCAGCACCGCGAGCCCGGCGGCCATGGCCTGGGCGTTCGAGCCGAAGCTGGCCGAGTGCACCAGGACCCGGTCCATCGAGGAGTAGACCTTCTTGAAGATCCAGTCCCGCCCCAGGGTCGCGCCGACGGGGACGTACCCGCCGGAGAGCGCCTTGGCCACGCACACCAGGTCGGGTTCGATCCCGGCCTCGTACTGGAAGGCGTAGAAGTCGCCGGTGCGCCCGAGGCCGGTCTGCACCTCGTCGGCGATCAGCAGGGCGCCGTGTCGGTGCAGCAGCTCCTGGGCGCCCTGCAGGAAGCCGGGCGGTGCCGGGTGGACCCCCTTGCCCTGGATCGGCTCGACGACCAGGCCCGCCACGTCCCCCCGGGCCAGCTCCCGCTCCAGGGCGTCGAGGTCGCCCAGTTCGATGGCGGTGTCGGGCAGCAGGGGCGCGAAGCCCTCGCGGAACCCGCTCTCGCCGTTGACGGAGAGGGAGCCGGCGGTCAGCCCGTGGAAGGCGTGGGTGCAGTAGAGGATCCTGGGGCGCCCGGTGGCGTACCGGGCGAACTTCAGCGCCGTCTCCACGGCCTCCGTGCCGCTGTTGCCGAAGAAGACCCGCTCCAGGTGGGGGGTGTGCCCGAGGAGCTTCTCCGCGAGGAGCCCGGGCAGCGGCTGGCAGTCGAAGCGGGTCAGGTCGGCGAGCTGGGCGTCGAGCACGTCGTGCAGGGCGCGGCGCACGACCGGGTGGTGGCGGCCCAGGCCCATGACGCCGAAGCCGGCCAGCATGTCCAGGTAGTCGTTGCCGTCCGCGTCCCAGAAGTAGGCGCCCTCGGCGCGTTCGTATACCTTGTCGAAGCCGAGGGTGTGCAGCATCCGCGGCAGTTGGTGGTTGAGGTGGCGGCTGTGCAGCGCGTAGCGCTCGCCGCCGCGCCGCGCCAGCAGCTCCGCCAGGTCGAAACCCCCCGGTGCCCGGGTCATCGCTCAGCTCTCCTCGTCTCGTGGACCGCTCCGCCGCCGGGCGCGCGGGCGGCGGAGCGCCGCCCGCGCGCCGCCGTTCACCGCGTGCCGCCGACCGACTCCCGCGCCGCCCTCAGGGACTCCTTGAGGGAGCCCATCGTGGCGAGGACGGCGGTGGGCTCGTACCCGCAGTGCGCCATGCAGTTGGCGCAGCGGGCGTCCTTCCCGCGGCCGTAGGCGTCCCAGTCGGTCTCCTCGACCAGCTGGCGGTAGGTCGGGACGTAGCCGTCGCTCATCAGGTAGCAGGGCCGCTGCCATCCGAAGAGGGAGTAGTTGGGGATGGCCCAGGCGGTGCAGGGGAAGTCGGCCCTGCCCTCCAGGAAGTCGAGGAAGAGCGGGGAGTGGTTCAGGCGCCAGCGGCGGCGGTTGCCCCCCGCGAAGGCCTTGCGGAACAGTTCGCGGGTCTGCTCCACGCCGAGGAAGTGCTCCTGGTCAGGTGCCTTCTCGTAGGCGTAGGCGGGCGAGATCATCATCTCGTCCACGCGGAGCTCGTCGTTGAGGTAGTCGAGCACCTCGACGACGGTCTGGGGGGTGTCGGTGTTGAAGAAGGTCGAGTTGGTGGTGACCCGGAACCCCCGGCGCTTGGCCTCCTTGATCGCGGCCACCGCCTCGTCGAACACGCCCTCCTTGGCGACCGACTCGTCGTGGCGCTCGCGCAGCCCGTCGATGTGCACGGCGAAGGCGAAGTACGGGGAGGGCGTGAACTTCTCGATCTTCTTGCGCAGCAGCAGGGCGTTGGTGCACAGGAAGACGTACTTGCGGCGCGCGACCAACTGGCGCACGATCTCGTCGATCTGGGGGTGCATCAGCGGTTCCCCGCCCGCGATGGAGACCATCGGGGCGCCGGACTCCAGCACCGCGCCGACCGCCTGCGCCACCGGCATCCGCTGCTTGAGCACCCCGGCCGGGTGCTGGATCTTCCCGCACCCCTCGCAGGCGAGGTTGCAGGCGTACAGCGGCTCCAGTTCGACGATCAGCGGGAACTTCTCGCGCCTGCGGAGCTTCTGTTCGAAGAGATAGGTCCCGACCCTGATGGTCTGGCGGAGCGGCATGGCCATCTGGCTCACCTCCTGGGGAGCAGCAAAGAACGGTGCCATTCGTGGAATGCGGGAAGGACGGCACAAAGGACGCGGAATGCCGATATTCCACCGCGCACGGTGCTGATCCTGACCAGTTCGTGCTCGGGGGCGTCCACGACCACCCGGACGGCGGCAACCGGGCGGGGGCCCGCCGCCAGGGCGCTGCGCAGGGTGGCCGCGGACTCCATGTCCACGGCGATCGCCCCGGTCGCCTCCAGCCGGGCGCGCTCCGGGCCGCGCACCACGTGGTCGGCTCCGGCCAGCACCCCGGCGTGGACGGTGCGGCCGGGCAGGGCGCGTGCCACCGCCCGCCGCAGCAGGGCGGGTTCGGTGCAGCGCGTGCCGGTGCCGTCGGCGCGGGTCTCGTCGGCGACCACGACGTCGCCCGGGTGCATCCCCGGGGCGAGTCCGGCGCAGAATCCGGAGGCGACCACTGCGGCCCGTCGGAGCGGGTCGGTGGAGCAGGCGGCGAGCACCGCCCGCTCGGCGTTGGCCGGGCCCATGCCCGTGCGCAGCACGGTGGCGGCGGCCCCGCGGGCCGGCCTGCGCAGGGCGAGGCGCTCGATGCCCAGTGCGCAGGCGACCAGCAGCGGCGCGTCCCCGGGGGCCGCGGCCTCCGGCGGGAGGGCCATCAGGCCCCCTCGCGGGGGCCCGCGGGGCCGGTCGACGGGCCGCCGTGGAGATAGCGGCCGAGCGCGGTGAGCGGGAAGACCTGCCGGTAGAGGTGGTAGTTGATGGAGAAGTCCCAGGGGAAGCCGGTGCCGGTGAACTGCGGCTCGTCCCAGGATCCGTCGGGGTGCTGGGACGCGGCCAGCCAGCCGACACCGCGCCGCACCGCCGCACCGTCGTGCTCCCCCGCCGCCAGCAGGGCGAGCAGGGCCCAGGCGGTCTGGGAGGCGGTGGACCCACCGCGCCCGATCCAGCTCCGCTCGCGGTAGGAGCGCAGGTCCTCGCCCCAGCCTCCGTCCTCGTTCTGGACGGACTCCAGCCAGGCGACGGCGCGCCGGACGGCGGGGTGGGCGGGCGGCAGGCCCGCGGCCGTCAGGGCCGGGACCACCGCGCCCGTGCCGTAGACGTAGTTGACGCCCCAGCGGCCGAACCAGGCGCCGCTGGGCTCCTGTTCGGCCAGGAGCCACCGCAGTCCGCGGCGGACGCGGGGGTGGTCGGCCTTGCCCTCGTGGGCGAGCATCTCGACGACGTGCGCGGTGACGTCGGCGGACGGAGGGTCCACCACCTCGCCGAAGTCGCAGAAGGGCAGCCGGTTCGGGAAGGGGCTGGTGTTGTCGGCGTCGAAGGCGGCCCAGGCTCCGTTGCGGGACTGCATGCCGAGGGTCCAGCGGGCGCCGCGCTCGGCGGCCGCCTCGATGCGTGCGGGGTCGGGGTGGCTCACCCGGCGCAGTGCGAGGATCACCTCGGCGGTGTCGTCGATGTCGGGGTAGTTGTCGTTGTGGAACTCGAACGCCCAGCCGCCCGGGCCGAGTTCCGGGCGCCGGACGGCCCAGTCGCCGGGTCGGACGATCTGCTCGCCGAGCATGAAGTCCGCGGCCTTGACGAGGGCGGGGTGGTCGGGCGGCACGCCCGCGTCGCCGAGGGCGATGGTGGCGAGGCAGGTGTCCCAGACGGGCGACTGGCAGGCCTCGACCATGCGGACGGGCAGGCCGTCCTGCTCCCTCCAGACGGCGAAGCGGTCCAGGGAGGCGAGCCCTTCCCGCAGGACGGGGTGGTCGAGGTCGTAGCCGAGGAGGTGGAGGGCGATGAGCGAGTACACGGCCGGGGGCTGGATGCCGCCCCAGCAGCCGTCGTTCTCCTGGCGCTCGACGATCCAGCGGGCGGCGCTGCGCATCGCGGCGCGGCGCAGCATCCGGGGCGCGACGCGGTGGTAGTGGTGCAGGAGCCGGTCGGCGCGCTGGAAGAGGCCGTCCCAGCTGGTCGCCGGGGCCATCCTGCGCGGCGGGCAGGGCTCGTCCGGGTCGCTGTGCAGCTCCTCGAGGGCGAAGGGCGCGGGCCGCACCGGCCGCTTCGCGGAGACGATGGACAGGGGCACGATGGTCTGCCGGGCCCAGCAGCCGAAGTCGTAGATGTTCAGCGGGAACCAGGTCGGCAGGAAGATCAGCTCCGGCGGCAGCTCGGGCAGGTCCTCCCAGCGCCACCAGCCGAAGAGCGCGAGCCAGATGCGGGTGAAGACCCGGCTGGCGGCGATGCCGCCCTGGCCGCGGATCCAGAGCGCGGCGCGCAGCATGTGCGGGTCGTCCGGCCGGTCCCCGGCCAGCCGCAGCGCGACGTACGCCTCCACGGTGGTGGACAGGTCGCCGGGACCTCCGTGGAAGGAGGCCCAGGTGCCGTCCTCGCGCTGGAGGCCGCGGACATGGCGTGCGGAGGCCTGGGTGGTGCGCTCGTCCCGGATGCCGAGGAACTGCCGCAGCAGCAGGTCCTCGGCGTCCATGGTCACATTGGTCTCGAGGTCGCCCTTCCACCAGCCTCCCTCGTCCTGGCGGTCGAGCAGGTGCCGCACCGCCCGCTCCGCCGCCCGGGCCGCGGCCGCGCGGGGGTCGGAGGGGGGCGCGGCCGGGGTCTTGCGCACCGGGGCCCCCGGGCCGGCCCCGGCGGTCGCGGTCCGCGCTCCGGCGGGCGCGGAGCCGGCCCGCACGGGCCCGCTGCCGCCGTCGGTCGTCGCTGTCATGGTGTCCCCTTCATGGCAGTGGTCTCGCATGAGCTTCTGCTGAGCTGGGGTATCCGTCGGCCGGTGACCGCGTGGGTCACCGGCCGGCGACGCGCGTCATATGCTGCGGGGGGTGCTCCGCCCGGTGGTGCTGGCAGTGATGGTGATCATCTCTTTCGTACGACGACGAAGTCCGCGAGCGCGACGAGCTGTTCGCGGACCTCCCGGGGCATGTCGACGCGGTCGAGGGCCCCGATCGCGACGGCGTGCTGGCGGCGGGCCTCCTGGGCGGTCCACTCGCGGCCGCCCGCCTCCTCGATGAGGGCCGCCCGGACGGCGAACTCCTCCTCGGAGAAGGTGTCGAAGTCGATGCTCTTGGCGTCCGCCGCGAGCAGTTCGCCGAGCCGCGCCGAGGCCGGGCCGTCCGCGGCGAGCGCGGCGACGACCGGGAGCGACTTCTTGCGCTGGCGCAGGTCGCTCCAGGTCTGCTTGCCGGTGGACTCCGGGTCGCCCCAGATGCCGAGGAGGTCGTCCACGGCCTGGAAGGCGAGGCCGAGGTGGTGGCCGTAGGACTCCAGGATGTCGGCGGTGCGGTCGTCGGCGCCGCCGAGCACCGCGCCGATGGAGACGGCGCAGGCGAGCAGCGCCCCGGTCTTGTTGCCCTCCATCTCCAGGCACTCCTCGACGGTGACCCGCTCGCGGTGCTCGAAGGAGATGTCCTGGGCCTGGCCGTCGATGAGCTTGCGGGTGGCGGTGGTCAGGCGCCGGGCGGCCCGTCCGGCCTCCACCGTGCCCAGTTCCAGGAGCAGTTCGTTGGCCAGGGCGAACAGGGCGTCGCCGACGAGGATGGCCTGCGCGGGACCGTGCACCTTCCAGACCGTGTCCCGGTGGCGGCGCTGCTCGTCCCCGTCCATCAGGTCGTCGTGGAGGAGGGAGAAGTTGTGGACGAGTTCGACGGCCACCGCGCCGGGGACGCCGACCTCGGGCTCGGCGCCGGCCGCCTCGGCCGACAGCAGGGCCAGGGCGGGGCGCACGGCCTTGCCGCCGTCTCCGTGGGAGGGGTTGCCCGCGGCGTCGATCCAGCCGAAGTGGTAGGCGGCCACGGTGTCCATGGGCGCGGCGAGGCGGTCCACCGCTGCGCGCAGCACCGGCGTGGACAGGGCTCGTCCGCGCTCCAGCAGCGCGGCGATGTCCGTGTCGGGCACGGTCCTTGCGGTCTGTGCGGTGTCTTCGGCCGGATGGGCCGAGGGCACTGTCGGCACGCTTACTCCTCTGATTCCGGTACGGATGCTCACGCCGCCTCCCCGGGCGGGTTGCCGTGGGGGCGGCCGAGCGCGGAGAGCGCAGCGGCTGCGGCACTGAAGCCGCTGCGTACGGCACCCTCCATGGTTGCGGGCCAGCCGGTGGCCGTCCACGCGCCAGCAAGGTACAGGCCGGGGGCACGGGTGTGCGCATCCGGCCGGAGCCTGGCGACCCCGGGGGCGGGCGCGAAGGTCGCGGTGCGCTCCCGGGTGACGAAGAAGTCCCGGACCCGGGCGCCGCGTGCCGCGGGCAGCAGCCGTTGGAGTTCGGGCAGGTAGCGCTCGCGCAGCACGGCGACGGGATCGTCGATCTCGTCCTGCGCCGCGGACTGCGAGAGCGCGAGGTACTGGCCCCCGGTGGCGCCGGAGGCCCCGGTCCGGTCGAAGACCCACTGGACGGGCGAGCCGAGCGCCGCGGCGAAGGGCCCGCGCATCACCCGGCGGTCGTAGTGGACGTGGACGTTGAGGATGGGCGCGGTGCCGATGTCCAGGAGCCGCCCGGGCTCGGGGAGGGCGCCCTCGGGGAGCAGTGCGTGGGTCTCGCGCTGGGCGGTGGCGAGGACCACGGTGTCCGCGTCGAGCCGCCGTTCGCCCGCCGCGACCCGCCACCGGCCGTCGGTCCGGGTGAGGTCGCGGACACGGGTGGACAGTTCGGTGCGCACCCCCGCCTCGTCGAGCGCCTTGCGGCTCAGCGTGTCGTGGAGGTCGCCGAGCGGGACGCGTGCCCAGCCGATGTCCGCCGCTCCGCGCTCGGAGAGCAGGCCGGTCCTGAACACCATGGCGGCCAGCCCCATCGACACCTCGGGGGCGCGGGCGTTGAGCGTGGCGACGCCGACCAGGTCCCACAGCGCGGCGACGGCCCTCGGGGACTGCCCCCGGCGGGCCAGCCAGGTGGCGAAGTCGATGCCGTCCAGGGCGGGGTCGGCCGGGTCGAGGCGCCGGAGCGCGAGGGCGGCGCGGGCGACGGCGGCGCGCTCGGCGAGCGAGAGGTGCGGGTAGCGGGCGAGCCCTCCGGCGAGGTGGAGCGGGACGGGCAGGCCGGTGCGGCGCAGCCGGCCGAGGCGCGGTCCGCCGGGAGCCGCGGCGTCGACCACGGGGACGTCGAGCCGGTCCTGCAGGGGGGCGAGGGAGGTGGCCCCGATCCGTTCCAGCAGCCAGCGGTAGGCGGTGCAGCAGCGCAGGAAGACGTGCTGCCCGTTGTCCACGGTGAGTTCGCCCCGGCGGAAGGAGAAGGCCAGCCCGCCGAGCCGGGGGCGGCCTTCGAGCAGGGTGACGTCCAGTCCGGCGTCGGCGAGGCGGAGCGCGGCGGTGGTGCCGGCGATGCCGCCGCCCACCACCACGGCGCTCCGGGGCCCGGGTGCGTCGGAGCTCACGCGCGCCCCCGGGGGACGCGCCGGGTGTCGAGACCGGACAGGCCGCGGACGGCGACGTACGCCTTCTCCCGGCCGGGCAGGGACACGCGTCCGCGCAGTACGGCGTGCGGGTCGCGGTCGATGCGGTCCAGGAGCCGGCGGTAGATCCCGGCCATCGCCGCGACGCAGGCGCCGCTGCGGCGGTCGAGCAGGGGCAGCAGCCGGTAGCCCTCGGTGAACAGGGCCCTGGCGCGGCGCACCTCGAAGCGGACCAGTCCCTCGAAGTCGGCGCCCGGCGGGAGGGTGCGGCCCGCGAAGCCGTCGGTGCAGCCGAACCTGGCGAGGTCGTCGGCGGGCAGGTAGAGGCGTCCGTTGCCGGCGTCCTCGCGGACGTCGCGGAGGATGTTGGTGAGCTGGAGGGCGAGGCCCAGGGTGTCGGCGTACTCGGCGGCGCGTTCGGCGCCCGGTGCCCCGGACGTGGTGCCGAAGACCCCGAGGGAGAGCCTGCCGATGGCGCCCGCGACGCAGCGGCAGTACTCCCTGAGGTCGTCCCAGGTCTCGTAGGTGCGGCCCCGCACGTCCATGAGCACGCCGTCGATCAGTTCGTCGAGTCCGTCGAGGGGGATCGGGAAGCGGGCGGCCGCGTCGGCGAGGGCCACGGCGACGGGGTCGGTGTCGTCCTCGGCGACGTCGTCCTTGCGGATGCGGTCGAGCAGGTGGCGGGTGTCCTCCAGCCGGGACTGCTTGGCCTCCGGGGCGAGGCCCCCGTCGCCGATGTCGTCGACGCGGCGGGAGAAGGCGTAGAGCGCCGACATGGCCTGGCGCTTGCCGGTCGGGAGCAGCCTGATCCCGTAGGCGAAGTTGCGGGCCTGCTGCCCGGTGACGGCCTCGCAGTAGCGGTAGGCCGCCTGCACCGGGGCCGGCATGCGCTCGGGTTCCTCCATCGTCCGGCTCATCCCTTTCTCCGTGCCCTTCGCAAGACCTGTCCCGTTTCTCGAAGTACCTCCACCTTTGTCGCTTTTGGTGGCCCGGGCAGCACATCATGTCCGGCGGCGGCGATCGCCGCGAGCGCGGCACGCCCACCGCCGACGAAACCGGCGAGCAGCAGCCGCAGCCTGCCGTGCACGCTGCCGACGAGAGCGGCGCCCTCGTCGAGGAGCCCGGCCGCCCGCTCCGCCTCGGCGGCGACCAGGGCGCGCACCGGGGCGCCCGCGGAGGGCGCGGCCAGCTCGTCCTCCGTGACGCGGAAGCGCTTGAGGTCCTCGGCGGGCAGGTACACCCGGTCGCGTGCCAGGTCCTCGGCGACGTCCTGGAGGTGCTCGACGACCTGGAGGGCGGTGCAGACGGCGTCCGAGCGGCGGATCCGCTCGGGGCTCGCCGTCCCGGTGATCCCGAGGACGAGCCGGCCGACGGGGTTGGCCGAGAGCTCGCAGTAGGCGAGGAGGTCGTCCCAGGATCCGTAGCGGCGCACCAGCTGGTCCTGGCGGTTGGCCGCGATCAGCGCGCGGAAGGGCTCGGGGGTGAGGGAGCACCGCCGCACGGTGGGGCGCAGGGCGCCCAGCAGCGGGTGGCGGGGGGCGCCGCCCGGGGCGAAGACCCGTTCGAGGTCGACCTCGAGGGCGTCGAGCAGGGCGAGGCGGTCGGCGCCGTCGCCGTCGCCGGCGCCGAGCCACCGGGCGTCGGCCCCTGCGGGGTCGAGGTCGCCGTCGCCGATGTCGTCGACCAGGCGGGCGTATCCGTAGACGGCCATCAGGTCCCCGCGCCAGGCGCGGGGGAGGAAGAAGGGGGCGACCGGAAAGTTCTCGTCGGCGGCCTTGTCGAGGGTGGCACGGGCCCCGGCCGGGCGTGCCTGCCGTGCTCCCGTCACCGCGCGACGCCCCCTGCCGCGGGGGCCGCGGAGGCCGCGCGGAGCTGATGGGTTTCCGTCAAGGCCGTCACATCTCCTAGTTGTACACCGCTGAACCGGTACATCCCTTTTCGGACACGCCGCCCCCGAGCGGGCCCCCTGTGCCGAGCAGAAGAAGGGTCACTTTGGCACGGTTTGCCCCACTTGCCGAGAATGCGCACCGGACCAGCTTACGTCGTACAACGTCCGGGCCCGCCGCGGGGTGCCCGTGATCGGCGGCCGGAAACGAGCGGGCCCCCGCCGTGCGGCTGCGGCGGGGGCCCGGGGAGCGCCGTCGGGGGTGGGCGCGACCGCACGGCCGGGCATCCGCCCGGCCGGGGCGCCGCGCTACTTGCCCGTCTCCTTCTCGTACGCCCGGATGACCTCGTCGGTGGGACCGTCCATCAGCAGTTCCCCCTTCTCCAGCCACAGGACGCGGTCGCAGGTGTCCCTGATCGACTTGTTGCTGTGGCTGACCAGGAACACCGTGCCCGCCTGCTTGCGCAGTTCCCGGATGCGCCGCTCGGAGCGGATCTGGAAGCGGCGGTCGCCGGTGGCGAGCGCCTCGTCGATCATCAGCACGTCGTGGTTCTTGGCGGCGGCGATGGAGAAGCGGAGCCTGGCGGCCATGCCGGAGGAGTAGGTGCGCATCGGCAGGGTGATGAAGTCGCCCTTCTCGTTGATCCCGGAGAAGTCGACGATGTCCTGGTAGCGCTCGCGGATCTCCTCGCGCGACATGCCCATGGCCAGGCCGCCGAGTATGACGTTCCGCTCGCCGGTGAGGTCGTTCATCAGCGCCGCGTTCACGCCGAGCAGCGAGGGCTGCCCGTCGGTGTACACCTTGCCGCTCTCGGTGGGCAGCAGGCCCGCGATGGCGCGCAGCAGGGTCGACTTGCCGGAGCCGTTGGTGCCGATCAGGCCGATGGCCTCACCGCGGTACGCGGTGAAGGAGACACCGCGGACGGCGTGCACCTTGCGCACCCCGCGGGACTGCCCCCGGTCGCGGCGCAGGATGCGGCTCAGCGCGGCCGTCGCGCTGCCGCGCCCGCCCCCGCCCGCGTTGACCCGGTACACGATGTGGACGTCGTCGGCGATCACCGTGGGGATCCGCTCCCCCGCGGGCGTCGCAAGCATCTCGTCAGCCACGGCCGTACCGCTCCTCCGCCTTCCAGAAGTACACGAAGCCCGCGACGCCGGCGACGAGCGCCCAGGCCAGCCCGGCGGCCCACACGTGGGAGGGCAGGTTGGACGAGCCGTACTCGTCGATCAGGGCGAAGCGGACCAGGTCCATGTAAATCGCCGCGGGGTTGTACATCAGGATGTCCGCGATCCAGGCCGGGCGGTCCTTGAGCATGATCGGGATCGAGAACATCACGCCCGACGCGTACAGCCAGGTGCGCATCACGAAGGGCATCAGCTGGGCCAGGTCCGGCGTCCTGGCACCCAGCCGGGCCATGATCAGCGCCAGGCCGGTGTTGAACACGAACTGGAGGGCCAGGGCGGGGACCACCAGCAGCCAGGACCAGGTGGGCAGGCTGCCGAAGGCCACGACCACGGCGACCAGCACGACCATGGAGAACAGCAGCTGCTGGAGCTGCTGGAGCGAGAAGGAGACGGGGAGCGAGGCCCTGGGGAAGTGCAGCGCCCGCACCAGGCCCAGGTTGCCCGAGATCGCCCGCACGCCGGCCATCACCGAGCTCTGGGTGAAGGTGAACACGAAGACGCCGGTGACCAGGAAGGGCACGTAGACGCTGGTCGACATCCCCCGGTTGGCCTGGAGGATCAGGCCGAAGATCAGGAAGTACACCAGAGCGTTGAGCAGCGGGGTCGCCACCTGCCACAGCTGGCCGAGCTTGGCCTTGCTGTACTGGGCCGTCAGCTTGGCCTGCGAGAAGGCCAGGATGAAGTGGCGCCGCCCCCACAGCTGACGGACGTAGTCGGCCAGCCCGGGGCGCGCGCCGCTGACGGTCAGGCCGTGGGCGGCCGCCAGCTGCGCCGGTGGGAGGTCGTCCTCGACTGGCGGGGCCGGGCTCGTGGCGACGGCACCGTGGTGGGTTGTCTCACTCACAAGTGGATACTTTCATGGTCAAGTTGCACGGCGATCGGGGGCTGGGACGTCCCCCGCCGCCCCGGGCCCAGATGCTCTCAGAACCGAGCTTGTCAGATCACAGGAGGTCGGCCCATCCGTGTGAGCCGCCACACAGTACGCCACCTCATGGGGCGGCGTCCCCCGCAGGGGGTGCGCCAGCCCTCCGCGAAGCCGGAGAACCAGGCCCGCAGCGCGGACGCGGAGGGGCGGCGGAGCAGGGTCAGCAGCAGCCACACCCCGAGGTAGACGGGGACCAGCGGCGCGGGCAGGTTCCGGCGGGCCAGCCAGACGCGGTTGCGGGCCACCAGGCGGTGGTACACGGCGTGCCGGGACGGCGGCGCGGTCGGATGGAAGAGCACCATGTCGGCCCGGTAGCCGACCGACCACCCGGCGTCCAGGGCGCGCCAGGCGAGGTCGGTCTCCTCGTGTGCGTAGAAGAACTCCTCCGGCAGCCCCCCGACCTCGGCGAACACCGCGGTGCGAACCGCGTTGGCACCGCCGAGGAAGGTGGTCGCGCGGGAGGAGCGCAAGGGGTCCGAGGCACGCAGCCGCGGGACGTGGCGGCGCTGGGTGCGCCCCGTGTCGGGGTCGGCGATGCGGAAGCCGACGATGCCGAGGCGGTGGTCGGCGGCGAAGGCCTCGCGCACCAGGCGTGCGGTGTCGGTACGGGCGAGCCGCCCGTCGTCGTCCAGGAAGAGCAGCACGTCGACGTCCCGGCCGGCCGGGCCGAAGGCCTCGATGCCGGCGTTGCGGCCGCCGGGGATGCCCAGGTTCTCGGGGAGTTCCACGGTCCGCACGCCCTCGGGGAGGCCGGTGACCGGGGTTCCGTTGCCGACCACGACCACCTCGACCCGGTCGCCCTCCTGGGCGGCGACCGAGTCGAGCAGGGCGCGCAGTTCCCCGGGGCGGTCCCCCATGGTGATGACCACCGCGCCCACGGTGAGCGGTGCCGTCACTTCAGCCTGCTCGACGCCAGGATCGACACCAGGTGGAGCACGGTCTGGAGCAGGGCGATCCCGGCGAGCACCGCCACACCGAGCCGGGTGAAGAACAGGTCGCCGCGGATCTCGTCCGCGACCGCCAGGACCAGGATCAGCAGCGACGCCTCGATGCCGAGGACCAGCCGGTGGAACTTCAGCGCCGCCGCCGCACGGCGGGCCAGCGCCATCCCCGAGGAGCGCGGCTCGGAGGCGGCCTCCTTGACCGGCGGCAGCCCGCCTTGGTGCCGGGCGAGGCCCACGAGGTCGGTCTCCGCCTTGATCAGGATCGCCCCGAGGGCGGCGAGGGTGCCCAGGAAGGCCCACAGCCAGTCGATCCGCCCGGAGCCCCACAGGTCGGCGGCGCGCAGGCCGAAGCCCACCAGGACCGCCGCGTCGCAGAGGTAGGCGCCCACCCGGTCGAGGTAGACCCCGCCGAGCGAGAACTGCTTCTTCCAGCGGGCGACCTCGCCGTCGACGCAGTCCAGCAGCAGGTACAGCTGCACCATGACGACGCCGAGGACGGCGCCCCACACTCCGGGCACCAGCAGGGCCGGGGCGGCGAGCACGCCGAAGACGGTCATCAGATAGGTCAGCTGGTTGGGCGTGACCCGGGTGGCGACCAGGTACCGGGTGATCCTCAGCGAGATCTCCCGCATGTACAGGCGACCGCCCCAGTGCTCACCGCTGCGCCGGTCCTTCACGCCCGGCGGGTGCACCACGGGGCGGAGTTCAGCTACTGATGGTCTTGGCATAGTCGGCGTACGCGTCCCTGATCTGGTCGTGGGTGAGGTCAAGGTGCTCCAGGACCGTGAACCGTCCCGGGCGGGTCTGCGGGGCGTACTCCACGGCGCGCACGAACTCCTCCGCGGAGAACCCGATCTCCTGCGGCAGCACCGGCAGGCCGTGGCGGCGCAGCACCTCGGCGAAGCTCCGGGCCTGTGCGTGCTCGCCGCGCAGGTGCATGGCGAACGCGGCCCCCAGTCCGACCTGCTCGCCGTGGCTGGCGGCGCGCCCGGGGTACAGCAGGTCGAAGGCGTGGCTGATCTCGTGGCAGGCGCCCGAGGAGGGGCGGGAGTCGCCGCTGATGGACATGGCGATCCCGGAGAGCACCAGCGCCTCGGCGAGCACGGTGAGGAAGGCGTCGTCGCCGACGGTCCCCGGGTGGCGCAGCACCGACTCCCCGGCGGTCCGGGCCATGGCGGCCGCGAGGCCGTCCACGCTCTCGCCCGTGACCCGGTGGGAGAGTTCCCAGTCGGCGACGGCCGAGAGGTTGGAGACCGCGTCCCCGATCCCGGAGCGCACGAAGCGCGCGGGAGCGTCGCGGACCACGTCCAGGTCGATGACCATGGCGATCGGCGACGGGACTCCGTAGGAGCCGCGGCCGTTGTCGTTGTCGAGGATGGAGATCGGCGAGCACAGGCCGTCGTGCGCGAGGTTGGTCGCGACGGCGACCAGCGGCAGGCCGACGCGTGCGGCGGCGTACTTCGCCACATCGATGATCTTGCCGCCACCAAGGCCCACGACGGCGTCGTAGCGGCTGCCCTTGATGCCGTCGGCGAGCTTCACCGCGGAGTCGATGGTCCCGTCGCCGACCTCGTACCAGTCCGCCCCGGGAAGGGCGGGGGCCAGGCGCTCGCGCAGGGCGAGGCCGGAGCCGCCGCTGACGGCGAAGGCCAGCCTGCCGGAGGAGGAGATCCGCTGGTCGGCCAGGAGCCCGGCGAGGTGGTCCAGCGCCCCGGCGCGGATGTCGACGACGACGGGCGAGGGGATGAGGCGGGTCAGTACCGGCACGCGATCTCACGGCCCTTCGCGAGGTCGTCGTGGTTGTCGATCTCCACCCACGCGACCTCCCCGATCGGGGCCACGTCGAGGGTGAACCCGCGGTCGACCAGTTCCTGGTAGCCGTCCTCGTAGTAGAGGTCGGGGTCCCTCTCGAAGGTGGCCCGGAGGGCGTCGGCCAGGTCGGCGGCCGCCTCGGGCTCGATGAGGGTGACGCCGATGTACTCGCCGGTGGCCTCGGCGGGGTCCATGAGCTTGGTGATCCGCCGGACGCCCGCGCCGTCCTCGGCGACCACCTTCATCTCCTCGTCGGCGAGCTTCTTGGCGGTGTCCAGGGCGAGGATGATCCGCCTGCCCCCGCCGCGGGCCGCCAGCAGCGAGCGCTCGACGGAGACCGGGTGGACGGTGTCGCCGTTGGCGAGGATCACGCCGCGGGAGAGCAGGTCACGGGCGCACCACAGGGAGTAGGCGTTGTTCCACTCCTCGGCCTTGTCGTTGTCGACGAGGGTGAGGGTGAGGCCGTACTTCTCCTCCAGCTGCGCCTTGCGCGCGTACACCGCCTCCTTGCGGTAGCCGACGACGACGGCGGCCTCGGTGAGGCCGATCTCCGCGAAGTTGGCGAGCGTGAGGTCGAGGACGGTGAGCGAGCCCTCGCCCTGCGGGTCCACCGGCACGAGGGCCTTCGGGAGCGTGTCGGTGTAGGGACGCAGGCGGCGTCCGGCACCGGCTGCCAGTACGAGGCCGATCATGCGGGTTCTCCTTCGTCGTGTACGGCGGGTGCGCCCCGCCGGTGGGCCGACACCCAGAAGCGGATGCTCTCGGCGAGCACCACGAGCGCGAGGGCGCAGGCGAGCGCCGTCAGCGCGACGGCCAGGCCGTCCCCGTCCAGCAGGAGCGCCAGCAGCGCCACCGCCAGGACCCGCCCCTCGTGACCGCCGAGCGCCCGTACGAGCCACCCCGGCGGTGCCCCGGCCCCGCCGCGGATGCGGTACACGGTGTCGTAGTGATGGTAGGCGACGGCCGCCACCAGCCCGTAAGCGGCCGGAAGGGCGCCGTTCACCCCGGCGTGGGCGGCGAGCAGCAGGACGGTGAGGTACTCGGCGGCGCGGAAGACCGGCGGGACGAGCCAGTCGAGCGCGCCGGTGAGCGGCCGTGCGACGGCGGCGCCCGAGGAGGCGCAGTAGAGGAGGGCCGCCAGGACCGTCCAGGGCGAGCCGTAGCCGGTCAGGCCCGCGGTGGCGACGAGCGCGGCGGCCCCGGCCGCGGCCAGCACCGGCGTGGCCATGCCCGGCAGCCGCCGGGCCGGGCCGCGGGCCGCCCGGGCCACCGCGGAGGCGAGCGGGCCGGAGTCGGCCAGGTCCGCCAGGGCGCGCGCGGCGCGGTCGGTCCGGGTGGCCCGGCGGGTCAGCGAGCGCAGCACGCGCCCCGCGGTGGTGTAGCAGGCGGCGAAGGCGCAGCCGGCGATCAGGGCCCAGAACACGACGCGGGGGGTGGTCACCGCGGTGAGCACGGCGATCATGGCCCAGCGCTCGCCGATGGGCAGCACGATCATGCGGCGGACCCAGACCGTCCAGCCCAGGCCGTCCAGGCGGTCGGAGAGGGCGGCGGTGGGACTGGTGTTGCCGGTGGCGTCGTGGTTGGCCTCGTTGAAGGAGAAGTCGACCACATGGCGGCAGGTCTGGAGGACCATCGCCCCGAGCGCCAGCGCCCACACGTCGTCCCCGTTGCGGGCCGCGCCGAGGGCGAGACCCGCGTAGAACGCGTACTCCTTGGCCCGGTCGAAGGTGGCGTCCAGCCAGGCCCCGAGGGTGGAGTACCGGAGGGAGTAGCGGGCGAGCTGCCCGTCGGTGCAGTCCAGCACGAAGGAGACGATCAGCAGCAGCCCGGCGGCGACGTAGCCGGGGCGGGTGCCGGTGGCTGCGCACCCCGCGGCAACCAGTGCGGTGAGCAGCGAGGCGGTGGTGACCTGGTTGGGCGTGAGTCCCCGGCGCGCGCACCAGCGGGCGAGGTAGCGCGAGTAGGGGCTGATGCAGAAGGTGGTGAAGAACCCGTCGCGGGCCTTCACCGCGGAGCGCAGCCGCACCGCCTCGTCGTCCACGGCCTCGACCGAGGCACGCGCCCGGTGGCGCTGCTCGGCGTCGTCGGGGGTCTCGGCGACGAGCGGGCCGAGGTCCGGGCGGTGCACGGCCGTCCCCTCCGCCTCCAGGGCGGTCGCGGCGCCGTCGGGGAGCGCGGCCCGGCCCTCCGCGGCGGCGGTGCGCAGGGCCCCGGCGAGCGCCGGGCGCGCCTCCGGCTGCGCGGTCAGGGCCCCGGCGACGGCGGCGGCGGGGAAGCGGGGGTCGGTGAGCGCGAGGCGCAGGGAGTGGACGTGGCCGACGAACCGGGGGTCGACCAGGGCGACCCGCTCCCGGGCCGGGGCGGCCGCGACCAGCGCGGCGGCCTCGTCGGGCCCGGCCGCGACGCGTACGTCGAAGCCGAGCGACCGCAGATCGCCCTCCAGCGACGACCCGGGTACCGGCGGACCGGTGAGGATGGCGGTCGACAGACGAACTCACTCCTTGGAGCTGACGCGGCGGGATCCGCGCGGCCCGGCCCGGACCCCGGGCGGCGGCGCGTCGGCAGAGGCTATCGGATGGCGGGGAGCGGAAATTCATCGGGCGTTCACACCGCCGAGGTCCGCGCGCCCATCATGGTCGATGATCACCCTGCGCTCCAAACCTGGCCCGGGCCCGGGCCGGACTCCCCCCGCCCGGTGCGGGTCCCCCGGCCGGGTGCCGCACCGAGGGGCGCCCCGGCCCCGGCCCGCCCGCCCCGCGGCGGCCGGTGGGGGCGCAGCGGGTCCGCACCTCTCTGAGCTGCTGACGTTTCCGCAGGTCAGAGCACATGACAACGGTGTTCAGTCCCGTGTTGACCATACCCCCACCCCGTAGTTCACTGAGCGCTGGAAGGCATGACGGCGACGTTCCACGGGAGGCATCCGATGGGGGCTGGGCACGACCACGGGCACACACACGGCCCCCCGCCGACGGGGACCGCGGCGGCGGCCTACCGCGGCCGGCTGAGGATCGCGCTCTCCATCACCCTCGGTGTGATGGTGGTCGAGATCGTGGGCGGCGTGCTGTCCGGCTCCCTCGCCCTGATCGCGGACGCCGCCCATATGGCGACGGACGCGGTGGGGCTGGGCATGGCCCTGCTCGCCATCCACTTCGCCTCCCGGCCCGCGGCGGGGAACCGGACCTTCGGCCTCGCCCGGGCGGAGATCCTGGCCGCGCTGGCGAACTGCCTGCTGCTGCTCGGCGTGGGCGGCTACCTGCTGTTCGAGGCGGTGGGGCGGTTCATCACACCGACCGAGACCCGCGGCGGCCTGACGGTGGTGTTCGCGCTGATCGGCCTGCTGGCCAACCTGGTGTCCCTGTCGCTGCTGGTCCGCGGCCAGAAGGAGAGCCTGAACGTCCGCGGGGCCTATCTGGAGGTGCTGGCCGACGCCCTGGGTTCGGTGACGGTGCTGGTGTCCGCGGGGATCATCCTGGCGACCGGGTGGCAGTACGCGGACCCGATCGCCTCCCTGGCCATCGGCCTGATGATCGTCCCGCGCACGCTGCGGCTGCTGCGGGAGACCCTGAACGTCCTGCTGGAGGCGGCTCCCGAAGGGGTCGACATGGCCGAGGTCCGCCGCCACGTCCTGGAGCTGCCGGGCGTGGAGGACGTGCACGACCTGCACGCCTGGACCATCACCTCCGGGATGCCCGTACTGTCGGCGCACGTGGTGGTCAGCCAGGAGATGCTGGACGCGGTCGGCCACGAGAAGCTGCTGCACGAGCTCCAGGGCTGCATCGGCGACCACTTCGACGTCGAGCACTGCACCTTCCAGCTGGAACCGGTCGGCCACGCCGAGCACGAGGCGCGGCTGTGCCACTGACCGCGGTTCCCCGCCGGGGAGCCGCACGCGGTCACCGGGCCCGGGCCCGGTGACCACCCGGCGGGGCCCGGCCCCGCCCCCACCGCCCCGCACGGCGCCGCCGCCGTGCCCCTCCCCGACCGAGGAACCCCCCGTTGTCCGACACCTCCTCCCAGCACCCGCACGGCTCCCCGCACGGGGAGCCGAACCGAGCGGGGGCCGCGGCCCCCGGCCGCGAGGCCGGGCATCCGCCCGCCCCCGGCGCCGGCGGTACCCCCGCGGCCCGGCGCTGGCCCACCCGGCCCGAGAAGGAGGAGGACGCCGCGGCCGTGCACGCGCTCCACGCGGCGGCCTTCCCGACAAAGGACGAGGCCCGGCTGGTGGACGCGCTGCGCCGGGACCCCGGGGCGTGGCTGCCGGGGCTGTCCTGTGTCGCCGAGGCACCGGACGGCTCCGTCGCGGCCCATGCGCTGCTCACCCGCTGCCGGGTCGGCGACGCACCCGCACTGGCCCTGGCCCCGGTGGCGACCGACCCCGCGCAGCAGGGCCGGGGTGCGGGCACGGCGGTGATCCGGGCGGTGCTGGAGGCCGCACGGGCCCGGGGCGAGCGCCTGGTGGTGGTGCTGGGGCACCCCGACTACTACCCCCGGTTCGGTTTCGTACGGGCGTCCGCCTATGGAATCCGGACGTCCTTCGAGGTGCCGGACGAGGCGCTGATGGCCCTGGGGCTGGACGGATCGGACGAGGCCCCGGGCGGCACGATCCGCTATCCGGCCGCTTTCGGGGTCTGACGGCGGCACCGCCGCTTCCGGCCACCGTGCGCCGCGGGCGGCGGCGACCGGACATGCCAGAGGGCCGAAGTGCGGAGAAGCACCGTCTTTGCGGCAGACTGGGCCGGGCTCCCCACGGCCGAGGACCGATGCGAAGGACGGACATGCCGATCACACCAGCCACCGAGGCGAACAGCTCGTCGAACGGGACCTCCCCCGCGATCCTGCTCGAACTCGTGGACGAGCAGGGCAACACCATCGGCACCGCGGAGAAGCTCGCCGCCCACCAGGCGCCCGGGCAGCTGCACCGCGCGTTCTCGGTCTTCCTCTTCGACGAGCAGGGCAGGCTGCTGCTCCAGCGCCGCGCGGCGGGCAAGTACCACTCCCCCGGCGTCTGGTCCAACACCTGCTGCGGGCACCCCTACCCGGGCGAGTCCCCCTTCGCGGCCGCGGCGCGGCGCACCTACGAGGAGCTGGGTGTCTCCCCCTCGCTGCTGGCCGAGGCGGGGACGGTGCGCTACAACCACCCCGATCCCGCCTCGGGACTGGTGGAGCAGGAGTTCAACCACCTGTTCGTGGGCATGGCGCAGTCCTCGCTGCGCCCCGACCCCGAGGAGGTGGGCGAGACCGCCTTCGTCTCCCCAGGGGAGCTGGCCTCGCTGCAGGACTCGGCGGTCTTCTCCGCGTGGTTCACGACGGTGCTGGACGCGGCGCGCCCCGCCATCCGGGAGCTGACCGGCGCGGCCGGGGGCTGGTGACCGGACCGCACCGAGCCGCCCCGGGCCCGTCCCGGGGCGGCTGCGTCCTCACCGGCGCGGCCCGGGCGCGCGGCGGGGCCGGGACCGGACGGGGTGTCAGAGCGGGGCCGGATCGCCGAACAGGGCGGGCACCAGCGGCAGCTCCGCCCAGATGACCTTTCCGCCCCCGGCCGTCTGCTCGACATCGCACCGGCCGCCCGCCTCGCGGGTGATCTCCCTCACGAGCAGCAGGCCCCGTCCGCCCGTCTGCGCGGAGTCGGCCTCCAGGGCCCGGGGCCGGTAGGGGTGGGCATCCTCGACGGACACCCGGACCCACCCGCTGCCGATGGCGAGTTCGACGGCCACCTCGGGGGAGAGCAGCGCGGCGTGCCGGACGGCGTTGGTGACCAGCTCGGAAACGATCAGCAGCAGCCCCTGCACGGTGTCCTCGGCCGCCGGCACGCCCTGCCGCGCGAGCAGCTCGCGGACGGCCCTGCGGGACTGCGGGACGGAGGCGTCGACGGCCGGAGCGGTGAACCTCCAGACCCCCTCGTACGACAGCGGTCTGGCGGGCACGCTCTCGCGGCTCTCCATCAGGACCCGGCCAGGTGACGTCCCGCTCCAGCGGGGTGGGGAACGGTTTCCCCGGGCTGCTCCGATCTCGCCTGGGTGCCTGGATGCGCACTGTTCACCTGCACTGCCTTTCTGCCCGCACGGGACCTGCCGCGCTCGTAGGGGGATCGCGTGGCCGCGACCGGGGAGGTGCCCCCGTTCGCCGCCGGCGCGTGCGGCCTCGGACTCCGGGTGCGGTGTCCGCGGCACCGCCGACCGGCCGGACGGCCCGGGAGGCGGCCGGACGAGCCGCGGGGCTCGCGTGCGCCGCACCGGGGCGCACGGCGGACGCGGACCGCGCCGGTGGGGCGGGGGCCCCGGCTCCACCGGGGGCCCCCGGCCGGGCCGGGCGGGCCGCCTGCCGGGCCGGGCGGGCCGCCTGCCGGGCCGGGCGGGCCGTCTGCCGCGCGGCCCGGCCGCGACCGCGGGAAGCCCGCGCGTTCACGCGTGGGTGGAGTCACGTCGACACCCTTGCTCGTTCCGGGACCATCGGGTCATCAGTGTTGGCAGCGCGATGGTCCGGACCGGGGAGCCGATCGCAACTGACCGTCTTTGTGCGACATCCGACCGAACACGGTGGGCGGCGCCCCCGGCGCGACTGCTCGGAGCGGCGTTCTGTCCGTTCGGGGAGGCCGATCGTTTCAGCAGCTTTATCCGCGCCCCGTGTTCCGCGCAGCACGCCACCGCCCGTGGACCGCCCGGGGTACGGGCCGGTACGCCGGATAGCATCCGCACCATGCAGCACTCCGAGATGCCCGGGCCCCGGCTCGCGGTCACCGTGGCGAACGGGGTCGCCACCCTCACCCTCGACAACCCCGCCAAGCGCAACGCGATGACCACCGCGATGTGGCGGGCCCTGCCCGAGGCGCTCGTCCCGCTGGCCGCCGACCCTGCGGTGCGCTCGCTGGTGCTCACCGGAGCAGGCGGCACCTTCTGCGCGGGGGCGGACATCTCCTCGCTGCGCCGGCCCGGCGAGGACCCGCAGGCGCTGTCCGTGCGCGCGGAGGAGGCGCTGGCCTGCTTCCCCAAGCCGACGCTGGCCGTGGTGCGCGGCTACTGCGTGGGCGGCGGCTGCCAGTTGGCGGCCGCGTGCGACCTGCGCTTCGCCGCCGAGGACGCGCGGTTCGGCGTCACCCCGGCGAAGCTCGGGATCGTCTACCCGGCCTCCTCGACCCGGCGGCTGGCCCGGCTGGTCGGCCCCTCGGCTGCCAAGTACCTGCTGTTCTCGGGCGAGTTGGTCGACAGCGCACGGGCCCTGCGCACCGGACTGGTGGACGAGGTGCTACCGGCCGCGGAGCTGGGCAGGCGGGCCGCGGAGTTCACCCGGGTCCTGGGGACACGCTCCCTGCTCACCCAGTGCGCCGCCAAGGAGTTCACGGACGGCCGCACCGACCGCGACGCCTTCTGGGCGGCGGCCGCGGCCGGCAGCGGCGACCCCGCGGAGGGCGTGGGCGCCTTCCTGGAGCGCCGGTCCCCGCGCTTCACCTGGACACCCGCGCCGGACGGGAGCTGAGGCGCCCGGAGGGCGGCGGCCCCGCCCCGGGGGAGCGCCGCGGGCGGGGCGCCCTCCGGGGCTGTACGCCCGTACCGACCAGTCGGTAACCTGCGGCCATGACGCCTCTGCCCCCACGCGCCGGACGCCGGTGCCACAACGCGCTCAACCCCCTGCACTCGACCGTCTACTTCTCCCCCGACCTGGACAGGGAGCTGTCCCGCCTCGGCGTGGCCGACGCCAGGGCCGCCTACTTCGCGAGCCGCTCGGCGGCCATGGGGGCCGTGGGACCGGGCGCCGTCGCGGCCGCCTTCTACAACTTCAACCCCGAACTCGTCGCCCGCCACCTGCCGGCCGTGTGGGAGACCGCCGACCCGGAGCAGGTGCTGGCGGCTCGCACCCGGGCCGCCGACACCACCCTGCGCCGGCTCCTCGGCGAGCAGGTGATCGAGTCCAAGGAGCTGGAGGAGGCGGCGGAACTCGCCCTGCGGGCCGCCGAGGGCTGCTCCCGCCACGCCCGTCCGCTCTACTCGGCCCACGCCGACCTTCCCGTGCCCGGGGAGCCCCACCTGGCGCTGTGGCACGCCGCCACGCTGCTGCGCGAGCACCGCGGAGACGCCCACCTGGCGGCCCTGCTCCTCGCGGAGCTCGATCCCCTGGAGGCGCTCGTCAGCCACACCGCGACCGGCAAGGGCATGGCCCCCGGCTGGATCCTGGCCACCCGGGGCTGGCGCCGGGAGGACTGGGACGCGGCCCGTGAACGGCTGCTCGGGCGCGGCCTGCTGGACGCCGACGGCTCCCTGACCGACGCGGGCACCGCGCTGCGCACCGAGCTGGAGGAGCGGACCGACCTCATCGACCGCGGCCCCTACGAGCACCTGGGCGCGGACGGAGTGGAACGCCTGACCGTGCTGGGCAGGGACCTGCTGATGACGGCCTTCGCGGCCGGGGCCTTCCCCCCGGACCTGATGGGCGGCGCCTGACGCCCGTCCCCGCGGCGGCGTGCGCGGCGGCACCGCGGGCCGCGGGTGCCGCGCGTCGGGCGCCGCCGTGCCGGGAGGCCCCCGGCAGGGACACGGCGCTTCGGCAACGCGGGACCGGCGCGCGACACGGCACCGGCTTCGGCGACCTGCGGGACCGGCACGCGACACGGTCCCCGGCACCCGGCAGAATGCAGGCTCGAAGCACAGCCAGCACGAGAAGGCGAGTCAGGCAACCGTGACCACGTCCATCGAAGGCAGGATCGCCGAGGAGCTCGGCGTACGCGAGCGGCAGGTGAAGGCGGCCGTCGAGCTGCTCGACGGCGGGTCGACCGTGCCGTTCATCGCGCGCTACCGCAAGGAAGCGACCGAGATGCTCGACGACGCCCAACTGCGCACCCTGGAGGAGCGGCTGCGCTACCTGCGGGAACTGGAGGAGCGCAGGTCCGCGATCCTGGAGTCGGTCCGGGAGCAGGGCAGGCTGACCGAGGAGGTGGAGGGGCGGATCCGGGCCGCCGACACCAAGGCCCGCCTGGAGGACGTCTACCTGCCGTTCAAGCCCAAGCGGCGGACCCGGGCGCAGATCGCCCGCGAGGCCGGGCTGGAGCCGCTGGCCGAGGGGCTGCTCGGCGACCCCGGCACGGACCCGGCCGCGGCGGCGGCCGCCTTCGTCGACCCGGACAAGGGGGTCGCGGACGCGGCGGCCGCACTGGACGGCGCCCGGGCCATCCTCACCGAGCGCTTCGCCGAGGACGCCGACCTGATCGGGGAACTGCGCGAGCGCATGTGGACCCGCGGCCGCCTGACCGCCCGCGTCAGGGAGGGCAAGGAGGAGGCGGGAGCCAAGTTCGCCGACTACTTCGACTGCGCCGAGCCCTTCACCGACCTGCCCTCGCACCGCGTGCTCGCGATGCTGCGCGGGGAGAAGGAGGAGGTCCTGGACCTCGTCCTGGAGCCCGAGGAGCAGACCGAGGGGCCCTCCTCCTACGAGCCCCTGGTGGCCTCCCGCTTCGGCATCTCCCAGCAGGGCCGCCCGGGCGACAGGTGGCTCGCCGACACGGTCCGCTGGGCCTGGCGCACCCGGATCCTCGTCCACCTCGGCATCGACCTGCGGCTGCGGCTGCGGACGGCCGCCGAGGACGAGGCGGTCCGCGTGTTCGCGGCCAACCTGCGCGACCTGCTGCTCGCCGCGCCCGCCGGGACCCGGGCGACCCTCGGTCTCGACCCCGGCTTCCGCACCGGGGTGAAGGTCGCCGTGGTGGACGCCACGGGCAAGGTGGTGGCCACCGACACGATCCACCCGCACGTCCCCGCCAACCGCTGGGACGAGGCACTGGCCCGGCTGGCCCGGCTGGCCCGGGAGCACGCGGTCGAACTCGTGGCCATCGGCAACGGCACCGCCTCCCGGGAGACCGACAGGCTGGCCGCCGACCTGATCGCCCGGCACCCGGAGCTGAAGCTGACCAAGGTGATGGTCTCGGAGGCCGGCGCCTCGGTCTACTCGGCCTCCGCCTTCGCCTCGCAGGAGCTGCCGGAGCTGGACGTGTCGCTGCGCGGCGCGGTGTCGATCGCCCGCCGGCTGCAGGACCCGCTGGCCGAGCTCGTCAAGATCGACCCGAAGTCCATCGGCGTCGGCCAGTACCAGCACGACCTGTCGGAGGTGAAGCTCTCCCGGTCCCTCGACGCGGTGGTCGAGGACTGCGTGAACGGTGTGGGGGTCGACGTCAACACCGCCTCGGCGCCGCTGCTCGCGCGGGTCTCCGGCATCAGCACGGGTCTCGCCGAGAACATCGTGGCCCACCGCGACGGGCACGGCCCCTTCCGGTCCCGCAGGGCCCTGAAGGACGTGTCCCGGCTCGGGCCGAAGGCCTACGAGCAGTGCGCGGGCTTCCTGCGGATCCGCGGCGGCGAGGACCCGCTGGACGCCTCCAGCGTGCACCCGGAGGCGTATCCGCTGGTCCGCCGGATGGTCAAGGCCCACGGCGGGGACATGGCGGCGCTCATCGGCGACACGGCGGTGCTGCGCTCGCTGCGGCCCTCCGACTACGTCGACGACACCTTCGGGCTGCCGACCGTGACCGACATCCTGCGGGAGCTGGAGAAGCCGGGCCGGGACCCGCGGCCCGCCTTCCGGACGGCGGCCTTCAAGGAGGGCGTGGAGAAGATCGGCGACCTGGCGCCGGGGATGGTGCTGGAGGGCGTGGTCACCAACGTGGCGGCCTTCGGCGCCTTCGTGGACGTCGGCGTGCACCAGGACGGCCTGGTGCACGTGTCGGCGATGTCCCGGGACTTCGTCAAGGACCCGCGCGACGTGGCCAAGCCCGGTGACGTGGTCCGGGTGAAGGTGCTGGACGTGGACATCCCCCGCAAGCGCATCTCGCTGACCCTGCGCCTCGACGACGACGCCTCCGCGCCGCCCTCGGGCGGCGCGCGGCGCGAGCGCGGCGGGCGCGCGCCCCAGCAGCGCCGGTCCGACGGCGGGCGCGAGGGCCGCGGCGGCGGACGGCAGCAGGGCGGCACTCGGCAGCAGGGCGGCGGGCGCCCGGCGGCCGCGCCCGCGAACAGCGCCATGGCCGACGCGCTGCGCAAGGCGGGGCTGCTCGGCGGCGAGCAGGGCGGCGGACGGCAGCGCGGCTGAGGCGCCTTGCGCGCGGGGGCGGGCGTCCAACGGCTCCCGCTCGCAGGGGGACAGCGACTGAGGCGCCTTGCGCGCGGGGGCGGGCGGTCCCGGGCCGCCCGCCCCCGCGCGACGGGGGCGCCCTGCCGCCCTCAGACCTCCGTGACCTTGCCGTCCGCGACCTCGACACGGCGGGTGGTGTGCACCGCGTCCAGCATCCGGCGGTCGTGGGTGACCAGCAGCAGCGTGCCCGGGTAGGAGGACAGCGCCTTCTCCAGCTGCTCGATGGCCGGCAGGTCGAGGTGGTTGGTCGGCTCGTCCAGGACGAGGAGGTTGACCCCGCGGCCCTGGAGCAGCGCGAGCGCCGCCCGGGTGCGCTCCCCGGGGGACAGGGTGGCGGCGGGACGCAGCACATGCCCGGCCCTGAGGCCGAACTTGGCCAGCAGGGTGCGCACCTCGGCCGGCTCGGTCCCGGGTACGGCCGCGCAGAAGGCGTCCAGCAGCGTCCCCTCGCCGTGGAAGAGCCGCCGGGCCTGGTCCACCTCGCCCACGACCACTCCGGGCCCGAGCGAGGCGTGGCCCGCGTCCGGCTCAAGGCGGCCCAGCAGCGCGGCCAGCAGCGTGGACTTGCCCGCGCCGTTGGCCCCGGTGACCGCGACCCGGTCCGCCCAGTCGACCTGGAGGGACACCGGGCCGAGGCGGAAGCCGCCGCGCACCACCTCGGCCTCGCGCAGGGTGGCCACGACCGCTCCGGAGCGGGGAGCGGCGGCGATCTCCATACGCAGCTCCCACTCCTTGCGCGGCTCCTCGACGACGTCCAGCCGTTCGATCATCCGCTGCGTCTGGCGGGCCTTGGCGGCCTGCTTCTCGCTGGCCTCGCTGCGGAAGTTGCGGCCGATCTTGTCGTTGTCCCCGGCCTTGCGACGGGCGTTCTTCACGCCCTTGTCCATCCAGGCCCGCTGCATGCGCGCCCTGCCTTCGAGGGCGGCCCGCCGGTCGGCGTACTCCTCGTAGTCCTCGCGGGCGTGGCGCCGGGCGGTCTCGCGCTCCTCCAGGTAGGCCGCGTAGCCGCCGCCGTACAGGGTGGTCCGCTGCTGGGCGAGGTCCAGTTCGAGGACCGCGGTGGCGGTCCTGGTCAGGAACTCGCGGTCGTGGCTGACGACGACCGTGCCCGCGCGCAGCTCGCGGACGAAGTCCTCCAGGCGTTCGAGCCCGTCGAGGTCGAGGTCGTTGGTGGGCTCGTCGAGGAGGAAGACGTCGTAGCGGGAGAGCAGCAGGGAGGCGAGCCCGGCGCGGGCGGCCTGGCCGCCGGAGAGGTCGGTCATCGGCCGGTCCAGGCCGACGCCCAGGCCCAGGGCGGCGGCCACGCCCTCGGCGCGCTCGTCCAGGTCGGCGCCGCCGAGGCCCAGCCAGCGCTCCAGGCCCGCCGCGTAGGCGTCGTCGGCACCGGGCGCACCCTCGACCAGTGCCTCGGTGGCGGCGTCCAGCCGCTGCTGCGCGGCCGCCACCCCGGTGCGGCGGGCCAGGAAGGCGCGCACGCTCTCCCCGGGACGGCGCTCCGGTTCCTGCGGGAGGTGGCCCACGGCCGCGCCGGGCGGCGACAGGCGCACCTCCCCGTGCTCCGGGCGGCCGGCTCCGGACAGCAGGCGCAGCAGGGTCGACTTTCCGGCGCCGTTGGGGCCGACGAGGCCGATCACGTCGCCGGGGGCCACGACGAGGTCCAGTCCGGTGAAGAGCGGGCGGTCGCCGTGGCCGGCGGCGAGATCCTTGGCGACGAGGGTGGCAGTCATCAGGGCGGCATTCTACGGCGGCGGCCGACGCGGCCGGGGCGCTGCGCCCCCGCCTCCCGCTCCCGCGGGCACCGGCCGCCGGGGCCCGTCGGGCGGCCGGTGCCGCTGCCGATGCCGGCCGATGCGCACGAGGGCCGGTGACGGGCGGGCGGATGGGCTACGGTCCCCGGCATGACGGGTGATGTGCTGGTGCTGGGAGGCGGGGTCGCCGGGCTGACCACCGCCGTGGAGCTCGCCGAGCGGGGGCACCGGGTCACGGTGTGGAGCCGGGACGCCGCCGAGGCGACCACCTCCGCCGTGGCGGGCGCCCTGTGGTGGCCCTACCGGATCGAGCCGGAGGAGCGGATCGGCCCGTGGGCGCTGGCCTCGCTGCGGGTGTACGGGCGGCTGGCGGGCGAGGGGCCGCCGGACGGCGGGGACAGCGGGGTCCGGCTGGTCGAGGGGGTGCATGCGGGGGTCTCGCTCGACGGACTCGGGCCCTGGGGCCGGGCGGTGGAGGGGCTGCGCGCGGTCGGCGCGGGCGAGGTGCCGGGCGGCTTCGCCACCGGGCTGCGGGCGCGTCTGCCCCTGGTGGACATGCCGGTGCACCTGCGCTGGCTCCAGGGGCGGCTGCGGGCGGCGGGCGGGGCGGTGGAGCGCCGCACCGCGGGCGGCCTGGAGCGGGCCGCGGCGGACGCGGGGGCCTCCGCGGTGGTCAACTGCACGGGGCTGGGTTCACGCGAGCTGGTCCCGGACGCCTCGCTGCGCCCGGTGCGCGGGCAGCTGGTCGTGGTGGAGAACCCGGGCGTGACCGAGTGGTTCACGGCGGCCGACCCGGCGGGCGAGGAGACGACCTATCTGCTCCCGCACGGGGACCGCCTCCTGCTGGGCGGTACCGCGCAGGAGGGCGGGACCTCGACGGAACCGGACGGCCCGACGGCGGCGGCGATCGTGCGGCGGTGCGCGCGGATCCGTCCGGAGGTGGCCCGGGCGCGGGTCCTGGGCCACCGGGTGGGACTGCGGCCCTGCCGGGCGGAGGGGGTGCGCCTGGAGGCGGAGGCCCTGCCGGACGGGCGTCCGCTGGTGCACAACTACGGCCACGGCGGGGCCGGGGTCACGGTGGCCTGGGGGTGCGCCCGCACCGCGGCGGACCTGGTCGAGGCGGCGGTGGGCTGACGCCGGGCGCCCGGGGTGCCGCCCGCCGCGGGGCCCTTCCACCGGTGGAGGGCCCCGCCGGGGCGGCGCGGTGGGGGTCCGTCAGGGGGAGCCCACCGGCGGGCGGTCCAGCGGCCCGCCCGGCGACTCCTCCCCGTCCTCGCCGGAGCCCGGGCCGATCCGGAGCTCGAAGTCGCCGTCGTAGTGCTCGTGCCCGGCGATGACGGCGGACTCCACCGCCTCGGTCCCCAGCTCCCCGCGGACGATCAGGGGGTCGTGGCGCAGGTCCCGCATGAGGGCGAAGCACATGCCGATCATCACCAGGACGAAGGGCGCGGCCACCAGGATCGTCAGGTTCTGCAGCCCTGCCAGGGCGTCCCCCTCGCCACCGCCGATGAGCAGCATGATCGCCGCCACGGCGCCGGTGACCACGCCCCAGAAGATGACGACGGGCCGGGTGGGCTCGAAGGAGCCGCGCTGCGAGAGGGTGCCCATCACGATGGAGGCGGCGTCCGCGCCGGAGACGAAGAAGATGCCCACCAGGACCATGACCAGGATGCTCATGAGAGTGGCGGCCGGGTACTCCTGGAGCACGCCGAACAGCTGGCCCTCAGGGGTGGCGTCGTCGGGCAGCCGGCCGGCCCTCTGGAGGGTCATGGCGGTGCCGCCGAAGATGGCGAACCAGACCAGGCTGACCGTGCTGGGGACGAGGATGACGCCGCCGACGAACTGGCGGATCGTGCGGCCGCGGCTGATGCGCGCGATGAACATGCCGACGAACGGCGTCCAGGAGATCCACCAGGCCCAGTAGAAGACCGTCCAGCTGCCCAGCCAGTCGGCGACGCCCTCGCCGCTGCTGGCCTCGGTGCGCCCGGCGAGCTGCGGCAGGTCGCCGAAGTACGCGGCGATCGAGGTGGGGAGCAGGTCGAGGACGATGATCGTGGGTCCGGCGATGAAGACGAACAGGGCGAGCACCAGGGCGAGCACCATGTTGATGTTGGACAGCCACTGGATGCCGCGTTCGACGCCGGAGACGGCAGAGGCCACGAACGCGGCCGTGAGCACGGCGATGATGCCGATCAGGAGGGCGGTGCTGACCTTCTGCATCCAGTTCAGCTCGGTCATGCCGCTGCCGATCTGGAGGGCGCCCAGGCCCAGGGAGGCGGCGGAGCCGAAGAGCGTCGCCAGGATCGCGAGGATGTCGATGACCCTCCCGAAGACGCCGTTGACGTTGCGTTCGCCGATCAGCGGCACGAAGACGGCGCTGATGGTCTGCCGCCGGCGGCGGCGGTAGGAGGCGTAGGCGATGGCGAGCCCGACGACCGCGTAGATGGCCCAGGGGTGCAGCGTCCAGTGGAAGAGCGTGGTGGCCATGGCGACTTCCATGGCCTCGGCCGCGTCCTGCGGCGAGGTGCCCGGCGGCGGGGTGACGAAGTGCGAGAGGGGCTCGCTCACCCCGAAGAACATCAGCCCGATGCCCATGCCCGCGCTGAACATCATCGCGATCCAGGACACGGTGCGGAACTCGGGCTCCTCGTTCTCCTGCCCGAGTCTGATCCGTCCGTAGCGGCTGATCGCGAGCCACAGTGCGAAGACCACGAAGCCGGAGGCGGCCAGGACGAAGGCCCAGCCGCCGTTGTGGATGAGCCCGTCCAGCAGGCTCGCCGACACGTCCTCCAGGGTGTCCGTGGCCAGCGCTCCCCAGAGCACGAAGGCCACGGTGAGCACGGCGGACACGCCGAACACCACGGGGTCCGTCCGCTGACGCACCGTCTCGTGGTCGGGCTCGGGGAGGTCCGCCGTCACCGGCAGATCACCCCGGCCCGCCCGTCCCTCTTCGTCATGTGACACCGGCGGCACCTTTCACGGGGTAAGGGCGAAGCGATTTCGCCATCCGCTACCCCCTACCACACGCGGCACTCCACCCCACTTCTCAACAGGCGGCGAGGGGCCGTCCGGGGACGAGGTGAAAGCCCGCACGCGCGTCCAGGAGCAGGGGGACGAGGCCGCGCAGCGGCTGGTCCAGCGGCACCAGGGCCCCTTCGCCGTCGGGCACCACGGCGACTCCGTGCAGGGCGAGTTCCCCGCGCACCCCGGCGTAGGCCGCGGCGTCCAGGCGGTAGGCGCACGGCGGGTCCGCGAGCGTCCGCCCGGGGGCCGGCGGGTCCTCGTCGGCGCCGCCGAGGAACAGGGGCCCCGGGCCGGGACGGCGGGCGGCCGCGGTGGCGGCCTCGACGCGGTCCCGGTCGGCCGCGCTGAAGGCGAACACCCCCCTGAGGGCGGCGCGCTGGTTGTCCACCCTGCGGCGGCGTTCGCGGACGGGGTCGTCCCACGGGCCGCGGGGACCTGCGCGGACCTCCACGAGGAGGGCGACGGCGTTCTTGATCCCTGCGGCGTTGCGCAGCATCCGCTCCTGGCCCCCGCCCGCGGCCCGGTCCGCGTCCCCGCCCGCCGCCGGTCCGGCCCGCAGCCCGAAGGTGCCGGTGCTCGCGCCCGCCTCCCCGGCCGCGGCGCGCACCCGGGCGGAGAGCAGGAGCGAGGCCCGGCGCACCTCGGGGCGGGTGTTGGGGTTGCGGGGCCAGAGGTCGAGGACCTCCGGCTCCGCCGACGGCGGGGAGCCCTCGTACTCGTGCAGGTCGACGACGATGTCCGGCAGGTGGTCGCGCAGCACCGCGGCCACCGCCCGCGCCTCGGCCGTGCGCAGGGCGATGTGGTCGCGGTTGACGTCGGCGCCCTCCGCGGTGAGCCGGGAGCCGGCGGCCCGCCCGTCCGGGTTGGCCGTGGGGAGGACGAGCAGCCGGGTCCGGGCGAGGAAGGCCCGGGCCGCCGGGTCGCGCGGGAGGGCGAGGTCGCGGACGGCCGTCAGGCACGCCTCCCGGCCGGAGGGTTCGTCACCGTGCTGCCCGCAGACCAGGAGCACGGTGTGCGGAGCCCCCGGGTCGCCGAGCCGGACCAGGCGCAGCGCCCGGCCCTGAGCGGTGGTGCCGATCCGCGTCACGGCGGCCCCCGGGGTGCGGTCGACGGCGCCGAGCAGCGCCCGCTCCTCGGCCGCGGTGGTCCAGCGGGCCCCGGCGGTCAGCTCGAACCCGGTGCGGGGCAGGGCGTGGGCGGCCTGGGCGGGGCCGGTGACGAGCGGACCGAGGACGGCAGCGGCGGCGGCCCCGGCGACCAGCGCGAGGGCGCGCAGGGGGCGGTGGTGCGTCACGCGGGTGCCGCGCACTCGTATCGGCATGCGCGGGACGGTACTGTGCGCGACCGCGCGGCGACAGAGGGCGTTCGGTGCGGAAGTGCGCGGCCGGGGGACCCCCGCCGCGGCGGGAAGCGCCCGGCACCCCGGACCCCGCCGCGGCGGGCGGGGCACGGTCACGGGAAACGGCTTGGTTCACTCCTGTCACGGGCCCGCGCCGCGCCTAGGGTCGACGGGTTCGCACACCCCTTACGACAGGGAGCATCCGTGCACCGCAGACTCATCGTCCCCGGCGCCCTCGCGTCCGTCCTGCTGCTGGCGGTCCCGGCGTCGGCCGCGTCCCCGGCGCCCGGGGCACCGGGGATCGGCGACCCCTACTACCCGGCGTCCGGGAACGGCGGATACGACGTCTCGCACTACGACCTCCGGCTGACGTACCGGCCGGAGACCGACCGGCTGGAGGGCACGGCGACGATCCTGGCCACCGCCACGCAGTCGCTGAGCCGCTTCAACCTGGACCTCGGGCTGGACGTCCGGGAGGTCCGGGTCGACGGCCGTCCGGCCGTCTCGGTGCGGGAGGGCGAGCAGGAGCTGGTCGTCACCCCGGCCCGTCCGCTGGCCGAGGGGCGGCCGTTCTCGGTCGTCGTCCGGTACGCGGGCAAGCCCTCCGAGGTCAGCATCGGCGGCTGGACGGCCTGGCACCGCACACCGGACGGCGGTGTCGCCGCGCAGGAGCCGGAGTCGGCGGCGTGGTGGTTCCCCAGCAACGACCACCCGCTCGACAAGGCGACCTACGACGTGTCGGTGGCGGTGCCCGACGGCAGCCAGGCCATCAGCAACGGGGTCCTGGTCTCGCAGCGTTCGCGTCTGGGGTGGACCCGCTACACCTGGCGCTCCGACCGGCCGCAGGCCAGCTATCTGGCCACCCTGGCGGTCGGCAGGTTCGACATCACCACCGACACCACGGCGAACGGGCTGCCCGTGCTGAACGCCTACAGCAAGGACCTCGGGGCCGACGCCGGGGCCGCCCGGGCGAGCCTGGAGCGCACGACCGAGGTCGCCGAGTGGCTGACGGAGGTGTTCGGCCCCTACCCGTTCAACGCGCTCGGCGGCTACGTGCCCAATGTGACCAGCGGATACGCCCTGGAGACGCAGACGCGGCCCTTCTACAGCCCGCGGCAGTTCGCGAACGGCGCGAACGTCTCGGTCGTGGTGCACGAACTGGCGCACCAGTGGTACGGCGACAGCGTCTCGGTGCGCGGCTGGAAGGACATCTGGATCAACGAGGGCTTCGCCCGCTACAGCCAGTGGCTGTGGTCCGAGCGGGAGGGCGAGGGGACGGCCCAGGAGCTGGCGGACTGGGTGTACGCGCAGCACCCCGAGGAGGACCCGTTCTGGACGGTGCTGCCGGGTGACCCGGGACCCGAGCGCCAGTTCCACCTCGCCGTCTACGACCGGGGCGCCCTGGCGCTCCAGGCGCTGCGCAACGAGATCGGCGACGAGGACTTCTTCGCGGTGCTGAAGGGCTGGCCCGCGGAGCACGCCTACGGGAACGCCGACGTCGGCGACTTCGTCCGCTACGCGGAGCGGGTGTCGGGCCGCCCGCTGGCCGGGCTCTTCCACACCTGGCTGTACGAGCCGCGCAGGCCCGCCGCCCCGGCGGCGGCCGGGGCGGGGATCGCCGCCGCGGACACCGGGCGGGCCGCTGCGGTCCGGCCGGCGTCCTGGGAGAGGATCGCGGCGACGAACGCGGTGCACGACCACGGCCGGCCGGGCGCGGCCGGTGGCGCGGGGCACCGCCGCTGACGGGACCGGGCCGCCGCCTCCGCCCGGCGGGGGCGGGCGCGGCGGCCCGCGGTGGCCTGGGTGCCGCCCGCCGCGTGGGAGCGCTCTCAGACAGCTGCGGCCCCCCGATATCCTGGGCGTGTCACCCGGCGCCGCAGGTGCCGGGACGAGCCGCCGTACGCGCCCGAGAGAGCCGAGGAGCGCCCGCCTTGCCCGAGCAGACCACGGGGCCCCGCCCCACGCTGGAAGCCGTCGCCGCGCGCGCCGGTGTGTCCCGGGCCACGGCCTCGCGGGTCGTCAACGGCGGGGCGGGGGTGCGCGCCCCGCTGGTGGACAAGGTGCGCCGGGCCGTCGAGGAGCTCGGCTACGTCCCCAACCACGCGGCGCGCTCCCTGGTGACCCGGCGCAACGGCGCGGTGGCCGTGATCATCGCGGAGCCGGAGTTCCGGGTCTTCTCCGACCCCTTCTTCGAGCAGCAGGTGCGCGGGATCAGCCGGGAGCTGACCGCGCACGACGCCCAGTTGGTGCTGCTGTGGGTGGAGGGCCCCGGCGACCACGACCGGATCGCCCGGTACCTGGGCGGCGGGCACGTGGACGGCGCGCTGGCCTTCTCGCTCCACGACGACGACCGGCTGCCCGCGCTCATCGGCCGCACCCGGGTGCCGGCCGTCTTCGGCGGGCGCCCCGCGGCCGGCTCGCGCCAGGGCGTCCCGTTCGTGGACGCCGACAACCGCGGCGGGGCACGGGAGGCGGTGCGGCACCTGGTCTCCCTCGGGTGCCGCACGATCGCGCACATCGCCGGTCCGCGCGACCAGACCTCCGCCCTGGACCGCCTGCACGGCTACCGCGACATCCTGCCCGGCGCCGACCCGGCGCTGCTGTGCCAGGGCGACTTCACCGAGGAGAGCGGGGCCCGGGCGATGGCCGGGCTGCTGGAGCGGCGGCCGGACGTGGACGGCGTGTTCGTGGCCAACGACCTCATGGCCTCGGGGGCCCTGCGCACCCTGCGCGAGCGGGGCGTCGCGGTGCCCGGGGACGTCGCCGTGGTCGGCTTCGACGACATGGCCTCGGTGGCCCCCCGCACCGATCCGGCCCTGACCACGGTGCGGCAGGACATCGAGGGCATGGGGCGGCTGATGGTCAGGCTGCTGATGCGCCTGCTGGACGGGACCGGCGGCGAGGCGCCGGCGTCCGTGGTCACCCCGGTCACCCTGGTCCGGCGGGCATCCGCCTGAGGCGGGCCCGCCCTCCCCGGGAGGCCCCGGGGAGGGCGGGCGCGGCGCGGGCGGCTCCTCATTCGTGCGGGCGGCCCTCAGCCGTAGGGGATCACCACGGCCGAGTCCTCCGCACCGGTGCGCAGCCGCGCGTCGGCGTTGCCGATCGCGCTCCACACCTCCAGGCGGACGGTGCCGCCGCGCAGGTCGCCCCAGGTGCCGGTGGCGCTCTTCAGGCCGCGCCCCTGGTGGTACTCCTCCCAGCCGGCGACCGGGTCGGTGGCGAAGTAGCGGTAGGTCTCGACCCGGTCGAAGGTGCCGTCCCCGGTCAGGTCGTAGCTGATCCGCGCCTGCTGGCCGAGGGCCACGGCCGTGCCGCCGTCCACCGGCAGGCGGAAGGCGGTGGACCCGCCGGGGCGGTAGGTGCCGTCGACGCCCCTGATCTCGTAGACCAGCGGGCGGTGGGGCGTGCCGTCGTGGTTGGCGCCGCCCGCCGAGGGGACGGTGTCGCTGCCGGGTGCGCCGCCCGCGGTCGCGGCCAGGGCGCCGCCGGTGCGCGGGTGGAGGGTGCCGCCCGTCGGGGGCTCGGGGTCCGGGCCGGGGCCGCCCGGCCCGGTGGCGGTGGCGGTGGACCGCGCGGGCACGGTGAGGGTGCGGCCGTCGGAGAAGGTGACGGTGCGGGCGGTGGGTCCGTGGTTGTGGGCCGCGTAGGTGCGGGTGCCGCCCTTGGCGAAGACGGCGGAGGTCGGGACGGAGCCGGTGACGGAGGGGTCGGGCGCGCCCAGGGCGTCGAGGGTGGTGATCCAGTGGTACGTGTGGGCGCGCGACTCGCCCGCCTCCGGGGTGTAGCCGGAGTGGCCCGCGTCCCAGCGGGACTTCGCGGCGGACGGGTCGGCGAGGGACCGGAACTCCCAGAGAAGGTCACGCCACTCGACGGCGGGTCCGCCGTTCTCGCGCTCCATCTCGGCGAGGTTGCGGCGGATCGCCTCCTTCCGCCCGCCCAGGTGGAGCGAACCGCCGGTCACCGGGAGGACGTTGATGCCGTGGATCTCCTCCGGGTTGGCGGTCCACCAGGTGGCGTAGGCGGCGCCGCTGCCCCAGACCATGCCCGCGGTGTCGTGGCCGAAGGAGGCGGGGAAGACCTGCTGGTCGGCGTCGAACCAGTACTGGGCGATCGCCTCCCCCTCGGTGGTGAGCAGATAGGTGCCGAGGTCGCGCAGGGCGGTGTCGCCCGTGGCGGACCCCCACAGCACCAGCGCGGCGCTGAGGTTGGTGGACTCGGAGGAGGACTCCTGGTTGTTGCCCGCGGCGAAGCCCTGGTGGCCGGAGGCCCAGCTGTGGCCGGCGTAGACGTCGAAGCCCCGCAGGAAGGGGTAGGCGGCGTCGGTGCGGCTGGGGTTGGCGGTGTCGCGAACGAGGGTCCCGACCATCCCTCCCCAGGCGGACTCGGCCGCCCAGGCGGGGTCGTACTGGGCGACGACGGCGGCGGCGTAGACGTAGTAGCCGTAGTGGAAGTGGTGGTCGTTCAGTTCGGTGTCGCTGCCGTAGGAGGCCGGGTAGCCGGTGAGCGTCCTCCAGGTCCGGTCGTAGGAGAACTCGGAGGGCCCGCCCGCGGTGAACCACTCCTGGAGGCGGCCCTTGACGAGGGCGAGGAGCTTCCCGCGGAGCGCGTCCTCGCCGATCTGGTCGGCGAGCGGCACGAGTTGCGCCAGCTTCCCGAGCGCCTTGCCCGTCCAGTAGGTGTCGACGGCGCCGGAGAAGGGGTCGGCGGAGTCCGCGACCTCGCTGAGGTACCCGCGCAGCCGGGCGGAGTCCACGGCGCCGGTGGGCGGCAGGCCCGGCAGCACCGGGGCGGCCTTCTGGACGGTGGTGAAGGAGGTGCCCCGGCGGACCTTCATGGTGCCCCGGGGGGAGGCGTAGGTGTAGGCGGTGAGCGGGTCCTGCACGTGGAGCCACTGGTGGCGGTAGAGGGCCTGGAGGGTGCCGCGCTCGGTGCCCTCCCTGGCCTCGGTGGTGAGCCGGTAGGTGGCCCGTACGGTGCCCCCGGTGTAGTCCCACTCCACCGCCGAGCCGGTGACGAAGCTGTAGGCGTAGGGGCGGTAGGCGGCGAGCGCGCCGGTGTCGGGGAGGACGGCGAGGGAGAAGTAGTCCTTGCCGCCGAGGTCGGCGGTGAGGGTGGAGCCGGAGACGTTCCAGTCGCTGCCGGTGGGGGCGAACAGGGCGTAGTGGTGCCCGGCGACGGTGATGCCGAGGACGTTGCCCTGGTCGGCGAAGACGGCCGGGGCGGTGGCGGTGGTGATCCGTGCGCTGCCGCCGGTGCCCTGGGCGTAGACGAAGGGCAGGCCGTGGCCGATGGTCGTCCGCAGGGTGCGGGAGCCGTCGGACCAGTAGGGGGTGACGGTCCAGTCCGACCAGGAGTCGGCCTTGGTGTCGGGGGAGTTCAGGCCGGTGAGCCCGAGGGTGAGGTCGCGGCGGTGGGGGTACTCGTACTGCCGGCCGTCGCCCACGATCGCGGGGGTGGTGGGGTAGCCGATCTCCAGGCCGCCGGAGACGGCCTGGTAGGTCAGCGGGTGGCCGTACATCGGGGTGGACCAGGGGTTGTCGCCGTAGCGCTGGAAGGCCAGGGAGGACCACCAGTCGTTGGTGGGCACCGGCTTGTCGCGGGCGGCGGCCGTGACCTTGGGGGTGACGGGCGTCCCGGTGGCGGTGGTGGGGCCCGAGGTCCCGGGGGGCCGGGTGTCGGAGTGGCTTCCGGCGCCGACGGGGACGGTGGCGGCGGCCGCGGGGGGCGCGGCCGGGCCGAGTCCTACGGCGGCGAGCGCGGCGGCCAGGACCAGCACTGCGGCCGGTCGGGTGCGGGGGGCTGGCATGGAGGCACCTCATGTCATCACGGTGGACGGGCGGACCGCGGGGCGGCCGCCCGTGCCCCGCGGCGCGTCACGCCGGTGCGCGCCGCGGTATACGGCCGATGAGCAGGACGGTGGAGCGGCGGGTCTGGTGGGTGCGGGCCGGGAGGACGGGGAGCATGTCCGGGGGCCCTTCGAGAGCGCTCTCAGATGGCCGTGAACGTAGGACCCCGGAAACGCGGGTGTCAAGACATGGAGCACCGCCGGCCGTCGGCGCCGAATCCAACCCGTTACGCCTTCGACTCTTGACGGAGTGCTCGACCTGCGGGCACGCTCCCCTCGCAGCACTGAGAGCGCTCTCAACCAGCTCGCTCTCGTTCGACCCCGGAGCCAAGGGAGGCTTCCCATGCCCATTGCCCGAGCCGCCACAAGGGCCGCCGTCCGCCTGGGCGCGGTCGCGCTCACCGGGGCGCTCCTCGCCGCCTGCGGCGGCGCGTCGGACGGAGCCCCGGACGCCGCCGGAGGGAAGGTCACGCTCACCGTCGACCTGTTCGGGTCCTTCGGCTACCAGGAGGCCGGGCTCTACGCCGAGTACGAGAAGCTGCACCCGGACGTCACCATCAAGCAGACGGACACCGAGGACGAGGCCGACTACTGGAAGTCGCTCCAGACCCGGCTCGCGGGCGGCGGCGGCCTCGCGGACGTCCAGGGCATCGAGGTGGGGCGGATCGCCTCGGTGACCCAGCAGCAGGCCGACCGGTTCCAGGACCTGCGCGCCTACGGCGCCGAGAAGCTCAAGGGGGAGTTCGCGGAGGCCAAGTGGGCCGCGGCCACCGCGAAGGGCGGCGAGGTGCTCGGCCTCGGCACCGACGTCGGCCCCGAGGCGCTGTGCTACCGCACCGACCTGTTCGCCCGGGCCGGGCTCCCGACGGACCGCGAGGAGCTCGCCCGCACCTGGTCCACCTGGGACGGCTACCTGGAGCTCGGCAAGCGGTACCGGGAGAAGGCCCCCGCCGGGAGCGCGTGGATCGACAGCGTCGGCAGCCTCTACTCGATCATGATCGGCCAGGAGGAGGAGCGGTACTACGACGCCTCCGGGAAGCTGGTCTGGGACACCAACCCCGCCCTGCGCACCGCCTGGGACACCGCCGTGGAGGCGGCGCAGAGCGGTCTCAGCGCCAAGCTGGACCAGTGGTCGCCGCAGTGGAACCAGGCCTTCGCCGCCGGGTCCTTCGCCACCATCCCCTGCCCCGCGTGGATGCTCGGCTATATCAAGGGGCAGGCCGGGGACGCGGGCGAGGGCAAGTGGGACATCGCCGCGCTGCCCGGCGGCGCGGGCAACTGGGGAGGCTCCTACCTCGCCGTCCCCAAGGCCGCCGAGCACAAGGAGGAGGCGTACGAGCTGATCGCCTGGCTCACCGCCCCCGAGCAGCAGGCCAAGCTCTTCCGCACCCAGGGCAACTTCCCCTCCGCCACCGGTGCGATCGAGCAGGTCGCCGACGCGAAGGACCCCTACTTCTCGAACGCGCCGATCGGCAGGATCTTCGGTGAGGCCGCCAAGGCCGCACCCGTCCAGGTGCTCGGCGTCCACGACCAGAACGTCGCCCAGCAGATCACCAACGCGCTCGGCGAGGTGGAGCGCAAGGGCACCGACCCCGCCAAGGCGTGGGCCAACGCCGAGAAGGGCGTGGCCAACACCCTCGGCTGAGGCCCCGCCCCCGCCGCCGCGCACCGGGCGGCGGCGGGGGCCGACGGCCCCCGAGCACCCCCGCGGCTCCCGCCGCACCGCCCGACCTCCTCCCCGAAGGGCTCCCCGTGACCCTCACCGCGCCCGCGCGGCCGGCACCCGGGGGCGACGCACCGCCGCAGCGGCGGCGCAGCGCCCGGCGTGCCTGGCAGACCGTCTCGCCGTACGCCTACATCGCCCCGTTCTTCACCCTGTTCGCCGCCTTCGGGCTCTTCCCGCTCCTGTACACGGCCTTCGTGTCGCTGTACCGGGTCGAACTCCAGACCCCCGGCGAGATGGAGTGGCGTGGCCTCGGCAACTACACCGCGCTGTTCGGCGACGCCTTCTTCTGGACCTCGCTGCGCAACACCTTCACCATCGGGGTGCTCTCCACCGTCCCCCAGCTGGTGATGGCCCTCGGCCTCGCCCATCTGCTCAACTACCGCCTGCGCGGGCGGACCTTCCTGCGCACGGCGATGCTGCTGCCCTACGCCACGTCCGTGGCCGCCGCCACCCTGGTCTTCGCCCAGCTCTTCGGCCGCGACTTCGGTCTGGTCAACTACGTGCTCGGACTGGCCGGCATCGACCCCGTCGACTGGCAGACGGGCACCGTCGCCTCCCAGGTCGCGGTCTCCACCATCGTCGTGTGGCGCTGGACGGGCTACAACGCGCTGATCTACCTGGCCGGCATGCAGTCCATCCCGCGCGAGCTCTACGAGGCGGCCGAGATGGACGGGGCCTCGCGCTGGCGGCAGTTCCTTCACGTCACGCTGCCGGGGCTGCGTCCGACGATCGTCTTCACCGTGGTCGTCTCCACCATCGGCGCCACCCAGCTGTTCGGCGAACCGCTGCTGTTCGAGGGCTCGGTCTCGGGGGGCATCTCGCACCAGTACCAGACGCTCGGCCTCTACCTGTACGAGCAGGGATGGGGCTTCTTCCACCTGGGGCGCGCGGCGGCGATCGCCTGGGTGATGTTCCTGCTGATCGTGGTGCTCGTCGGCACCAACGCCGCCCTCGCACGGCGGCGCACCCGCAAGGAGGCCCGCCCATGACCCGGCTCGCCGACCCGCCGGCCGCACCCCCCGCCGCGGGGGCGGCCCCGCCGCCGCGCCGCGGGCGCCGCTCGCGGGCGGGCCGCACCCTGCACGGCGGGCCCGTCGCCTACACGGTCCTGGTCCTGGCCGTGCTCGTCTCCGCCTTCCCGTTCTACTGGACGATCGTCGCCGCCAGCCGCTCCAACGCCGACCTGGCCCAGGTCCCGCCGGCCCTCCTGCCGGGCCCGAACCTGATGCGCAACTTCGAGGCGGTGACGGAGGAGGCGGACATCGGCAAGGCGCTGGTCAACTCGGTCATCGTCTCGGGGTCGATCACGCTGGGCACGGTGCTGTGCTGCACCCTCGCGGGCTTCGCCTTCGCCAAGCTGCGCTTCCGCGGGCGCGGAGCGCTGCTCGCCGTCACCGTCGGCACCATGATGATCCCGCCGCAGCTGGGGGTGATCCCGCTGTTCATGCTCATCGCCGAACTCCAGTGGGTCAACCAGCTCCAGGCGGTGATCCTGCCCGGCCTGGTCTCCGCGTTCGGCGTGTTCTTCATGCGCCAGTACCTGGTGCAGTCGCTGCCGGACGAGCTGATCGAGGCGGCCCGGGTGGACGGCGCCTCCACGGCGCGGATCTTCTGGTCGATCGTGGTGCCGATCGCCCGCCCGGGGATGGCCGTGCTCGGCCTGCTCACCTTCATGGCCGCCTGGAACGACTTCTTCTGGCCCATCGTCGCGCTCACCTCGTCCGAACCGACCGTGCAGGTCGCCCTGCGGCAGCTCGGCGGCGGATACGTCCACGACCAGTCCGTGATCATGGCGGGCACTCTGCTCGGCACGCTGCCGGTGCTGCTGGTCTTCGGCCTGCTGGGCCGCCAGATCGTCGGCGGCATCATGCAGGGCGCCGTCAAGGGCTGAACCGGTGAACCCTCGCCCCCGTCCGCACCCACGTCTCACCTCCGGGAGTTCCCCCTTCATGACCGCGATCGACACACGGCCCGACGCCATGACGACGCACCGGTTCCCCGAGCACTTCCGCTGGGGCACCGCCACGGCGGCCTACCAGATCGAGGGCGCCGCCGCCGAGGACGGGCGCACCCCCTCGATCTGGGACACCTTCAGCCGCACGCCCGGCAAGGTGCGCAACGGCGACACCGGGGACATCGCCGCCGACCACTACCACCGGATGAGCGAGGACATCGCCCTGATGCGGCGCCTGGGGGTGACCGACTACCGCTTCTCGATCTCCTGGCCCCGGGTGCAGCCCACGGGCCGGGGACCGGTGGTGCGCAAGGGGCTGGACTTCTACCGGCGGCTCGCCGACGAGCTGAGGGAGGCCGGCATCCGGCCGGTCGCCACGCTCTACCACTGGGACCTGCCGCAGGAGCTGGAGGACGCCGGCGGCTGGCCGCAGCGGGAGACGGCCCAGCGCTTCGCGGAGTACGCGCGGCTGGCGGGTGAGGCCCTGGGCGACCGGGTCGCCACCTGGACCACGCTCAACGAGCCCTGGTGCGCGGCCTTCCTCGGCTACGGCAGCGGTGTGCACGCCCCGGGCCGCACCAGCGCGCTCGCCTCGCTGCGCGCCGCGCACCACCTGAACCTGGCGCACGGGCTGGCCGCACGCGCCCTGCGGAGCGTGCTGCCCGCGGCCTCGGAGGTGTCGCTCACGCTCAACCTCCATGCGGTGCGGGCCCACACCGAGGCGCCCGGGGACCAGGACGCGGCCCGCCGGATCGACGCCGTGGGCAACCGGATCTTCCTCGACCCGGTCTTCCGCGGCCGGCTCCCCGAGGACCTGGTCCGCGACACGGCCCGGGTGACCGACTGGTCCTTCGTCGAGGACGGCGACCTGGCCGCCGCCGCGGCGCCCCTGGACTGCCTGGGCATCAACTACTACTCCCCCACGGTGGTGGCGGCGGGGACGAGCGACGCCCCCTCGCCGTGGGCGGGGGCGGAGCGGCATGTGCGCTTCCTGCCCGCCGCGGGCCCGCGCACGGCGATGGACTGGCCGGTGGACGCGGACGGGCTGCACGAGCTGCTGGTGCGGCTGCGGGACGACCTGCCGGGGACGCCGCTGGTGATCACCGAGAACGGCGCGGCCTACGACGACTACGCGGACCCCTCGGGCGAGGTGAAGGACCCCGAGCGGGTGGCCTATCTGCACGCGCACCTGGCGGCGGTGCACCGCGCCCTGGAGGACGGTGCGGACGTGCGCGGCTACTTCCTGTGGTCCCTGCTGGACAACTTCGAGTGGGCCTACGGCTACAGCAAGCGCTTCGGCATCGTGCACGTCGACTTCGCCTCGCAGCGGCGGACGTTCAAGGACAGCGCGCGCTGGTACGCGGACGTCATCGCCCGGGGCGGGCTCGGCGGCTGACCCGCGCAGGGGCCTGCGGGTCAGCCGCACGGTCCGCAGGCCCCTGACCGTGCCCCCCGGACGCCCGTCCGGCAGCCGGTTCGGCACGGTGGCGTCCGTACCCGGCGTTCTACGGTGCCGGTGACGCGCCGGACACGTCCCGCAGCGCTGCCTTCCGTGCCGCGGGGCCCGCCCGCTGCGCCCTCCGGGCCTCGCGGGCCAGGGGCAGGTAGCGCAGCCGCTCCGGGAGCAGCGGCACCAGCAGGCGCAGGACCCGGCCGAAGCGCCGCAGGCGCCGCTCCTGCACCGGCGTCCAGGGGAGCCCCAGGGCGGCGCGGGCGTCGGGCGGCATCAGCCCGACCGTCATGAAGCGGCGGAACCGGGCGAGCGGCGGCAGCAGCACCGGCCAGAGCACCGCCAGCACCGCGCGCAGCGCGCGCGGTCCCCGGTCCGGCGGGGGGACGGCGGCGTCCACGTCCACCAGTTCGCGGACCACCGCGGTGGCCTCCACCTCCTCGGCGAGCATCCGCCGCCAGTAGGGCCAGAACGCCTCGACGGTGGCCGGCATGTCGCGGTCGCGGATCCCGAGGACGCGTCCGACCTGGAGCCACTCGGCGTACAGCCGCCGCTCCTGCGCCGGCGTCAGCTCGCGCACCAGATAGCGGCAGGCGTGGCGGTAGACGGGGAACCCGGTGGCGTGCACCCAGGCGTAGGTGGCCGGGGCGAGGGCGTGGTAGCGGCGGCCCCGGGTGTCGGTGCCGCCGATGGTGCGGTGCAGTTCGCGGAGCCTTCGGCCCTCCTCGGCCGCCCGCTCCCCGCCGTAGATCCACAGCTGGAGGGAGCGCAACGAGCGCTCACCGCGGCCCCAGGGGTCGGTGCGGAAGACGGAGTGCTCGTCGACCCCGGCGCCGACGGCGGGGTGGGCGACCTGGAGGGTGAGCGCGGCGGGCAGCATCAGCAGGGCACGCACGTCCCCGGCGAGGTTCCACAGCACCCCGCCGGGCGGGGGCGGTGCGACGGGGGCTGCGGGGCGGGGCATCCGGGGCTCCTGGGGCGGGTCCGTGCGCCGGGCTCCGGTGCCGGGCGCTCGCCACCAGTATCCCGCCCCCGGGGCCGGCCGCGGGCGGCGCCCGGACGGCACCGGGGCCCGGCCGCCGGGTCGGGGCGGGCTCAGGGGCCCTGCGGCAGCCGGGTCCTGTCGGGTTGCGCGGGCACCTGGGGCAGCAGGCGCTCCATGTCGTCCAGCCCGGCCCGGACGGCCGCGAGCGCCTCGCGCAGCTCCTCGCCGCGGGCGGCGACCGCGGCGGGCGAGCGCCGCGCCTCCTCGGCCTCGCGGGCCCGCGCGAGCGAGTCGATCACCACGCCGATGAGCAGATTGACCATCAGAAAGGCGCTGAGCAGCACGTACGAGGCGTAGTAGACGGCCGCCCAGGGGGAGATCAGCAGGCCGCCGTAGAGGGCGTCGCCGAGCCCGTCGAGGGTCATCAGGACGAAGAGGGTGAGCGCGGCGCGCCCGAGGGAGCCGTAGTGCTCGGGGTCGTCGTCGGCGAAGGCGGCCCACCCGAGCATGGCGTACAGGTACAGCAGGAGCGTGCCGACCATGAGGAAGCTGACCGCCCCGGGGATGGACTTGCCGAGGGCCGTGACGATGATCCTCAGCTGGGGCAGGAAGCGGGCCGTGCGGATCACCCGGGCGAGGCGCACCAGCCGCAGCACGGTGGTGTTGTCGCCCGCGAACGGCAGGAGGGCGCACAGGACGACGGCGGCGTCGAAGAGGTTCCAGGGGTTGCGGAAGAAGGCGGAGGGGCGGTCGGCGTGCGCGACCGCCCGCAGGGCGAGTTCCGCCGTGAACAGCCCGAGCAGCAGTTCCTCCGCCCGGCCGAGCTGGACGGACCAGTCCCGGGCGAAGCCCGCATAGGTCTCCGCGCCGAGCAGGGCGGCGTTGAGCAGGATGGCGGCGACGGCGGTGGCCGAGAACCAGCCTGCGTCCGTGACCCGCCGGGCGTGCGCCGCGACCACCTCCCTGAGGGGTGCCGCGGTGGGGCTGTCGATGCTCATGGTGCTTCCCGTGTCGTGCGTGTGCGTGGCTGCGCGGACCTGCCCGCGCTCTCCGTTCGTGATCAGCTTCGCGCACGCGTGTGCGCCGAACGGGGGCTGCACACCACGTGCGGCGACATGCCAACCGGGTGGGTGACAGCGCGCACTTCTGATCGATCACCGGGAGGGCGCGGCAAGCGTTGCGACCCCGTCAAGAAATCCGGCACCTACCTATTACCTGAAAGTAACTTTGGCTGGTTTGATGTGCGTCGCCGGACGTCGTCCGGCCGACCCCCCCACCCCCGACGGGAGTTCCTGTGCCGACCTCCACGCTCCGCCGCGCCCTGCGCGCGGCGCTCGCCGCCGCACTCTCGGCCACCGCACTCGCCACCGCCGCACCCTCGGCGTCGGCCGCGGCGGACACCTACGAGACCCCGCGGCTGAAGGTGCTCAGCTACAACGCGTTCCTGTTCAGCAAGACGCTGTACCCCAACTGGGGCCAGGACCACAGGGCCTCCGCCATTCCCCGGACCTCGTTCTTCCAGGGCAACGACGTGGTCGTCCTGCAGGAGGCCTTCGACAACTCCTCCTCCGAGGCGCTGAAGTCGAACGCGGCCTCCCAGTACCCGTACCAGACCCCGGTGATGGGGCGCAGCAAGAGCGGCTGGGACGCCACCGGGGGCGCCTACTCGGCGACGACGCCCGAGGACGGCGGTGTCACCGTGCTGAGCAAGTGGCCGATCCTGCGCAAGGAGCAGTACGTCTACAAGGACGCCTGCGGCGCGGACTGGTGGTCGAACAAGGGCTTCGTCTACGTGGTGCTGGACGTCGACGGCACCCGGGTCCACGTGGTCGGGACGCACGCCCAGTCCACCGACCCCGGCTGCGGCTCCGGTGAGGCGGCGCTGATGCGCAGCCGCCAGTTCCGGGCCATGGACGCCTTCCTGGACGGCAAGAACATCCCGGCCTCCGAGCAGGTCGTCGTCGCGGGGGACTTCAACGTGGACCGGCACAGCGCCGAGCACGCGACGATGCTCGCGGACGCGGGGCTGGTCGACTCCGACGCCCGGACCGGGCACGCCTACTCCTTCGACACCCGCGACAACTCGATCGCGGCGTACCGCTACCCCGACGACCCCCGCGAGGACCTCGACCACGTGCTGCACCGCGCCGGGCACGCGCGGCCCGGCCACTGGACCAACGACGTGGTCAAGGAGCAGAGCGCCCCGTGGTCGGTGTCCAGCTGGGGCAGGACGTACACGTACACCAACCTCTCCGACCACTACCCGGTGATCGGCGGCTGAGGCCCGCCCGGGGCCCCTCCCGCCCGTCCGCCGGGGGACGGGCCCCGCACGGATACCGCCCCGGGGCCCGTCCCGGGCCGCCACGGGGCGCCTGTCCGCCGCATCTCCCGTCCGGGCCGCGGCGGACAGGCCCCGTGGGCCGGGGTGCCCTCGCGGGGATCCCCGGGGCACGGTGGCGGCGCGCCGCTCCCCGGGCCTGAGGCGGGGGAGCGGCGCGCCGCTCCCCCGCCTCAGGCCCGCCCCGCGTCACCGCCCTCGTGGTCGTACACCGTCACCGCCACGCCCCGGGCCACCAGGCGCCGGGTGACCAGGGGCTCCACACGGGACCACTCGCCGCCCGCCAGACCGCAGCCGATGCGGGGCATGTGCACGGAGGCGCCGAGCTCCAGCGCCTTGTCCCCCAGGGTCCCGAGCGCCGTGTCGATCGCCGCGGACCGCACGGGCACGGCGGTGCTCCCCTTGGTGCGCAGCCCGTGCTGGCCCACCATGTTCGCCACCCACAGCTCGGGCTCGACCCGGACGAACTGCGCGTCCCCGAGGGCGAAGCCGTCCGCGTACCATGCGCGGAACGCGGCCTCGGGCCCGGGCCACCGGCGGGAGAGGGCGAGCACGAAGCCCTTGCCCCAGCCGCCGGAGTCGTTGCACACATGGGCGATGATCCTGGCGCCACCGCCCCGGGGCGCGGTGGCGTCCCCCTGTACGTACTCGATCGTCGTCATGGAACAAACGTACGATGCCTCTCCGGTGGGCACCCGGGATTTCCTCCGCCCCCGCGGCCCCCGCCCCCTGGAGGCAGGGGGCGTCCCGCGAGGACTTCGCAGTCCCGGTGAGACAGCAATACTGTTGAGCCGGACCGCGGCGGCACGGCACGCGGGAGGCGACGGAGGGACAGGCATGGCGGACGGGAACGGGGAGCCGGCCCTGACCGTGGACGAGCTGGCCGCGCGTGCCGGGGTCACCGTGCGCACGATCCGCTTCTACGGCACCCGCGGCCTGCTGCCGCCCCCCGAGATCGGCCCGCGCCGCGTCGGGCGCTACGGCTCCGGCCATCTGTCCCGGCTCGCGCTGATCGAGGAGCTGCAGCGTCAGGGCATGACGCTGGCCGCCATCGAGCGGTATCTGGAGCAGCTCCCCGAGGACCTCAGCGACCGGGACCTGGCCATCCACCGGGCCCTGGTGGCCTCCTGGGCACCGGAGTCGGCCGAGGAGGTCACCCGGGAGGAGCTGGAGCGGAAGGCCGGGCGGGAGCTGCGCGAGGCGGACGTGGACCGGCTCGCCGCGATGGGGGTGCTGGACCGCACGTCCCGCGGGGAGCTGCGCCTGGACTGCTCGCTGCTGCGCCTGGGGCTGGAGCTGCTGGACGTGCCGATCGCGCACGAGACGATCCTCGCCTCGCGCACGGTCCTGCTGGAGCACGCGCGTGCCGCGGCCGAGGAGCTGTCGCGGCTCTTCCGCGACGAGGTCTGGGGCCCCTACCGGGAGCGGGAGGGGGACGGGGACCATCTGGCGGCCATGAAGTCCCTCTCCGCGCACATGCAGCCGATGGTGGTCCAGGCCCTGGTGACGGCGTTCCAGAGGTCGCTGCGCGAGGAGCTGCGGGCGGCGTTCGAGGCGGACGGGGTGCCGCCTGCGGGCGGGTGACGGCGGCCCGCAGGCCGGCGGCGCCCCCAGGGGCGACGCCCGGCTCCCGGGACCGCGACCGGTCCCGGGAGCCGGGCGTGACGGACGGCGCCGGACGGCGGTGGCCCGCCGCCCGGGCCGTCACCTGGCGTCGGTGAAGACCTCGCCCCGCTCCGCCTTCTCCACCAGCCCCGCCGACGGCAGGAAGCGGTCCCCGTAGCGGTCCGCCAGTTCGCGGGCCCGTGCCACGAAGCCCGGCAGCCCGCCCTGGTAGCCGTTGATGTACTGCAGGACGCCGCCGGTCCACGCGGGGAAGCCGATGCCCATGAGGGAGCCGATGTTGGCGTCGGCGACGGTGGTCAGGACCCCCTCCTCCAGGCAGCGGACGCTGTCGAGCGCCTCCGAGAAGAGCATCCGCTCCTGCATGTCCGCGAAGGGGATCTCCGTTCCCGGGCGGGTGAAGTGCTCGCGCAGGCCCGGCCACAGCCGGGTGCGGGCACCGTCCCCGTCGTACTCGTAGAAGCCGGCGCCGCCGCTGCGGCCGGGGCGGCCGAACTCGTCGACCATCCGGTCGACGACGGCCTCCGCCGGGTGCGGCGTCCAGGTGCCGCCCGCCTCCTCGACCGCCCGCCGGGTCTCGTTCCGGATCCTGCGGGGCAGGGTGAGGGTGAGCTCGTCCATCAGGGAGAGCACCTTGGCGGGGTATCCGGCCTGTGCGGCGGCCTGCTCCACGGAGACCGGGTCGGCACCCTCGCCCACCATGGCCACGCCCTCGTTGATGAACTGCCCGATGACCCGGGAGGTGAAGAAGCCGCGCGAGTCGTTGACCACGATGGGCGTCTTGGAGATCTGCCGCACCAGGTCGAAGGCGCGGGCGAGGGCCTCGTCCCCGGTGCGCTCGCCCTTGATGATCTCCACCAGGGGCATCTTGTCCACCGGGGAGAAGAAGTGCAGCCCGACGAAGTCGGCGGGGCGCCCGACGCCCTCGGCGAGTGCGGTGATCGGCAGCGTGGAGGTGTTGGAGCACAGCAGCGCGTCGGGCGCCACCACGTCCTGGATCTCCTGGAAGACCTTGTGCTTGAGGCCCGTGTCCTCGAAGACGGCCTCGATGACCGCGTCGCAGCCCGCGAGGTCGGCGGTGTCGGCGGTCGGGGTGATCCGGGCGAGCAGGGCGTCGGCCTTCTCCTGCGTGGTGCGGCCGCGGGAGACGGCCTTGGCGCACAGCGTGGCGGAGTAGCCCTTGCCCTTGGCGGCCGCCTCCTCGGTGACGTCCTTCAGCACGACCTCGATGCCCGCGCGGGCGCAGGAGTAGGCGATGCCCGCGCCCATCATCCCGGCGCCGAGGACGGCGACCCTGGAGACGGTCCGCGGTGCGGCGCCCTGCGGGCGGCTGGCACCGGAGTTGACGGCCTGGAGGTCGAAGAAGAAGGCCTGCATCATGTTCTTCGCCGTCTGGCCGGTGACCAGCTCGGTGAAGTAGCGGGCCTCGATGACCTGCGCGGTCTCGAAGTCGACCTGGGAGCCCTCGACGGCGGTGGCGAGGATGTTGCGCGGCGCCGGGTAGGGCGCGCCCGCGGTCTGCTTGCGCAGGTTGGCCGGGAAGGCGGGCAGGTTGGCGGCGAGCTTCGGGTGGGCGGGGGTGCCGCCCGGGATCCGGTAGCCGGGGGCGTCCCAGGGCTGGCGGGACTCGGGGTGGGCGTCGATGAAGGCGCGCGCCTGCCGGATCATCTCCTCCGGTGTGGCGGCCAGCTCGTGCACCAGCCCGGCCTCCAGGGCGCGCTTCGGGGAGTACTGGGTGCCCTGGAGGAGGACCTTCAGCAGGGCGTCCGCGATGCCCATGAGACGCACGGTGCGGGTGACGCCGCCGCCGGCGGGGAGCAGCCCGAGGGTGACCTCGGGCAGGCCGATCCTGGAACCGGGGGCGTCGAGGGCGATCCGGTGGTGGCAGGCGAGGGCGATCTCGTAGCCGCCGCCGAGGGCCGCGCCGTTGATCGCGGCGACGACGGGCCTGCCGAGGGTCTCGATGCGGCGCAGGGCGCGCTTGATGCCCATGCCCGCGTCGAAGACCGCCTGGGCGTCCCCGGGCCCGGCCTTGATCATCTCCTTGAGGTCGCCGCCGGCGAAGAAGGTCTTCTTCGCGGAGGTGACGATGACTCCGCGGACGGACTCCCGCTCCGCTTCGAGGCGTTCGGCGACCTGGGCGATCGACGCCTTGAACGCCTGGTTCATGGTGTTGGCGGACTGGTCCGGATCGTCGAGCACGAGGGTGACGACGCCGGTCTCGTCCTGTTCCCAGCGGATGGTGGTGGACTCGCTCATGGTGGTGGCTGCTCCGTAAGACAGGGCCGAAGGGGACGGGACGATTCAGAGGCGCTCGACGACGGTGGCGACTCCCATCCCGCCGCCGACGCAGAGGGTGGCGAGGCCGTAGCGCTGGTCCCGGCGCTCCAGCTCGTCGACGAGCGTGCCGAGGATCATGGCGCCGGTGGCGCCGAGCGGGTGGCCCATCGCGATGGCGCCGCCGTTGACGTTGACCTTGTCCAGGCTCAGGCCCATGTCCGCGGCGAAGCGCAGCACGACGCCGGCGAAGGCCTCGTTGATCTCGACCAGGTCGATGTCGTCGATGGTGAGACCGGCCTTGGCCAGGGCCTTGCGGGTGGCGGGCGCGGGGCCGGTGAGCATGATGGTCGGCTCGGACCCGGAGACGGCGGCGGAGACGATCCGGGCGCGCGGGGTGAGTCCGTGGCGCTCGCCGACCGCCTTGCTGCCGATCGCGACGAGCGCGGCGCCGTCGACGATGCCGGAGGAGTTCCCGGCGTGGTGGACGTGGTCGATGCGCTCCACCCAGTGGTACTTCTGCAGCGCCACGGCGTCGAAGCCGCCGAGTTCGCCGATGTCGGCGAAGGACGGCTTCAGCCCGGCGAGCGAGTCGGCGGTGGTGCCGGGGCGCATGTGCTCGTCGTGGTCGAGGACCACCAGGCCGTTGCGGTCGGTGACGGGGACCACGGAGCGGTCGAAGCGCCCGTCCTTCCACGCGGCGGCGGCGCGCTCCTGGGAGAGGGCCGCGTACTCGTCCACGTCGCGGCGCGACCAGCCGCCGAGGGTGGCGATCAGGTCGGCGCCGATGCCCTGGGGAACGAAGCCGGTCTGGAGGTTGGTCATCGGGTCGGCGAACCAGGCGCCGCCGTCGGAGGCCATGGGGACGCGGGACATCGACTCGACGCCGCCGGCCAGGACCAGCTCCTCCCAGCCGGAGCGCACCTTCATCGCCGCCAGGTTGACCGCCTCCAGCCCCGAGGCGCAGAAGCGGTTCTCCTGGACGCCGGCGACCGAGTCGGGGAGCCCCGCGGCGATGGCGGCGATCCGGGCGATGTCGGAGCCCTGGTCGCCGACGGGTCCGACGACGCCGAGCACGATGTCGTCGATCGCCGCCGGGTCCAGGTCGGGGAAGCGGCGCCGGACCTCGTGGATCAGGCCGACGACCAGGTCGATGGGCTTGGTGCCGTGCAGGGCACCGTTGGCCTTCCCGCGTCCGCGCGGGGTGCGGATCGCGTCGTACACGTACGCTTCGGTGCTCACCTTGGTTCAGCCTTTCGGGGGAGGATGGGGCCCGGCGGGGAGGGTGCCGGCCGCCGTCAGCCGAGCAGCGAACGGCCGATGATCTCCTTCATGATCTCGGTCGTGCCGCCGTAGATGGTCTGGATGCGCCCGTCGGTGAAGGCCCGGGCGACGGGGTACTCGTTCATGTACCCGTACCCGCCGTGGAGCTGGAGGCAGCGGTCGGCGGCCCGCTTCTGGAGTTCGGTGGCCCACCACTTGGCCATGGAGGCGTGGACGCCGTCGAGGGTGCCGGCGGCGTGGTCCTCGATGCAGCGGTCCAGGAAGGCCCGGGTGACGGCGCACTCGGTGGCCAGCTCCGCGATCTCGAAGCGGACGTGCTGGAGCCTGGCCAGCGGCCGGCCGAAGGCCTCGCGCTCCTTGACGTACGCCGTGGTGATCTCCAGCAGGTGCTCGGCCGCCGCGATCCCGGCGACGGCGATGGCCATCCGCTCCTGGGCCAGGTTGGTCATCAGGTGGACGAAGGCGCCGTTGAGCTCGCCGAGCAGGTTCTCCTTCGGGATCCGCACGTCGCGGAAGAACAGCTCGGCCGTGTCCTGCGACTTCTGGCCGATCTTGTCGAGGTTGCGCCCCCGCTCGAAGCCCTCCATGCCCCGCTCGACGACGAGCAGGGACAGGCCGTGGGCCCCGCCCTCGGGGGTGGTCCGCGCCACCACGAGCACCAGGTCGGCCAGGATGCCGTTGGAGATGAAGGTCTTGGAACCGTTGAGCACCCAGTGGTCCCCGCGGTCCTCGGCGGTGGTGCGGATGCCCTGGAGGTCGGACCCGGCGCCGGGCTCGGTCATGGCGATGGCCGTGATCAGCTCGCCGCTGCAGAACCCCGGCAGCCACCGGCGCTTCTGCTCCCCGGTGGCCAGTGCGGTCAGGTACGGGCCGATGATGTCGTTGTGCAGGCCGATCGCGAGTCCGGGGGCGCCGGCCCGGGTGAACTCCTCGTGCAGCACCGCGGCATAGCGGAAGTCGGCGTTGCCGCCGCCTCCGTACTCCTCCGGCACGGCGAGGCCGAGCAGCCCCTGGCGTCCGGCGGCCAGCCAGGCGGCCCGGCTGACGATGCCGTCCTGCTCCCACTGCGCGTAGTGCGGCAGCACCTCCTTGGCCAGGAAGGTGCGCACGGTCTCCCGGAACGCCTCGTGCTCGTCGGTGAAGATCCGGCGCTTCAACGGTCCTCCTGGGGGTCGGTCAGGGGCACGCCCCAGTCCCGTGCGACCTCCGCGGTGTCCGCGCCGGGCAGGGCGGGCCCCCGGCGCACCGCACCGGGAGTGGCGGAGAAGCGGGGGGCGGGCGCGGGCTGGATGGTGCCGCCGTGTTCGACGAAGGTGGAGCGGGCGGCGAGGTGCGGGTGGTGCGGGGCCTCGCGCAGGGACAGCACGGGGGCGACGCAGGCGTCGGAGCCCTCGAAGAGGGCCGTCCACTCGGCTCGGGTACGGGTGCGGAAGCGGGCGGCGACGGCGGCCCGCAGCTCGCCCCAGCGGCCGAAGTCCTTGCGGGCGGGCAGGGTGCCGGCGATGCCGAGCAGGCGGACGAACTCCTCGTAGAACCGCTGCTCCAGGGCGCCGACGGCCATGTACTCGCCGTCGGAGGTCTCGTAGGTGCCGTAGAAGGGGCAGCCGCCGTCGAGGAGGTTGCTGCCGCGCCGGTCCTGCCAGCCGCCGGCGGCCATCATCCCGTGGATCATGGTGGCCAGATGGCTGGCGCCGTCGACGACGGCGGCGTCCACGACCTGCCCGGTGCCGCCCTCGGTGCGCGCGTGCTGCAGGGCGGCGAGGACGCCGACGACCAGGTAGAGCGCGCCGCCCGCGTAGTCGCCGAGCAGGTTGGCGGGCAGCGCCGGCGGCTCCCCGGCCCGGCCGACCATGGACAGGGTGCCGGTCACGGCGATGTAGGAGACGTCGTGCCCGGCGCGGTCGGCGAGCGGGCCGTCCTGCCCCCAGCCCGTCATCCGGCCGTACACGAGCCGGGGGTTGCGGGCGAGGCATTCCCCGGGCCCGACGCCGAGCCGTTCCGCGACCCCGGGGCGGTAGCCCTCGATCAGGATGTCCGCCGCCGCGGCCAGGTCCAGCACCCGCGCGGGCCCGTCCGCCGACTTGAGGTCGACCAGCACGGAGCGCTTGTTGCGGTTGGTGAGGTCGTGGGCCGGGTCGATGCCGAGGCCCGGCCCTCCGGGGCGGTCCACCCGGACCACGTCGGCGCCGAGGTCCGCCAGATGCATGGCCGCGAACGGGCCCGGCCCGATGCCGGCCAGTTCGACCACGCGCACCCCGGCGAGCGGTCCGTTCCCCGATGCGGCCATCCGCCGACCCCCAGAGGTGTGACACAGTTGATGTAACACCATCGATGATAAGAACGCGCCCCCTGGCGCACAAGGGCTTCCGGCACCTGTTCCGAGCGAGCGCTTAGCTCCGTCCGCCCGCCAGGTTACCGATGGGGAACCCGTCTTCTGCGGGGCCGCGCGGCGCGTTAGGGTCTCCCGGACGGATCACCCGCGGTCCGCTCCCCGGACCCCCGGGGGGACCCGCCCGGCCCCGGCGCCGGAGGGCCGCCGCGGGCCGCACCGCGGAGGAGCCCTTGAACAGCAAGAACGCGCGCCCCTACGACCTCGTGCTCTTCGGGGCGACCGGGTTCGTCGGGGAGCTGACCGCCCGACGGCTCGCCCTCAGGGCACCCGCCGACTGCCGCTGGGCCCTCGCCGGCCGCAGCAGGGCGAAGCTGGAGGCGCTCCGGGACCGGCTGAGCGCGGAGCACCCCGGCTGCGCCTCGCTCCCCCTGGTGGTCGCGGACGCCGCGGACCCCGCCTCGATGCGCGAACTCGCCGAGTCCACCCGGGCCCTCGCCACGACCGTGGGCCCCTATGTCTGGTACGGCGAGGCGCTGGTGGCGGCCTGCGCCGAGGCCGGCACCCACTACGCGGACCTGACCGGGGAGCCGGAGTTCATCGACTCGGTGTTCGTCCGGCACGACGCCAGGGCACGCGAGACCGGGGCCCGGCTGGTGCACGCCTGCGGCTTCGACTCGATCCCGGCGGACCTGGGCGCCTACCACATGGTGCGGCAACTGCCGGAGGGCGTGCCGCTGCGCGTCGACGGCTTCGTCCGCTCCGGCGCGATGTTCTCGGGCGGCACCTTCGCCTCCGCGCTCACCGCCATGGGGCGCGGAACCCAGACGCTGCGGGCCGCCCGCGCGCGGCGCCTGCACGAGCCCCGCCTGGTCGGACGGCGCGCCACCTCCCCCGTCGGCATACCCCAGTTCCGCCGCGAGACGGGGACCTGGGCGCTGCCGCTGCCCACCATCGACGGGCCGATCGTCGCGCGCAGCGCGCGCGCCCTGGAGCGCTACGGACCGGACTTCCGCTACCGGCACTTCGCCTCGGTCCGGACGCTGCCGATGGCGCTCGCCGGGCCCGCGGTCGTCTGCGCGGGCGCGGCCCTCGCACAGATCCCGCCGGTGCGCCGTCGGCTGATCGACCTCGTGGAGCCCGGTACCGGCCCGAGCGCGGAGCGCCGCGCACGCAGCTGGTTCTCCGTCCGCTTCGTGGGCGAGGGCGGCGGACGGCGCGTCCTGACCGAGGTGACCGGCGGCGACCCCGGGTACGACGAGACGGCCGTCATGCTGGCGGAGTCCGTGCTGTGCCTCGCCCTCGACGAACTCCCCGAGGCGTCGGGCCAGTTGACCACCGCGGTGGCGATGGGCGACGCGCTGCTGGAGCGGTTGCGCAGCGCGGGGCTGTCCTTCCGGGTGGTCCACTCCCGCTGACCGGGGCGCGGGAGGTCACCGGGATCCGGTCGCCTCCCGCAGGGCGCGACGGCACAGGGCGTCCGCGCGCCGGGTGGTCTCCGGGAGGCGGAAGTCCCGCGCCAGGTGGAGGGTGTGGGCGCAGGCCGCCTCCAGCGTGGTGCGGTGGCCCGCGGAGACGAAGAGGGGCTTGACCCCCGCGCGGGTCCGCAGCGCACGGCCGACCTCCTCGCCGTCGTCGGCGAGGAGCGGCGCCGTGGCGCCGCGTGCCGGGCCCGGCTCCTCGTGGCGGAAGACGAAGGGGTTCTTGGCCACGCCGATCGCGGGCAGGTCCATCAGCACGCCCAGATGGCTGGCCAGTCCGAAGCGCCGAGGATGCGCCAGCCCGTAGCCGTCGCAGACCACGAGACCGGGATCGGTGCCGAGCGCCTCCAGCGCGGCGCGGACCGTCGGGAGCTCCCGGAAGGCCAGCAGACCGGGGACGTAGGGGAAGGACACCCTGCCCACGGCGGTGGCCTCCGCGACGACGTGCAGGTCCGCCGCGTCCAGCACGACGGCCGCGGCGGCCACCAGGTCGCGCCCGTCGTCGTAGGCGACGTCCACCCCGGTCACCAGGCCGGAGCCCACGGGGGGCGCCTCGTCCGCGAGGACGACACGGCAGCGCAGGTCGTCCTGGAGGGCGCGGGCCGCCTCCTCGGTGGCAGGCCAGTCCGCGGGCGCTTCGACGATCGTCATGGTGGCACCCAGCCTACGGTGTGCGGGTGGGTAACCTGCCCGTCATGTTCGTGATGGAATTGACGTACACCGCCCCGGTCGACCGCGTCGACCCCCTGCTGCCCGCGCACGTCGCCTGGCTCGACGCGCTGTACGCGCAGGGCGTGTTCATCGCCTCGGGCCGCAAGAACCCGCGGGACGGAGGCATCATCCTCGCCGTCGCGGACGACCGGGCGCGGATCGAGGAGATCGCCGCGGGCGACCCGTTCGTCTCGGGCGGTGTCTGCAGCTACCGCATCACGGAGTTCGCGGCGACGAAGACGGCGCCCGCGCTCTCCGCCTACCGGGAGCAGCTCCCCGCCTGACCTCCCGGGGCACGGCAACGGGGCGGCGGGGCGGCCGCGCGCACCGGTGGGTGGTGACACAGCTCACGGTGCGCACCGATGCACGCGAGGGGCCGCCGCGCCGTCTTCCCCCGTACCGGGATATCCGCACCCGGGGGACCACGGCCGGAGGACCCGGCAGCGGCACAGGTGGAGGAGCGGCCCTTGTCCAGCGTCATCGAGCAGGCCGTCCAGGCCCGGCTCGTCGCCTCCGCGCCCCGGATGGAGTCGGTTCCCGCGACGCTCCACTACGACCGCCGGGACCCGTTCACCGTGCGCATCGACTTTCCCGCCCCGGCGACGCTGGAAGGCCGGGACGTGTCCTGGGAGTTCGCCCGGGAGCTGCTGGCGGAGGGGGTGGAGGCGCCCGCGGGCATCGGCGACGTGCGGGTGCGTCCCTTCGGCTACGACCGCACGGTGATGGAGTTCCACGCACCGGAGGGCGTGGCGATGGTGCACCTCCTCACCGGCGAGCTGCTGACCTTCCTGCGGCGCACGGAGGAGCTGGTCCCGCTCGGCGACGAGCGGGACCGCCTGGACCTGGACGGGGCGCTGGCACTGCTGCTGGGAGGCGGCACCCCCTGAGCGGGCCGCGGGGCATGCAGGCGCCCGCGGCACGGGCAGCCGCACTCCCCGCGCCCGGGCCCGCGCCCACGACGGGGACGGTGACGCCGTCGCCGTCGCCGAAAAACAGGTGGCCGCGCGCCGACGCCCCGACTACTGTCGTCCTCGGTTCTGCCGCCGTCGATCGGAGAAGGACGTTGCTCGTCTGAGGTCTTGAGACACCGTGCCCGCCAGCCCTGCGCCGGCGCGCCGCGTGCGACCTCGACGCCCTGCCGTCCTCCGCCCGGCCCGTACCCGACCGCCCCGTCCCCTGCACCCCGTGCAGCGGCCCGCGGTCCACCGCGCCGGCGGCCCGTCGCCGCCCCGGTGTCTCCACCCGTTGCCCCTCTTTCGCCCCGCAACCGGGAGGCCACCGTGCCAACTGCCACCAACCACCATGTCGTCTGCTCGTCCCTCTCCTTCTCCTGGCCCGACGGAACCGAGGTCCTCTCGGGCCTCGACCTCGCCATCGGCCCCGGCCGGACGGGGCTCACCGGCTCCAACGGCTCGGGCAAGTCGACCCTGCTGAAGCTCCTCGCGGGGCGCCTCGCTCCGACGGCGGGCACCGTCCGCGCGGTCGGGGACATCGGCTGGCTGCCGCAGGACGTCGTGCTCGACACCGCGTCCCGGGTGGACCAGGCCCTCGGCATCGCCGCCACCCGGGCGGCCCTGCACGCCATCGAGGGCGGTGATCCGGGCGAGGAGCACTTCGCGGCCGTCGGCGACGACTGGGACGTGGAGGAGCGCTCCCGGGCCACGCTGGACCAGCTGGGCCTCGGCCACATCGGCCTCGACCGCACCATCGGCGAGGTGTCGGGCGGGGAGGCCGTCCTGCTGCGGCTGGCGGCACTGCTGCTGGCCCGCCCGGACGTCCTGCTGCTGGACGAACCGACCAACAACCTCGACCTGCACGCCCGGCGCCGGGTCCACGAGGCCCTCTCCGGATGGCCGGGCGCGCTGGTCGTCGTCAGCCACGACCGGGAGCTGCTGGAGCGGGTGGACCGCATCGCGGATCTGCACGAGGGCGAGGTGCGCCTGTTCGGCGGCCGCTACAGCGAGTTCGAGCAGGCGCTCGCCACGGAGCAGGAGGCGGCCGAGCGCATGGTCCGGGTCGCCGAGGCCGATGTGCAGCGGCAGAAGCGGGAGTTGGCCGAGGCGCAGGTGCGCCTGGCCCGCCGGCGGCGCTACGGGCAGCGGATGCAGGAGTCCAAGCGCGAGCCGAAGATCGTGATGGGAGCGCGCAAGCGTGCCGCGCAGGAGTCCGCGGGCAGGCACCGCATCCTGCACGCCGAGCGGCTGGCCGAGGCCCGCGAGCGCCTGGGCGCGGCGGAGGGCGCGGTGCGGGAGGAGGACGCCATCCGCGTCGACCTGCCGGACACGGCCGTCCCTGCCGGGCGCCGGGTGCTGCGGCTGCGCGGGCTCCGGCTGCGCCACGGTCTGGACCTCGCCCGGGACCTGGACGTGCACGGCCCCGAGCGGATCGCGCTGGTGGGGCGGAACGGCACGGGCAAGACCACGCTGCTGCGCACGCTCGCCGGGGAGCTGGCCCCGCTCGGCGGCGAGGCGGTCGCCGAGGTGCCGCTGCGCTTCCTGCCGCAGCGGCTGGACCTGCTGGACGACGGGCTGAGCGTGGCGCGGAACGTGGCGCGGTTCGCCCCGGGCGCGACGGACAACCGCATCCGGGCGCAGCTGGCGCGGTTCCTCTTCCGGGGGACGGCGGCCGACCAGTCCGCGGGAGCCCTGTCGGGCGGCGAGCGCTTCCGGGCGGCACTGGCCGCCCTGCTGCTGGCGGACCCGGCCCCCCGGCTGCTGCTGCTGGACGAACCGACCAACAACCTGGACACGGCGAGTGTGCGCAGCCTGACCGGTGCGCTCGCCTCCTACCGGGGGGCTCTGGTGGTCGCGAGCCACGATCCGGCGTTCCTCGCCTCTGCGGGGATCACCCGCTGGCTGCTGCTGGACGCCGGCGGCCTGCGGGACGTCTCGCGGGAGGAGGCCCTCGGCGGCGGGGAGGAGGGCGCCGCGGGATAGCACCGGGCGGCGGGGGCGGCGGCGGACGGCTTGCGAGCTGCGTCTCCGCCCGCCCCGCCCTCGCCGTACCCCTCCCCCACCTGGGGACATAACGGTGCGCAAGGGGGCATCACCGATCCGGGCTTGGCCGCAGGCTTACGGCCGCTTAACCTACGGGTTCGTAACCTACGAAGCCGTAAGTACCACTCCCGTCCCCAGGAGCACCAGTGACGATCACCTCTCCCCACCTCGGCAGCAGCTCGGACGCCTGGACGGACGCCCGGCTGCTGTACGCACTCGAAGAGGTGGTCGAGAAGGAGCTGAACCGCCACCTCAAGGCCGCCAAGGACTGGATGCCGCACGAGTACGTGCCCTTCGGCGACGGCCGGAACTTCCCCGGCTTCTTCGAGGACGGCGAGGCCTGGGAGCCGGGCCAGTCCAAGGTGACGGACATAGGGCGCATCGCGCTGGTGGTGAACCTGCTCACCGAGGACAACCTGCCGAGCTACCACCACGAGATCGCCTCCCTCTTCGGCCGCGACGGCGCCTGGGGCACCTGGGTGCACCGCTGGACGGCGGAGGAGGGCCGGCACGGCATCGTGATGCGGGACTACCTGCTCACCTCCCGGGCCGTCGACCCGGACAAGCTGGAGCAGTTCCGCATGGCGCACATGGCGGAGGGCTTCGAGTCGGACAACCGGCACTCGATGCTGCACTCGGTGGCGTACGTGGCCTTCCAGGAGCTGGCGACCCGGGTCTCGCACCGCAACACCGGCCACCAGTCCGGCGACCCGGTGTGCGACCGGATGCTGGCGCGCATCGCCACGGACGAGAACCTGCACATGGTCTTCTACCGCAACCTGCTGAAGGCCGCCTTCGAGATCGCCCCGGACCTGACCATGCAGGCCGTGCGCGACGTGGTGGTGAACTTCCGGATGCCCGGGCACGGCATGCCGGGCTTCGAGCGCGCCGCCGCCCAGATGGCCATCGGCGAGATCTACAACCTGCGCATCCACCACGACGACGTGCTCCAGCCCGTCCTGCGGTTCCTGAAGATCATGGAGATCGACGGCCTGGGGCCGGAGGGCGCCAAGGCCCAGGAGGAGCTGGGCCTGTACCTGGGCGGCCTGGACGCCGAGGCCGTGAAGTTCGACGACCGTCTCGCGGCGCGCAAGGCGCGGATGGCGGCCCGCGCCGCGCAGTGAGGCCACCCGGCCCGGTGCGGCGCCCCGCGCAGTGAGGCGCCCCGCCCGGTGCGGCGCCCGCGCGCCGCACCGGGTGCGGACGGGATTCCCGGGCGGTGCGCCGGAGGGGCGCCGAGGCGCCCGCGCCCCGCAAGGGCCCGCCCCGGCGGGGGGCTCACCAGGCGGCCTCCCGGTAGTCCTTGAGGAGCACACCGGCGACCGGGTCGCCCGCCTCGCCCCGCACGATCGGGTCGTAGACGCGGGCGGCGCCGTCCACCACGTCCAGCGGGGTGCGTCCGCCCGCCTCGGTGATGCGCGCCAGCCGCGGGGCCGGGTTCTCGTCGGTGACCCAGCCCGTGTCCACGGCGCACATGTGGACGCCCTGCCGGGCGAGGTGCGGTCCGCTGGTGCGGGTCAGCATGTTGAGCGCGGCCTTCGCCATGTTGGTGTGCGGGTGGTTCGCCGTCTTGCGGCGGACCGCGAACCGGCCCTCCACCGCGGAGACATTGACGACATAGGCCCGGCCCCGGGGCGAGGCGAGCAGCAGCGGCAGCAGGCGGTCGGCCAGCAGCACGGGCGCGAGGGCGTTGACCAGCTGGGTCTCCAGCACCTCCGCCGGATCGAGCGCGCCCAGCGCGGTGGTCCAGGAGTTGCGGGCGGACGGGTCCGGCAGCAGCCCGGCCTCGTCCGGCTCCCCCAGCACCAGGGCGAGCGCCCCCGCCGGGGTGCCCACCGCCGCATGGGGCCGGTAACCCGGCGCGAGGAGGATCCCTGGGGCCGGGGCGCCGCTCTCCCCCTCCGCCAGCAGCGCGTACGAGGCGGGCGGGCGCCGGATCGTCTGGGCGGCGTTGTTGACCAGGATGTCCAGGGGTGTGCCCTCCCTGCGCAGGTGCGCGCAGAGCCCGAGGACCTGCCGGGGGTCGCGCAGGTCCACCGCGACGACGGTCAGCCGGTCCAGCCAGGCGTCGCTGCCGGGGGCCGCCCGGAAGCGGCGCAGGGTGTCCTCGGGGAAGCGGCTGGTGACCAGGAGTTCGGCGCCGTCCCGCAGCATCATCAGGGCGAGCTGGAAGCCGATCTTCACCCGGCCTCCGGTCAGCAGCGCCCGGCGCCCGGCCAGGTCGGTGCGCAGCCCGCGCCGCGCGGCGTTGTCCGATGCGCACCCCGGGCAGAGGCGGTGGTAGAAGGCGTCGGCCCCGGTGTACGGCTCCTTGCACACATAGCAGCGCCGGGGCTTGAGATAGTGCTCGCCGGTCGGGCCCGGCACGGCCGGGGCGGGCAGCGGGGCGTCCGCACGGCGGTCGGCGGCACCGGTGGCGGTGCGGGCCGCCAGGCTCCGGTCGGCGGCGGCGCGGGCCCGGCGGGCCTGCTTGACGCGCCGGTTGCGGCTCTCCAGGACGAACCGGGAGGCAGCCGTCTCGGCACGCCCCCGGACCGGGTCGTCCAGCGGCAGCTGCCTCAGCCGCGCGATGGTGTCCGTGAAGGACTCCAGTTCCTCGTCCGTCATCTGCCCGTCCATGTGACGTCCCCACCCGTGAAGTTGCCCGGAGCGTAGCGCCGGGCGGGCGGGAGCGGCATCCGCTTATCGCACCGACGCCCCGGGGGACGGGCACCGGCGGGCAGGGGGCGCGGCCGGCTGCCGGGGTCAGCCGCTCTCGCGGCGCAGCTTCAGGCGCTCCTTCTCCGACAGTCCGCCCCAGACCCCGAAGCGTTCGTCGTTGGCGAGGGCGTACTCCAGGCAGGCCTGACGGCCCTCGCAGGCTCCGCAGAGCCGCTTGGCCTCGCGGGTGGAGGAACCGGGTGCGGGGAAGAAGAACTCCGGGCCCGCCTGGGCGCAGAGCGCGGCTTCCTGCCAGGCCAGTGCCGGCTCGGTCGTCGTGTTCATCGGCATGGCGCACAGCCTGCACGGCGGCGATAAACGGCCGATCAACGACACGTCAACGGTCCCGGCGTCAGGGGGCTCCCCGCCCTCCGGCTCCGGGGCGGCCGGAGACCGATTCTGCCGGGGGGAAGGGACCCGCGCCGCACCGTCGCCGCGCTTCGGCGCGTCGCGCGGCGCACAGGCGCCCCACCCGGGCGGCGCGGCGGGCGGCGCGTCCGACCGGCCCGGGGCGGTGCGGCGCAGGCCCCGGATCGGGCCCGCGGCGGAGGGCACCGGCCGACGCGGCGACACGGCGATGTGCTCCCCGGCGTCGCGGCGGGGCGGACCCGGCCGACGCGGCACTAGGATGGGCGGCCCCGCTCGGCCGCGTACGGGAGTTCGAGACGCCGGGGAGCGAAGGAGGACCGACGGGTGGACTCCCACACGATGCGGGCGGCACCCCCGCGGACCGCCCGCGTCCCCGGGCCCGCTCCGCGCGCCGCGGCGCCCGTGCGACGCGTGCACCGGCGGAGAGGGTGACATGGACGGACTGGACTTCTACCTCCCCGCCGCCGTCCTGTTCACGGCCTTCGCCGCCAAGATCCCCGAACTGGCCCGCAACAGGCGGGACCCGCTGCTGCTCTCCATGGGCGTGCTGCTCTTCGTCGCGGGGCTGGTCTTCCTGTTCGCCGCACCGCCCACCATCGTCGCCGTCAACGACCTCACGGGCGTGCCCAACGCCAGTGCCCCGCTGGTCTACACGGTCCTGACCGCCTTCTGCGCGTCCTGCCTGGTCCTGGTCGTGCACTGGCGCGAGGAGCGGCCCGGCCGGGCCCGGTTCGTCACCCGCTGGGTGGCCGGCGTCTACCTCGCCGTGATCGCCGCCCTGTGGGCGCTGTTCCTGCTCGCCGACGCCCCCGTGGAGCGGGTGCACGACCTGGACACCTACTACGCCACGACCCCGTACATGCGGGAGATGATCGTGCTGTACCTGGTGGCGCACCTGGTGGCCTCCTCGGTCACCGGCGGCCTGTGCTGGCGCTGGTCGCTGCGGGTGGGCGGCTGGCTGCGCGGCGGGCTGCTCCTGCTGGTCCTGGGCTTCCTGCTCAACCTCGGCTACGACGCGGCCAAGTTCGCGGCCGTCTTCGCCCGCTGGAGCGGGCGAGACTGGGACGGGCTCAGCACCGACACGGCCCCGCCCCTGGCCTCCTCCTCGGCGCTGCTGATCGGGCTGGGCTTCCTGCTGCCCCGGGTGGGCGGCACGCTCTCGGAGTGCTGGCGCGCCCACCGGACCTACCGCCGTCTGGGCCCGCTCTGGCGGGAGCTGCACGGGATCGCACCGGCCGCGGCACGTCCCTCGGTCTCCTGGCGCGACGGCAACGCCCGCCTCATCGCCCGGGAGTCCGCCATCCACGACGGCCTGCTGCAACTCGCCCCCCACCTGGACGGGCGGGTGCGCGCCGCGGCCGTCGCGCGGGCCGCCGCCGAGGGTGCCGGACCGCAGCGGGCCCAGGCCGTGGGGGACGCGGCGATGGTCGCCGCCGCTCTGGCGGGCCTTCGGACCGGGAGCGTGCCGCGGGATCCGCCGGGCGGCGCGGGCGGTGTGCCTCCGGAGGGCTTCCGGGACCTGGTGGGCATGGCGCAGGCGCTGCGGACCTCGCCGGTGGTGGCCGGTGCGCGGGCCGCGACCGCCGTGCGGCCGCGCAGCCCGGCGGCGCCCTGAGCGGGCCGGCACCCGGGCGCCCGCCGGGCCGGGGCGTCTCCCGGACGGCCCCGCTCCGGGGGCCGGGCACTGCCGGGGCGGGGCACGTACCATGCGGGGTACCGAGGCCGATCCCCCTGCTCCTCCCCCTGTTCCTGCCCCGTCCTCCCCTGGAGCCACCATGCCGCTGCCCTGCCCGGACCTGCTGCCCGGTGAGGGCTTCACCCTGCGTCGGCACCGCCCGGCGGACCGGGAGGCGTTCGCGGCCTTCCTCACGGACCCCGAGGCGACCCGCCACATGGCCTTCACCGCGGAGCAGAAGACGGCGCAGGGCGCGCGGAGCATGCTCGACCACGTGATCTCCGCCTACGGCACCGAGCACGAGGTCCTGTCGCTGACCATCGCGGACGCGGCGGACGACTCGTACCTGGGCTCGGTCGGGGGCACCGCCACCGGGACGGACGGCGTGGTGGAGATCTACTACACGGTCGTGCCCGCCGCACAGGGGCGCGGCCTGGCGACCGGCGCCGTGCGGCTGCTGCTCGCGTACCTCTTCTCGCTCGACGGCGTCACCTCGGTGCGCGCGGACGTCACCGCCGGGAACCGGCCGTCCGTGCGCGTGCTGGAGAAGCTGGGCTTCCGTGACCACGGTCCCGTGGAGCGGACGGCCGAGGGCGGCGAACTCGCCCACGACGCCCTCACCGGGCGCCGGTACGTACGGGACGCCGACGCCTCCGAGGGGTGAACCGCCGCTCCGCGGCCCGCCGGTCGGGGTCGCGCGAGCGGACCGGCAGCGCGCGGGCAGCCGGGGCGGGGCAGCGGCCGGCGGGCGGGAGCGGACCGGCCGCTGCGGCTGCGGCCCGGCCCCACCGTCAGTCCTTGGCCCGGCTCGGCTGCACCCGCTTGGGCTCGCCGGGCATCTTCGGGTACTCCGGCGGGTAGGGCAGGTCGCCGAGGCCGTGGTCCGCCTCGTCCTTGCGCGCCCACTCCAGCAGGTCCTCCAGGGAGAACCGGTGCTCGTCCATGTCCGCGTGGACGTCGCCGAGCTCGGCGTAGCGCCCGGGCATGGTGCGGAGGTCGAAGTCCTCGGGCCGGGCGTCGTCGACCTCCTCCCAGCGCAGCGGCGCGGAGACGGGGGCATGGGGCCGGGGGCGCACCGAGTAGGCGGAGGCGATGGTCCGGTCGCGTGCGGTCTGGTTGTAGTCGAGGAAGATCCGCTCGCCGCGCTCCTCCTTCCACCACCTGATCGTCACCCGGTCGGGCATCCTGCGCTCCAGCCCGCGCCCGCAGGCGATCGCGGCGCGGCGGACCTGGGTGAACGTCCAGCGGGGTTCGATGGGGACGAAGACGTGCAGGCCGCGCCCGCCGGAGGTCTTGGGCCAGCCGCGCAGCCCGGCCTCGTCGAGCACCTCCCGGAGCACATGGGCGGCGCGGACGGCGTCGGTGTAGTCGGTGCCGGGCTGGGGGTCGAGGTCGAGTCTCAGCTCGTCCGGGTGCTCGGTGTCCGCGCGGCGGACCGGCCACGGGTGGAAGGTCACGGCCCCCAGGTTGGCCGCCCAGAGCACGGCCGCCGGCTCCTGCGGGCAGAGCTCGTCGGCGGAGCGGCCGGAGGGGAAGGTGATGTGCGCGGTGGGGATCCAGTCCGGCAGGTGCTTCGGGGCGCGCTTCTGGAAGAAGGACTCCCCGTTCACCCCGTCGGGGTAGCGCTCCAGGGTCGTGGGCCGGTCGCGCAGCGCACGGGTGGCGCCCTCTCCCACGGCGAGGTAGTAGCGGACCACGTCCAGCTTGGTGTAGCCGGGCTCGGGGAAGTAGACCTTCTCCGGGTGGGACACCCTGACGGTGCGCCCGCCTGCTTCGATTTCCACGGCGTCGGCCATGCCCGTCAGCGTAGGCCGCGCCGTGGCGGCACGCATACCGGACAATCGGGCCATGGAGCTGCCCGTGATGCCGCCCGTGAAACCGATGCTGGCGAAGTCGGTGAAGAGGATCCCGCCGGGGATGCAGTACGAGGCCAAGTGGGACGGGTTCCGTGCGATCGTGCACCGCGACGGGGACGAGCTGGTGCTGGGGTCGCGTACCGGCAAGCCGCTGACGCGGTACTTCCCGGAGCTGGTGGCGGTGCTGCTGGACCAGCTGCCCGAGCGCTGCGTGCTCGACGGCGAGATCGTGGTGGCGCACGGGGGGCGGCTGGACTTCGACCGGCTGTCCGAGCGCATCCACCCGGCGGACTCCCGGGTGCGGATGCTGGCCGAGCGGACGCCCGCCTCGTTCGTCGCCTTCGACGTGCTCGCGCTCGGCGACACGGCGCTGCTGGAGACGCCGCTGCGGGAGCGCCGGCGTCTGCTGGAGCAGGCGCTGGCCGAGGCCCGGCCGCCGCTGCACCTGGCACCCGCGACGACGGACGCGGCGCTGGCCGAGCGGTGGTTCGAGCAGTTCGAGGGGGCGGGCCTGGACGGGATCGTGGCCAAGCCGCTCGACCTGCCGTACCGGCCGGACGCGCGCCTGATGTACAAGATCAAGCACGAGCGGACGGCGGACACGGTGGTCGCGGGCTACCGCTTCCACAAGAGCGGCCCGGTCGTGGGCTCGCTGCTGCTGGGTCTGTACGACGGCGCAGGCGCCCTGCAGCACGTGGGCGTGTGCGCGGCCTTCCCCATGCGGCGTCGCGAGGAGCTGGTCGGGGAGCTGGAGCCGCTGCGGATGGGGGACGTCTCGGAGCACCCCTGGGCGCGCTGGGCCGAGGAGGCGGCCCATGAGGGTGCCCGGCTGCCCGGGGCGCCGAGCCGGTGGTCGGGGAAGAAGGACCTCTCCTGGGTGGCCCTGCGGCCGGAGCGGGTGCTGGAGGTGGCCTACGACCACATGGAGGGCGACCGCTTCCGGCACACCGCGCAGTTCCGGCGGTGGCGTCCGGACCGCGACCCCTCCGGCTGCACCTACGCGCAGCTGGAGGAGCCCGTGCGCTACGACCTGTCCGAGGTGCTGTCGGCGCGTGTGTGAAGTGCCGTGCCGGCAGGGCCCCTCGGGGCGCGTGCACCGGATGCGGGCCCGCCGGGCCGGGCCGGTGGGGCGCTCGCCCCTGCTGTCGCGCCGGGGCCGGGAGCCGGAGCGGGCGAGGTGGTCGGGGACGCCGAGGGGCCGGGGGTGGCGGTGGGTGACGCAGGGGGGTCGGGGCGCGGCGAGGGGTCCGGCGTGGGCGAGGGGTCCGGGTCCGGTGACGCATCGGGGGTGGGTGACGGATCGGGCGTCGGCGACGGGTCGGGCGTCGGCGAGGGGTCCGGGTCCGGGTCCGGTGAGGGATCGGGCGTCGGTGACGGGTCGGGGGCGGGTGACGGACGGGGCGACGGCGAGGGGGCGGGGCCCGTGGTGGGCCGGGGGACGGGTGTGGTGCCCCCCGGAGGCGCCGGGCGCTCCGGGGGCGGCGTCCCGCGCGAGGGCTGCACCGGGGGCGGGCCGATGATGATCGAGTCGTCCGGGGCTCCGGTGTCCGGGCCGCCCGCGGCCCCGGGCACGGGGTGGGCGCCCTCGCGGTAGAAGGCGTACCAGGCCAGGACCGTGCGCAGATACGCCCGCGAGCGGTTGTAGGCGAGCACCGCCCGGGCGAGGTCCTCCAGCCGGGCGAGGTCGCGGTCCCCCGCGCACAGGTGGTGTCCGGCGGCGAGTGCGGCGTCGTGGATGTCCGACGGGTCGCGCCGTCCGTCGCCGTCGGCGTCCCGGCCCCACACGGCCCAGGTGGACGGGATGAACTGCATGGGCCCCACCGCGCGGTCGTAGCGGGTGTCCCCGTCGTGGCGGCCGCCGTCGGTGTCGGGGATGCGGGCGAAGCGCACACCGTCGAGGACCGGTCCCAGGATCGGGGCGAGGGCGGTGCCCCGGGCGTCCACCCGGCCGCCGTGCGCGTGGTCCGACTCCACCTTGCCGATGGCGGCCAGGAGCTGCCAGCGCAGCCCGCAGCCGGGGTCGGTGCGGGCCACGGCTGCCGCCGCGCCCCGGTAGGCGGCCAGCACCGTGGCGGGGATGCCGGACTCGGCGCGGAGACGGTCCGGGGCCGGGGCGGCGCGGCGCTGCCCCGGCCCCGCGCCCAGGGGCACGCCGTCCGAGCCGCGCAAGGGAGGCAGTTCGGTGCGGAACGCGCCGTCGCCCGGCCCGTCGGCCGGGGCGCCGCCGGGCTGTCGAGCGGTGGCCGCGGCTCCGGTGCCCGCCCCGCCGGGTCCGGCAGGCGCCTGGGAGGCCGTGAGCGCCGCCATGGCGGCGACGGCCGCGGCGGTGGCGGCCAGGCCCCGGCGGGCACGGGCCGCGGGGCGCCTCACGAGCCCGCTCCGAGGGTGTCGAGGGCCGTGATCCGCCAGGTTGCGTCCTGGCGCACCAGGTCGACGGCGAGCATCGCCGCGGCGTAGGTGGTCGCGCCCTGCGGTGCCGCTCCCCCGGTGCCGGTCCCGGCCTTCCCCGTGTCGCTCGCGGCGCGCTCGGTGGCGGTGCGGGTGCTGCTCTGGTCGGCGTAGACCAGCACCCGGGCACGGTCCCCCTCGACCCTCTCGACCCCGCTGTCCGTGACCGTCGTGGTGAGCACCAGCCGCTGCCGGGGGCCCTGTTCGCGGACGGATGCGAGCAGCGCCGCGTGCTGCCCGACCGCGCCGCCGGTCAGATGGGCCGCGACGGCGCGGTCCAGCGCCTCGGGGTCGGAGAAGTCGTAGCGGAAGACGGCCTCCACGGCGCGGGTGGCGGCGCCCCTGGCCTCGCTGGTGCGGGCGGTGTCGGTGAGGGCGGTGTTGCGCACCGCGGGCCGGTCGCGGAGGTCGTGGGCCCGGGCGGCACCGTAGGCGGCGCACACGCCCAGTACCGCGGCCAGCAGGCACAGCAGCGCGGGCAGCCGGCGGCCGCCGCGGAGCGCCGCCGGCCCGCGGGCCGCCCGGCCGGGCGGCTTCGCCGGTGTGGCGCCGCTCCCGCGGGCCGCCGGGGCGGAGCGTCGGCCCCGGCGAGCGGGCGGGGGCGCCCCGGCGGTGTCCGGGGCGGGCGCGGCGGTGTCCGGGGCGGGCGCGGCGGTGTCCGGGGCGGGCGCGGCGGTGTCCGGGGCCGCTCCCCGGGAGGCCGAGGCCAGTCTGCGCTGCCGGTTGATGAGATGACGGGTCGTCGACATCGGCGGGATCCTCTCGTCGCCTGCTACTCGGCGGCCGTGCGGCCCACGGGCGCCTGGCCGAGGGCGCTGAGCTTCCAGCCGCCGGGGGTGCGGGTGAGCGCCGCGAGCATCCGGCTCTCCTTGCGGACGGGTTCGCCCTCCGGGGCGGTGACGGTGATCCTCAGGGCGACGAGCACCCGGGCTTTCCCGGCCCGTTCGTCGAGCTCGGTGACGGCCGCGGAGAGGACGGATGCCTCCGTCACGGTCCCCGCCTCGCGGATCTGCTTCTCGAAGGCGGCCCGGCCGTCGGTGAGTTGGTCGTGCAGGTCCCCGGTGGCCGAGTCCTCCCAGCCGTCCAGGCCCCGCCGGAGGTCGCGGTGGTCGAGGGTGTTCAGGTTCCGCACGGCCTGCCGCCCGGCGGCGAGCACCTCCTCACGGGTGTGGGCGAAGGCCGCCGCGTCGTCGTGCGCGGCCGCGTACCAGGACCAGCCGCCCCAGCAGGCGGCGGCGGCCGCGGTCGCGGCCAGGGCCAGCGCCGCTGCGAGCACCGGGTTCCTCGGGGTCCGTGCCATGGGTGGCCAGTTCCTCTCCCGGGCGCCGCGCGCCCGTGTGCCCGTGGGGCGCGGCGGTCAGCGTGCGGCGATGTCGGTGATGCGCCACCGGCCGTCCTCCAGGCGGGCGGTGACGGAGAGCTGTGCGGGGACGGTGGCCGGCGCCCGGCCGGGTCGCTCGGCGACCTGGTCGAGGAAGACCAGCAGCCGGGCCCGGCCGCCGTCGAGCCGGGTGACGCCCGCGCGGACGACGTGGGTGGTGAGGGTCAGCTTCTGGCGGGCGGCCTCCTGCTCGACCCGGGCGAACAGCGCGGTGTACTGGCGGGCGGCGCGGCCGTCGAGCAGTTCGGCCGCGGCGGCGCGGGTGCGGCCGGTGTCCTCGGGCCGGTAGGAGAACACCTCTCTCAGGGCGGCGCCGACCTCGGCCGCGACCCGGTCGGTGGCCGCGCCGTCGGTGAGGGCGCGGTTGGCGGCGGTGGGCGAGCCGCTCAGCCGCCGCTCCTGGTGGAGCAGGACGGCGGCGGCGAGGAGCAGCAGGAGCGCCGCCGCGAGCACGGCGGCCGTCCCCCGGGTCCGGGCGGCGGCCCGGTGCGCGGGGGCGGTGGTGTCCTCGGGGGCGTCCGGCGGCTGCGGGGGCCGGGGTGCCCGGGGTGCGGGGGCGGTGGTGTCCTCGGGGGCGTCCGGCGGCTGCGGGGGCCGGGGTGCCCGGGGTGCGGGCGGTTGCGCAGCGGCCTCGGGTGCGGGGCTCATCGCTCCCCTCCCACCGGGACGGCGGCCAGCGAGCGGGGCTTCCAGCCTCCGCCGGTCCGGTCGAGGAGGGCCTCCAGGCGCTTGCGCTCGGTGTGCGCGGCTCCCTCGCCCTCGGGGCGGGTCTCCACCTCGACGGTGGCGATCAGCTCGGCCGTCCCGGCCCTGCGGTCCAGCGCGGTGACCGCCGCCGCCGTGACACGGGCGCGGGCGGTGGGGCCCGTCCCCGCGCCCGCCCGGGCCAGCTCCTCGCGCAGCGCCCCCGTCGAGGCCCGCAGCCAGGACTCCCGCGCGGCGCCGGGGTCGTCGGCGTCGAAGCTGGTGAGTTCGGCGACATGGCGCGTGGCGTCGGCGAGGACCGCCTCGCGGGCCCTCGCGTGGGCGAGGTCCTCGCCGCCCCTGGTCTGCGCGTAGGTCCACCCGGCGAAGGAGCACAGCAGGGCCGCGAGGACCAGGGCGGCCCGTGCGGCGGCGCGGCCGGCGGTCATCGGCCCCCCTCCGGCCCGAGCAGCCCGAGCAGCCCGCGCATGCCGGTGGGGCCCTCGGTGAGGGCGGGCAGCCCGAGGACTCCGGGGAGCGGGGCGGCTTCCGTCCCCGGGCGCCCGGGGTCCGGGAGCACCCCCGGTCGGGCGGGGTCGGGCACGCCGCCGCCGTCCGGGGCGTGCGCGCTGCCGCGGACACCCGTGCCGGTGGAGGCCGGAGCGGTGCAGCGGGCGCGGGTGTTGGCGGGGGCCGGCCCGGTGTCCAGGCCGTTGCGGTAGGCCGTGTCCTGGTAGCCCGCGGTGCAGGGCAGGGGCTCGAAGAAGGTGACGGACAGGCCGAAGGAGGCGCCCTCGGGGGTGACGGCCGTCGCCCCGGCCGCCGCGACGGCGGGAAGCTTCACCAGCAGTTCCTCGATGCCGCGCTGGCGGGTGACGGCGAGTTCGGAGGTGGTGAGCAGGTTGGCGACGACGACGCCGAACGAGGGGTCGAGGTCGCGCAGGAGTGCGCTGAGCTGACCGGCCGCCGCGGGGGCGGTGGCGATCAGGCGCCGCAGGTCGGTGTCGGACTCCTTCAGGGTGGCGGCGAGTTCCGCGGCCCCGCGGGCGAAGCCCCGCAGGGCGCGGCCCTGTTCGATCTGGGTGCGCAGCACCGTCTCCCCGTCGGCGAGCAGGCCGGTGGTGGCGGGCAGCGCCCGGTCGGCCGCGCGCACGAAGTGTCCGCCGCTGTCGAGGAGGACCTGGAGGTCGTCTCCCCTGCCCTGGAGGGCGGAGCCGAGTTCCTCCACGACCGTGCGCAGCGACTCGGTGTCGACGGAGGAGGCCAGGGCGTCGACGCTGGTGAGGACGGTGGTGACGGGTTCGGGGATACGGGTGCGGGAGCGGTCGATGACGGATCCGTCGGCGAGGTGGGGTCCGGCGGACCGGGCGGGGCGCAGGTCGATGTACTGCTCTCCCACGGCGGAGAGTCCGGCGACCACCGCCTGGAGGTCGGCCGGGATCGGGGGTGCGGAGTCCTTGATGCGGAGTTCGGCCTCGACCCCGTCGTCGGTGAGTTCCACGGCCCCGACCCGCCCGACGGAGACGCCCCGGTAGGTGACGTCGGAGTGGGTGAACAGCCCTCCGGTGGCGGGGAGCTGGACGCGCACGGTGTAGTGGTCGCGGAGGCCGAGCCGGGGGCCGAGGTCCGCGTAGCGCAGGCCGAGGAAGCCGAGGGCGAGCACGGCGACGAGCAGGAAGGCCAGGTTCTTCAGGCGGGTGGCGGCGGTGACCATCAGCGCTCCCCTCCCCCGGCGGGGACGGCGGGCAGGGCGAGGGGCGCCCCGCCCCCGCCCGCCGAGGCGGTCGGGCCCTCCCCGTCCGTCTCCGGGACGAACTCCGGGACGACGGTGGTCCCGGGCGCCGCGGCGGTGTCGAGGTAGACGTTGAGGTAGTCGCCCTTGACGCCGCGCAGCACCTCGTCGGTGAACGGGTAGGTGAGCAGCACCTGGAGCGAGTCGGGCAGGTCCTGCCCGGAGTCGGCGAGCGCCCTGAGCGTGGGGGCGAGCGCCTTCAGGTCGGCCACGGTGTCGGCCCGGGACCGGTTGACGGTGTCGACGGCGACGTCGGCGAGGCCGTCGAGCGAGCGCAGCATGCCCAGCAGGGCGGTGCGCTGCTCCTCGAGGACCTTCAGCCCGGGGCTGAGACCGGTCAGGACGGTGCCGACGTCCTGGCTGCGGGTGGCCAGGGTGGCGGAGAGCCGGTTGACGGCGTCGAGGGCCCGGGTGATGTCGCCCTTGTGGGAGTCGAGGCTGGTGACCAGTTCGTCCATCCTCCTCAGCAGCGAGCGGACCTCGGGTTCGCGCCCGCCGAGTGCCTTGTTGAGTTCGGTGGCGATGGTCCTGATCTGCTGGACGCCGCCGCCGTTGAGCAGCAGGGAGAGCGCTCCGAGCACCTCCTCGACCTCCGGGTTGCGGTCGGTGCGGCTCGCGGGGATCACCGCGCCGTCGGCGAGGGTGCCGCGGGCGCCGCGGACGGGGGCGGCGAGCTGGACGAACTTCTCGCCGAGCAGGCTGGACTGTTCGAGTCGGGCGTAGGCGTTGGCGGGGAGGCGTACCTCGCGGTTGATCCGCAGGGTGACGGCGGCCGTCCAGCCGTCCGGGGCGAGTGCGATGCGGGTCACCCGGCCGACGGGGACGTCGTTGACCTTGACCGCGGACCGGGGCACCAGGCTGAGGACGTCGGCGAACTCGGCGGTGACTTCGTAGGGGGAGTCTCCGAGGTCGGCTCCGCCGGGCAGCGGCAGGGAGTCGATGGCGCCGAGTCCGGGGGGCGCGCAGGCGGCGGCTCCCGCGGTGAGCGCGAGGGCGAGCAGGAGGCCGGCGGCGCGGCGGGGGGCGGGGCGGGGCGGGGCGGTGGTCATCGGTGCTCTCCCTCCCGTGCCGCGGGCGAGCTGGAGGGCGCCGTCCCGGGTGGTGCGGAACGGTTCTGCCCGGGTGTGCCGTAGACGGTGCCGACGGCGGGCAGGGGCACCGCGGGCAGGGCCCGCCGGTGGGAGCCGGCGACGGGGACGAGGCCGGCGGGGACGAGGCCGGCGGGGCCGCCCGCCTCGGCCGGCACGGTGATCTCGGGTCCGAAGGAGAGTTCGTTGATGTTCGCGCGGCCGTTGAGCGTGCGGTGGAGGGGGTCGTAGGCGCCGAGGGCGTTGCCGGCGGCCAGCGGCGCGGTGTCCAGGGCCTCGGCGAGGGAGGCCCGCTGCTCGACCAGGGTCCGGGTGAGGGGGGCGAGGGCGTCGACGTTCTCCTTCAGCGCGCCGCGGTTCCTCTGGATGAAGCCCTTGACCTGGCCCAGGGCGGTGCCGAGTTCCTTGAGGGCGGCGCCGAGGTTCTCCTTGTCGTCGGCCAGGAAGCCGGTGACGTCGGCGAGTTGGCGCTCGGCCCTGGCCACGTTCCCGTCGTTCTCCTTCAGCATGGCCGTGAAGGACCGGAGGCGGGCGAGCGCCTCGAAGAGGTCGTCGCTGCTGCCGTCGAGGGTGCGGGCCGCCTTGGCGAACTGGTCGACCGAGTCCCCGATCGCCTTGCCGTTGCCGTCGAGGTTGGCCGCGGCCGTGTCCAGGAGCCCGGCGAGGGCCCCCTGGGCGTTGGCGCCGCCGGGTCCGAGGGCGGTGGCGAGCTCGGTGATCGACGCGTAGAGCTGGTCGACCTCCAGCGGCAGGGCGTTGCGTTCGGCGGGGAGCACGGCGCCGTCCCGGAGGGCCGGGCCTTTGGTGTAGGCGGGGGCGAGCTGGACGTAGCGGTCGGCGACGACGCTGGGGGCGACGACCACGGCGCGGGCGTCGGCCGGCACGGTGACTCCCTCGTCGACGCGCAGGGTGAGTTCGACCCGGTCGCCGTCGGGGCGCACACGGTCGACGGTGCCGACCTTCACTCCGAGGACCCGCAGGTCGGAGCCTGCGTAGACGCCCGTGGCGCGTTCGAAGTAGGCGGTGATCCGGGTGCTGCCGGAGGTGTCGAGGGCTCTGACCCCGCTGATCGCCGCGACGAGGGCGAGGGTGAGGCCGCCGGCGGTCGCGGCGGTGCGTCGGAGGTTCACGGGGCATCGCCTCCGCTGGTGGGCTTGGGCGGCATGCACCCTGTCTCGGGGGGTGTGCCGTCGGGCAGGTAGTGGCGGGGGACGAGTCCGCAGAGGTAGGTGTCGATCCAGCGCCCGTTGCCCAGGGTGTTGCCGATGAGCCGGTAGTAGGGGCCGGCCAGGGCGAGGGTCTCGTCGAGGTGCTTGCGGTTCTTCAGCAGCACGGCGGTGACCTTGGACAGGGCCTCCAGTGTGGGGCCGAGGCGGCGGTCGTTGTCCTGGACGAGGCCGCGGAGTTCGGTGCCGAGGCTCCTGGTCCCGGCCAGCAGCGCATGGATGGCGTCGCGGCGGGCCTGGATCTCGCCGAGGAGCAGGGTGCCGTCCTGGAGCAGGGTCTCGAAGCTGCTCTTGTTGCGGTCGAGGGTGCCGGTGAGCCGCTTGGCGGCCCGGAGCAGTCCGGCGAGCCGGGCGTCGCGTTCGGAGACCGTGCGCGAGAGCGCGGACAGGCCGGTGGCGGCCTTTTTGACGTGCTCGGGCGAGTCCTCGAAGGTGGCGGAGATCGCCTCGAAGCTCTGGGCGAGGCGGCCGGTGTCGATCGCGCCGAAGGTCTCGCCGAGCCCGTCCAGTGCCTGGGTGACGTCGTAGGGGCTGGTGGTGCGGGAGGCGGGGATGCGGGTGCCGGGGTCCTGGGGGCGGGTGCCGAGCGGGTCGACGGCGAGGTACTTCTCGCCGAGGAGGGTCTTCACGGCGATGGCGGCGGTGCTGGCGTCGCCGACCCAGGCGTCCTCGACCTCGAAGGACACGGCGACCCGTGCGCCGTCCAGCCGGACTCCGGCCACCCGGCCGACGGTGACGCCGGCGATGCGCACCTCGTCGCCCTCGGTGATGCCGGCGGCCTCGGTGAACTCGGCGGTGTAGACGGCGGGCCGTCCGGTGAACGGCAGGGAGTCCGCGCGGTAGGCGCCGACGGCGAGCAGGGCCAGGGCGAGCAGCCCGGCCACGGCCACGGCGACGGGGTTGCGCTCGCCCACCGGGGTGCGGCGGCGTGGGGGGCGGTCCGCTGCGCCGCGTCGCGGTCCTCGGCGGTTCCATGGGGTGGTGGGGGTCATGCCAGGCACCTCGGCTCGGTGATCGCGATACCGGTGGGGGGCGCGCTGCCGTCGGAGGTCGACACCCCGCTGACGGTGGCCTCGCACAGGAAGAGGTTGAGCCAGGATCCGTAGGAGGCGAGGCGGGTGAGGGCGCGCATCTTCTCGGGGGTGCGGCGCAGGAAGTCCTCCACCTGCCCGCTGCCGCGGTCCAGCTCCCGGGCGAGGCGGCCGAGTTCGGCGATGTCCTGCTTCAGGGGCTCCCGGCCCTCCTGGAGGAGTCCCGCCGTCACGGTGGTCAGCTCGCCCATGGCGGTGACGGCCTCGCCGAGGGGGCGCCGGTCGCCGGAGAAGCCGGAGACCAGCTTGCGCAAGGTCACCGCGAGGTCGTCGAAGCCTTCCTCGCGGTCGTTGACGGTGGCGAGCACAGTGGTGAGGTTGTCGACGACCTCGCCGACGACCCGGTCCTTGGCGGCGACCGTGGTGGTCAGTGAGCCGATGTGGCGGATCAGGCTGTCGACGGTGCCGCCCTCGCCCTGCAGGACCCGGACGATCGAGTCGGCGAGCTCGTTGACCTCGTCCGGGGCGAGGCCCTCGAACAGCGGCTGGAAGCCGTTGAACAGCTGGGTGAGGTCCAGCGCCGGGCTGGTGCGCTCCAGGGGGATGGTCCCGCCGGGCGGGAGGGAGTCCCCCCCGGGCCCCGGGCCCCGGGCGAGGGCGAGGTAGCGCTGCCCGACCATGTTCCGGTACTTGATCGAGGCGGTGGCGCCCGCGGGGAGGCTGCGCCCCTCGGCGACGCTGAAGGAGACCTCGGCGATCCGGCGGTCCGCCACGCGCACGGATTCCACCCGGCCGACCTTGACCCCGGCGATGCGGACGCCGTCCCCGGGGGCGAGGCCGGTGGCGTCGGTGAACCGGGCGGTGTAGGAGGTGGTGGCGCCGACGCCGGGGTCCGCGATCCCGAAGGCGAGCAGGGTGGTGGCCAGGACGGTCACCAGGACGAACACGGCCGATTTCAGCAGGGGGCCGACGAGGCTGCGGCGTCTCATCGGAGCGTCACCTCCGTTCCCCGGTAGACGGGCCCGGCGAGCACGCTGCTCCAGTCGGGCAGTTCGGCGGGGCCGGTCCCGAGCCCGGGTGCGAGGAGTTCGTTGACCAGCCGGTTCTCCTGTGGGGAGTTGGGCAGCGGCAGGTTCTCGGCGGCGGCCTCGGCGGCGGCGGGTGCGGGGCGGCCGGTGTAGGGGACGCCGTAGCAGCGCGGCCCTCCCGTGGCCTCGTAGACGGGGGTGTCCTCGCCCGGGACGTACCGCCCCAGGGAGGGCACGGAGGTGACGGTGACATGGAGTCCGGGGCGGTCCGTCCCCTTGCCGAGGGCCTTGTCCATGGCCGGGACGAACCCGGCGAGTGTGCGCAGGGTGCAGGGGAAGGACGGGGCGTACTCGGCGAGGAGTTCGAGGGTGTCCCGGCTCGTCGCGGTGAGCCGGATGAGGTGGTCCCGGTGGGTGCGCAGGAAGTCCGCGAGGTCGTCGGCGGCGGTGGTGGCGGTCCGGTGGAGCGCGGCCAGCTGGTCCCGCCGGTCGGAGAGGGTGGCGCTGGTGGTGGTGGCGTCGGTCAGGGCGTCGAGGATGCCGGGGGCGGTGTCGGCGTAGAGGTGCCCGACCCGGACCAGGGCGGTGATGTCGCGGTTGAGGGTGGGCAGGTGGGGGTTGAGCCTGCCGAGGTGGCGTTCGAGGGCGGTGAGGGTGTCGCCGAGCTGCTCACCGCGGCCCCGGAGGGCGTCGGCGGCGGCGGTGAGGGTGGCGGCCAGCTTCTCGGGCTTGACCGCGGTCAGCAGGGGCAGCAGCCCGTCCAGCACCTGCTCCAGCTCGACGGCGCTCGCGGTGCGGTCCTGGGGGATGGTGTCCCCGGGCGCGAGGCGTCGGGCGGTGGCCGCTCCCCCGGGCTCCACCAGGGCGACATGGCGGGCGCCGAACAGGGTGGTGGGCAGCATCCGGGCGGTGACGCCGGCCGGGACGCGGGCCAGGGCCTCGCGGCGGAGGGCGAGGGTGAGCCGGGCTCCGCGGCCGTCGGTGGCGACGGCGCGGACCTCGCCGACCACGACGCCCCGCAGCTTGACCTCGGCCCCGCGCCGCAGCTCGTTGCCGACGGGGCCGGCGAGCACGGTGACGGTCGCGTCGTCGCTGAACTCCTTGTCGTAGACGGCCACGGCGAGCCGTGCGAGCAGGACGGGCACCAGCAGGAAGACGACGCCGGCCAGGCGCCGGCGCAGGGTGTGTGCTTTCATCCGGCCACCTTCACGGTCGTGGTCGCCCCCCAGACGGCGAGGGAGAGGAAGAAGTCGGTGACGCTGATCAGGACGATGGCGTTGCGCACCGAGCGCCCGACGGCGATGCCGACGCCCGCGGGGCCGCCCTCGGCCCGGAAGCCGTAGTAGCAGTGGGCGAGGATCACCATCACGCTGAAGACCAGCACCTTGAGGACGGACAGCACCACGTCGTCCGGCGAGAGGAAGAGCGCGAAGTAGTGGTCGTAGGTGCCCGCCGACTGGCCGTTGACGACCACGGTCACCCACCGCGAGGCGAGGTAGGAGCTGAGCAGGCCGACGGCGTACAGGGGGACGATCGCCACGACCCCGGCGATGATGCGGGTGGTGACGAGGTAGGGCAGCGAGCGGACGCCCATGGCCTCCAGGGCGTCGACCTCCTCGTTGATCCGCATGGCCCCGAGCTGTGCGGTGAAACCCGCGCCGACGGTGGCGGACAGCGCCAGGCCCGCCACCAGGGGGGCGATCTCGCGGGTGTTGAAGTAGGCGGAGACGAAGCCGGTGAACGCCGAGGTGCCGATCTGGTCGAGGGCGGCGTAGCCCTGGAGCCCGACGACGGTTCCGGTGAACAGGGTCATGGCGACCATCACGCCGATGGTGCCGCCGACGACGCCGAGGCCGCCGCTGCCGAAGGCCACCTCGGCGAGCAGGCGCTGCACCTCCCTCAGGTAGCGGCCCAGGGTGCGGGGGGTCCAGAGCAGGGCGCGGACGTAGAAGGCGAGGTGGTCGCCGGAGCGGTCCAGCCAGCCGAGCATCGCCATCGCTCAGCCTCCCTTCGGCGGGACGGTCTCGAGGTAGACGGCGGTGAGGACCATGTTCACGAAGAACAGCAGCAGGAAGGTGATCACCACCGACTGGTTGACGGCGTCGCCGACGCCTTTGGGGCCGCCGCGCGGGTTCAGCCCCCGGTGGGCGGCGACCACTCCGGCGATGAAGCCGAAGACCAGCGCCTTGAACTCGCTGATGTAGAGGTCGGGGAGCTGGGCGAGGGCGGAGAAGCTCGCCAGGTAGGCACCGGGGGTGCCGTCCTGCATCACCACGTTGAAGAAGTAGCCGCCCAGGGTGCCGACCACCGAGACCAGGCCGTTGAGCAGGACCGCCACCAGCATGGTGGCCAGTACCCGCGGGACGACGAGCCGCTGGACGGGCGAGATGCCCATGACCTCCATGGCGTCCAGTTCCTCCCGGATGCTGCGGGAGCCGAGGTCGGCGCAGATCGCCGAGCCGCCCGCGCCCGCGATGAGGAGGGCGACGATCAGGGGGCTGGCCTGCTGCACGACCGCGAGGACGCTGGCGCCGCCGGTGAAGGACTGGGCGCCCAGCTGCTGGGTGAGCGAGCCGACCTGGAGGGCGATGACCGCGCCGAAGGGGATGGAGACCAGCGCGGCGGGCAGGATGGTGACCCCGGCGATGAACCAGAACTGCTCGACGAACTCCCTGAACTGGAAGGGCCTGCGGAAGACGGCGCGCACCACGGCGGCGGCGAGGGCGAACAGCCTGCCCGTCTCCCGCAGGGGGGCCAGGGCCCGGGAGGGCGTCCGCCCACCGGTGGGGGACGCGGTCCCGGGGCGGGCGGTCACGGGCGCACCCCGTCGGCGGCGGGCGGGTGGCCGGGGGCGGGCGACGGGTCCGGTCCGGGGGCGGTGCGTCCGCGGAGCACGGCCTCGCGCGCGGCCCCGGGCAGGGTGTCGAGCAGGCCGAGCACCCGCTCCCGGCGGCGCAGGGCGCCCTGGCGCGGGGGCAGTCCGGGCGAGGGTTCGAGCTGCGGTGCCAGGAGCCGGGGGCCGTCCGGGCGCGGGGCGGAGGCGCGGTCCTGCTCGCGGGCCAGGGCCGCCGCGTCCTTCTCCTCCGACATGCCGATCGGGCCTTCGCGCCGCCCGCCCAGGAACTGGGCGACGACGGGCTCCTCGCTGGTCAGCAGCACCTCCCGGGGGCCGAAGGCGACGAGCCTGCGCAGAAAGAGCATGCCCATGTTGTCCGGGACGGTGGCCGCGATGTCGAGGTTGTGGGTGACGATCAGCATCGTCGCGTCGATCTGGGCGTTGAGGTCGATCAGGAGCTGGGACAGGTAGGCGGTGCGCACGGGGTCCAGCCCGGAGTCCGGTTCGTCGCACAGGACGATCTGGGGATCGAGTACCAGGGCGCGGGCCAGGCCGGCGCGCTTGCGCATCCCGCCGGAGATCTCACCGGGCAGCTTCCCCTCGGAGCCCACCAGGCCGACCATGTCCATGCGCTCCATGACGATGCGCCGGATCTCCGACTCCTTCCTGCGGGTGTGCTCGCGCAGCGGGAAGGCGACGTTGTCGAAGAGGGACATCGAGCCGAAGAGCGCGCCGTCCTGGAACATCAGGCCGAAGAGCTTGCGGACCTCGTAGACGTCCCGTTCGCGACCGCCGACCATGTCGACGCCGTCCACGAGGACGCGGCCGTGCTCGGGCCTGAGCAGTCCGACGAGCGATTTCAGGAACACCGTCTTCCCGGTGCCCGAGGGGCCGAGCATCACGCTGACCTCGCCCGCGGGGAGGGTGAGCGTGACGTCCTGCCAGATGTTCTGTCCACCGAAGGACTTGGTCAGTCCCTCGACGACGACCTCGATTCCCATCTCACCTCCCGGTCCGGCTGGTTGCGCGCACACGCAGGCGGTGTGTGCGCGGTGGGGCGGAAGTTGCATCGGGCGCCCGCACGCTACGGTCGCCCACATCACCGGGGCAATGCCTGTGACCAGCGGTTTCCGGTCGAACCGCAGGGTTTGTCACCCGGTGACAACGCGGGGTGCGCACCTTGTCGGCGGGTGCGCGCCCCGGCGGTCGGCCCGCGCCACGGGCCGGGGCGCCGGGCGAGGAGCCGGGGCGCCGGGCGAGGAGCCGGGGCGCCGGGCGAGGAGCCGGGGCGCCGGGCGAGGAGCCGGGGCGCCGGGCGAGGAGCCGGGGCGGCTGCGCGCGGGGCCCTCCGGCTCAGTCGCCCTCCTCCCGGCCGGGCAGCACCGGCACGTCCGGCGGGCAGGACAGCTGGGACACGGGCACGCACAGCGGGCCCTGGTTCATGGCGACCAGGTTCCCGGGGCCGGAGAGCGCGGCGCTGAACAACGGGTCGAGGTCCTCGCCCGGGGTGCCGCAGCCCTCGAACTCCGGAATGGTGACCGTGCCCCGCATCGGCCCGCCGAACAGCACGTTCTGGTAGTGCGGGAACTCTCCGTGCAGCACGACGCGGAAGGGGCGGGCGGTGCGGCAGACGGGGCCGACGTCCAGGGGGGTGCCGTTGACGGTGACGTCGTGGATGCGCAGCGACTGGTAGAAGCCGGCCATGGCGAAGTTGACGCGGTCGGGCGGTGAACCGATGGTGCCCGTGGTGATGGTGAGGGGGCCGTTGGTGAACTCCACCCGCGCGCTGACCGGTTGGAAGCCGAAGGCGAGGAAGGTCGACTCGGCGTCGGGGAGGGCGATCTCACCGAAGGAGTCGGCGCGGAAGTAGTTGCCGCCGGGGCGTGTGCCGGGCCGGACCACGGTCCGCTTGACGGCCATCGCGTTGATCTTCTGCGGGTTCCGGGCGGGGTCGTTGACGATCATCGCGCCGCCGAGCTTCCTGACGTTGGCGAGCCCGACGACGTAGGCGCAGCCGTGCCGTCCGGGGAGGTCGATCACCCGGGGCGGCTCCCCGGGGGTGGGTTCGGGGACGAAGCTCTCGTCGAAGCCCCCGGTGGGCGGGGCCTCGGGGCAGGTGTCGGCGGCGGGGGGCTCCGCACGCGCGGCACCCTCCCGGCCGCCGGACGGGGCGCCCGGGCCGGGCACGGTGTCGGGGCCGGTGTCGGGGCCGGTGTCCGAGGGGGGTGCGGCGGGGCCGGTGTCCGGGGGGCTCGGCGGCCGCGTCGGGGGGTGGAGTGCACGGACGGTGGCGAGCAGCGTGTCCCGGTCCTCCGCGGGGGTGCACTCCACGGGCGGCAGGGGCAGGGGCTCCGCGCCGTCGGCGGTCTCCGGGTGCAGCTCCAGCCGGATGTCCCCGGCCCGGAAGGCGACGTCGCCGGGACCGGTGACGGTGACGGCGGGGACGGGGCCGGTGTGCTCCAGGGCGAGCCCTCCCTCGGGGCCGGGGGCCGCGGCCGGGGCGGTGAGGCGGTCCCAGGAGGCCTCGGCGGTGCGGCCGTTGTGCGCCACCAGGGTGGTCATCCGCAGGGTCGCGGAGACGGAGGCGGTCCCCTCGGGGAGCAGTCCGGCGACGGCCTCGGGCGGCAGTGCGACCCGCACGGCCGGGTCGCCCGGGGTGATCGGCCGGCCCGGCACGGCGGTCTCCGGGAAGGCCCCGGTCACACGCACCGCCACCTCGTGGGTGCGGCCGAGCACCTGGCAGCGGTAGGCCAGGGGGGACGTGCCGTCGCGGGCCTGGGCCGGACCGGGCCCGGCGAGGAGGCCGGCGGCGAGCCCGGCGGTCAGCGCGACGCCGGTGAGGACGGTGGTACGCCGTATGCGGCGAGCGTGCCGCTCCGCGACCGCGGTCATGCGTGTGCCCCCCTGTGGGGTCCCCTGCTGCGGGGGACGTCGGGATCGGGTGCCGTGGGCCGGGGCGGTCCCCGGGCGCGGGCCGTACCCGCGGCCCGCGCCCCGGAGCGGCACGGGCCGCGGGTGGGGCCCGCGGTGCGGGCCCCACCGCCGCCTCCCGGGCGTCAGTCCCGGGTGATGGTGTGGTTGCCGGTGACGGCGTAGTCGGCCTCGAAGAGGGCCTCGTCGCCGTCGTTGATGAGGCCGAAGCAGTCGGCCCCGGAGGCGGTCAGGTCGCCGCCGTCGATCACCAGGCGCTTGGTGCCGTTGAGGTAGCGGCCCGTGACGGTGCCGGTGAAGTCGGCGGTGCAGCCTGAGCCGCTGATGGTGGCGTCGACGCCGCTGATCGAGCCGTCGACGGCGCCGGGGACGGCGCTGACGGCATCGACGTTGAGGCTCCAGGGCTTGCTCGCGGTGGTGACGTCGAAGGGGATGCCGATCACCGAGCAGTCGGTGAAGGTGAGTTCGGTGATCGAGCCGATGCCGGCTCCGGCGTTGCCGGAGCCCGTCTTCAGGGTGCCTTCGGCATCGGAGCCGGCGCACTGCAGCGTGGCGGCCGGGGTGCTGAGCGTGGGGTTGTCGGCATGGGCGGTGAACGCCCCGCCCGGGGCGACGGTCCAGGTGGCCGGCGAGGTGGCGGAGGCGGAGGCGGCCGTCATTCCGAGGGCCGCCGTGAATGCCGCGGCGGCGGTCACGGCGTTTCTGGTGAGTCTGCGCACGAGTCGGTTCCCTTCCGGGGGATAGGCGCGTACCGAGGGATCGCTTTTCGGCCGCACGGCCCGAAAAGCGATTGCGGCTCTTTCGTGGAACGCGCACGGAAACGGAGCGCGGGCAATGCCTTTCAGCCACGCGAGCGAGCGGGTTGCGGAAGCGACGTTACGAGCGGGTAACCCGGCAGGCAATACCGGCCCGCCAGTTTCCCGGGCGCCCCCTACCAGCGGGTATTTTCTTGTCGCGACGCGAGGAGGGGACAGCGCTTTCTTGTCGCCCGGTGAGCAATCGGCCGCGGCCCTCCGCGGCCGCCGTCGCGTATCGGTCGCGCTCGCACCCGGCCGTCCCCACCGCTGTGCAGGGGCGCCGGACTGGTCTATGTTCAGCACTCAATGACCGCCGCCGCGCCTGGGAGGACCCCGGCAGGGCCAGGCGCGGTCCGCCCCGTCGCGCCCCCACCGGACGGGACCGGAGAAACACCGCCGGGGCCGCGGAGAGGAGCAGCGGAGGCGCGGTTCTCCGGGAATCCCGGCCCACGAGGGGAGAATGCATGCAGAGAACCACCCGTCCGTCCGGGGCCGGTGAGCCCCTGGCACCACTCCCCCAGGAGTTCGCCGCCCTCATCCGGCCCGAGTTGCCGAGTCTCATCCAGGAGATAGGAATCGAGGTCACCCGCGCCTATCCCGAGTACGCCCGATTACTGAACGGACCGTACGGAAAGGCCGTCCAACTCGGCGTGGAACAGAACATCCGGGTCTTCGTCGAGCAGGTGGCCCGGCCCTCCTCCCCCTCCCCGCTGCGGGACGAGATGCTGCGCCGGTTCGGCCGCTTCGAGGCCTACGAGGGGCGCAGCCTGGAGTCGCTCCAGGGCGCCTACCGGCTGGGCGCGCGCGTGGCCCTGCGCCGGGCCAAGCGCATCGGCCGGCGCTACAACCTCTCCCCCACCCTGATGCTGAGCTTCGCCGACGCGCTGTTCGCCTATGTCGACGATCTGGAGGCGCTCACCCGGGAGGGGTACCTGGAGGTGCAGGCCCGGTCGGGCGACCGGGCGGAGGCGACCCGGCGCAGGCTGCTCCATCTGATCCTGGCGGGCCCGCCGGTACCGCGGGCCGCGCTGGCGGAGCTCTGCGAGCAGGCGCGCTGGCCGCTCCCGGAGCAGGTGACCCTGGTCGCCCTGCGGCCCGTGCCGGATCTGACCGAAAGAGGGCTCGACAACGATGTCCTCGCCGACCTCGCAGGACCGCAGCCCCATCTGCTGCTCCCCGGTCCCTTCGACGACCGCCGCCGCCGCACACTCTCCTCCCTCCCCGAGGACGCCCGTGCCGCGGTGGGCCTGACGGTGGCCGTCGAGGGCGCGGCCGACTCGGTCCGCTGGGCGCGGCGCCTGCTGGAGCTGGTCGACACCGGGGCGGTGGACGACGCCCCCGTGCTCTGCTGCACCGACCACCTGCTCACCCTCTGGCTCCTGTCCGACCCCGCGCTCCTGGAGCATCTGGCCGACCGGGAGCTGGCCCCGCTGTCGGGCCTGACCGCGACCCGGCGCAACCGGCTGGTGGAGACGCTGCGCACCTGGCTGGAGACACGCGGCACGGCCGCCCGGATGGGCGAGCTGCTGGCGGTGCACCCGCAGACGGTGCGCTACCGGCTCCGCAGCCTGGAGGCGATCTTCGGGGACCGGCTCGCCGACCCGGACGGGCGCTTCGCCACGGAGGCCGTGCTGCGGGCGCTGCAGCTGCGCGGGCGCGGCAGGCCCGGCAGCTGAGGCCCGGCCCCGGGCCGGCCGGGGGCGTCCGTGCGGGGCCGTGCACCGGGGCGCCGCCCCGGCCCCGGCGCCGCCGCGCGACCGCGGGGCCGTCCGCTCCCTAGGATGACCTCCGGACAAGGGGGATCGATGGGGCTGGAGACGACGGAGCGCGCACACCGCGCCCAACGCTGGGCGGCGAGGGCCTCGCTCGCCGCGGCCGCGCTGGCCGCGCTGCTGCCGCTCTGGTTCGGCGGCGCGACGGGGGTGCTGCTGCTCCTGGCGGGAGCGGCCGGGCTCGCCGTCACCGCGGCCGCCCTGTGGTGGGCCCTCTCCCGGCGGGGACCCGTCCGGGCGGCGGCGGCGGTGCTCGCGGTGGCCGCGCCGCTGTCCGTCATGGTCCTGGTGGTCTCCACCCGCCTGCTGTGGGTGGTGGCCGCCTCCGCGGCCCTGTGGGCCCTCGCGCTGGCCACCGGGCGGTACGCGCTGCGCTCGACGGGCCTGCGCCCGGCCCGCCCCAGGGAGTACCGCACTGCCCGCCCCCGCCGCCCGGTCATCCTGATGAACCCGCGCTCCGGGGGCGGCAAGGTCGGACGGCACGGGCTCAAGGAGCGGGCGGAGCAGCTCGGGGCGCGCGTGGTCCTGCTCGACGCGGACCGCCACGTGGACGTGGCGGCGCTGGCCCGGCAGGCGGTCCGGGAGGGGGCGGACCTGCTGGGCGTGGCCGGCGGCGACGGGACCCAGGCCCTGGTGGCCGCCGTCGCGGCGGAGCACCGCGTGCCGCTGCTGGTGGTGTCCGCGGGGACGCGCAACCACTTCGCCATGGACCTCGGACTCGACCGCGAGGACCCGGCGAGCTGCCTGGAGGCCCTTTCCGACGGCGTCGAGCTTGACGTGGACCTGGGCTTCGCCGGGGACCGCCCCTTCGTCAACAACGTCTCCTTCGGGGCCTACGGGGCCGTCGTGCAGAGCCCGGCGTACCGGGAAGACAAGGTGGGCACCGCGCTGGAGCTGCTGCCGGACCTGCTCAGCAGACGGCGCGGCCCGCGGCTGACCGTCCGGGCGGGTGCCACCGTCCTCAGCGAGCCGCAGGCGGTGCTGGTCAGCAACAACCCGTACCGCACGGACGACCCGCTCGGGCTGGGACGGCGCGAGCGGGTGAACGGCGGGGTGCTGGGAGTGCTGGGGCTGCGGGTGGACAGCGCGGCCGAGGCGGCCGCACTGCTCCTCGCCCCCGAGCGCGAGGGGTTCACGGTGCTCACGGCCCGCACGGTGGTCGTCGACGCCGACGCGGCGGAGCTGGAGGCGGGCATCGACGGGGAGGCGGCCGTCCTGGCCGCGCCCGTCCACTGCCGGATCGCCCGGCACGCCCTGCGGGTCCGGGTGCCGCGGCACCGCCCGGGTGTGCCGGGTGTGCCGCCCCGCTTCGAGTTGCGGCGGCTGCGCAAGCTGGCCGCCGCGGTCGGCCGCACGGCCGTCACCGGGTACGACGCCCCGCGCCGGGAGCGCGCCGGCCGCGGCGCGGGCCCCGGGGCGTGAGGGCGCCCGGGGCGTGAGGCGGCCCGGGGCCCTGGGGCCCGTTCCCGCCGCGCTCCGCCCGCCGGGTCGGCGGCCGCTCAGAAGCCGGTGAGCGTGGTCTTGCCGATCGTGCCGCCGGACTCCTGCAGCCGGTGCGCCCGGCGCAGTGAGGCCGCGCTGACCGGGCCCAGGTCCCGGGTGGCGGTGCTGACCAGGGCACCCACGTCGGCGAGGCGGGCGATCCGGGTCAGGATGCGGTGCTGGGCCTGCCGGTCGGACGTGCCGAACATGGACCGGGTGAACATGAACTCCCAGTGGAAGGAGATGCTCTTCGCCTTCAGTGCGCCGAGCGGCAGCTCGTCCACGTCGTCGATGGCCACGATCCGCCCGAAGGGGTTGAGCACCTCGGCGAACTCGCCGAGCCGGCGGTCGGTGCCGTTGGTGCTGAACACGTAGTCGACGCCCTGCGGGGCCGCCTCGGCCAGCTGCGGCACCAGCGGCCGGTGGTGGTCGACCACGTGCTCGACGCCCATGCGCCGGGCGAACTCGGCCGTCTCGGGGCGCGACGCGGTCCCGATCACCGTGAGGCCGGTCAGGGCGCGGGCCAGCTGGGCGGTCACGGCCCCGACGCCCCCGGCGGCGGCCGTGATCAGCAGGGTCCCGGTGCTCTCCGTCCCCGCGTCGCGCACGCCCAGGCGCTCGAACAGCCCCTCCCACGCGGTGAGGGAGGTCAGCGGCAGGGCGGCGGCCTCGGTGAACGAGAGCGAGGCGGGCTTGCGGCCGACCAGGCGCTCGTCCACCGCGTGGAAGCGGGAGTTGGCGCCGGGGCGGTCGAGGGCCCCGGCGTAGAACACCTCGTCTCCGACGGCGAACAGCCGGACCTCGGAGCCCACGGCCACCACGGTGCCCGCGGCGTCCCAGCCGAGGACCTTCGCCTCCCCGCCCGGGTCCACGTTCTGCCGGACCTTGTGGTCCACGGGGTTGACGGCGATCGCCTCGACCCGTACGAGCAGGTCGCGCGGACCCGGCTCGGGCACCGGGAGCTCGACGTCGACCAGGCTCTCGGGGTGGTCGACGGGCAGCGACCGGCGGTAGGCGACGGCGGGCATGGTCGCGGGGACGGTGCTCATGGGGGCCTCTCACGGGGTTGCGGATGCGGGCGGGCACGGCGGCCCGGGTCCGGCGGACGGGTGGGCGGCCGCCGGTGGCGACAACGGTATGGAAGGGGTAGTGGTTACCCGCAAGGGATACTGGTACCCGTTGGGTACCATGGCGCCATGACGACGACCACCGAGCCGGGGGCCACCCCCGGGAGCGTCTACGCCGCCGCCTGCCCCTGCCGCGACATGCTCGATCTGCTGGCCAACAAGTGGAGCGCCCTGGCCCTGGGGGCCCTGGAGGAGGGCGCGCAGCGCTTCGGCGCCCTGCGCAACCGCCTCCAGGGTGTGAGCCCCAAGGTGCTCACGCAGACGCTGCGGCGCCTGGAGGAGCACGGGCTGGTGCATCGCGAGGTCTTCGCGGAGGTGCCGCTGCGCGTCGAGTACAGCCTCACCCCGCTCGGCCGGGACGCCTGCGCCCCGCTCGCGCACCTGCGCTCCTGGGTGGAGGAGAACATCGACCGCTTCGACTGAGCCCGGGGGCGGTGCTCGGGACGCGCGCGGGCCGGGCGGGAGGCACGACCGCGTCGACGGCGCCGTCCTCGGACGCGCGGGACGCGCGCGGGCCGGGCCAGGACCGAGGGGCGCGCCGCCCGGTCGCCGTACGGACGCGGGACGCGCGCGGGCCGGGCGGGGGCTCCCCGGCCCGCGCGCGTCGGCGCGGGCGGCCCTCGGGGCGCGCGCGGTCGGGGCGGGCGCGGCCTTCGCGTAGGGTGGTCCGGCGCCGCCGACGGGGGGCCGCGGCACGTGGCCGCGGGCTTCCGGGGACGCGGCGGCGCCGCTCCGGCAGGTCCGCGCACCACCGCCCCCTGCCCGCACGCACCCCTGCCCGCGCGGAGGCGGACGCGGGCCGGGGCGGGCCGCGGGGACCGGCGTTCCCCGCCGAGGGGACCCCGCCGGGGAACCGGGATGACCTTCCGGTACTCATGAAGGACGGGACCGACCGACCGACGGGCCCGACACAGCAGAAGACAAGGACTCCACGTGACCGCCTCCGACCTCGTACCGGTCCCCATCCCCGACCGCGTCGCCGTGCTCATCGGCTCCTGCATGCCCGCGCATGTGCTGAACGCCGAGATGGAGGCCGTCTGGGCGGCGCGCGAGGTGGGGCGGTTCCGCGGGCCGCTGTGCACCGAGGACCGCGCCGACCGCGAGCACGCGCTCGCGGCGCTGGCCCGGGCGAACAAGGTGCTCGCCGCGTACAACCCGGGCCTGACGGTCCGTCCCGACGGCGCCCACTGAGCGTGCCCTGAGCGACCGCGGGCCGCCCCCTCCGGAGGGAGCGGCCCCGGCGTCCGGCCGCCCGGGGCCCGCGACGGGTGCGGCCGGGTGCTCCGGCCGCGGGCCCCGCCGCGGCCTTCGGCGGGGAGCCGCAGGGACGGTCAGTCCAGGAAGGTGCCGTCCACGTAGACCCAGGCCCCGCCCTCGCGCGCGAACTCGCTGCGCTCGTGCAGCTCGCCCCGCTTGCCGTGGTGGCGGTAGCGGGCCCGGAAGGTGACGGTGCCCCGGGAGTGGAAGGCGCTCCCGTCGGTGGCCCCGGTGATCTCCAGGCCGGACCAGCGCATCCCCTCGTCGAGTTCCAGGCGCGGCGGCCGGGTCGAGGAGTGCCAGGTGCGCAGCAGGTACGCGGCGTCGCGGACCACGAACGCGCTGTAGCGCGAGCGCATCAGCCGCTCCGCGGTGGGTGCCGCCTCCTCCCCGCGGTGGAGGCGGCCGCAGCACTCCCCGTACGCGGCGGGAAGCCCGCAGGGGCAGGGCGATCCGGCGTCGGGGAGGGCCGGTGCGGTGCGTTCGCTGCGCTTGGTGTGACGTGGCATGCATCCATCTTCCCGCCGGGGCGGCGAACGGCCCACGCGGGTCCCGCCCCGGCGCACGGGGCGCGCGCGTACCGTACGGGACATGAAGCTCACGATCCTCGGCGGCGGCGGGTTCCGGGTCCCTCTGGTCTACGGGGCGCTGCTCGGCGACCGCGGCTCGGGGCGGGTCACGGAGGTGGTGCTGCACGACGTGGACGGCACGCGCCTGGCCGCGGTGCGCAGGGTCGTCGAGGAGCTTGCGGCCGGGAGGGCGGACGCCCCCGCGGTGACGGCGGCCCGCAGCCTGGACGAGGCGGTGCGGGGGGCCGACTTCGTGTTCTCGGCGATCCGGGTCGGCGGCCTGGCGGGGCGTGCCGCGGACGAGCGGATCGCGCTCGCCGAGGGCGTGCTCGGCCAGGAGACGGTGGGCGCCGGGGGCATCGCCTACGGCCTGCGCACGGTGCCCGTGGCCGTGGAGATCGCCCACCGGGTCGCCGCTCTGGCCCCCGAGGCCTGGGTCATCAACTTCACCAACCCCGCGGGGCTGGTCACGGAGGCGATGAGCCGGGTGCTCGGCGACCGGGTCGTCGGCATCTGCGACTCCCCCGTCGCCCTGGGCCGGCGGGTGGCGCGGGCCGCCGGGGCGGACCCGGCCACCGCCTGGTTCGACTACGCGGGCCTGAACCACCTGGGCTGGCTGCGCGGACTGCGGGTGGGCGGACGGGACCTGCTGCCCGGGCTGCTCGCGGACGACGCGGCGCTCGGCAGCTTCGAGGAGGGGAAGCTGTTCGGTGCGGACTGGCTGCGCTCGCTCGGTGCCGTCCCCAACGAGTACCTGCACTACTACTACTTCAACCGGGAGACGGTGGCCGCCTACCGCCGGGCGGACCGGACCCGGGGGGCGTTCCTGCGCGAGCAGCAGGCGGGGTTCTACGAGCGGGTGCTGCGCCCCGGCTCGCCCGCGCTGGAGGTCTGGCGCCGCACGCTGGCCGAGCGCGAGGCCACCTATATGGCCGCCAACCGGGGGGCCGCGGGAGCGGGCGCGCGCGAGGAGGAGGACCTCGAGTCCGGGGGCTACGAGCAGGTGGCCCTCGCGCTGATGCGGGCCATCGCCCGCGACGAGCGCACCACCCTGGTCCTGGACGTCCGCAACCGCGGTGCGCTGGCGCCCCTCGACGCGGACGCGGTGGTGGAGGTGCCGTGCCTGGTGGACGCGGGCGGGGCGCACCCGGTGGCGGTGGACCCGCTTCCCGGCCATGCGACCGCGCTGGTCACGGCGGTGAAGGCGGTGGAGCGGGAGGTCCTCGCGGCGGCGGAGGGCGGTTCGGTGTCGGCGGCCGTGCGGGCCTTCGCCCTGCACCCGCTGGTGGACTCCGTGTCCGTGGCACGGCGGCTGGTCGACGCCTACCGGGCGGAGCACCCCGGCCTCGCCTACCTCAGGCGCCCCTGAGTCCTGCGGCAACCGCGGCCCCGCAAGCCCGGCCGAGGCGGGTGCGGCACCCGCCCGGGAGCGGGTGTCGTGGGTCGGCGTCGTCCGGCGCCGCAAGCGCGGGTGCGGCGCCCGCCCGCGAGCGGGCCGGCGACCGGGTGCGCCCGGGGTGCCGGCTCCCGGGGCTTTACCATCCGTTGATCATTCACGTACACTGAGCACCGGCCGCCCGGAGTGCGGCCGGTGCTCCCGGGCGCCGGAACGGCTCCTCTTCGTCTGACGAGGTGCCACCCGCCCGCGGCTCCGACGAGCCTGCTGCCCCCGCGGCAGCAGGTCAGCCGACCAGGAAGTCCGCCTTGCCCGCCTTGGCCCCCTGGATGAACGCGGCTATCTCGCTCCGGGTGTAGATCAGGGCGGGTCCCTCCGGGTCGGAGGACTGGCGTACGGCCACCCTGCCGTCGGCGAGCTTCATGGTCTCGACGCAGTTGCCGCCGTTTCCGCCGCTCCAGGGTTTGTGCCAGCCCTCCTCGCCCAGCTCGGCGGCGGGCATCCCGTTGTATATGGGTTTCATTCACAGCTCCTTGCGGAGTTCATCGAGGATCTCCTTCGTGCGTTGCGCCGACGCGGCCTGTGCCGCCATGCGGTCCATCACCTCCAGGTGCGTGGCGACTTCGGGGCGCGCGTCCAGGTAGACGGCGCCGGTCAGGTACTCGCTGTAGACCATGTCCGGCAGTTCGGGCACCGAGAACCGGAAGAGCACGAAGGGCCCGTAGGTGCCCGGGTGGTGCCCGCCGGCGAACTCGGCGATCTGGAGCGTCACATGGGGCAGCCGGGTGCAGTCGAGCAGCTTCTCCACCTGGCCCCGCAGCACCCCGGGCGCCCCGACCGGCCTGCGCAGCACCGTCTCGTCCATGATCACCCAGAGCCTGGGCGCGTCCGGGCGGGCGAGCAGCGCCTGACGCTCCATCCGCAGGGCCACATGGCGCTCGATCTCCTCGGGGTCGGTGTGGCCGATGGCCCCGCCCCGCATGATGGCCCGCGCGTAGTCCTCCGTCTGGAGCAGTCCGGGGACGAACTGCGGTTCATACGCACGGATGAGGCTGGCGGCACCCTCCAGGCTGACGTACATGCTGAACCAGCCGGGCAGGACGTCGTGGAACCGCTGCCACCAGCCCGGCTTGTTGGCCTCCTCGGCCAGCTCCACGAAGCCCTGGGCCTCGTCCTCGGGCACGCCGTAGGCGGCCAGCAGCAGTTGGACGTAGGGGATCTTCAGCGCGACCTCGGCGGTCTCCATCCGGCGGATGGTGCCGGGTGCGACGCGCAGGACCTTCGCCGCCTCCTCGCGCCTGAGCCCGGCGCGCTCACGGAGGTCCTGCAGGCGCCGGCCCAGGACCACCTGGCCCACGGTGGGGGCGGACCGCGGCTCGCTCACTTCGACTCCTCCCCACGTGCTCCGATGCGAGCAGTGTGCCACGGAGCATCCGCCTTGAATACGACCACTCTGAATTTTTCAGAGTGAGCCTTGCCAAGGTGGCTGTTGCGGCGGGAGACTTGCCGTGTGAACCGTGACGCGCTCACCACCCCCCTCCTGGACGCGAGTCCGGCCGCCGACACCTTCCGCCACGGCTTCGAGGTGCCCGCGCGCGCCGAGTCCGTCTCACGGGCCAGACGCCGGGTGGACGAGGTCCTGCACCGGTGGGGCGTCAGCGGCGACGACCGCGAGACAGCCCTGCTGGTCGTCTCCGAGCTGGTCACCAACGCCGTGGTGCACACCGGCGGGCACCTCGTCTCCTGCGTGCTCCACCGCACCGCCGACCGCCTGCGCGTCACGGTCCACGACCAGGGCTCGGGGCCGTCCGGCCCGCGCGTCTGCCGGGAGGCCCGAGGGGAGCGCGGGCGCGGGCTGCTCCTGGTCGAGGCGGTCAGCCTCGCCTGGGGGAGCTACGACGGCGAGCGCGGCGCGGGCCGCTCGGTCTGGTGCGAACTCCCGCTCCACCCGGACGCGTTCCCCGCGGAGGGGCCCGGCAGCGGCCCCCGCGGTGCGGCCTGGCCGTGCTGAGGAGCCTGGCGAACCGGCTGGCCCGCGGCCAGGCCCCCGTCGGGGCGGGCCGGGAGGCGCACCGCCCCTCCCGGCCCGCCCCGCGGCTCCTCCCCTCGTTCCTGCGCGAGGAGGCCCGCCCGATCCGGCTCGACGTGCCCCTCGCGGACCCCGGCGGCCCGGGGTACGACGCCGTGGGGCTGCCCGCCCGCTACGGGACACGGCTCATCGGCCGGACGGGCGGGGGCGGTTGCGTCTTCGCGGACGAGGGCTGGTGGTGGTGGATCGTCCCGGCCGGCTCCGACCACGGGCTGCGCTGGCCGCTGCCGTCGCACTACGCTCCCGGCGCCCGGGTCCCCGGGCACCGGCCCCGGCTGATCCGCGGCGCCGACGGCCCCTCCCCCTACACCCCGCCCATCCCGCTGTACCTGATGACCTGCCAGCTGACCGGCTCCGAGCCGCACTGGCCCGTCGCCGCCCCGGGGCTCCGGCGGTGACCGGGCCCGCCTCCGCACCCGCGGGGCGGCCCGGGGCCGGCGGGCCGCCCGGACCCGCCGAACGGCTCCGGACCACCGGGGCGGGCCCCCGCCCGGGCCGATAGGCTTCCCGCATGTCAGAAGCCAACGTCGACCCCGACGAGCACCCGGGTCTCACTCCGCGTCAGGCGCGCCGTATCCGCATAGCCCTCTCCGGCGGCATCATGATCGCCGTGGGCGCGGTCCTGGCGCTGCGCCTGGGCAGTACGCACTCGGTGCTCACCGTGGCGTTCTACGGGATGGCGCTGATCCTCTCCGGCAGCGCCCTGATGCTCAGCCGGGCGGGCCGCACCCGCTGGGCCACCCTGGTCCTGGGCGCCGGCGTCGCGGTGGCGGTCGTCGCGGAGTGGGCCGTGGCGTCCGCGCGCTGAGGCGTGCGGCGCCCCTCCCGGGCCCCGCATGCGCAACCGGGGCGGCACGGTCCGCGCCGGTGCCGCCCCGGGCCGCTCAGCCTCCCGAGACCGCCCGCAGATACGGCTTGGCGCGATGGGCGCCGGGGACCGCGGAGCGGTTCTCGCGCAGCACCAGCGTGAGCCGGGTGTACCCCTGGCCGCGCAGACCGGCCGGAGTCTCGTCCACCACCCGGCAGTCGGTGCTGCCCCACCGCGGGTCGGGGTGGTGCACGGGGCGCACGGCTCCGTCGTGGCGGAGGGCGGCCGCGCCCACCGCGCTGATCCACAGCGGCAGACCGCACCGGTAGGCGGCGTCCATGATCGGGTCGAGGGCGATGTCGTCGCGGACCGCCTGCAGGGCCCGGTCGTCCGCCCCGTCCCCCGCCTCCTCCAGGGCCGCGGCGAGCTGCGCCATCACGGGCAGGCACCAGCTGGTCTCGTGCTCGGCGAGCACCGTCCGCGCCTCGGGGTGGAAGAGCACGAAGCGCAGGAAGTTCTGCTGGGGCATGGCGGTGGGGTGCGGGCCGATCGCACGGAACAGGGCGTCGAAGGCGGCGTTGGCGTGCACCACGTCCCACCGGCGGTCGATGAGCAGCGAGGGCAGCGGCACGGCGTCCATCAGGGCGGCGTAGTCGTGCAGGTACGCCTCCCCGTCCGGCTCCCGGGGCGGCTGCGGCCCGGCGGGACGCGCAGGGGGGCGCGGGGCGGCGGGGGCGGGGTCCGGCAGCGGGTGCACGGGCCCCGGGGGGCGCACCGGCACGGGCCTGCGGCCGGGCGAGGAGGGCGGGACGGGGCCCGAGGGGCGCAGCGGTGCGTTCCACGGGCCGGACGCGGGGCGCTCACCGATCAGCCTGCGCAGCCGTATGCTCCTCACGCCGCCGCGCGCCGTTCCGGTCCGGCCCAGGGGTCCCTGGGTGCCGGTGAGTCCGATGCCCGCCTCGTTCGCCATCGAGAACGCCACCTCTCCGAAGTTCTCGAAGTCCTGCCAAGTCCCGCTCTGGCAGCCCCCTTTGGATCTTCTCGTTCTTCCGCGATCCTGCTACCGCGGAGCCGCGGATGTCAACTATCGTGGCATTCGGCCGCCCTGAGCGCCGGTTTCGCGCCACAGCTGTGGCAAGGTGTGGCTGCCTTCGTCCATAGCGGCTAATCTCCCGGCAGCCCCTTGTGTGCGGGGCGGCCCCGCATGATCTAGGAGACCCACAGGTGACGGACGGCTTCTCGGTTCCGGGTCCGGCGTCGCACGGGCAGTTGGCGGCCACGGTCGCCCGCATCGCCGACCTGGCGGACAAGCTCGGAATCAGCCATGACGAGGTCTTCGACGTCGAACTGCTGTCGGAGGCCTCCGGCGTCCCGGCGGACGTGGTCCGGGCGCTGATCGACGGCAGACCGGCCGGCGAACCCGACCTCCAGGCACGCTTCCTGCAGCGCTTCGACCTGCTCCGGCGCACCCGCCTGAAGGCCAACGGCCGCCGCTACACACAGCAGGAGATCGCCGACGGAGCAGGGATGTCGCGCCAGCAGGCCGGTGCCCTGATCAACGGCGACCGCAGACCCACCATGGAGCACTGCGACGCCATCCAGCGCTTCTTCCGGGTGCACGCCGGCTTCCTCACCGCCGACGACGCGGACGCCCTGGAGACCGCCCTGCAACGCACCGAGCAGGGTCTGCTTCAGGACGTAGCCGGGGAAAGCGACCCGCTGGAGCGGCTCTTGCAGGACCATGGAGTGCGGGGCATCGCCTGGCGGGCGGCGCAACTGCCCACGGACAAGCACCGGGACAAGGTCACCGAGTGGCTGGACCTGCTCCTGGAGAGCGTGAAGCCGACGGGCACCTGACAGCGGGACGGACGGGATCCACACGTGTCCGAACGGGAACGGGCGGGGAAGGGAGAGCGATGAGCATAGGCAGGGACATGCGCCGGCTGTGCGGCGAGCTGGTCGCCGGGATCGACCTGCCCGCCCCCACCGCTCCCGCCCATCTCTACGGGGCGCTCTGCGGAGTGATGAGCCGCCGCCGCGGCAGGCCCGTCAGCTACCGCATGGCCTCCTTCCCGCCGGGGACGGCGAGCGGCCTGTGGCTCGACATGGCCGAGCAGGACCTGATCGTCGTCGAGGAGCGCACCGCGCCCGACCACCAGCTGGTCATCCTCGGCCACGAGCTCTGGCACATGAACGCCGGCCACTGCAGCCACCACGTCGAGGGCGCGGCGGTCGCCGCACGGCTGCTGAGCGACGAGGCCGACCTCCAGGCCACCGTGCGGCAGGTCGCCGCCCGCTCCCGCTCCGACGCGGCCGAGGAGCGGGAGGCGGAGAGCTTCGGGCTGCTGCTGGGCAGCAAGTGCCGCGCATGGCTGCCCGGTTCACCGGGGCGCGGGCCGGTGCGCCGGGACGGGCTGGCCGGGCGGATCGAGGCGTCGTTGGGATACCGAGGGCCACAGGGCTGACCGAGTGGACGGTTCGGACTACTACATACCGGCCGCGGCCCTCGCCGTCGCGCTCGCGTGCAAGCTGCCGGGGCTCAGGCGCGACTGGCGCGACCCGCTGCTGCGCTCGGTGTGCGCACTGCTGGTGCTCGGGGCCTGCACCTTCTTCTTCGCCGCGCCGCCCACGATCGGGGCGGTGAACCGGCTGACGGGTGTGCCGAACGTCTCCGCGCCGCTGGTGTACTGCATCCTCTCGGCGTTCAGCGCCTCCTGCCTGATCCTGCTCGTCAACTGGCGCGGCGGGCCGCCGCGGGAGACGCGCAGCGTCTCCGCCCGGTGGATGGCGGGGTACGCCGGCGTCGTGATCGCCCTGGTGGCGCTCTTCCTGCTCGGCGAGGCGCCGGTCGAGCGGCTGCGCGACCTGGACACCTACTACGCCAACACGCCCTACATCCGCGAGATGATCGTGCTCTATCTGATCGCCCACAGCGTGGCCGCGGTGAGCATGACCGTCCTGTGCTGGCGCTGGTCGACGCAGGTCCGCGGATGGCTGCGCGGCGGACTGACCGTCATCGTGGTGGGGTCGCTGTTCAACCTCGCCTACGGGGCGAGCAAGTTCGCGGCCGTCTTCGCCCGCTGGGGCGGCACCGACTGGGACGGGCTGAGCAGTGTCCTCGCGCCGCCGCTGGCGTCCGTCGGGGCGCTGCTGAGCGCCGTCGGCTTCGTCCTCCCGCTGGTGGGCCAGCGGCTGTCCGACCACTGGCACGCCTGGTCGGCCTACCGCAGGCTCGGCACGCTGTGGCAGGAGCTGCGGGCGGCCGCCCCGACCGGGACCCCGGCCGTGCGCATCTCCCCCTTCTCCCCCGTCGCGCTGCGGGTGACCCAGCGGGAGTCGGACATCCACGACGGCATGCTGCAGCTGGACCCGTACTTCGACCGGAACCTGCGCACCGCCGCCTACCGGGAGGCCCTGGCCTCGGGCGCCGACGCCCGCCAGGCACAGGCCGTCGGCGACGCCGCCATGGTCGCGGCCGCCCTGCGGGCCAGGGCGGCCGACCCCGAAGGGGAGATCATCAGTTCGGCCCAGGAGTACACATCCGAGGCGGCGGAGGGGCAGCGCGACCTGGTGCGCATGTCCCTGGCGCTGCGTCATTCCCCCGTCGTCGCGGCAGCGCGCGAGCGCGCGGCCAGGTCCGAGAGCGGTACCCCGTGAGCGATCCCGTGAGAACCCGCCCGAGCGCAACGCGCACCGCGGTCGTCATCGGCGGCGGCCTGGCCGGCATGCTGGCCGCCGCCGCCCTGTCCGCGTCGGTGGACGAGGTCACCGTCGTCGAGCGCGACGTGCTGCCCGACGGGCCGCGGCCCCGCCGGAGCCTCCCCCAGGCCCACCACGCCCACCTGCTGTGGTCGGGCGGGGCGCGGGCGATCGAGTCCCTGCTGCCGGGCACGACCGCGCGCTGGCTGGCGGCGGGGGCCCGGCGGATACCGCTGCCGACCGGGCTGGTGTCGATGTCGGCGCTGGGCTGGTTCCGGCGGTGGCCGCCGATGCAGTTCCTCGTCGCCTGCAGCCGGGACCTGCTCGACTGGGTCGTACGCGAGCAGGTCCTGGCCCGGCCCGGGGTGCGGCTGCTGGAGCGCACCGAACTGCTGGGCCTGGACGGGGACGGAGCGCGGGTGCGGGGGGTGCGGATCCGGTGCGCCGAGCACGGGGAGCGCACCCTGGACGCCGATCTGGTGGTCGACGCCGGCGGACGGGGCTCCCGGGCCCCCCAGTGGCTGCGGGAGCTCGGCGTCGGCCCCGTGGCCGAGGAGACGGTGGACTCCGGGCTGGCCTACGCGACACGGATCTTCCAGGCCCCGCCCGGGTCCGGGGAGTTCCCCGTGGTCAACGTCCAGGCGGACGCGCGCGAGCCGCGCCCCGGCCGCACGGCCACGATCGTGCCCATCGAGGGCGACCGCTGGCTGGTGACCCTCTCCGGCACCCGGGGCGGGCAGCCGACCGCGGACGCGGAGGCCTTCGAGGACTTCGCCCGCTCGGTGCGGCACCCCGTGGTGGGCGAGCTGATCTCCCGGGCGAGGCCGCTGACGGACGTCGTCGTCAGCCGCAGCACCGTCAACCGCAGGCGCTACTTCGAGAGGACCCGCGGCTGGCCGGAGGGCTTCGTCGTGATCGGGGACGCCGTGGCGACCTACAACCCGGTCTACGGCCACGGCATGTCGGTGGCCGCACAGGGGGTGCTGGCGCTGCGGTCCGAACTCGACCGCCACGGGGTGCGCGCCCCGGGTCTGGCGCTGCGGGTGCAGCGGGCGGTCGCCGGGCCGGTCGCCACGGCCTGGGACCTGGCCACGGGCCAGGACATCCTCTACCCGGGTGCCGTCGGCAGGGGCCCGGGGCGCGGGTCGGAGGTCGTGCGCCGCTATCTGGACCGGCTGATGCTGACGGCGACCGGACGCCCGCTGGTGACCAAGGCACTGTTCGACGTGATGACGCTGTCGGCACCGCTGACCTCGCTGCTGCGGCCGGAGATCGTGTGCGCCGTGCTCCGCGGGCCGAAGCTGCCCCCGCTGCCCGGGCCGCCGCTGACGGCCCGGGAGCGGGAGGCCGCCCGCCGTCCGGCGGCGCACGGCGAGGGCCACCGGGGCGAACGGGTACCGGCGTCCGGCGGCCCCGGCCGCCCGGAGGCCGGGGAGGGGTAGGGGCCCGGCAGGCGGGGCGTGCCCGTCACTTCCGGCGGGCGGCAGTGCTCCGGGGGCGGCCGGTGTGCCAGGCTGCCGGGCATGGGGTGGACGTACAAACTGCATGCCGGGGTCGCGATCGGGCTGGGCTGCCTGCTGCTGGTGTCGGCGGCGCTCACCTGGCTGCCCGGGACCCCGTCGTGGACGGAGGCCGGGTGGCCGGTCGGCGTGGTCGCCCTGCTGCTGGTCCCGGTGCTCGTCGCCGCGCCGGTACGCGTCCTCCTCACGAGAGCGGACCGGCGCGCACTCTGGTGGGCGTTCCGGTGCCTGCCCGGCGGGGTCCAGGCAGGGCTCGGCGCCCTGGCCCTCACCGGGATCGTGTTGGAGGGACTCGGTGCGAGCGGGGGGAGCACCCTGCAGGCCGCCGAGGTGCGGGAGGGCCGCTACTACGCCTTCGAGACCGCACCGTACGCCCGCGGCACGGTGGAGATCTCCCGGAGCCGCTACCTGGCCGTGCTGGAGGACGACCGGCGCGTCTGGCTCACGGCCCCGGGGGTGCTGTGCGTCGTCGCCGCGTACGCCGTCCTGGCGGCCGGGGAGCTGCGGCGGGCGGACCGCGGCGCCGCGCGGTCCTGACGCCGAGCGGCCGGGCGCCGCCCCGGGGGCGGCGTCCGGCCCCGGGTACCCGGCTCAGGCCGCGGGTCCGTCGTCGAGGTGCTTCTCGAACCAGTGGTCCGCGTAGGGCTCGTCGTTGAAGGCCGGCACCTCGCGGTAGCCGCAGGAGCGGTAGAGGGCGAGGGCCGCCTCCAGGTGACCGTTGCTGTCGAGCCGCAGCACCGTGCGGCCGAGGCCGCGGGCCCGGGTCTCCAGTTCGGCCAGGAAGCGGCGGCCGAGGCCGAGGCGCCGGGCACCGGGGGCGACCCACATGCGCTTGATCTCCGCCGGGGCGCCCTCGGGGAGCTTCAGCCCCGCGCAGCCGACCGGTTCGCCGTGCAGCCTGGCCAGCAGGAGCAGACCCTGCGGCGGGCGGAGCCCGGACGCGTCGGGCAGCAGGCTCTGGTCCGGGTCGTAGCCGCTCGACAGGCGCTCGTGGAGTTCGGCGAAGTACGCCCCCATGCAGTGCCGGGCGTCCGGGTGGTCGGGGTCGACGGCGTCGACCGTGACGGTGGCCGCCGTCAGCAGCCGGTCGACCTCCGCCATGGACCGGACCAGCCGCGCCTTCTGGACCTCGTTCAGCGGCTCCAGCAGCGAGCAGGCCAGCTCGTCGCTCCGCCCGTCCAGGGCGGCCAGCTCCTCGCGCCCCGCCCCGGTGAGCCGGACGGTGCGCACCCGCCCGTCACGCGCCTGGCGCTCCACGGTGACGAGCCCGTCCGCCTCCAGGGACCGCAGCAGGCGGCTGACGTAGCCGGAGTCCAGACCGAGGCGGTCGCGGAGGCGGCGGACGTCGGACCCCTCGTCGGCGTCGATCTCCCACAGCAGGCGGGCGGCCCCGATGGAGCGGTCGCGGCCGAGGTAGCTGTCGTGCAGCACGCCGACGCGTGCGGTGACGGTGCGGTTGAAGCGGCGCACCTGGTCGATCTGCTCTCTCTGCATTCTCTGACTCTAGTCAGAGACCAGGGGGCTCGCCACCCCTTTCCACGGCTCGGGAGCGGACGGCGGGACGGCGGCGGCTCCCGGGCGGGGGCCGCGCCGCCCCCGCCCGGGTACGGGAGGCCGGGGTGTGCGGGCGCCCCGAGCGCGCCCGCACACCCCGCGGCCGGGAGGCCGTTCGGCCGCCGCGGCGCGAGACCCGGGAGGCGGAGGCCGCCGACGGCGCCCCTCCGCGGACCCGGCGCGCGCACGGCCCGGGAAGCGGCGGGCGCGAGCGGCATGCCGGTGGGACGGGGCCGGTCAGGAGGCCGGACGGTCACGGATGGTCACGGACGGCCCGGGGGCCGGACGGTCACGGCCGCAGGTCGAAGTCGAGGTCCAGGCCCAGGTCGCGGTCAAACTCCTCCAGCTCGGCCTCCACGTCCAGCCCGAGGCCCTCGGCGGGATGCTCCAGGGTCTCGGCCATCTCCAGGTCGAGGTCCGGGTCCAGGCCCGGGTCGAGACCCAGTTCGGGGTCCACGGCCTGTCCGTCGGCGGCGAGCCCCCGGCAGCCCCGGGCGGCGGCCTCGCCCTGCCCGCGCGGCACACCGGAGGCACTGCACAGCGCGATCTCGGCGAGGACCACGCTGCCGTGGTCGTAGCGGTGGGCGACCGTGCGGTGCGCGTAGGCGTCCACCAGGGTCAGCCCCCTGCCGCAGGGCACGTTCGCGTCCAGCGGCTCCTGCCTGCGGTCCCGGCGGTCCTTCCAGCACCCGCCGTCCATGACCTCGATCGTCACCGCGTCCCCCCGGACGCTGATCACCGTCGACACCCAGGGGCTGCCGCTGTGCATCACCGCATTGGTGACGAGTTCGGTGACGATCACCGACAGCGCCTCGTCGAGATGCTCGGCCAGCCGCCATCGGCGTGCGACCGCCCGGGCGAGGCGCCGGAAGGTGCGCGCGGCCTCGGGCGAGGCCGGCATCGCGCAGTGGGCCAGACCCCGGAGGTCCGAGGCCGGACCGGCCCGCCTCCGGGCCGGGTCCGAGGCACGTTCTATGGCAATCACTTGGGCTCCTGTTCGGTCGGGCTCCTGCGCCTCGACCTAGGTCCAGCGGCCTGGAGGACGGTTCGCGTCGCTCCCGGGCCGTCGACAGCCATGCAGATCTTCTGCGGCAGCACACACACTGTCGGGCAGCGCCGAACCGCCGCAATCAGGGACACTGAAACCCGTATACGTAAAGAATCGAATTGCCCCGGAACCTCCCAGGAGGGTGATGCGGTGGACACCGTGAGTGACGAGGCGGGCGACCGCTGGCTCGCCCGTGTCCTCGCCCGCGACGCAACGGACGCGGAGCGTGCGCCGGGGGCCGCGCTGCTGCTGGTGGAGGGCCCCGCCGGTGCCGGGCGCTCGCGGCTTGCGCGCCGGCTCCTCGCCGGGGCGAGGGCCTCCGGCGTCCGGACGGTGGCGGTCGCCTTCTCCCCGTTCGGCGCCGCGCTCGCGGGCTCCGGCGGCACCGGCGCCTCCCCGCGGCCGCAGGGCGCGCCGCGCGCACCGGAGCGCGCCCTGCCGGAGGGCGCCCCGGGGGCGCGGTCCGCGAGCACCCCGCACGACGGCGGCGCACCCGGCGCCGCCCTCCCCCCGACCGGCGGCGAGCACCTCACCGGCGAGGCGTTCGCCGCCGCGCTGGACCGTCTCCTCGCCCCGCGGGCCCGCGCGGCCGGGGAGGGACCCGGCGTCCGGCCGGTCCTGCTCGTCGCCGAGGACGTCCATCTGGCCGACCGCGCGGCGCTGCGGCAGCTGCGCAGGGTGCTCGGCGAGCCCCCGGCCGGGCTCGCGACCGTCCTCACCTACCGGCCCGAGGAGCTGCGCGAGCCCGGTCTGCCCCTCGGCCACGCGGCCCGGCTGCCCGCCGGGCTGGCCGTTCAGCGGCTGCCGCTGGCGCCCCTGGACACGGCGCAGGTGCGGGCCGTGGTGGAGGAGGTACTCGGGCCCGACTGCGGGCCGTCGGAGCTGTTCGCCCGGATCGCGCAGCGGTCCGCCGGGAATCCGCAGGTGGCCGTGGACCTCGCCCGGCTGCTGCGCGACACCGGCGAGCACCGGGAGCGCTACACGGTGCGGGACCTGGAGGCGGTCGGCGCCCCGCCCCGGCTGGCCCATCTGGCCCTCGCCCGGGCCGCCGCACTGCCGGAGGCGGCGCGCCCCGTCGTCCGGGCGGCCGCCGTGCTGGGCGAGCCGGTGGAGGCCGAGGAGCTGTGCGCGGTCGCGGGGGTGACGGGCGAGGCCGGGACCCGCGCCCTGGTGGGAGCGCTGCGCGGCGGCCTGCTGACCGAGGACACCGGGGGCCGCTATGGCTTCTTCGCCCCACCGGCCGCCTCGGCGGTGTACGCGGAGATACCGGGGCCGGTACGGCGGGAGCTCCACCGCACCGCGGCGCATGTGCTGGGGCACCGCCGCCCCGTGCCCTGGATGGCACTCGCCCGGCACCGGCGCCACGCCGGCGAGGTCCGCGGCTGGCTGTACGCCGTGGAGCAGGCGGCCCGGGAGCGGGCCGCGGCCGGCGACCACCAGGCCGCCGTCGACCTGCTGGAGCAGACCCTGTCCGGTCCCGCCGTCCCGCTCGGCGCCCGCGCCCGTCTGGCCCCCCTGCTGGCGCACAGCGCGGTCCTCGGGCTGCGGTCGGAGCAGACCGTCACCGTGCTGCGCCAGATCCTCAGCGAGCAGTCGCTGCCCGTGGCCGTGCGCGGCGAGATCCGGCTCGACCTCGGCCTGCTGCTGTGCAACCAGGCGGTGTCCGGGATGCAGGGCCGGCTGGAGCTCCAGCAGGCGGTGGAGGAGCTGGCGGAGCGCCCCGTGATGGCGGCGCGGGCCATGTCGGCCCTGGCGATGCCGCTGCTGTCGACCGTCCCGCTGGAGCGGAACCTGTACTGGCTGGAGCGGGCCGAGAAGACGGGAGCCGCCAGCGGCGACGAGGAGGCGCGCACCTCGGTGGCGGCCAACCGGGCCGGCACCCTGATGTACACGGGGGACCCGGCCGCCTGGGCGGCGCTGGAGGCCCTGCCGAGGGACACCGACAGCCCCGTGTACCAGCAGCACGTGGCACGCGGCCTGTGCAACGCGGCGGACGGGGCGCTGTGGCTCGGCGAGCTGGGCCCCGCGCGGGAGCTGCTGGCGGAGGGCGTCGCGATGGCCACGCGCAGCGGTGCGGCGTACGTGGAGGAGGGTGCCCGGGGAACCGGGCTGCTGCTCGACTGGGCCGAGGGCCGGTGGGACGAGCTCCCGGCGCGGGCGCGGGCGTTCGTGGCGGAGGTCGAGACCATGCCGGGGATGGCGGTGGACGGGCGGATGGTGCTCGGGATGCTCTCGCTGTGCCGGGGCGAGTGGCAGCAGGCGACGGCCTGGCTGACCGGGGACGGCCCGCGGGACCGGGACGCCGTGGCGGTGCCGCATCTGGCCGCCGCCTCGGGGGCCCTCGTCCGGATGGCCCTGGTCCGCGAGGACGTGGCCGCCGCGGCGGAGGAGGCGTCGGACGCCTGGGACAGGGTGCGGGACAAGGGCGTGTGGGTGTGGGCGGCGGAACTGGCCCCGTGGGCCGTCGAGGCGGCGCTCCGGGCGGGGCGCCGGGAGGCGGCCCGGGGCATGGTGGAGGAGTACGCCGCAGGGCTGGCGGGGCGCCGGGCACCCGCCTCGGACGCGGCCCTGCTGTGGTGCCGGGCCCTCGAGGCGGAGGCCGACGGCGAACCGGCGGCGGCCGCCGCGCTGTTCCGGGAGGCGGCCGTGGTCTACGCGGGCCTCCCGCGGCCCTACGCGGCGGTGCTGGCGACCGAGTCCGCGGCCCGCTGCGCGCTCGCCGGGGACGGGGACACCGACGCCGCCGTCGCCGAACTGGCCTCCTGTGTCGAGCGGCTGACGGAGCTGGGAGCGGGATGGGACGCGGCCCGGGTCCGGGCACTGCTCCGCGCCCACCGCCCGGCCGAGGACCGGCGGCCGCGCGGGCGCCCCGGTTACGGGGACGAGCTGTCCCCGCGCGAGCAGGAGGTGGCGGACCTCGCGGCGACCGGTCTCACCAACAAGGAGATCGCGGCGACCCTGCACCTGTCGCCCCGCACGGTCGAGCAGCACGTGGCGCGGGCGCGGCGCAAGCTGGAGTCCCGGTCGGGGCAGACCCTCTCCCGGGGCAGGTCCGCGCGGGGGTCCTGAGCGCACGCGGCCGCGCGCGGCTCAGCCGCCGGCCAGCAGCACACCTCCGTAGGAGGCTCCGGCGACCACCACCCAGGCGGCCAGGCCCAGCAGGGCGACCCGGCCTCCCCCGCGCACCAGCGACGGCAGCCGCACCGCGCTTCCCAGGGCGAACAGCGCCGCGGCGAGGAGCAGTTCCCGCACCGCATGGGCCCCGCCGAGGACGGCGCCGGTCAGCAGCCCCGTACTGCGCAGGGCCACCGCCGCCAGGAAGCCGAGGACGAACAGCGGCACGAGCGGGGGCCGCCGCGCCCCTCCCCGGGCGGTACCGGGCGCGGCGGCGTCGGCGGGCTGCCGCAGGCGGCGGCGCACGGACAGGGCGACCACGGCGACGACGGGCGCCAGGAGGGCCACCCGCATCAGCTTGACCATCACGGCCTCCCCCAGTGCCTCGGGCCCCGCGGTCCGGGCGGCGGCCACCACCTGGCCGACGTCGTGCACACCGGCGCCGACCCAGCGGCCGAACGCCGCGTCACCGAGCCCCAGGGGCCCCTGGAGCAGGGGGAGTACCAGGACGGCCAGGGTGCCGCAGAGGGTCACCAGGGCCACCGCGGCGGCCGCGTCGCGCTCCTCGCTCTGCCTCGCCTCGGCGACCGCGCCGATCGCCGAGGCGCCGCAGATCGCGTATCCCGCGGCGATCAGCAGGGGCTGGTCGCCGGGGAGGCCGAGTCTCCGCCCGAGCCACCAGGTCCCGAGCAGCGTGGCACCGACCACCGCGGGCACCGTCAGGGCGGTGGCCCAGCCCAGGCCCAGGATGTCGTCGAGGCCCAGCGCGAGGCCCAGCAGCACGATGCCGACGCGCATCAGCCGACGCCCCGCGAAGGTGAGCCCCGGCCGCGCCCGGCCGCGGACCACCGCGCCGAGTCGGGGCAGATGGGCCGCGGCGATACCGAGGACCAGGGCCGTGGTGAGCAGCGGCACCCCGGGCAGCAGCAGGTGGACCGCCCAGGCGGCGGCCACGGCGGCGGCGGCGAGGGCGAGCCCGGGCAGCGGCCCGGGCGGCGCGGCCCGCCCGGTGGGGGGCCGCGCCCTCAGCAGGGCCATCAGCGGTCGGCGGGCAGGTCGTAGACGCGTCGGACGCTGGTGCCGAGCCGGGAGATGTCGGCTCCGTAGACGTGCAGCGAGAGGGCGGTGCCGGGTCCGGCGTTCCACACCCGGTGGATGTCCCCGGGCGGGGCGAAGCCGCAGACCTCGCCCCGGTGGTTGACCGCCTCGGCGGTCGCGAGGAGGTGCGCGGGAGCGGAGGGGCCGTCGCCGGGGACGAGGCGGTACCGGCGCTCCCGCTCCTCGCCCTCGTGGACGCCGGTGGTGCACCAGGCGACGTGGTCGTGCACGGACGTGCCCTGCCCGGGGAGCCAGACCAGGGCGACGAGGGAGAAGCTGCCGTCGTGCTCGGCGTGCAGCAGGTGCTGGCGGTACCGCCGAGGGTCCCCCTGGCGCTGCTCGTCCGTGAGCAGGTCCCGCTCCCCCAGGTGGGGGGCGAGGGCCTCCCCGGCCGCCCGGGCGGTGCCGTCCGGGCACAGGCCCGGGCGCACCGCCCGGCGCACGTCCTCGATCAGGCGCTCGGCGCGCGGGGTGAGACGGGGTGCGGTGTACGCGGAGGGAAGTGTGGTCATACGAAGAGGCTCGGGGTGCCCTTCCGCCGCGTCCAACGACCGTTTCTTGGACTCCCCGTCGAAACGCTTATGGTTCGGGAGGCGCCTCGCCGCCCCCAGGCGCCCGGCCCGCGCGCGGTCAGCAGCCGGACTTGTTCGCGGCGACCGCGCGCAGTTGCTCTAGGACCGCCGCCGTGGCGGGGATCCGCAGGTGCTCGCGGAGGACGTAGGCGAAGATCCGGCGTCGGGTGAGCGGCTGGAGCGGGCGCCCGGTGACGGCCGGGTGGCGCAGGAAGGTCAGCACCAGCGCGGGGATCATCGCCACGCCCAGCCCCTCGGCGACCAGGCCCTGCACGGCCAGGTTGTCGTCGGTGGTGAAGGCGACGTCGGGGACGAAGCCCGCCTCCGCGGACTCGTGCAGCAGGTTGGCGCGGCACCGGGGGCATCCGGCGATCCACCGCTCGCCGGCGAGGTCGTGCAGCCGCACGGCGCGCCGCCGGGCCAGCGGGTGCCGGGCGGGCAGCAGGACGGTGAGCTGGTCCTCCAGCAGCGGTATCTCCACCAGTTCCTCGGGCACGTGCTCGTGGAGGCCGGGATAGGTGAAGGCGAGGGAGATGTCGCACTCTCCGCGGGCCAGGCGGCGCAGGGAGGCGGGGGGCTCGTCCTCCAGCAGGTCGACCCTGATGCCCGGGTGGGCCGCGTCCAGTCGGGCCAGGGTCTCGGGCACCAGGGTGGCACCGGCGCTCGGGAACGCGCACAGCCGCACCCGGCCGGTCTTCAGCCGGGCCAGTGCGTCCATCTGCTCCTGCGCGGCGGCCATCGAGTCGAGGATGCCGCGGGCGTGGCGGGCGAACGACTCCCCGGCCTCGGTCAGCCTCATGCCGCGGCCCACCCGGACGAACAGGGCCGATCCCACGTCCCGTTCGAGGGCCTTCATCTGCTGGGTGACGGCCGGCTGGGTGTAGCCGAGGGCACGGGCGGCGGCCGAGTAGGACCCGGTGCGGACCACCTCGTGGAACGTCTTGACGTGCCGTGAGTCGAACACCGGCGCATCATAGGCCCGCGCGAACCATAAGGAGCGGTTGGGGACACGCGTCCTTCTCCGCCGCGTGCACTCCCGCCCCGCCCGGCACCCGCGCCCCACCCGCCCGGCGCCCGCGCCCTCGCGGCATCCGCCCGAGGCCCGCACGCCGTCCGCCCGAGGCCTGCCCGTCCGCCGTGCCCTCGCGGCATCCGCCCGGCGCCCGGCGCTCCCTGCCGCCCCCGGACCGGGGGCGGCAGGGGGCTCCGGGCGTACGGCCGCTCAGGGCTTGCGGCCCACGGCTCCGTACAGGGAGATCACGGCGCCCTCCAGCACGGCCTCGTCGACGGCCAGTTCGGGGCGCCACCCGGTCACCTGCACGACGCCGGGGTCGACCAGTTCCAGGCCCTCGAAGAAGCGGCCCACCTCGGCGTGGGTGCGCGGCGCCAGGGTGACGCCGCTCGCCTTGTACATCTGCACGCCGGTCATCACGGCCGCCGGGTCGAGGTCGGCCGTGAGCTGGGAGAGCACCAGGTAGCTCCCCGAGGGCAGCGCCCGGACCAGCTCGGCCACCAGGTCGTAGGGCCGGTCCTCGTCGCCCAGGAAGTGCGTCAGCGCCACCAGCGACAGGGCCAGGGGGCGGTCGAAGTCCAGGGTCCTGCGGGCCTCCTGCAGGATGCGCCCGGGGTCGCGGACATCGGCCTGGATGTAGTCCGTCGCCCCCTCGGGGGTGCTGCGCAGCAGCGCCGCGGCGTGGGTGAGGACGATGGGGTCGTTGTCGGTGTAGACGATCCGCGCGGCCGGGTCCGCGGCCTGGGCTATCTGGTGCAGGTTCGGCTCGGTCGGGATGCCGGTGCCGATGTCGAGGTACTGACGGACGCCGGCCTGCCCCGCGAGCCAGCGGACCACCCGCTGCATGAACCAGCGGTTGGTCCGTGCGACGTGCTGCGCCGTCCCGTCCACTCCCATGATCCGGCGGCCGAGCTCCTCGTCCACCGGGTAGTTGTCCTTGCCGCCGAGGTACCAGTCGTAGACACGGGCCGGATGCGGCCTGCTCGTGTCGATCCGCGAGAAGGCGGCCGGATCGGTCCCGGTCATGGTCGGACTCCCTCACTGGTGGGCGTGCGGGGGACGGGCCACCCGCAGCGGTCGACCAGTGATCTTCGCAGGCGGGCGGGACGGGGGCAAGCAACTCCGTTGCGCAGTGCGGTGATTGGCGAACGCCGGCCGCGAAGGGGCGGAGCCGGACGAGGACGGGGACGGGGACGGGGCCCGCGACCTGATCCGGCGCGCGGACGCCCGGCCCGGCGCCTGCCCGGTCCGGCGCCCGCCCGGCCCGGCGCCCGCCCGCCCGGCCCGGCGGCCCCGGGCGGCCCGGCGGGCTCAGTCGGAGCTTCCCGTCAGCACCGGGCAGGGGACGCCGAGACGCGCGTCGAGGTCGGCGCGCAGGGCCGCGAGTTCGGCCATGCGCTCGTCGATGAGGCGGATCCTCTCGCGCAGCAGCGCGTCCAGCGCCCCGGCGGCGTCCGCGGCCCCGCGGACGCCTTCGCCGTGCTGCGCGATCTCCGCGAGGGTGAAGCCGAGCCGCCGGGCGGTGCGGACCTGCCGGAGCCAGTCCACCGTCTCCGGCGGGAAGTCCCGGTACCCGTTGGGCAGTCGGCGGCCCTCGACGAGCCCGAGCTTCTCGTAGAAGCGGATGGCGTCCCGGCTCATCCCGGCACGCTCCGCCAGTTCGCCGATACGCATCGCCGCCTCCGCCGGGCCGTGGAGTCCGTGCACCGGGCCGCGGTCGCCGTCCGGCCTTGACCCTGGAGCGTACTCCACTGTTTACGGTCGGGCTCCACCGAAGACCGACCGAGCAGGAGCCCGCCGTGACCCCCTTCCCTCCCCTGACCGCCTCGCACCGCTATCTGCGGCTGGTGCGTGCGAGCGCCTGGTACGACCTGGTCGTCACCGCCGGTTTCATGACCCCGTGGACGTACACGCTGCTCCACCGCGCGCTGTCGTGGTCGGGTGAGGCGCTGGGCCTCGGCGGAATGCCCCCGCTCGACCCGATGCAGACGCTCTACGCCAACCTCATGGGCTCGGTCGTGGTCGTCTGGGCCCTGCTGCGCCTCACCGGGACGCGGGCCGTGCACGGGGTCTTCGACGGTGCGGCACGGGTGCTGTTCGCGCTGTGGCAGGGCTACGCCCTGGCGCACGGCGCGCCGCGGCTGCTGTGGTTCTTCCTGGTCGTCGAGGTCGCCTTCGGCGCGGTGCAGCTCGCACCGTGGGTCCGCCGCCGGTCCCGGCGCGCCGCGGGTTCCGCCCGGGCGGGGAGGGCCGCGGCCGGGTGGCCGGGTTCCGCCCGCAGGTGAGGGGCGGCGCGGGGCGGCGCCGCCCCGCGGTCAGCGCGGCGGCACCGCGGGCGGGCGGGTGAAGCGCACCTCCGCCGCGCGGGGGACCACCTCCGCGTCGCTGCCCAGGGACCACTCGGCCACACGTGAGACGACCGCCGCGGGCACGGCGTCGGCGATGCCCGGCGCCGCCGGGATGTCGTGGGTGGCATGGGCGTCGTGCGGCAGCACCACACGGTGGTCCCTCGACAGTGCCGCCTGCGCGGTGGCCCGGACGCACATCTCCGACATCAGCCCGCAGACCGCGAGGGCCGTCACGCCGCGGTCCTCCAGCAGCCGTTCCAGCGGGGTCCCCTCGAAGCCGTCGTCCTCCTCCTTGCGCACCACCGTCTCGTCCGGGCCGCGCACGACCGCGTGGTGGAGTTCCCAGCCCGGTGTGCCGGGCTCGTCCTCCGCGCCGGGCGGCCCGTCGTTCTGGAGGTGCACGAGGAGGGCCCCGGCCGCGCGTGCCCGGGTGATCAGATCCGCCGTCCGCGCCAGCAGCCGCTCGGCACCGGGCACGGCGCCGTCCCCGGCCACGAAGGCGCGTTGGACGTCGACGACGAGCAGGGCCTGCACGGGCGGGGGGTGTTCGCTCATGGCGGCATCATCACCGCCGCCGGCCCGCTCCCACCACCGGATATCTCGTCCGCGCGCAGGCGGGACCGGCCGGGCCCCTGCCGGTCAGGGGAGTTCGGGGCGTACCAGCGCCCGGGCGATCGGCTCGCCCGTGCGCTCGGCGTGCACCATCCGCTCGCGGACCTCCCGCAGGGTACGGGGGCGGTATCCGGGACCCCCGCAGCAGCCCGCGCGAAAACGCACGCCCGCGTTCAGCAGCACGGACAGCGTCCGCCAGGCGGCCCGGTCCCGGCGCGGCGGAGGCGCGAACGCGGAGCCCGCGTGGACGAGCGGCGCGGCGCAGCGGGGGCACACCCGCTGCCGGGACGGGTCGGAGTGCTGCTTGTAGGAGGCGCGGCAGGGAAGGCAGACGTAGGAGGTTCTCGACGGGGGCATGCGCATCAGGCTAGGGCCGCGCGGGCCGGGGTGCACCGGGAATTTCCCGGCGCCTGAAGACCCCGGCCGCGTAGCCCGCGCCGGTGAGCGAATCGGGGTACACGGACACGGCGGGGCGCGCGGTCACCCTGCACGAGGTGGACGACGGGAACTGGCGGGCGGTGGCCGACGTCGCACCGCTGGACGGGCAGTGCGCGCACGCCCCCGCACGGGCCGCGCGCCGTCCGCTGCTCTCGATGCACGGCGGGGTGTGGAACTCCCTCGCCGTCCGCGTCGACGGCAGAGTCGTGGGGCAGGTGACGGGGGCACGCGACGAGGACGGCCCGTACGGGATCGGCGGCCTGCCGATCGACGGAGCGGAGCAGGGCCGGGGGTGCCGGACGGGCGGCGGCGGCCGCACTGTCCGGACGGCTGGCGGCGCGCCGGACTGCCGCGTCCTGCGCCTGTCCTACGCGCCGGGGAACACCGCGGCCGGTCGGCCGTACGCCTCGCTGGGCTCGCGTCACGGGGGACACCGAGGGCGAGGGCGAGGAGATGGTCGCCGAACTCGCCGCGGAGCGGGTGCCCCCGCCCTCCTCCGTCGCGCTCCCCCGCTGCTGAGGGCCGCCGCCCGGCACCCGGCCCGGCGGCGCGGCGGGCCTTCCGCACGGATGAACGGGGGTGCCGTGCCCGCCCGGCATGCGCTTCCATGACGTCATGACCACACGCGACGACGCTTCCTTCCACGTCCTGCCGGGAGCTGCCGGCTCCCCCGTGCTCCTGCACGTGCCGCACTCCTCGCGCGCTCTGCCGCCCGAGGTACGCCAGGGGATCCTGCTGGACGACGAGGCGCTGGAGCGCGAACTCAACCTTCTCACCGACGCCCACACCGCCGAGTTGGCTGCGAGGGCCGCCGGGCTGGCGCGGGAGAGGCCCTGGCAGTTCGTCAACCGGCTGTCCCGGCTGGCCGTCGACCCGGAGCGCTTCCCGGACGAGCGGGAGGAGATGCTCGCCGCCGGGATGGGCGCCGTGTACACACGTACCGCGCACGGGCGGCCGCTGCGGGCCGGGGACTTCGACCCCCGCGGGCTCCTCGGGCGCTACTTCGCCCCCTACGCCCGGGCGGTGGCCGAGGCGGTGGACGACCGGCTCGCGGCCACGGGGCGGGCCGTGGTGATCGACGTGCACTCCTACCCCAGTGCGCCACTCCCGTACGAGCTGCACGGCGACGGCCCCCGGCCGCCCGTCTGCCTCGGTACGGACCCCTTCCACACACCGCCGTGGCTGCGGGAGGCGGCGCGCAGGGCGTTCGACGGCTTCGGCGGAACGGGCCTCGACAGCCCGTTCGCCGGGACGTACGTGCCGCTGGAGCACTACGGGCGGGACCGGCGGGTCGCCGCCCTGATGGTGGAGATACGACGGGACCTCTACATGGCCGAGCCGGGCGGCCCGGCCGGGTCCGGAGCGGAGGCGCTCGCCTCTGCGCTGGCCGTGCTGGCCGACGCGGCGGCCGTGGCGGAGGCGGGTGCCTGAGGCACCGTCATCACCCGCCGGGGCACCGCGGCGCCGCCCCCTCCGCTTCGGACCGGGCGGGCGGCAGACTGTGGGCTTGACTTCCTCGCCCTCCTGAAGGAGGGGGATTCCTACGGCTCGCGCCGTGGGGTTTTCTGCTTCATCGCCGACTGCCTGCCCGGAGCACTCCGTTGAGGTCTTACACCAGCTCCACAGACAGACGCCGTCAGCCCGACGGCCAGAATGTTCTTCGCCCCGTTCACGTCCCGGTCATGGGTCGTCCCGCAGTCGCACGTCCAGGTGCGGACGTTGAGCGGCATCTTGTCCTGCAAGGTGCCGCAGACGGAACACAGCTTCGAGCTGGGGAACCAGCGGTCGATCGCGATCACTTCGCGGCCGTACCACTGGGCCTTGTACTCCAGCATGCTCCGGAACTCCGACCACGCGGCATCGGAGATGGCGCGGGCCAGACTGCCGTTCTTCACCATGTTCCGAACGGCGAGGTCCTCGATCACGATCGTTTGGTTTTCACGAACGAGCCGAGTGGTGAGCTTGTGCAGGTGGTCACGCCTGCGGTCGGTGATGCGTGCGTAGACCTCGGCGGCCTTCCGGCGTGCCTTGGCCCGGTTGGCGCCGTCGCCCTTGGCCTTGCGGGCAAGCTGCCGCTGGGCCTTGGCGAGACGGGCACGGTCGCGTCGCTCGTGCCGGGGGTTGGAGACCTTCTCCCCAGTCGACAGCGTCAGCAGGTGGTCGAGGCCGACGTCGATGCCGACGGCTGTGCCGGTGGCGGGGAGCGGCTGGACGGAGGGGTCCTCGACCAGCAGGGACACGTACCAGCGTCCGGCCGCGTCCTGGGACACGGTCACCGTGGACGGCGACGCGCCCTCGGGCAGCGGACGGGACCACACGATGTCGAGCGGCTCAGCCATCTTCGCCAGGGTCAGCCTGCCGTCCCGGAACCGGAACGCGCTGGTCGTGTACTGCGCCGACTTCCGCGACTTCTTCCGCGACTTGAAGCGCGGGTACTTGGACCGCTTGCCGAAGAAGTTCGTGAACGCCGTCTGGAGATGGCGCAGGGCCTGTTGGAGCGGGACGGAGGAGACGTCGTTGAGGTAGGCGAGTTCCCCGGTCTTCTTCCAGGCCGTCAGCATTGCCGACGTCTGGTTGTAGTTCACCCGTTCCTGTCGCGTCCACGCTTCCGTGCGTGCGGCCAGGGCGAGGTTGTAGACCTTCCGCACGCAACCGAACGTGCGGGACAGCTCTGCTGCCTGCACGTCGGTCGGATAGAAGCGGTACTTGAACGCCCGCTTCGCGTGGGTGGTCTTCAGGGCTCACATGTTACCGCATCAGCTTGTGACCGAGCGCGGGCAGTTGAAAGTGGACGCCGGTCCGCCCTGGCGGCGAACCGGCTATCCCTGCCCCGCTCCGCAAGAGCTTCGTTTCCTCCCCCGGCCGAAGCCGCGGGTATCCACAAAGGAGACTCGATGAACGGATCACCCTCGGCCGAGCGCCCGGAGCGGGTGTCGCCCTCGCCCAACGGGCTGATCGGCGTGGGCGTCGCCCTGCGGGATCCCGCCGGGCGGGTCCTGCTCGGCCTCGGACACGACGGACGCTGGGAACTCCCCGGTGGCAAGGTCGATCCCGGCGAGCGGTTCGAGGAGGCGGCGGCCCGCGAGGTGGAGGAGGAGACCGGGCTGAGGCTGGACCCCGCGGCCATCACCGTGGGCGCCGTGCTGCTGGACGGCGAACGCGGGCTCACCCGCGTGACGGCCGCGGCCACGGCCCCGGCGGCCACGGGCCTCGCGAGAGTGCGCGAGCCGGACAAGATCGTCCGATGGGAGTGGTTCGTCCCGGACGAACTGCCGCAGCCGGAGCGGCTCTTCGCTCCCTCGGCGGCGGTGCTGCGCCACTTCCTGCCCTCGCTGCCCCGGCCGTCCGGGGGCCCCGTGTTCCACCGCCTGCCGGTCGGGGGCGCCTGAAGCAGCCGCCGTAGCCGCAGCGCCCGGGCACCCGGCGAAGGCCGGTTCCCGGATGCGCGGGCACCGCGGGTCCCGCGCCCACCGACCGGGCCGGGTCACCTGCCGCGCCGGCGCCCCGTTCGGCTCCCGCTCGGCCCGTCTGCTCCTGTCTGCTCCTGTCTGCTCCCGTCAGCTCCCGTCAGCTCCCGACGATCCTCTGCTCGGCATGGGGGAGCCCCTTCTCCCACCAGTGCCCGTAGCGGCGGTAGACGCTGCGGTCCCGGGCGGCCAGCACGCCGCAGAGGCCCTCCGCCTCCTCGGTGAGGCCCCGCCACGCGGCCCTGCCGAGCCGGTGGAAGGCGGTCAGCTCCACTCCGGCGCCGACCGCCCGCCAGACACCGGCGACCCGTCCGTCGACGAGCAGGCAGGGCAGCACATCGCCGTTGCGCCGGACCGTGAAAGGACGGTACTCCGGGGGCATCAGCCTGCCGGGGACGGCGTGCGCCAGCAGGGTGCTGTCCCACATCGGCAGCAGCCTCGGGGGCGCGGGGGTGTCGTCGGCGGGCACCCCCGACCCGGCCACGTCGAGGACGGGGGCCCGCGGGGAGCCCGCGACCTGTACCACCCGGTCGCCGAGTTGCCGCACCGCCCTGGCGATCACGGAGCGCGTCAGCAGGGTGAAGCGGGCGAAGTCCTGGGCCGACGCGGGGCCGAACGCGCGCAGGTAGGCGAGCAGCAGGTGCCGGACACCGCCATCGGTGTCCGGCCCGTCGGCCGCGGGGGCTGCCGGGGAGGCGCGGTAGGCGTTGCGGTGCCCGAAGGCCCAGGACCCGCCGGTCGGCGCGTGGTGGATCGGTGCGTAGGTGCGCAGCGCCCACCACATGCGGTGCGCGTGCTCCCCGTGCCGTGCCGTGACCTCCCGCTCCACCTCGGCGCCGGTGCGCGGCCGGCGGAGGTACGCGGCGAGATCCGGGAGCAGCGCGTCGGCGTCCTCGGGTGCCAGCCCCGTCGCGGCGAAGCGGCGGTCGTGCAGGCGCGAGGCCCGCAGGGTGGCGAGCATGGCCGCACGGAAGGGCTCGTAGTCCTCGGCGTGGACGGCGTGCAGGGTGATGCGCATGAGGCTGGCCTTGACGATCCGGCCGTCCGCGAAGGCGGCGTCGAGGTCCTCGGGCGCGAAGTCCCGTACCCGGTTCCACAGGGCCAGGTAGGGGGAGGCGGGTTCCTGTGCCTGGAGGGCGCAGACCCGGCGGACGGCCTCGGCCACGTCGAGGTGCCGTCGTTCGAGCAGGAGCTGGCGATCCAGGGTGGCCAGGGCGAGCTGTCGCGCCGTGAGACTCATGTCAGGACTATGTCACCGGGGTGCTCCGGGGGCCGGGGCGGGGCCCGTCCCGTGCGGTGCTCCGGGAACCGGGGGTCCCGTGCGGTGCTCCGGGGGCCGGGGCGGAGCCCGTCCTGGAGCGGCCGTCCGGTCAGGGGAGTTCGAAGACGCCGAAGCCGTGGCCCTCCGCCGCCACCCGCCCCGCGCCGACGCGGACGCCCTCCACCAGTACGGGCCGCGCCGCCGCCGTGCCGGGGAGGTCCGATCCGGCCGGTTCGCGGCGCGGGTTGACGACGACGAGGTAGCGCTCGCCGCGGACGTAGGCGAAGGGGTAGCCGGAGGCCAGCACGCGGACGGCGCCCCGGGGCCCCAGTTCGGGGGCGGCCCTGCGCAGGGCGATGAGCCGGCGCACGAGGTGGAGCAGGGAGGCGGGGTCCCGGCGCTGGGCGGCGACGCTGGGGCGGTCGGGGGACGGGTCGAGCGGCAGGTAGAGCGCCTCTGCGGGGGCGGTGGAGAAGCCCGCCCCGGGGGTGTCGTCCCACTGCATGGGGGTGCGGGACCCGGCCCGGTTGTACCGGGGGCCGAGCATGGAACCCTCGTGGTCGGGGAGCCCCTCGACATAGCGCATGCCGATCTCGTCGCCGTAGTAGACGGCGGGCAGGGTGGGCCAGGTCAGCAGGAACGCGAAGGCCGCACGGAGCTGTTCGGCGGTGCGGGGCCCGGAGGCCAGACGGGAGAAGTCGTGGTTGGCGGTGGGCAGGGCGATCACGCCCCCGCCCGCGAGACGGGCCGCCTCCGCGGCGGCCCGCCAGTCGCCGAGGAAGGTGCCCACGGCACCCGCGCCCTCGGCGTCGAAGTAGGCGGGCAGCGGTGCCCAGTGCTCGTGGACCGTGCCGGTGCCGTTGCTCCACAGCGAGCGCAGCGCCAGCCCGTCGGCGTCTCCGCCGAACTGGAGGAGGAAGTCGGCGTGGAAGCCCGCGGCGAGCGCGGCTGCCGGGTCCCCCCACTCCGCGATCAGCACCGCCTCCGGGTGGGCCCGGTCGAGCCATGCCCGCTGCTCCCGCCAGAGCCGGGCGGTCTCGGCGTGGCCGGGGTCGTCCTTCACCAGGGAGGAGGCCATGTCGACCCGGAACCCGGACACCCCGAGGGCCAGCCAGTGGTCCATGGTCGTGCGGAGCGCTCCGCGGTTCGCCCGGGGCCCTTCGGCGTCGACGGGCAGGCGCCAGGGCTCTGCGGGGTCGGGGCGGGCGTAGCCGTAGTTCAGGGCGGGCTGGCTCGGGAAGAAGTTGGGCCGGTACCAGCCGCGCCGGGTGCCCGGGGACGCCTCGAAGCCCTCGCCGGGCCGCTCGTCGGTGTCGGCCCAGATGTAGCGGTGGTCCCCGGGGTCCCGGGCGGAGCGGGTGAACCAGGGGTGCCGGTCGGAGGTGTGACCGGCGACGAGGTCGAGGAGTACGCGGATGCCGCGGGAGCGGGCCCTGTCGACGAGCCGGGCGAGGTCGCCGGTGGTGCCGTAGCGGGGTGCGACGGCCAGATGGTCCGTGACGTCGTAGCCCGCGTCCCTGAACGGGGAGGCGAAGCAGGGGTTGAGCCACACCGCGTCCACCCCGAGCCAGGCCAGGTGGTCGAGGTGCTGCTCGATACCGGCGAGGTCCCCGATGCCGTCGCCGTCGGAGTCGGCGAAGGACTGCGGGTAGACCTGGTAGAGCACGGCGTCCTCCAGCCAGGCGGGGCCGGTGCGCCCGGGGCGGGCGCGCGGGTGCGCCCGCCGTCCGTCCCGGCGGGGCGGGGTCGTCATCGGGGGGCCTCCTTCGGTCCGCGGGAGCACCCGCCCGGGGCGGCGCTCCGCTCCGAGCAGGCCCCTCTCCGACGATGGCGCGCGGTCAGGGCCGGCACAAGCCCGCGGGGCGGGGCCGCCGGCCGACCGCGGGGCGGGGAAGGGCGCCCGTGGGCGGGACCACCGCCCGCCCCTCGGCCCGAACCTTGCCTCACTTATCGATATTCGATAGATTCTTGTCGTGGTTCGATGGAAGGACGGAGCATGGGACGACTGACCGTGCATGCGCTGCGCGCCGTGATCGCGCTGGTGTTCACCGGCGCCTTGTTGGTTCAGGCACTGATGGCGTGGACCCTGGTCAGCGGAAACGATCCGGAGGACGGGGCACTCCCGCTGACTTGGCTGCGCGTCATGACGGTCCTGGGCATCGGGACGGCCCAGGTCGCCCTGGTCTGCATCTGGGGACTGGTGACGAGGGTGCGACGCGGAACCGTCTTCTCCCACGCGGCCTTCCGGTACGTGGACGTCCTGATCGGCGCGATCGTCGCGGCCGCTCTCGTGTGGTTCGCGGTCACGGCCCTCAACGCGCCCGGTCAGCGGGACGACCCGGGCGTCACCCTCGTGATGGGCGGCATCGGCGTGGCCATCCTGGGAGTCGCGCTCATCGTGGTCGTACTGCGGACACTGCTCGCCCAGGCCGTCGCCCGCGACGTCGAAGCAGCGCGGATGCGGGCCGAGCTGGACGAGGTGATCTGATGCCGATCGCCGTCGACATCGACGTGATGCTGGCCAGACGCAAGATGTCCGTGGGCGAACTCGCGGACCGCGTGGGAATCACGCCCGCCAACCTGGCGGTACTCAAGAACGGCCGCGCCAAGGCCGTGCGCTTCTCCACGCTCGCCGCGCTCTGCGAGGTGCTCGGATGCCAGCCGGGAGACCTGCTTCGCTGGGAGGCCGAGGACACCACGACCGGATGAACCGCGCCCACCGACGCGCCACCACCGGTGAAAAGGGGGGCGACCACGACCTGATACGACTGAGCGTGAACGAAATCCGCCGCCTGCCGGCCAAGGTCGTCCACACCGTCCGACACGAGGCCGAACACGTCCCGCACTGGTCACGCCGGCGCCGCCGCCATCAGCACCGAGCCCGCCTCAGCCACTACCGCCGCCGCAGCCACCGACCCCCACAACCACGTCAACAGAACGGGGCCTGTGATCTCCCGCCCCGAAGCCACTTCACACCAACCGCGCGCCGAACGTGCAGTTCACGCGTGGCAAGGAGCGACAGGGCATGATGAGCCATGGAACGATCAAGGTGGGCGACATCTTGCGTGTCAGCTGTGTCTTCGCTCCCACACGGGTAGTCGAGATCTCAGACCGGCACGTGTCCATCGCCTGGCCATGGGAGCAGATCGATCCTGACTCCGAAATCCGGTGGAACGGCCACTACGCGATCCCGCGCACGCAAGGCTCTTACGAGTCTCGGCTCAGCCTCTTCCAGACCGATCCTGCCCCCTGGACGCTATCTGCGGGTGACAGCTGTGGCGTGGGTATTCCCGAGCAGTTGGTACGGGTCATCGGCATCGAGCACTGCGATCCACCTCAAGAGGTTGGGTGGCTGCCGCGCCCTCACACGATGCTGATCGTGCTACCCGCCGATTACGAGGACCCTCAAGGGCTCGCTGAAGGCGACACAATCTCCGCACCGTCTGTGGCGCCGGTCAGGTTCGAGCGCGTGCAGCAAGAAGAAGCTCCCGGGGGCTGACAGGCCAGCCGGATTGGCCGGGTAGTCGCGGACCACGGCAACTGCGGCTGCAGCACGAGAAGAGAGTGTTCCGTGTACTCCGTCAGGACAGGACTGATCGCTGGCTTCGCTCCCTTCGAGCGGTTCTGGCTCAGCATCTGTGGCGGAGGCACGGCAAGTGATCGTTCGGAACCCCATCACCCGGAGAATCAGCAACGTCGCTTGGCGCCGTCCACGTGTGTCCACTGTGGTCCGCGAAGACGTGAAGCGAGCAGGAAACCGGTGGTAGCCATCCAAGCCCTACGGGATGCTGACAGAATGATCGAGCGAGATGCCGCGGTTCAGATCGTCGAGGAAGAGCTGGAACGCGACTACCAGCGGGAGCTGTCGCTTGGGGTTGACCCGATCCGTATGACTGTGTCTCATATAGAGCAGCATGAGCTGGTATGGATCGTTTCCTGGACGTCTGCGGAGTATCTGCGCACCCGCAATCCAGACTTCGCGCTGGCCGGGAACGGACCGTACCTTGTTGACCGTGTCGACGGAAGCCTGCACCAGATCGGTGTCGCCTCCGCAGTCGTGGACGCGTGGGAGGCGGACTACCGAGTTCGTATGCGAAGTCAGGTCACACGGACCGCAGTAGACGATCTGCACGAAGAGGTCCGGGCGGTGGCAGAGGCCCGTGGGAGGGTTCACGCCATGCACACCCTGCGCCGAAAGGTGCCGGCGCTCTCCCACGCTCAGATCATCGAATACGTGACCGCCTTGCAGCATGGCGATGCTCCGGCGCACCTGGTAGAGGCTTCCTCCAGGGAGCTGGTGCCGTCTGCCGATCCGTTCTCGTCCGTGGTGACCATCCGCAGAGCTGAGAACCGTTGAGGCGGTAGGGGCTGTCGAGCAACGAGACTGAGCGTTCGCGGTGACCAATGCCCGTCACATGGTCGCTGTCATCGCAGGAGCACCACCCGAGAACGACAGGACTGCACCGAGCCACCACAGTGTCCCGAACCCCCGAGAACGCGGGCGATCCGGGCCCCGGCCCGGCCCGCGGGAGCCAGACCGACCACGGCCGGCGTCGTACCTTTCCCTGCTCCGACCAGGCGATTCCCTGGGCCGTTGGTCGCACGGCCGGTCGCACCGCAGCCCGGAAATGCAAAAAACCCCAGATCAACTGGGGTCTCTGCTGGTGTCCGAGGGGGGACTTGAACCCCCACGCCCGATAAAGGGCACTAGCACCTCAAGCTAGCGCGTCTGCCATTCCGCCACCCGGACCAGGCGGTCGGCCCCGGTCTCCCGCGGCGACATGGACAACAATACCAGGGGTTCGCGGCGCCCCTCACCCGCATTTGCCGTGGTCAGCGACGCCCGGACGCACCATCCACGACACCCCTCGCCGTGTGTGCCCACGCGTGCACGCTGCGTGGGGATAGCGTCGGCGGTGTGAGCACCGGCAGCCCTCCCACCCCCCGCCGCACGCGGCAGCCGCGCCCTCTCTCGCCCCTGCGCGAGCATCTGCGCGACACGTTCTGGTTCGCCCCCACGGCCGCCCTGTTCCTGGTGGGGTTCGTCTGGAGCGGGGCGCAGGCGCTCGACGAGGCGATCCTCACGGAGCTCCAGCAGGCCGGGCAGGACGAGGCCGTGCGGACCCTGGTGTCCTGGGCACAGGACGCCAGGGCGATCGTGACCACGATCAGCTCGGCGATGATGACCTTCATCGGCGTGGTCTTCAGCATCTCGCTGGTGGCCGTGCAGATGGCCGCGGGTAACTTCAGCCCGCGGGTGGTGCGGTTGTTCACCCGCAGCCGCATCAGCAAGGCGACCTTCGCGGTGTTCCTGTCGACCTTCGCGCTCTCGCTGCTGGTGCTCACCTCCTACGACAGCGAGACGGACCCGGCCCGGGTGACCTCGGTGCCCCTGGTCCAGAGCCTGCTCACCCTGCTGCTGGTCGGGCTCAGCCTGCTGCTGTTCATCGCCTACGTCACCCAGACGCTGCAGCTGATGCGCGTGGGCCCGGTGGTGGACCGCGTGCTGCGGGAGTCGCTGACCGGGCTGACCCGGATGCCCGTGCAGCCGCCGGACCGCTCGGACCTGCCGCCCGAGAGGGGGCGGCTGGAACACCGGGGACCTGCGGGGACGCTGCGGGACGTGCATGTGGCCCGGCTGGTGCGGGCCGCCCGGCGCAAGGACGTGGTGCTGCGGCTGATCCCCCGGATCGGCGACTACGTGGTGTCCGGGACCCCCGTCCTGGCGGTGCACGGGCACGGGGCGGAGGCGCCCTCGACGGCGGTGCTGCGGTCGGCGGTGTCCGTCGGGGTGGAGCGGACCTTCCACATGGACCTCGGCTTCGGCCTGCGGCAGCTGGCGGACATCGGGCTGAGGGCGGTGTCACCCGGCGTCAACGACCCCACGACGGCCGTGCAGTGCATCGACCGGATCGTGGCCTACCTGGCGGTCGTCGCGCACCGCCCCCTGGGCGCCGTGCACCATCGGGACCGCGGGGGCGCGGTGCGGCTGGTGCAGGAGGGCCCGGAGTGGGAGGACCTGGTCGACCTGGGCTTCGCCGAGCTGCGCGGTCGCGCCGTGGACGACCCGCAGGTCTCCCGGCGGCTGATGGCGAGCTTCGAGGACCTGCTGAGGATCGTGCCGGCGGAGCGGCGCGGTCCCCTGGAGCGGCACCGGGGCCTGCTGGTGCGGGCGGTGACCGGCGAGCAGCCGGTCACCGCCGACCGGGTGTTCGCCCTGGAGCCGGACCGCCAGGGGATCGGCTGAGGAGCGCCCCTTCGGAGGGGGACCTGCACGGGCCCGCCGTGCGCCGTGACGCGCGACCGCGAGGGGCCCGGGGACCCGCGGGGACGCGCCCACCGCGGGCCCCCGCACCCCCGGCCCGGCACTTGAGCGCCCCAGGGCTTCAGGACTTCAGGACCCCAGGGCCCCAACGCTTCACGGCTTCAGGGCCCCAACGCTTCAGGGCTTCAGGGCTTCAGGGCTTCAGGGCTTCAGGGCTTCAGGGCTTCAGGGCTTCAGGGCTTCAGGAGAGCTTGCCACCGTAGTCGGGCAGCTTGAACGCCCGCTCCGCGTGCCCGCCGACGATGTCGGTGGTGCTGTTGCCGATGTTGGCGATGATCGTGTATCCCTTGGCCTCGATCTCGGCCCGCTTCTCCGTCTTGTAGGTGCTGACCTCCTCGAACAGGTCGGGCAGATCGCGGACGTAGAGGCCGTCGACGGGGTAGCCGGCCTTCTTCAGGTTCCAGTCGGTGAGCGATCTGATGATGCCGGGGCGGGCGGTGACGAAGAAGACGGCGACACCCTGCGAGTCGGCGTAGCGCGCGAGTTCGCGGACGGGCGCCACGGCGGGCGTCGGCAGCTCCCAGAACCAGTGGAAGTCCGTCTCCAGCGCGGTGTTGTCGATGTCGAGGACGATCGCCTGCTTCTGCTGTCCCGCCTGCTCGGCGCGCTCCTCGACATAGGGCCGCGCCTCGGCGACGACGGCGGCGACGTCGCGCTGCCAGGTGGCGTAGTCGACGTCCACCGGCACGATGGCGGCCGCGGAGGCCGGGGCGGTGCGCTCGGGGGCCGTGTCCGCGGCCGAGGCCGAGGTGGCCGGGACGGCGACGAGGACGGCGACCGCCGCGAGTCCCGCGGCGGCGCGCAGGGCGATGGCATGTGCGTGCATGGGGGGTCTCCCGGGTGTGGAACCGACTCATGTCCCGCTCGCCGAGGCCGGACGAGCGGTTGTCATGCTCGCGCTCAATGGTGGACGGCAGGCGACCATCCCACTACCTGTCGGTAGCATCTTTTTCCGCCCCCCACCGGCGCGCGGGCCCCCGGGCCGTGGCCGGGGACTCCGACGCCTTCCCCGAGGCGCTCCAGCGGCTGTGGCGCGACGTGTTCACGCAGTGGAGCCCGGTTCACGCAGTGGTTCCCGGCGAGCGGCTTCCGCAGCAGGCCGGCCCCGAGATCCGGCGGGCCCGGGTCGCCGCCGGCGGCTCGACGGCCGAGGCGGAGCCGCGGATCCCCGTGGAGCGCGTCCCGGGCTGAGGGGGGCCGGTGCCCCGCCCCCGGGGGGCGCCGTCAGCCGCCGCCCTCGCCGAGGAGGTCCAGCAGCCGGTCGAGGAACGCGCGCTGGGCGGCCACCAGCCGCGGGCGGGCGGCCTCGGGAGTGCACCACCGGGCGCGGTCGATCTCGGGGAACTCCCGGCGGTTCCCCGAGCCCGGCGGCCACTCCATGGTGAAGGTGCCCGGCACCACCAGCCCGGTGTCCAGGTCGCCCTCCAGCGCCCAGGCGGTGACGATCTTGCCGTTGCGCTGCCGGACCTCGCCGAGCGGCCTCCAGGCCCCGGGCGGCGGCCGGAGACCCAGTTCCTCCTCGAACTCGCGCCGTGCGGCGGCGGCCGGTTCCTCGTCGGCCGTGTACTCGCCCTTGGGGATGGACCACGCCTCCCCGTCACGGCCGGCCCAGAACGGTCCGCCCATGTGCCCGATGAGCACCTCCAGCAGGCCGCCGCTCCGGCGGTACAGCAGCAGCCCCGCACTCCGCTTCGTCGCCATGGGCCCAGTGTGGCGCGGCGGGGGCCCGCTCGGGGCTCAGGGGCAGCGGATCACCTGTCCCGCGTACGAGAGGTTCCCGCCGAACCCGAAGAGCAGCACCGGGTCGCCCGAGGCGATCTCGCCGCGCTCGACCAGCTTGGACAGGGCCATGGGGACGGAGGCGGCCGAGGTGTTGCCGGAGTCGACCACATCGCGGGCGACCACGGCGTTGACCGCACCGATCCGCTGGGCCATCGGCTCGATGATCCGCAGGTTGGCCTGGTGGAGGACGACCGCGGCCAGGTCCTCGGGGGCGAGGCCGGCCTGCTCGCAGACCCGGCGCGCGATCGGGGGCAGCTGGGTGGTGGCCCAGCGGTAGACGGCCTGGCCCTCCTGTGCGAAGCGCGGCGGGGTTCCCTCGATCCGCACGGCGTGGCCCATCTCCGGGACCGAGCCCCAGACCACCGGGCCGATCCCGGCCTCCTGACCGGGACCGGCGGCCTCCACGACCGCCGCGCCCGCTCCGTCGCCGACGAGGACGCAGGTGCTCCGGTCGGTCCAGTCGGCGATGTCACCCATCTTGTCGGCGCCGATCACCAGGGCCCGGGTGGCGGCACCGGCGCGCACGGTGTGGTCGGCCGTGGCGAGGGCGTGGGTGAAGCCGGCGCAGACGACGTTGAGGTCCATGACGGCGGGCGCGCCCATGCCCAGGCGCGCCGCGACCCGGGCGGCCGTGTTCGGGGAGCGGTGCTCGGCGGTGGAGGTGGCGACCAGCACCAGGTCCACGTCCGCCGGGGTGAGGCCGGCGGAGGCGAGGGCCTTCGCGCCCGCGTGCGCGGCGAGTTCGTCGACCGGCTCGTCGGGGCCGCCGATATGGCGGGTGGAGATCCCGACCCGGCTGCGGATCCACGCGTCGCTGGTGTCGACCATGGCCGCCAGATCGTCGTTGGTGAGGACCCTGGCGGGCTGGTAGTGCCCGACGGCGACGACACGTGAGCCGGTCATGGTGGTTCCCCTCGGTACTGCGGTGGCGATGAACCACCCAGTCTTGGCTGCTACCAGCGGGTACGGGGGCAGGTGATCCCACAGCTTCGCGGCCCAGGATTTGGAGGCTTCCCCTCCGCCTGCCCCGGCGTGGCGGCGGGGCGGGCGCCGCGAGGCCCGGAGCGACCGTACGGGACAATGGGGGCGCCGAGGTCCGCGCGGCGTTGGACGGCCGGGGGACCGCGGCGCCCGCCGCGGCACGGGTGGTGCCGCTTTCCGGTGTGTCCGGCGGTTGCCGGACCAAGGACGAGTGGACTGAAGGCATGGGACGGGTCACCGAGCGCCGCCGCACCCTCCGCATCCGCGACGGGGCCGTCTCCGCGCGCCCCGACACCCTGGTGGCGGAGGAGCCCCTGGAGATCCGCCTCGACGGGAAACCACTGGCCGTCACGATGCGCACCCCGGGCGACGACTTCGCCCTCGCGGCGGGCTTCCTGGTGAGCGAGGGGGTCCTCGGTTCGGCGTCCGAGCTCCGGACGATCGTGTACTGCGGGGGTGCGCGGGAGGACGGCTCCAACACCTACAACGTGGTGGACGTGCGGCTCGCTCCGGGCGTCCCCGTTCCGGACATCACCCTGGAGCGCAACGTCTACACGAGTTCCTCCTGCGGGCTGTGCGGCAAGGCGAGTCTGGACGCGGTCCGCACCACCGCCCGGTTCCCGGTCGAGGACTCGCCCCCGGTGCGGGTCACCCCGGCGCTGCTGTCGCTGCTGCCGGACCGGCTCAGGGCCGCGCAGCGGGTCTTCGACCGGACCGGCGGGCTCCACGCGGCGGCGCTGTTCACGCCCGAGGGAGAGCTGGTGGACGTCCGCGAGGACGTCGGTCGGCACAACGCGGTGGACAAGCTGGTGGGCCGGGCGCTGCGGGAGGACCGGCTGCCGCTGTCCCGCTCGATCCTGCTGGTGTCGGGGCGGGCGTCCTTCGAACTGGCGCAGAAGGCGGTGATGGCGGGCGTCCCCGTGCTGGCGGCCGTGTCCGCGCCGTCCTCGCTCGCCGTGGACTTGGCCGCCGAGTCGGGGCTCACCCTGGTGGGCTTCCTGCGCGGCAACGGGATGAACGTGTACACGGGGGCCGAGCGGATCGACGTCGGGAACGGCGCCTGAGCGCCGCCGGCACGCGGGGGGCGGCGCGCGGGACGGCCGGGCCGTGCGGCCCCGTCCCGGGGCACGCCGCCCGCTCCCCCGGTCCGAGGCGCCCGCCGGTCGGCACCGGGCCCTCGTGCGCCGGGGTGCCGGGGTGCCGGGGCGTCATACCGGCGCGGGGACCCGGCGGGGCGCGGCGGTGGCGGCGTTCCCCGTCCGGGCCACGCATCGCAGGATCTCGCGGAAGGTCTCCGCGAACCGGTGCAGGTTCGTCGCGGCGACGCCGGTGTCGGGGTGGCGGGCGAACAGGTAGAGGCCGTCCGGCGCGCACATGGCCCACAGGCACGCCTTGCCGCTGTCGGAGATCCGGGTCAGGAGGCGGGCGTTCCACCGGGCCCAGTCCTTCGCACCGGGGAGTTCGCGCAGGTCCATGTAGGAGAGCAGCGAGAACGGGTCCGGCTCGGTTCTCCGGTAGTCCACGCCGAGGAGTTCGGAGACCCGGAAGAACGGGACGCGGGCCACCCGGCGGGCCTCCCGGGCCGCGGCCTGGGCGAGGGGGAGGGCCGTGCGGAAGTCGCAGGCGGGCGGCAGGTCCACCTCCACCGGGCCGACGCCCACGAACCAGCCCACGGAGAAGGTCCATTCCGCGCGGGATCGGGTGTGGAACGGCATCACGGTCCGGTACGGTCCGGGTGCGCCGAGCGCGCTCGCGGTCATGGCGGCCGCGGCGAGCACCCCGGAGGGCAGGATGGTGTCCTCGGCCCGGCAGACGTCCGTGAACGCGGCCGTCTCGGCAGGGTCCAGCAGCCACCGGAACAGCGACTTCTGGGGCAGCAGCTCCCCCTCGCGGGTCCCCAGCGGCAGCGGGAAGCGCGGCGGCCGTCCGCCGCAGTCCGCGAGGAAGCGCTCCCACGCCAGGACGGCGGGGTGCCCGCGGTCGATCCCCTGCGCCTCGTGGCGTTCCACGGCGCTGTAGCCGACGTGGCTGCCGGTGGCCGCGAGCACGGGGGCGCGGCCTTCACGGGCGGCCAGGTAGAACTCACGGACCTCCTGCACCATGCCGAACAGCGTGTAGCCGTCGAAGTGCAGGTGGTCGAAGGCCAGCAGCACCGTCACCGAACCGGTCCGCTGCACGGTCTCGACCACGAAGCTCGGCCACCGCAGCGTATGGGTCCCCGCGTCGAGCCGGTCCCGCAGGAAGCGGTTCAGCGCCGCCGCGTCCCCGAAGTCCCCCAGGGCCTCGCAGCTCAGTTCGATCGCGTCCGCGGGCAGGGTGAAGCGGTGCATCTCCCCGCCCGCCATCTCCCCGCCCGCCTGGCGGAACCCGCTGCGCAGGGACTCGTGGCGGCCCATCCAGGCGACCAGCGCCCTGCCGAAGGCCCCGGTGTCCAGCTCGTCGGGCAGCTCGAACGCCACACCGGCCCAGTCCGCCGTGCGGGTGCCGAGCTCCGTCAGCCGGGCCATGGTGCGGATGTGGGACTCCTGGTTGTACGAGGGAGGCGCCGCGTCCCGCCCGGCCCGGCGCGCGGCCGAGAACACCGAAGGGTGCAGCGTCCATTCCCGTACCAGCCCCGGCCGCACGGCGTAGTCCTCAAGCTCCGTCATCTTCATGTGCGGGACAACGAGGCATCACGGCGACGGACACTCGGACCCCAGGGGCACCGTGTGCGCACGCCCGCACCCCGTCTCCCGGCGGCGGGGTGCGGGGCCGCCGGAGCGGAGCGCCTGCGGCGGCCGTGAACGGCGCCTCGTACGTACGAGCCAAGGGTGACGGCATCCGGTAGTGCCCGCGCCGCCCTCCCCGGCGGTGCCAGAATCCCGGCAGGCACCGCGCCGGACGGGGGCGCGGGCGAGGCAGGGGGCGGCGAAGCAGGTGGGGTCGACCGTGCGTGGCGGTACCGGGTGGGCGGCTCCGGACGGAAGGGCCCGGAGCGTCCCCGGCGGGGCGGCTCCGGACGGGAGCGCCCGCAGCGTCCCCGGCGGGGCGGCGGCGGGGCCCCGGCCGGGACGGCCGCGGCACGTGGCATGCGTGATGGACGGCAACGGCCGCTGGGCGAAGCGGCGTTCGCTGCCGCGCACGGCGGGCCACGAGGCCGCCGAGGCCACCGTCATCGACGTCATCGAGGCAGCCAGGTCGGCCGGTGTGGAGTGGCTCAGCCTGTACGCCTTCTCCACCGAGAACTGGAACCGGCCCGGTGCCGAGGTCGACCATCTGATGCGGCTGGTCCGCCGGGTCGTGCGCAAGCACGCGCCGCTGCTCCTCGCCCGCGGCATCCGCTGCCGCTTCCTCGGCGTCTCCGACCCGCGGATCCCCCCGGGACTGGCCCGGGACTTCGCGGACCTGACCACGCTGACCGGCGGCAACCGGGCCATGACGCTGACCGTGGCCTTCGACCACGGCGGGCGCCGGGACATCGTGGAGGCGGCCCGCTCGCTGATCCGCGGCGGGACGCCCGCCGAGGAGGTGACCGAGCAGCTCTTCGCGGCGCATCTGCCGTTCCCCGACACCCCGGACGTGGACCTCGTCATCCGCACCTCCGGCGAGCAGCGCATCTCCAACTTCATGCTCTGGAAGGTGGCCTACGCCGAGTGGGTCTTCCCCGAGGTGCTCTGGCCGGACTTCCGGGCCCCCGACTTCCTTGCCTGCCTGCACAGTTACGGGCGCCGGGAGCGCCGCTTCGGCGGCCTGCCGCCCCAGTCGAACGGAGAGACCCGATGACGACCGGTACAAGCGGCGAGAACGCGCCCCGCACGGACACCGGACGACCGGCCGGCGGACCCGACCTCCTCGGCCCCGACGCGCACTTCCAGGCGTTCTTCGACGACCCCCGCTGGGCGCTCGCCCTCATCCGCGCGACGGTACTGGAGGCGGCCCACCCCCAGGTCGGCGCCGCCCTCGCCGCCAACTCCACCTTCGTCGCACACCCCTGGCGCAGGCTCCGCAACACCCTGCTGAGCCTGCGGCGGATGTTCGACGCCGACCCCGCGGTACGCGAGCGGGAGGCCGCCCGGCTCAACCGGCTGCACGGCCGCATGAGCGGCTCCGACGGCCGGGGCCGGGCCTACGACGCGATGGACCGCCCCACCCGCGCCTGGGTGGTCGCCACCCTCTTCGAGAGCGCCGTCACCATGTGCCGGCTGAGCGGCCAGCCCCTCGACGGGGACACCGTGGAGCGGCTGTACGCGGAGCACCGGGCGTTCCTCGCCGTCCTGGACGGGGACGCCTCGGAGCTCCCCGAGGACCTCCCCGGCTTCTGGCGGTACTTCGACCGGGTCGTCGAGAACGAACTGGAGAACACCGAGGCGGCGCGCGTCATCCTCTTCCGGCTCTTCGACCACCTGCCCGCCCCGGCGCTGCTCGACGGGGCGCCGGCGCTGTGGGCGGCGGGCCGTGCCGTCGCCGGGCCGCTCCTCGGCGCGATCACCGTCGCCTCGCTCCCCGAACCGTACCGCCGGAGGGCCTGCCTGCCGGAGATGCCCGGTGCCCGCACCCTCATGCAGGGTGCCTACCTCGCCGCCGGGCTGGCGCGCTTCCTGCCCGAGGGCTGGCTCGACGCAGAGAGCGCCATCCACCTCCTGACCCTCTCGCCCGGCGACGAGGACCCGCAGTCCCGGACCGCCGCGGCCCTGCACAGCCGCATGAAGCGGGCCTCGGCCCTGCTCCGCCTGCTCGCCCCGCTCGGCGGGGGCTCCGGTCCGGATCCGGCGCCCACCGCGCGTCCGGCCTCCGCCGCGGGCCGGCGGGAGGAGCGGCGTCCGGCGGAGGAGTTCTTCCGGCAGGTGCTGGACCAGACGGGCGACGGCTACCTCGACTGGCCCGACCTGGCCGCCATGGCCCGCGAGCTCTGCACCCGCCTCGACCTGGACGAACCCGAGGAGACCCGGCTCTACGACGCCTTCGCCGCCTGGTGGCGCGAGCTGCAGGCCGCCCTCGACGCCGACGGGGACGGGCGCGTCAGCGCCGAGGAGTACGCCGCCGCCGTCCCCTCCCTCGCGGGGCCCGCCCTCATCCGTGTGGCGGAGGTGCTCTTCGACGCCACCGACAAGGACGGCAGCGGGACCATCGACGCGGACGAGTACCGGGCCCTGTTCCGGACCGCCTTCCACCGCGACCTCACCGGCACCGACGGGGTCTACGGCCGCAGCGCCTTCGTCGGCGACTTCCTCTCCTTCATGTCCGCCCGGCGCACGAGCACCCCTTACGACGCCGTGCTCGCGGACGCCTGAGGTCCCTGCCCCACGAGGTCAGCCAGGTCAGCGTCGGGCCCGGCGGCGGGCCTGGGAGGGCGGCGGGATCATCTGGAGGGTGAGGGCGGCCGGGGGTTCGGCGATGCCCGGTCCCCCGCTCCCGGCCCACCGGATGACGTCCTCCACGGCGTCCTCGTCGAGCGCCCAGCCGATCCAGGCGGCACGGGCACCCCGGCGGCGCCCCTCGGCGGAGGGCTGCACCACGATGACGTTGGCCTGGCCGCAGGGGCCGAGGCAGTCGCTGGTGCGGACGGCGAAGCGGCCCGCGGAGGCCTCGGACGCCTGGTGGAGGCGGGCGAGTTGGCCCGCGTGGTCGGTGCCCGGGTTCTTGCGTGCGTCGCCGCAGCAGCAGCCTCGGCAGACGACCAGGGTGCAGGGGCGGGCTCCGAAGGCGCGTAGCGCGAAGGTCGTCGTCACCCGGCGATCCTCGCAGCCCGCGGGCGCGGGCGGCACCGCGGGCGGCCGTCCGGGGGCGAGGCGTTGATCACGTGCACGGCGGCGGTGCGGCTCGGGCGCCGGCGGGCGATCAGGCCGGGACGGTCCCGGGGAGCCCGACCGCGGCGCCCGGTGCGGGATCCTCGCCGCGGGGGTCGCGCCCGCGCCGCTTGGCGATCACGGCGCACACCATCAGCTGCATCTGGTGGAACAGCATCAGCGGCAGCACGGCGAGGGCCGCCTGGGCGCCGAACAGCACGGCGGCCATGGGCAGTCCGGCGGCGAGGCTCTTCTTGGAACCGGCGAACTGGATGGCGACGCGGTCGGCGCGTCCGAAGCCCAGCCGCCGTGCCCCGTACCAGGTGAGGGCGAGCATCGCGGCGAGCAGCAGGGCCTCGGCGCCCAGCAGCGCGGCCAGGCGCCCCGGGGTGACCCGGCCCCAGATCCCCGCGGTCATCCCCTCGCTGAAGGCCGTGTAGACGACCAGCAGGATGGCACCCCGGTCGACGCGGCCGAGGAGCCTGCGGTGCCGGTCGAGGAGCCCGTGGAGCGCGCCCCGCAGGAGTTGCCCGGCCAGGAAGGGGACGAGCAGCTGGAGGGCGATCCGCAGCAGCCCGTCCGGCGACACGCCGCCGGCGGTGCCGCCGAGGAGCAGGGCGGCCAGCACCGGGGTGAGGACGAGGCCGGCGAGGCTGGAGAAGGAGCCGGCGCAGACGGCCGCGGGCACGTTGCCGCGTGCCATCGAGGTGAAGGTGATCGAGGACTGGATCGTCGACGGGACGAGGCACAGGAAGAGCAGCCCGTCGGCGAGCGCCGGGGTGAGCAGCGGCCCGGCGGCGGCGCGGGCGGCGAGCCCGAGGAGCGGGAAGACGGCGAAGGTGGCGGCGAGCACCGTCAGATGGAGCCGCCAGTGGCGGAGCCCGTCCAGGGCCTCCCTCGTCGACAGCCGGGCCCCGTACAGGAAGAACAGCAGGGCCACGGCGGCGGTGGCCGCCCCGCCCGCGGCCTCGGCCGCGGTGCCGGAGGCGGGCAGCAGGGCGGCGAGCCCCACGGTGGCCAGCAGGGCCAGGACGTAGGGGTCGACCGGCAGGCGGTTGGGGGCCTGCAGCGGCACACGCGGGAGTCGGGGGCGGTTCATGGGTCCGTTCGGCGGCGGTCGGGGGAACGTACCCGCCCCATGATCCGCTCCCGAGGGCGATCGGGAAACCCGCACACTGCACTGACTGCCATCATGTTTCGTGATGACGATGCTGCTGGCGGGGTGCCGCGGCGGCACGACGGCCCGGCATGCCGCCGCGGGCGGGGAACCGGGGCGGGCGGGGCGGGCGGGGAGCCGGGGCGCGGTCCGGCCGCAGGGGGCGTCGCCGCGGGCGGGGAGAGGCCGACCGGGAAGCGGGCGGCCCGGCCGGGATGCGGCCCGGCCGGGATGCGGCCCGGCCGGGATGCGGCCCGGTCGGGATGCGGGCGGCCCGGTCGGGATGCGGTCCGGACCGCGCCTGCACCAGGAGCGCGCGGACGGTCTCCTCGGCCCGTCACCACCGCACCCTCGCGCGCCGCAGGCGGAGGCCCGGCGCCGGGACCGTTCCGCCGCGCTCCCGCCGGTTCACCGGCGGGCCCGGGCTTAGGCTCGTGCCATGCCCGCCCCGTCGCCCCTGTACGACCCGAACCAGTTGCGGACGTTCCTGGCCGTGGCGCAGACGCTGAGCTTCACGCAGGCGGCCCGACGGCTCGGGCTGCGCCAGTCCACGGTCAGCCAGCACGTGCGGAGGCTGGAGGAGGCCACCGGCCGGGCCCTGTTCACCCGGGACACCCACACCGTGGAGCTGACCGAGGGCGGCGAGGCGATGCTCGGCTTCGCGCGCACGATCCTGACGGCCCACGAGCGGGCGGCGGCCTTCTTCGGCGGCACCCGGCTGCGCGGCCGGCTGCGCTTCGGGGCCTCCGAGGACTTCGTGCTGACGCGCCTCCCGGAGATCCTGGAGTCCTTCCGGCAGGAGCATCCGGACGTCGACCTGGAGCTCACCGTGGAGCTGTCCGGCACCCTCCATCGCAGGCTGGAGGCGGGGCGGCTCGATCTGGTGCTCGCCAAGCGCGGTGCCGGGCAGGACGCGGGGGCCGCCCGCGGGGAGCTGGTGTGGCGGGACCGGATGGTGTGGATCGCCGCCGAGGGCTTCCGTCCGGACCCCGACCGGCCGCTGCCGCTGATCCTGTTCCCGCAGCCGGCCGTGACCCGCGCCCGCGCACTGGACGCGCTGGAGCGCGAGGGCCGCGCCTGGCGCGTGGCCTGCACCAGCGGCAGCCTCAGCGGCCTGGTCGCCGCGGCCCGCGCGGGGCTCGGCGTGATGGCCCACACCCGGGGGCTCGTCCCGCCGGGGCTGGTGCCCGTCCCCGAGCGGGTGGGCCTGCCGGATCTGGGCGGAGTGGATTTCGTGCTGCTCTACGGGCGGCGGCCCGCGACCGCGCAGGAGGCGGCGGGCGCCCTGGCCCGGGCGCTGCTGGCGGCCGGCGACCGGCTCCAGGCACCGGCCGGAGGGGCACCGGCCGCACCGGCCGGGAGGTGACCGCGCCGCACGGAAGCCGCAGGGATTCGGTGGAGATCGCGCCGCACCGGCCCGGCGGTCCTTACCCCGGGGTAAGAATGCTCGTCACCAGCCGTCTCCCCTGCTCCGGCGTCCCCGGCCACCCGTGCGGCTGCCGCGGGTCCCGGTGTGTGCACGGCCCCTCCCGCACGGGCGGAGGGTGGGGTAGCGTCGCGGCGCTGTGCGGAGCGCCACAAGGAGCAGGCCATTGCGCGAGTTCACCGTCCCCCCGATGGCCGCGGCACCGCAGGTCGGCGGTCTGGCGGATGCCGTCTTCGACCATGCGGAGCAGGAACCCGGCCGGATCGCGCTCCGGCGCAAGGACACCGCGGGCGCCTGGCGGGACGTGACCTCGGCGCGGTTCCGGGACGAGGTGCTGGCGCTCGCCAAGGGGCTGCTGGCGCAGGGGGTGCGCTTCGGCGACCGGGTGGCCCTGATGTCCCGTACCCGCTACGAGTGGACCCTCTTCGACTTCGCACTGTGGACGGTGGGCGCCCAGCCCGTCCCCGTCTACCCGACCTCCTCGGCCGAGCAGGTCTCCTGGATCCTCCGGGACTCGGGGGCCTCGGCCTGCGTGGTGGAGCACGAGGACCACGCCATGACGGTCGGCTCGATCATGGACCGGCTGCCCCAGCTGAAGCGGCTGTGGCAGCTCGACGCCGGAGCCGTGGCGGAGCTGGCGGCGGCCGGGGAGCGGATCGAGTCCGAGACCGTGCACCGGCACCGCCGGGCGGTCACCCCGGACTCGGTGGCCACGGTGATCTACACCTCGGGCACCACGGGGCGGCCCAAGGGCTGCGTCCTGACCCATGCCAACCTCATGTTCGAGGCGGACACGATGGCCTCGCGCTGGGAGCCGGTCTTCCGCTCCCGGCCCGGGGACGAGGCGTCCACGCTGCTGTTCCTGCCGCTGTCCCACGTCTTCGGGCGCATGGTCCAGGTCGCGGCGGTGCGGGCCCGGGTCACCCTGGGGCACCAGCCGGCGCTGACGGCCGCCGAACTCCTGCCGGACCTGGCCTCCTTCCGCCCGACCTTCGTGCTGGCGGTGCCGTACGTCTTCGAGAGGGTCTTCCACGCGGCCCGCCGCAGGGCGGAGACGGAGGGCAGGGCGGCCGCCTTCGACAAGGCGGTGGAGGTGGCGGTGCGCCACGCCGAGGCGCTGGAGCACCGGGCCTTCGGGCAGGGGCCCGGCCCGTCGGCGGGACTGCGGGTCCAGCACCAGCTGTACGAGAAGCTGGTCTACTCCCGTGTGAGGGAGGCGCTGGGCGGGCGGGTCCGCCACGCGATGTCGGGCGGCTCCGCGATGAACCGCAGGCTGGGCCTGTTCTTCGCGGGTGCGGGAGTGACCGTGTACGAGGGGTACGGCCTGACGGAGACCTCGGCGGCCGCCACGGCCAACCCCCCGGAGCGGCCGCGCTACGGGACCGTGGGCATGCCCGTGCCGGGGACGAGCGTGCACATCGCGGAGGACGGCGAGGTGTGGCTGCGCGGCGCCCATGTCTTCTCCGGGTACCTGAACGACCCCGAGGCCACGCGCACCGTGCTGCACGGCGGCTGGCTGGCGACCGGCGACCTCGGCTCCCTCGACGCGGACGGCTACCTCACCATCACCGGGCGCAAGAAGGAGGTGCTGGTGACCTCCGGGGGCAAGACCGTGTCCCCGACGGGCCTGGAGGAGCGGGTGCGGGCGCACCCGCTGGTGGCGCAGTGCCTCGTCGTCGGCAACGACCGCCCCTACGTGGCCGCCCTGGTGACGCTCGACCCGGAGGCGGTGGAGCACTGGCTCTCCCTGCAGGGCCGGGGGCCCCTGGCCCCGGCCGAGCTGGTGCGGGACCCGGGCCTGGAGGCGGAGATCCGCCGTGCGGTCGTCACGGCGAACACCCTGGTCTCGCAGGCCGAGTCGATCCGCACCTTCCGCATCCTGGCGCACCCGTTCAGCGAGGAGCACGGCCTGCTGACCCCCTCGCTGAAGCTGAAGCGCCGGGCGATCGAGAAGGCCTACGCGGCGGAGGTGTCCGCGCTCTACCGCTGACCCGGCAGGCTCCCGCGCCCGTCCCGTGCGCCGCGGGCGGAGCGGCCGGCTCGCCCTGCGCGCATGCGGGAATGCGTCCGGGTGTGTGATCGTTGGTGCTCGGAGTACACCCCACGACGACGTAAGGATCGAGACCGGCCGTGACCAAGGTCCCCTCCATCACCCTCAACAACGGTGTCACCATGCCGCAGCTCGGCTTCGGTGTCTGGCAGGTGCCGGACGACGAGGCGCGCACGACGGTCGGCACGGCCCTGGAGGCCGGCTACCGCAGCATCGACACCGCCGCCGTCTACGAGAACGAGAAGGGCACCGGCGAGGCCCTCGCCGCCTCCGGCCTGCCCCGCGAGGAACTCTTCGTCACCACCAAGCTGTGGAACAGCGAGCAGGGCCGGGACGCGACGCTGCGCGCCTTCGACGCCTCCCTCGGGCGACTGGGCCTGGACTACGTGGACCTCTACCTGATCCACTGGCCGATGCCGGCCAAGGACCTCTACGTGGAGACGTACAAGGCCCTGGAGGAGATCGCCGCCGAGGGGCGCGCCAAGGCCGTCGGCGTGTCGAACTTCCTGCCCGAGCACCTCGAACGGCTGATCGGCGAGACCTCCGTGGTCCCCGCGGTGAACCAGATCGAGCTCCATCCGCAGCTCCAGCAGGCCGCCGCCCGGGAGGCGCACGCCCGGTACGGCATCGCGACCGAGGCGTGGTCGCCGCTCGGCCAGGGCCGGGGGCTGCTGGAGGTGCCGACGGTGGTGGCCGTCGCGCAGAAGCACGGGCGCAGCCCCGCCCAGGTGGTGCTGCGCTGGCACCTCCAGCTCGGCAACGTGGTGATCCCCAAGTCGGTGACCCCCTCGCGGATCGCCGAGAACATCGACGTGTTCGGCTTCGAGCTGGACGCCGACGACCTGGCCGCCCTGGCGGCACTGGACGAGGGCCGCCGGCTGGGCCCGGACCCGGCCGTCTTCAACATGGCCTGAGCCACGGGTCCCCGCCCCGCACCGGCGGCCGCCGGTGCGGGGCGGGGACGGCAGGACCGTCCGGGCGGGCGGTCAGGCGGCCCCGTGGGCGGCCGCGGCGTCCTCGACCCGGCGGGCGAGGGTGAAGTCCCGGTCGGTGAGGGCGTCCACGTCGTGCGAGTGGACGCTGAGCCGGACGGTGTCGTAGCCGAGCGTGAGGTCGGAGTGGTGGTTCAGCTCCTCCTGGATCCGGGCCACGTGCACCACCAGGGCGGCGGCGGCGATATGCGAGCCGAGGCGGTAGCCGCGGGTGAGGCGCCCGTTCTCCTCGGACCAGCCCGGCAGTTCCCTCAGGCGGTCCTCGATCTCCTTCTGCGACAGCGGCTCGGTGGGCATGGCCGTGCTCCTTCGGTGCGGGGACGTGGGGCGGTGTGCCGGTCGGGGCCACCATAGGGCCGATGCCCGGAAACCGGGCTGCGTGCACCAGGACGCGCGTGTACGTTCACCGGGTGGAACCCCTGACCGACACACAGATCCGCTCGTCCTTCGTCAACTGCACCAAGGGCGAGGCGGCACGCATGCGGCTGCCGCCCGACTTCGCCGAACGCCCCTGGGAGGACCTGGACTTCCTCGGGTGGACCGATCCGGGGGCGCCGCTCCGGGCCTATCTGGTCGTCCCGCGGGAGGACGGCCCGTGCGGCATCGCGCTGCGGGTGCCGGGCAGCTCGCGCACCAGTGCGGTCAGGTCCAGCATGTGCCAGGTGTGCCTGACCTCGCACGCGGCCTCGGGCGTGGCCCTGTTCGCGGCGCCGCTCGCCGGGAGCGCGGGCCGCGAGGGGAACAGCGTGGGGACCTATCTCTGCGCGGACCTCGACTGCTCGCTCTATGTGCGGGGCAGGAAGCAGCCGCGGCTGCGCCACGGCCGGCACGAGGAGTCGCTGACCCTGGAGGAGCGGATCGCGCGGACCGGGTCGAATCTGTCGGCCTTCGCCGACCGGGTGCTCGCGGGGCGGTGAGGCGCCCGGGCCGCGCCCTCAGCGCCCGGGAGCCGCGGGGGCGTCCGGCGCGCCGCCCGTGGCGAGCACGTGCTCGATGGTGTCGGCCTCCGCGGCGCTCTTGTCGGGCCGGTGGCGTACGACGCGGGCGAAGCGCAGGGCCACGCCCGCCGGGTAGCGGGGCGACCGCTGGAGGCCGTCGTAGGCGATCTCGACGACCAGTTCGGGGCGGACGGTGACGGTCCGGCCGTCGTCCCGCACGGCGAGGCGGCCCAGGTGCTCGGTCTGCCAGGCGAGCATCGCGTCGGTGAGCCCCTTGAACGTCTTGCCGAGCATCACCATGCGTCCGTCGGTGCCCCGGGCGGCGAGGTGGAGGTTGGAGAGCAGCCCGGTGCGCCGCCCGTGGCCGCGCTCCACGGCGACCACCACCAGGTCGAGGGTGCGGACCGGTTTGACCTTGAGCCAGGAGCGGCCGCGGCGGCCCGCGGAGTAGGGCGCGTCCAGGGACTTGACCACCACGCCCTCGCGGCCGTCGCGCAGGGCCCGGTCGAAGAAGCGCCGCGCGGCGTCCGCCTCCTCGGCGGAGGCCGGGTCCACGACCGTGAGGCGGCGTACGCGCAGGTCCTCGGGGACCAGGGCGGCCAGGCGCGCATGCCGCTCGCGGGCGGGCAGGTCCAGCAGCCCGGCCCCCTCGGCGGCGAGGAGGTCGAAGTAGACCGGCGACAGCGGCAGGGCCGCCCGGGCGGCCGCGACGTCGGAGCGTGAGCCGACCCGGGAGGCGATGTCCTGGAAGGGGGCGGGGCGGCCCCCGGGGGTGAGGGCGATGACCTCCCCGTCCAGGACGAAGCCGTCGCCCGCCAGCCGGCCGGCCGCCTCGGCGACGTCGGGGAGCCGGTCGGTGATGTCCTCCAGGGAGCGGGTGTAGACGCGGACCTCGCCGCCCCGGCGGTGGACCTGCACCCGGATCCCGTCGAGTTTCTCCTCCACCGCGCAGGCGGTGCCGAGTGCCGCCAGCGCCTCGGCGACGGTCCCGGCCGAGTGGGCGAGCATCGGCTGGACGGGACGGCCCACCTGCAGCCGGAACAGGGTCAGCGCCGGGGCCCCGTCGGCGAGGACGGCACGGGCGACCCGCGGCAGCGAGCCGTCGAGCATCACCGCCCTGCGCAGGTCGGCGGCGGGGACTCCGGCGGCACGGGCGACGGCCTCCAGGGCCACGGCGTGCAGGGCGCCCTGGCGCACCTCCCCGGTGAGGAGCCGGACCAGGAAGCGCTGCTCCTCGGCCGTCGCCGCGCCCAGCAGTGCGTGCACCGCGTCCCGGCGCGCGGTGCGGGAGCCGGGTCCGGTCGTCCCGGCGATCGCGGTGAGGGCCGCGTCCGTCTCCGTGAGGGTGAGGGTGGGTTCCGTCGCGGCCGGGACCTCCTCGCCCAGCAGGCGCCACCCGATGCCGATACGGCCCTGCGGCGGGCGCCCCGAGAGGTAGGCGATCACGAGCGCCACGTCCTCGGGGCGCGCCTGTCCGAACAGGTCGGCCAGGAGTGCGGTCTTGCCGGAGCGGGCGGAGGTGCCGGCCACCTCGCGGGAGGCGGCGGCGACGCGGGCGAGCAGCATGCGGCCATGCTGCCCCGTCCCCGGGGCGGGCGCCCGTCCGGCGCGCGCGGGTGGCCGGAGGCGGACTCCCGCGACCCGTCCGGCTCCCCTAGTCTGCACTCGACCTGAACATGTCAAGCTACGGCCTCACGGCCGGTGACACAGAGGGACGGGCAGATGGGGAAGCTCCTGCACACGCTCGCGACCGCCGCCGCCACCGTCGGCCTGCTCGCCGCGGCGCACGCCCCCGCCGGCGCCGCCGGCGCCGACCCGGGACGGCTGCCATACGCGGCGACCACCTCGGTGGGTGTGCACAACGCCTACGAGCAGGCGAAGTTCCCCTACTTCGCGGACGCCCTCGACTCCGGGGCGGGGATGCTGGAGATCGACGTGTGGACCAATGTCTTCGGCCGGTCGTGGCGGGTCTCGCACAGCAACCCCTTCGGGAACGCCAACAACTGCGCGGGCGCGGCCCACGAGGGCGAGCTGCGCACGGGGGCGCGCAACCGCGACCTGGGCGGCTGCCTCGCGGACCTGCGGGCCTGGCACGACGCCAACCCCGGGCACCGGCCGATCCTGATCAAGATGGAGCTCAAGGACGGCTTCCAGGCCAACGCGGGCCGCGGGCCCGCCGCACTCGACGCCCTGCTCGGGGCCCGCCTCGGGGACGCGCTCTTCCGCCCCGCGGACCTGGCCGCCGGGCACCCCGACCTCGACACCGCGGTCCGGACCTCCGGATGGCCCACCCGCTCCGCCCTGGCCGGCCGGTTCCTGGTGGAGCTGATCCCGGGGACCCTGGAGGAGGGCAACCCGCTGGACTCCCTGTGGACCGACCGGGAGTACGCCCAGCACCTGCGCGGACTCAGGGCCGCGGGCAGACTCGCCGAGGCGGGCGCCTTCCCCGCCGTCCACCACGCGGCCGCGGGCGACCCCCGCACCCGCTACACGGACCCCTCGATCCGGCCGTGGTTCGTGGTCTTCGACGGGGACGCCGCCGCCTACGCGGGCGGGACGATCGACACGAGCTGGTACGACCGCAACGGCTACCTCGTCGTCATGACCAGCGCCCACGGGGTCGCCCCGGCCATCGACGCGACGCGGCCGGACGAGCGTCAGGCGCTCGACCGGGTCGCCCTGCTGGCGGACCACCACGCCGGCGTGGTGTCCTCCGACTGGTACCCGCTGCCCTCGGTGCTCGGCACGGTGCTCGCCCGGGGCGGGGCCGGGCTCTAGCCGTCGGGCAACGCTCGCCCCGCCTCGCGCACCCTGCCCGATGCGGCGCGAGCCGGGCCGGGTCCGGCACATCCCGCCCGGCGCGCGGCGGGGCCGCGAGGGCGGCCCGGCGGCGGGCACGCACCCGCCGCCCTGCGGGAAGGGCGCCGCCCCGCGTTGCACGCATCACATCGGCCCCCGGGGAGTCCACGGCACACACCGGATGATTTATCGTTCACCTATCGCCCCGGCCGAAATCCCCCGTTCGGCCGGGGCGCTTTCCTGGGCCCGCCGGCCGCCCCACGACGCCCCCGTGCCGACCCGGGCCACGCGCCCCCGCACTCCGATCCGGCCACGCACGCCGGGCAGCCGCCGCCCGGCCCGGGTTCGTACACACCTCGCCCCGGGACGGACCCAGGACGGACGCGAACGCTCAGGGGCGGACAGAGGCGGTCACCGGCCGGAAGCATCCCGGAATCCGGTGGCGCAAGGGTCTGGCCATTCCGCCTCCGGAGTTCGAAGGTGGTGATACAGGTCACACGCGCCACTGGTGTAGCTCGCGTCCGGTGAGCCCTGCCGTGACGTCGTCGTCCCGTGCAGAAGGAGCAGATCCGCGCAGCAGCAAGAGGAGCGAGCGATGTCATCCTCCATCGAGCAATCCGTCGAGCAGTCTGTTCTCGCCCGCCTGATCAGCGACGCACCCCACCCCTCGGGCGTGCCGGTGGTCCTGCGCTACCGCCGGAGCGACCCGCTCGCCGTCCGGATGGTCTTCCCTGCCGAGGTCTGCCTCAGCGAGTCCGCCGTGACCTGGACCTTCGCCCGGAGCCTGCTGGACGGCGGGCTGCGCGCACCGACCGGCGACGGCGATGTGCACATCTGGCCCTGCACCCGCTCGCAGACCATGGTGGAGCTGCGCTCGCCCGAGGGGGTGGCCCTGCTCCAGTTCGACACCGCGAGCCTCCGCCGCTTCCTGCTGCACACCTACGCCGCCGTCCCCGCGGCCCACGAGAGCGCCGCCATGGACATCGAGCGGGCTCTCGCCGCCCTCCTCGGCGAGGCGCGCGGCTGACCGACCGCGGCACGGCCCCCGCCCGGGCCCGGCGGACGGCAGGCGGGGACGTACTACGGGTCGGGCCGTGACGACCGCCGCGAACGGAACGGCCGCGGCGGCCCGGGCGGGCCACCCCACCCGGCGCCCCCGGCCCCGGGCCGCCACCCGGCCGGTGCCGCCGGTGCCCCGTCAGGCGGGGCGCTCGTCCGGCTGGGGGCGCTCGTCCGGCCGGGGGACGCCGCCGGGCCGGACGGGCGGGCGGCGGTCGGCGGGCACGGCGGCCCGCAGGGGCTGCGCGATCGGCACCTCGGGACCCTGCGCCTCCCTCAGCCAGCGGCGCAGCACCCGGTGCACCTGCTCGGCCCCGGCCAGCTCCCCGCCGACCGGGACGGGCGGGGACAGCTCGAACGGGGAGAGCAGGAAGGGCCGGGACTGCTCGCCGCCCAGCCCGCCGTGCGAGCCGATCTGCTCCTCGAAGGCGTGGACGACCCCGGTCCGCGGCTCGTACACGGAGTTGACCATGATGTCGGCGGCGTGCGGGAAGCCGTCCGTGCGGCGCACGGCGGCGGCCGCGCCGGGGCCGAAGACCTCCAGCGGCCCGGGCGCGCCGTCCCTCAGCTGTGCGACGGGGATCTCGGCGCCGTCCTTCCCGAGCACCAGCGAACCGTGCTCCTCACTGCGCACCAGCAGGAAGCCGATCCCGGGGTGGGAGGCCAGCGTGGGCAGCAGCGCGGGGTGGCGGCGGTCGATCTCCTCGCGGCTCATCCGGTGCGGCACGTCGGGGAACGAGACCAGGGCCAGGTTCCCCGAGGCGAGGACGACGGGGTCGGGTCCCTCCGTCGGGCCCGCCTCCTCGCCCGGTTCGTCGAGCTGCCGGTGGAGCGCGGTGCGCAGGGCGTCGCGGGCGGCGTCGCGGGCCTCGGCCCCGCTGCGGGAGCGCCGGGCACGGCGCGGCAGCGGCAGCCCGCAACCGGCCCGGACCAGGTCTCTCAGGGTCAGCCCGTAGGCCGCCTCGAAGGTCGTCCCGGGGCTCTGGCCGTGGTCGGAGAGCACCACGATGCGGTACTCGCGGGGCGCGTGGTCGGCCACCTTGGCGATCAGCGCGAGGGACCGGTCGAGCCGCTCCAGCACGTCCTGCGCGTCCCCGCTGTGGGGGCCCGAGTGGTGGGCCACCTCGTCGTAGGCGACGAGGTCGGCGTAGACCACGGTCCGCCCGGCAAGCATGTCCCCGACCACCGCGGCGACCACCACGTCGCGCTCGACGACCGTGGCGAAGGCGCGGATGAAGGGGTAGAGGCCGCCCCGGCCGACCCGCGGACGGTCCCCGCGCAGCCGGGCCCGTAGGGACTGCCCGAGTTCCCGGAGCACCTCCGCCACGAAGGACCCGGCGGTGCGCACCGCGTTCGCGGGGTCGGAGAAGTACGCGAAGTAGCCGGCCCGGGAGCGGTTGGCGCGGCCCCGCCGGGCCGCCACCGACAGCACCAGCGCGAGTTCGTCGGCGCCGCCGCTGAACAGGTTGCCCCGGCTCGCCCCGTCGAGGGTGAGCAGCCCGCCGTCGGCGGTGCGGGCCACCGCCCGCCGCTGGAGTTCCGCGGCGCCGGAGGGCCGGTTGCTGACGATGAGCCGGCCGGTGTCCTTCTCGTACCAGCGGAAGGCCGGGACGTCGTGGTTGGAGCCGTGGAGGATGCCGAGCTGGCTGGCGCCGGTCTGGCTGGACCAGTCGGTGCGCCACGGCGTCAGCCGGTGGGTGGCGCCGATCCACCCGGCCACCGTCGGCATGACCCCGCTGTCGGCGGCGCGCCGCAGGACCTCGTGGCCCACCCCGTCGAGTTGCAGGAACACGGTGCCGGGCGGGGCGGAGGCGAGGTCGCGGCCGCCGCGTCTGCGGCGCCTGCGCTGGGCCAGCCGGGAGAGCCTGCGCCGGTAGGCGTCGTCGTCCCGGACGGCGAGCGCGGTGGAGGTCGCGGAGGCGACGGCCGACATCACGGCGGCCACCACCACGGCGGTCTCGGGTGCCGCCGCCCCGCGGCCGCCGGGTATGAGCCAGAGGGCGAGCAGCAGCAGCGAGCCGTTGAGGAAGAACACCAGCAGCCCCAGCAGCAGGGCCGGCACCAGCAGCAGGGCCCGGACGATGACCGGCCACACCAGGGCGCCGAGCAGGCCGAAGGCCCCTGCGCCCCAGGCGGCGGTGAGGGCGGTGCGGGTGATCGAGTCGCCGTCGCCGGACTGGAGCCGGAAGTCCGGCAGGGCCCCGGCGAGTACCAGCATCGTCGCGGTGGAGACGGCCCACACGGCCACCACCCTGAAGACGGCGCCGCCCACCGTGCTCCATCGGCCTGCGGCCACTCGCGCTCACCTCACCCTCCACCGCGGGTCTCCAGCCTGTCACAGCCCGCGTGGAGGGGGGTGGGCGGCCGGAGCACACCCCGCCGCAGGCACGCCGCACACGCCGCCGTGCGCCCCGGGGCGCACGGCGCGCGGGGCGGGCGCCCGCGCTCGGCGGGGAGCCGCGGAGGGGCGGGTCCCGGGCCGGGGCGGAGGGGACGCGGGTGCCCCTGCGGCCCGCCCCCGGCGCGGCGGGGTGCCGGGCCGGGGACGAACCAGGTCGTGTCAGGTCGTGTCCGGCACATGGCGCTGTCCGCCCGCAGGGCGGGGTGCGCGGCGTCCGGTGCGTGCGACCGCACGGCGGAGGGGCATCCTCGTACCGGACGTCCGTGGACGGCCCCGGAACGCAGCGGGTGCGCGTGCCGGGCGTCGCGAGCCAGGCAGGATGTGCCGGACACGACCTAACCTCGGAGGCGTACGCGCCCCGGGCAGGCGACCGGGCGGGAGCGGCGGCGAGGAGGGCGGCACGTGCCGGTGGAGGTCACCTGGTGGGGTCATGCCACCTGCACCATCGAGGACTCGGGCATGCGGATCCTGACGGACCCGCTGCTGGTGCGGAGGTTCGCCCATCTCCGCAGACGGCGGGGCGCACTCCCGCCCGCCGAGGCGACGGCCGCGGACGCCGTGCTCGTCTCCCATCTGCACTCCGACCACCTGCATCTGCCCTCGCTGGCGCGGCTGGCGCCCGGCACCCGGCTGATCGTGCCCCGGGGGGCGCTGCGCGCGGTGCGGGGGCTGCGCCGCACGGCCGCCGCGGCGGGGTTCGAGGTGACCGAGGTGTCGGCGGGCGAGGAGGTCCGGGTGGGCGCTGTGGCGGTGCGTGCCGTGCGGGCGGCGCACGACGGCCGGCGCCTGCCGGTCGGGCCCCATCACGCGCCCGCGCTCGGCTACGTGGTCAGCGGCGAGGCGGCCACCTACTTCGCCGGTGACACGGGGCTGTTCGACGCCATGGCCGAGGAGGTGGGGCACGTGGACGTGGCGCTGCTGCCCGTCGGGGGCTGGGGGCCCTATCTCGGCCACGGCCACCTCGACGCGGGCCGCGCGGCCGAGGCCCTGGCCGCCCTCGCGCCCCGGGCCGCGGTCCCCGTCCACTACGGCACCTACTGGCCCATCGGGATGGACGCCGTCCGGCCGCACGAGTTCTACGCTCCCGGGGACGAGTTCGCCCGCAAGGCGGCCCGGCTGGCCCCCGGGGTCGCCGTCCACCGCCTCGCGCACGGCGAGCGCGTCCGCCCGGAGGCGGGCCGGTGAGCGCCGCTCTGGCCGGGGCCGTGCGGCAGCTCTCGGACACCGTGGGGGTGCTGCCCCCGGAATCCACCCAGCAGGCGGTCGGCTATCCGTCGCTGTTCCTGCTGGTGGCCCTGGGTGCGCTGGTGCCCGTGGTGCCGACCGGCGCGGTGGTCAGTTCCGCGGCGGTGGTCGCGTTCCACCAGACGTCCCCGCTGGCTCTCGGCGCGGTGTTCCTGATCGCCTCGCTCGCCGCGTTCACCGGGGACGTGGTCCTGTACTGGCTCGGGGCGCGGGGCGTCCGCTCGCGCAACGGCTCGCGCTGGCTGGTCGCCCTGCGGGACCGTGCCGCACCCGACCGGCTGGAGCAGGCGCGGAACCGGCTGGCGACGCACGGCGGGACCGTGCTGGTGCTGTCCCGCCTGGTGCCGGCCGGGCGGATCCCGGTGATGCTGGCCTGTCTGCTGTCGCACATGAGCCTGCGGCGGTTCGCCCGCGGGGACGCGCCCGCCTGCCTGGCGTGGGCGGCCACCTACGGCCTCATCGGCATCCTGGGCGGATCGCTGTTCCCGGAGCCCTGGCAGGGGGTGGTGGCGGCCGTGGCCCTGACCGTCGCGCTCGGCGCGGCCCCGGCACTGTGGCGCCGGGCCCGGCGGGCACGCCACGCGGGCTGAGCGCTCGCGTCGCCGCGGGCGCGCGGTGCCCGGGGCCCGGTCACCGGGCGCCACGGCGTCCGGCAGCCCCGGCCCCGCGGGAGTGCGGTACCGCGCCCGGGTGCTCGTGCATGCGCCGGCCCCGGCCCCGCGGGGGTGCGGGGCCGCTCCTCCACCACGCGCCGGCCCCGGTCCCGCGGGCGCGGGGCGGCTGGGGGAGGTACGCGGCGCGGTCCATGGAGTTGCCGCGGTCCTGCGGGCGCGCGGGGCCGCTCGCCGCCGCCCGGCGTACGGGGCGGGCGGATCAGGCCCGGAGCCCCGGCCGCCGCCGGGCGGCACGGGCCCCGGGCGGGCCCCCTCGGGCGCGCCGGGCGCCGCTCACCGGAGCTCGTCGAGGACGGCGGCGAGCCGCCCGAGGCCGCCGCTCACCTGGGGCAGTACGAGCGGGTCGGGTGCGGCGAGGGCCGCGCGCTGCTCCTCCGCCCTCGCGCCGAGGAGCGGACCGGTCGGCAGCCGGACGCGCAGGGCGCCGAGTTCGTCGCCGAAGCGGTGCCCGCCGGGAACCGGTGCACCGAGGCGGCCGCCCAGGTAGTCCTCCAGGTCCATCGAGTCCCCCACGCCGCGCTCGGCGAGCCGGCCGCGCAGCGGTGCGAGGTCGGCGTACAGGTGGCGTCCGGCCTGCGGGGGCCGGGCCAGGGCACCGGCCGCCAGGACGGTGCCGTGCACGGCGGCGGCGACGCTCGCGTGCAGGCGGGCCGCCCGGGCGGCCCGCTCGGCCACCGCGGCGGGCTCGCCGAGGAGATGGGCCGCCGCGGCGGCCACCGGACCGGCGACGACCGCCCCCAGCGCGGTGAGCAGGTCGAGCGTGCGGTCCCGTTCCACGGCACCCCGGCGGGTCGCCGGAAAGCGGGCCACGGCCACCGGCCAGGACTCGGGGGCGAGGCCGCCGACCAGGTCGGCCAGGACCGTCACGTCCTCGGGGCACATCTCGGCCGGGCTGAACAGCACCGTGTCCTCGGGCCGGTGCAGCGTGTCCCGCCAGGTCTCGTCGCTGATCACGTGCAGGCCCTCGGCGACGGCCGCCTCGCACGCCTCGCGGACGGTCTCCGGAGGGGCGACGGTGGCCGTCGGGTCGTCGGCGACGGACAGCAGCAGCAGACGGGGGCGCCCGCCCTCGGCCCGCACCCGGCGGACTCTCTCCAGCAGGGCCACCGGATCGGGGACGCCACCGCACTCGGCGGGGGTGGGCACATGGTAGGCGGGCCTGCCCAGCAGCCGGGCCTGCGGGGCCCACCAGGCGGGGCAGGGCCTCGGCATCAGCACGTCGCCGTCGTGCGCGGCGAGGAGGGCGAGCAGCAGGGGCTGCGCCCCGGGGGCCGCGACGACGCCCTCGGGTCCGCCGTGCAGTCCGCGCCGCGCCCAGTAGCCGGAGGCGGCGGCCCGCAGTGCGGCGCCGCCGCCGGGGGGCTCCGCCCGCGCCACGCCGGCCGCGGCGCAGAGCACCGCGGCGGCCGAGTCGAGGACGGGCAGTCCGGTGCCCGGCGCCGGAGGGCCGAAGCGCACGGGGCCCCGTCCGGCGGGCTCAGCGTCCTGCATACGGTCACCTCCTGCTCGGCGGCGCCGCGTCCGGTGCGCCCGCGCCGGTCACGCGGCGGTTCGCGCGCCCGGCCCACGAGCCCTTTATACGAAGGTTCGCCGGGGACCGCGCGGGGGCGGCGACCAGGCGTGGCACCCCCTGCCCGGCGGACGGCGCCGGGCCGTCGGCCGGGCAGGGGGTCTGCGGCGTGGCTCCGGCGGTCCCGGGGTATCCGAGCCGCATGACAGAGCTTCGGACCCCCTCTTCCTTCCCGGCCCGCGCGCCCCGCGGACGGCTGCACGACCTGCTCGGCACCTGGGACCGGCGGGTCTTCCACGCCGTGGCGGCCCACGAGTGGCCGGGGGCCGGGCCGGTCCTGCCCCGGCTGAGCCGCAGCGCCAACCACGGGCTGCTGTGGTTCGGCACGGCGGCGGCGATCGCGGCGTTCGGAGGGGGCGCGCGCTCCCGGCGGGCCGCGGTGCGCGGGGTGGCCTCGCTGGCGGTGGCCTCGGCAGTGATCAACACCGTCGGCAAGCGCTCGGTGCGCCGGGCGCGTCCGCTGCTCGACGCGGTGCCGGTGATACGGCAGCTGAAGCGCCAGCCCTTCACCTCGTCCTTCCCCTCCGGGCACGCCGCCTCCGCGGCCGCCTTCGCCACCGGGGTGGCCCTGGAGTCCCGTGCCTGGGGGGCGGTGGTCGCACCGGTGGCCGCCTCGGTGGCCTTCTCCCGGGTGTACACGGGCGTGCACTACCCGGGGGACGTGCTCGCGGGTGCCGCGCTCGGGGTGGGCGCCGCGCTCGCGGTGCGCGGTGCGGTGCCCACCCGCTCGCAGCTCCCCCCGCCGGGGCGCCCCCGGGAGCACGCCCCCGCGCTGGCGGGCGGTGAGGGCCTGGTGGTCGTGGTCAACCGGGAGTCGGGCACGGCCGACTGCGCCGCTGCGGTCCGGGAGGCGCTGCCGCTCGCGGAGGTCGTCGAGTGCGCACCGGACGAGCTGCCCGACCAGTTCGCGAAGGCGGCGGAGCGGGCGCGGGCCCTGGGCGTGGTCGGTGGCGACGGCACGGTCAACCTGGCGGCGACCGTGGCGGTGACGCGGCGTCTGCCGCTCGCGGTCTTCCCCGGCGGCACGCTCAACCACTTCGCCTACGACCTGGGCGTGGAGGAGGTGGCCGACGCCTGCCGGGCGGTGGAGGCCGGCGAGGCGATCGGCGTGGACCTCGGGCGCTTCCGTCCGGCCCCGGGCGCGGGGGACGGGGGCGAGCCGGGGTACTTCCTCAACACCTTCAGCCTCGGTGTCTACCCGGAGCTGGTCCGGATCAGGGAGCGGTGGTCGCCCCGGATCGGCGCCTGGCCCGCGGGAGTGCTGGCGGCGAGCCGGGTCCTGCGCGGGGAGCATCCCCTGGAGGCCGAGGTGCAGGGCCGCCGGCGGCCGATGTGGCTGCTGTTCGCGGGCAACGGGGTCTACCGGGGCGTCGGGCCGACCCCCGGCCACCGGCAGAACCTGGCGGACGGCCTGCTCGACGTGCGCGTGGTGCACGGCGGCCGGTTGCCGGGACTCCGGCTGCTGGGGGCCGCGGTGGCGGGGAAGGTGCGGCGCTCGCCGGTGCACGCGGCCCGTCAGCTGCGGCAGGTGCGGATCGGCGGGCTGGCCCCGGGCACGCTCCTGGCCTGTGACGGGGAGGTTCGGCCGGCCCCGGGCGGCGGGCTGGTGGTCGACAAGCTCGTCGACGCGCTCACCGTCTACCGCCCGCAGCGGCTGCTCTGACCGGACGGCGGCGCAGGGCCCCCGCACCGCAGCCGCGGCCGGACCCGCGGCCGCGCCCGCGCCCGCACCCGCACCCGCACCCGCACCCGCACCCGCCGGAAAACGGATCGACGTGCGGACGCGGCGTCACGCACCATGGCCGAGCCGCTACCGCGGCCGGCCACGGGGGTGCCGGCCGCGGGGCGGGCACGGCCCGCCGCCCGGCCGTGGCCGTCGTGCCCGGGGTGCCCTCAGCCCTCCGTGCCGGCGGCGAAGCGGCGGGCGTACCGCCGCTGCCAGGGGGTCTCCACCGCGCGCCGGTCGTAGTGGTCGCGCACATAGGCCACCGCCTCCCGCGGCGGGACGCCGTCGAGAACGGCGAGGCAGGCGAGAGCCGTCCCGGTGCGGCCGCGGCCCCCGCCGCAGGCGACCTCCACGCGCTCCTCCGCGCAGCGCCGCCAGGCCTCGGTGAGCACCAGGTGGGCGAGCACGCGGTCGCGGGGCAGCCCGAAGTCCGGCCAGGGCAGCCACCGGACCTCCCCGGCGCCCGGGTCGGGCCGCCTGCCGAGCAGCCGGACGGACAGCCCGGGCACGGGTCCCCCGGGCGGCGGGCGGCGCAGCGCCCTGCCGCGGACGAGGCGCCCGGAGGGCAGGCGGAGCACCCCCGGACCGTTCGGATCCCAGGTCTCCGCCATCCGCCCCGCCTCCCTGCCCGCGTTCCCCGTCGTCCCGTCACCTCATGATGCCCGCACACCCCGGATGTCCGTGATACGAGATAGAGGTCTCGCCATTCGGTCGCGCCGCGTACGGTGGAGCGCAGCTCCTCCGCACCCTCCGCCACCGAAGGGACTCCACTTCCATGCCGAAAGAGACCGCCGTCTACACCCACGGGCACCACGAGTCGGTGCTGCGCTCGCACAGCTGGCGCACCGCCGAGAACTCGGCCGCCTACCTGATCGGGGAACTCCGCCCGGGAATGCGGGTCCTGGACGTCGGCTGCGGCCCCGGCACCATCACCGCGGACCTCGCCGAGCTGGTGTCCCCGGGCGGCAGGGTCACGGCCGTGGACGCCGCCGCCTCCGTCCTGGACCAGGCCCGGGCCCTCACCGCCGAACGCGGCCTGGAGTGCGTGGAGTTCGCGGTGGCGGACGTCCACGCACTGGACTTCGAGGACGGCTCCTTCGACGTCGTCCACGCCCACCAGGTGCTCCAGCACGTGGGGGACCCCGTCCAGGCCCTGCGCGAGATGCGCCGGGTGTGCCGGCCGGGGGGTGTCGTCGCCGCCCGGGACAGCGACTACCGGGCGTTCACCTGGTTCCCCGAGCCGCCCGTGCTGGACGACTGGCAGGAGCTCTACATCCGGGTCGCCCGCTCGTGCGGCGGCGAGCCCGACGCGGGCCGGCGGCTGCTCTCCTGGGCGCACGCCGCGGGCTTCACCGACGTCACCGCGTCGGCGACCGCCTGGTGCTTCGCGACCCCGCAGGACCGCGCCTGGTGGAGCGGCCTGTGGGCCGACCGCACCACCGAGTCGGCCTATGCGGAGCTGGCCGTGGAGGGCGGCCACGCCACCCGCGGGCAACTCGCCGCGATCGCCGAGGGCTGGCGCGCCTGGGGCGCCGCCGAGGACGCCTGGTTCATGGTCCCGCACGGCGAGATCCTGTGCCGGGTGCCGGACTGACCGCCTCCCTCCCCCGTGGCCCGGCGGCCGCGCTCCCGCGAGGGGCGGCCGCGGGCGCCGGCCCCGGGGCGGGTGGGGCGGGGCCCGCGGACAGCGCGGACCCCGGGCGCCTCACCGCCCCATGGCACCGCCGACGGGCGATCAGAACCGGTCACCTCGCGTGTACTTCACGACAGGTCGAGGCCGGAAGCGCTCACCCCGGGAGCGGATCGGCACTCCGGTGGATGTTCCGGGACCAATGCCCCTGCGCCGGGAGCCGTCCGGCCCGTAGACTCCGGCATCTGGACCACACCCGCGGTGCCGTGCCCGAGACGCCCCGGAGAACGGCAGCCCTCCCGACCGGCAGGCGTCGGCGCGGGCACCGACGCCGGCAGGTCGCCGGGGCGGCCACGTACCCGCCTGCGCGGCCCCACGCTGCGCTGGAGAACTCATGACGATCTCGCGGACCCGCATCCGCCCGTGCCTCGCCCCGGCCCTGGAGTCGGTGCCGTTCGCCCTCCTGCTCCTGGACCTGCTCCTCGGACCGGAGATACGGCTGGTGGAACTGCTCGCGGTGGTCCCGCCGTTAGCCGCCCTGCGCTCGTCGGCGGCGACCACGCTCCGGCTCGGCGCCACGTGCGCGCTCCTGGCCCTCGCGGCGCACGCGCTCGGCGGGGGGCCCGCCCGGCACGCGTACCCGGCCGTGGCCGCACTCGCCCTGATCACCCTCTGCTCCGCCTGGGCGGCGCACGCCCGGCTGCGCTCCACGCGGCGGCTCGCCGCCGTCCAGTCGGTCGCCTCGGCCGCGCAGGAGGTGATCCTCCGCCCCCCTCCGGCCCGCGTGGGGTCCGTCTCCATCGCCGCCTCGTACGTCTCCGCCGCCGCGTCCGCAAAGATCGGCGGCGACTTCTACGCCGTCGAGCCCGTACGCGGCGGCGTCCGCCTCGTCGTCGGCGACGTCCAGGGCAAGGGGCTCGACGCGGTCCGGACCGCCGCGACCGTCCTGGCGTCCTTCCGCGAGGCCGCACAGGCGACCGTGGACCTGGAGGCCGTCGGACGGAGCATCGAGTGCGCGCTCTCGCGGCGCACCGACGACGAGAAGTTCGTGACGGCCGTGCTCGCCGAACTCCGCGACGACGGAACGCTGACCCTGCTCAACCACGGCCACCCGGGACCGCTGGTGGTGCGCCGGGGCGGAGGCCGGGAGGACGGCCGCGGGGAGGACTCCCGCCGGGGGACGGCCGAGCCGGCGCGCTTCGGCCTGCCCCTGGGCCTCGGGCTGCCCGACGCCGCGGAGCCCTCGCAGGAGCGGGCCGTCCTCGCCCCCGGGGACCGGGTGCTCTTCTACACGGACGGCCTCAGCGAGGCCCGGGACGCCTCGGGGGCGTTCTACCCCGTCCACGCCTGCGCACCGCTGGTCCGCCACGGCACGCCGCAGGAGGCCCTCGACGCGGTGCGCCGCAGCGCGCTCAGCCACACCGAGGGCCCGCTGGACGACGACTCCGCCCTGCTCCTGCTGGAGGCCGGCGCCCGCCGTGAGATACCCCTGCCGCCGCTCGCCGGGGGTTTCGACGCCTCCTGCGCGCTGTGCCCGGTGGAGGACTGCTCGGTCCGCACGCCGTGACACCGCCCGGACCGGACGCGGGCGCCCGCCCGCCGGTGGTCCGCCGGGGCGGCGGCCCGGGCCGCGGCCCCTGCCCGCCGCCCGCCGCGCACCCGGGCGCCGCCGCCTCGGCGCTCCCGGGCACAGGACGCAGTTGCGCATGCATCGCACCTGGTCAGGCCCGGTACCACGGCTGTAGCCGCAAGGGGTTTCCTGTGCCACCGTGGGGGTCATGGAGGGGAACCGGCACCACCACGAGGACGCGCACCCCCACCCCGGCACGGACCGGCACGGCCGCGCACCGGAGCACGGCCACCAGCACGCGCATGCGCCCGCCCGGCGGCCGGCGGCGCGGCTGCGGCGGCGGATCGCCCACCTGCTCACCCCGCACGGCCACGAGGCGGCCGACCGGGTCGACCCCGCCATGGAGGCCTCGCGGGAGGGGATGCGGACCCTCTGGCTGTCCCTGGCGGTGCTCGGTGCCACCACCGTGGTACAGGCCGCCATCGTCGCCCTCTCGGGATCCGTCGCCCTCCTCGGCGACACCGTCCACAACGCGGCCGACGCCCTGACCGCGGTCCCCCTCGGCATCGCCTTCCTGCTCGGGCGGAGGGCGGCCAACCGCCGCTACACCTACGGCTACGGCCGCGCCGAGGACCTGGCCGGGCTCGTCATCGTCGCCGTGATCGCCGCCTCGGCGGCCGTCGCCGCCTACACCGCCGTGGAGCGCCTCCTGCACCCGCAGGACGTGACCCATCTGTGGGCCGTCTCCGCGGCGGCCCTCGTGGGCTTCGCCGGGAACGAGTGGGTGGCCCGGTACCGGATCCGCACCGGGCGCAGGATCGGTTCCGCGGCGCTGGTCGCCGACGGGCTGCACGCCCGGGCCGACGGGTTCACCTCGCTCGCCGTCCTGTTCGGCGCGGGCGGCGCGGCGCTCGGCTGGCGGTCGGCGGACCCCGTGGTGGGCCTGCTGATCACCCTCGCCATCCTGCTGGTGCTGCGCGACGCGGCCCGCGAGGTCCTCCGGCGGCTGATGGACTCCGTCGACCCCGCCCTCGTGGACCGGGCGCACACGGCGCTGGCCGGGGTCGACGGGGTCCTCGCCACCGGTGGGGTGCGGATGCGCTGGATCGGCCACAGTCTGCGGGCCGAGGCCGAGATCGTGGTGGCGGCCGACCTCACCGTGGTGGCGGCGCACCGGGTGGCCGTCGCGGCGGAGCACGCCCTGCTGCACGCCGTCCCCCGGCTGACGGCCGCCACCGTCCACACCGACCACCCGCCGGCGGGGGACGACCCGCACGCGGTCCTCGTCCACCACGCCCGCGGGGCGCCCGCGGCACCCGGTTCCTGAGCACGCCCGCCCGGCCCCGGGGGAGGAGTGCCGCGGACGGCGGGCTCCAACTACCCTCGCCCATATGGAGATCCTCGGAACCACGATCCGCGTGTGCGTCGACGACCTGGACGCCGCGGCCGTCTTCTACCAGCGTCTGACGGGCGCACCGCCGCAGCGCTTCGAACGCGGCGGGGTGTCCGTCGCGGCGGTGGGGTGCTTCCTGCTGATGAGCGGTCCGGAGGAGGAACTGGAGATCCTGCGCAAGGTCACGGCGACCATCGCGGTGGCCGACGTGGAGGAGACGCACGCCGTGCTGACGGGGAACGGCGCCCGCGTCCTGGCCGGTCCGGTGCCCACCCCCGCCGGGCGGAACCTGATCGCGCTGCATCCCGACGGCTCGGTGTTCGAGTACGCGGACCGCAGGGTCCCGGCCTCCTGACGCGGGCCGGGGGCGCGGCCGCCGGGAGGGCTCAGGGCGCCGCGTCCCGGGCCACCCGGAAGCCCACGTCGTCGATGCGCAGCGTCGGATGGCTGCGCCGCCGGACGGAGGCGCGGCAGCTCCAGTGCTCGTCGAACCAGCCGCCGCCGCGCAGCACCCGGTAGCTTCCGTAGACCTCGGGGTCGTAGAGGTCCCAGCACCACTCCCAGACGTTGCCGAGCATGTCGTGCAGGCCCCAGGCGTTGGGGCGCCTGCCGCCGACCGGGCGGGGGGCGCCGCCCGCGTTGGCGCGGTGCCAGGCGATCTCGTCCAGCGGTCCGTAGCGGGCCTGCCCGGTGCCGGCGCGGCAGGCGTGCTCCCACTCGGCCTCGGTGGGCAGCCGGTAGCCGCCGGCCGCCGGGTCCCGCTCCACGGCGTCCGCGGCGTCCGCGGCGCGGTAGGCGGGGGCGAGCCCCTCCCGGGCGGAGAGGGCGTTGCAGAAGGCTACGGCGTCCTGCCAGGAGACGCTCTCGACCGGCAGCGCGGGGCCCTCCGCCGCGCTCGGGCGGGCACCGGTGACGTCCGCGTAGAGCTCCTGCGTCACGGGGTGGGTGCCGAGCAGGCAGGGGGCCACGTCGACGGACCAACTGCGCCGGGTGCGGCGGTCCGAGAGGGTGACCCGTCCCGCCGGAACGGCCGTCATCCGCGGCCCTGGTGCTGCGTCCATGCCGCGAGGATAGCCGGGGCGGATCCGGGTCCGCCCGCCGTGTGCGGGCCCGGCGGACGGCCGGGCCCCGCCGCGGCCGCCCCCGGGTCAGCGGCGGGCGCCGGAGGCGTCCCGCCCGGCCGACTCCCGGGTGAGGGCCCAGCGTTCGTGGTCGCGCCAGGCCCCGTCGATGTGGAGGAAGTCGGGGGAGAAGCCCTCCCGCCGGAAACCGGCCGAGCGCACCAGCGCGAGGGAGGCGGTGTTGCCCGGCTGGACGTTGGCCTCCAGCCGGTGCAGGCCCAGGGGGCCGAAGGCGTGGGCGATCACCAGCCGCAGCGCCTCCCCCATCAGGCCCCGGCCCGCGGCGTGCGCGAAGGCGCCGTAGCCGAGGGCGCCGCACTGGAACGCTCCCCCGACGATGTTGTTGACGTTGACGAAGCCCGCGAGGGCCCCGGTCGGCCGCTCGCAGACCAGGAAGCCCGCGCGTGCCGGGTCCTCGGTGAGGCGCCGGGCGTAGTCCGCGTACGCCTCCTCGGTCAGCGGGGGGAAGAGCCACGGCCGGTGCAGGCCGGTGCTCTCCCGGGCGCGGGCCGTGAACTCGGCTCCGTCGCCCGGTGCGAAGGGCCGCAGGGCGACGCGGCGGCCCGCGGCCGTGTACGCGCCGGTCTGCTCCGCCATGCCGGTCCCGCCCTTCTCCCGGTCGCTCACCGCAGCGGCGCGACGTCGAGCACCAGTCTGCACGCGTCGGCGTCCAGGAGCGCCGGGACCCCGAGCGGGACGGTGAGCGCACCGGGGCCGTGCCCGAAGCCGAACTCCTCGACAACGGGGACGCCCAGCGGGGCGAGGCGGTCGAGCAGGACCGCGCGGACCTCCTCGTAGCGGCCGCAGTCGGCCCAGGAGCCCAGCAGGACGCCCGCGACGCCGGTGAGCCAGTCGGCGCGCAGCAGCTGGGTGAGCAGTCGGTCGATGCGGTAGTCGTCCTCGCCGACGTCCTCCAGGAGCAGCAGCCCGCCGCGAGCGGAGGTCCGGGCGCCGGGGACACCGAGGTCGGCGGCGAGCAGCGCCAGGCAGCCGCCGAGCGTGGTGCCGCGGGCGCGGCCCGGGACCATGGCCCGCGCCCCGGAGCGGGCTTCGACGACCCGTGCGCGCTCGGGGTCGAACAGGGCGGTGTGCAGGGAGGCGCGGGCGGCGGCGTCCGTGAGGAAGGCCTCGGTGGCGGGCATGGGGCCGTGCAGGGTGGCCACGCCCGCCCGGACGGCGAAGGCCTCGTGGAGCGCGGTGGCGTCGCTGTAGCCGACGAAGGGCTTGGGGGGTGCGGCGCGGACCGCGTCCCAGTCGACGAGGTCGACCATGCGCTGGGCGCCGTACCCGCCGCGGGCGCTCAGGACGGCGGCGAAGGCCGGGTCGCACCATGCCTCGGTCAGTTCCTGTGCCCGCAGCCGGTCCTCGCCCGCGAGGTAGGCGAGGCCGCGGTGGGCGGCGGGGGTGCGGGGCAGGGCGACGGGGTCCAGGCCCCAGTCGCGCAGGATGCGCAGCCCGGCCTCCAGCCGTTCGGGCGGGGGCGGTCCGCTCGGGGCGACGACGGCGACCCGGTCCCCGGGGCGAAGACGCGGCGGGCGGGTGAGCGCGCGGACGGCGTCGGGGCCCGGTGCGGGGGTGGGGGCGGCGCCGGGCGGCGAGGTCATGTGTCCAGCTCCAGCGGGGGGACGTCGGAGCGCGCCGCCCCGAACACCTGTGCATAAAGGGCGAGTTCGGCCTCCAGTGCGCGGACCAGGGTGCCGGCCCGGCGGAAGCCGTGGCCCTCCCCGGCGAACGCGAGGTAGGCGTGCGGGACGCCCCGGCCGGCGATCCGGGCGAGGAAGCGCTCGCTCTGCGCGGGCGGGCAGACGGCGTCGTCGAGGCCCTGGAGCAGCAGGAACGGGGCGGTGACCCGGTCGGTGTGGTGGGCGGGCGAGCGCTCCCGGTACCGGGCGGGGTCCTCGGAGCGGGGGCCGACCAGGGAGTGGAGGTAGTGGGACTCGAAGTCGTGGGTCTCGTCCTCGGACCAGGTCTCCAGGTCCAGTACCGGGTACAGGACGGTGGCGCAGGCGTACAGGTCGGTGGTGGCGAGCGAGGCGGCCGCGGTCCAGCCGCCCGCGCTGCCGCCGCGGATCGCCAGCCTGGCGGGGTCGGCCGTCCCCTCCTCGGCGAGTGCGCGGGCGACCGCCGCGCAGTCCTCGACGTCGACCACGCCCCACTGGCCGCGCAGCCGCTCGCGGTAGGCGCGGCCGTAGCCGGTGGAGCCGCCGTAGTCGACCTCGGCGACGCCGATGCCGCGGGAGGTGAAGTAGGCGATGCCCAGGTCCAGGGCGAGCGGCGCCCGGCCGGTGGGCCCGCCGTGGGCCCGGACCACGAACGGCGGCAGTTCCTCGCCCGGGGCCGTGCGGTCGGGGCTGTGCGGCGGGTAGACGCGGGCGTGGACGTCCCGGTCGCCCGGACCGGTGAAGGTGCGCAGCTGCGGTTCGGGGTAGTACGCCGGGTCGACCGGGTCGTCGTGGGGGCTGCCGAGGACGCGGGCGTGGCCGGTGCGGGTGTCGAGCTCCACGACCTCGTGGCCGCTGCGCGGGCTGGCGGCCACGCCGATGACGCGGTCGCCGCTGACGGCGAGGGTGGGCGACCACTCGGTCCAGGGGCCGGGTGCGTCGACCAGTTCCCCGGTCTCGGCGTCCAGGATGCCGAGGACGGCGGCGCCCCTGCCGTGGAGGGTGGCGATCATGCCCCCGGCCAGCGGGCGGAACCAGGCCGAGCCCAGGGTCCACAGGGGGCCGGCGAACTCCTCCTCGCGGCCGGGGCACAGCTCCCGCGGGGGGCCGAAGCCCCCGTTCCCGGGCCGCAGGCTCCGCAGCTCCCACCAGCCGCCGGCGTCGGAGGCGTACACCAGGGAGCCGTCGTGCGCCCATGCGACCTGGGGGACGGACTCCCGGTCGCCGCCGGCGACCTGCCGGACCCCGGTGAAGGGGCCCTCGGCGGGGACGTCCGCGACCAGGACACGGGTGCCGTCCCAGGGCATCCGGGGGTGGTCCCAGGCGATCCAGGCGGCGCGCCGGCCGTCGGGGGAACGCTGCGGGGCGGTCAGGAAGCGGTGCCCGCCGCCGAGTTCGCGGACGGCCGCGCGGTCCTCGGCCGCCGAGCCGTCGAGGGGGACGGCGGCGATCACCCGGCGCAGCTCGGCGGGCCCCTCGCCGGTGAACTCCTCCAGGACGCACCACACCTCGCCGCGGTCCGGGTGGAGCTGCGGGTCGGCCCAGCGCAGTCCGCCGCCGACGGCCGAGAGGGGGGTCAGCGGGCGTGGCCGGGCGCCGGGGGTGTCCGGTTCGAAGGCGTAGAGGCGCTGGTCGGGGAAGTGGACGAAGACGACCAGCGGACGGCCGCCGGCCGCGAGCGGGTCCCCGGCCCAGGGGTGGCCGCCGTACTCCATGACCCGGGAGCGGACGTTCCAGGGCGCCGGGAGCACCGTCTCCTCGCGCCCGTCGGCGCGCAGGCGGACGAGCGTGCGGCGGCCGTCCTCGGCGGGGCGGGGCGCGGTCCACCACACCTCGGCGCCGACCGTGCCGAGGTGGTCGGGGTGCCCGTCGCGGGCTGCGGCGAGGCCCGGCCCGATCGGCGAGGGCCAGGTTCCGTAGGGGCCCGTGGGCACCATCGCGGCCTCCTAGGCGGTGCGCAGGTAGTGGTCGAGGACGCGGACGCCGAAGTGGAGGGCGTCCACGGGCACACGTTCGTCCACGCCGTGGAAGAGGGCGCCGTAGTCGAAGCCGGGGGGCAGCCGCAGCGGGGAGAAGCCGTAGCCGGTGATGCCGAGCCGGGAGAAGTGCTTGGCGTCCGTGCCGCCGCCCAGGCAGAAGGGCACGGCGTGGGCGCCCGGATCGAAGTGCGCGAGGGCGGCGCGGAGTTTGGCGAAGGTCGGCGAGTCGACGGGGGCCTGGAGCGGGATCTCCCGGTGGTGGAAGGCCCAGTCGACGTCCGGGCCGGTCAGGCGGTCCAGGGTGGCGGCGAACTCCTCCTCGGTGCCCGGCAGCATCCTGCCGTCGACGAGGGCGGTGGCCTGCCCGGGGATGACGTTGACCTTGTAACCGGCTTCCAGCAGCGTCGGGTTGGTGCTGTTGCGCAGGGTGTCCCGGACCAGGGCCGCGGCGGGGCCGAGGCGCTCCAGCAGCGCGTCCGCGTCGAAGCCGGGGGCCTGGACGTCGGCGTCGATGCCGTACAGCGCGGACAGCTCGGTCAGCGCGGCACGCACGGTGGGGGTCAGGCGCACCGGCCAGCGGTACTCGCCGATGCGGGTGACGGCGGCGGCGAGCCGGGTCACGGCGTTGGCCTGGTTGGCCTTGGAGCCGTGTCCGGCGCGGCCTCGGGCGGTCAGCCTCAGCCAGGCGGTGCCGCGTTCGCCCGCGCCGACGGGGTACAGGCGCAGCCCGCCCGCGTGGACGGTGAAGGCGCCGCACTCGCCGATGCCCTCGGTGCAGCCCTCGAAGAGCGCCGCGTGCTCGGAGGCGAGGTAGGCGGCGCCGTCGGCGGCGCTGTCCTCCTCGTCGGCGGTGTAGGCGAGGACGATGTCGCGGCGCGGCCGCACCCCGCTGCGGGCCCAGGCCCGGGCCACGGCGAGGACCATGGCGTCCGTGTTCTTCATGTCGACGGCGCCCCGGCCCCACACGACGCCGTCGCGGATCTCCCCGGAGAAGGGGTGGACGCTCCAGTCGGCCGCCTCGGCGGGGACGACGTCGAGGTGGCCGTGGACGAGGAGGGCGTCGGCGGAGGGGTCCGTGCCGGGGATGCGGGCGACGACGTTGGTCCGGCCGGGGGTGCGTTCCAGCAGCACGGGGTCGAGGCCGGCGTCGGCGAGGCGCTCGGCGGTGTACTCGGCGGCGGGGCGCTCCCGGCAGTCGCCGGAGCCGCGGTTGGTGGTGTCGATGCGGATCAGGTCCGAGGTGAAGGCGACCACCTCGTCGAGCGCGGTGCCGTCGACGGGCGAGGGTGCGGTGGTCTGCTCAGCCATAGCTCTCCTCCACGGCCGCGGAGACGATCGTGGTGACCGCCTTGAAGGTGCGGATGCCCTCGTACATCGTGGGACTGGTGTAGGCGACGCGGCGTTCGCCGCCGGTGGCGCGCTCCACGCCGGGCACGACGGTGGCGGCCGCGGCCAGGTGCTCGGCGTCGAACTCGACCTCGACGGTGAACGGGCCCTCGTGCACGGGCTCGTGGCGGACGGCGAGGGCGGTGGCCTCGCGGGCGGCGGCGCGGATCTCGGCGGCCGTCCGGGCGGGGGTGCGGCAGACGGCGGCGTAGCGCGAGACGTGGTCCTTGACGGCGACCTTCCGCGCCCCGGGCGCGTAGCGGAGGGCGTCCTCGCAGGTCAGGTCGTCACCGGTGACGAGGATGACGGGGACTCCGAACTCGGCGGCGACACGGGCGTTGAGCAGGCCCTCGCCCGCGCGGACGCCGTCGAGCCAGACACCGGTGATGGAGTTGGCGAGATAGGTGTGGGCCAGGACGCCCTCCTCGCCCGCGCCGGTGTGGTAGCCGACGAAGGCGATGCCGTCGACGTCGCCGTGCTGGACGCCCTCGACCATGGAGAGGGACTTGTGGCGGCCGGTGAGCAGCTGCGCCCGCTCGTCGAGCCGTTCGAGGAGCAGGTTGCGCATCGTCGAGTGGGCCTCGTTGACGAGGACCTCCTCCGCCCCGCCGTCGAGGAAGCCGAGGACGGCCGCCTGGACGTCGGAGGTGAACAGTGCGCGGCAGCGCTCCCACTGGGGGGTGCCCGGGAGTACGTCGGCGGGCCAGGTCACCCCCGTGGCGCCCTCCATGTCGGCGCTGATGAGGATCCGCAACTCTCGCTCTCCGTTCCGGCGGGTCCGGGACCGGGGGGTCCCGGGGGTGGGTCCGGGACCGCGAGTCTAGACCGCGGAGCGGGTCCGGGGCGGTGAGGACGGGCAGCCGGTGCGGCGCCGTGGCCGGGCGGGGCCGCCCGGGCGGGTGCCCGGGCGGCCCGGGGGCTCAGCGCAGGGACTTCTCCAGCGCGGCGAGGGCGGTGGCGAGTTCCTCCTCGGTGATGGTCAGCGGCGGCGCGATCCGGATGGTGGATCCGTGGGTGTCCTTGGCCAGGACGCCCTCGGCCATGAGGCGTTCGCTGATGTGCCGTCCGGTGCCGATGGCGGGGTCGATGTCGACCCCGGCCCACAGGCCGCGGGAGCGGAAGCCGACGACGCCCTTGCCGAGCAGGGCGGTGAGGCCGTCCCTGAGGACCTCGCCCAGCTCGGTCGCCCTGCGCTGGAACTCGCCGGTGGCCAGGAGGTCCACCACGGCGGAGCCGACCGCGGCGGAGAGCGGGTTCCCGCCGAAGGTGGAGCCGTGCTCGCCGGGGCGGAGCACGGCCATGACGTCGCTGCGGGCCAGGACCGCGGAGACGGGGACGATGCCGCCGCCGAGGGCCTTGCCGAGCAGCAGGACGTCGGGGCGCACCGATTCGTGGTCGACGGCGAGGGTGGTGCCGGTGCGGCCGAGGCCGGACTGGATCTCGTCGGCGATGAGCAGGCAGCCCGCGCGGCGGGTCGCCTCGCGTACGCCGGCGAGGTAGCCGTCGTCGGGGATGACGACCCCGGCCTCGCCCTGGATCGGCTCGATGAGGACGGCGGCGGTGGTCTCGTCCAGGGCCGCCTCCAGGGCCGCGAGGTCGTTGTAGGGGACGACCCGGAAGCCGGGGGTGAAGGGCCCGAAGCCGCCGCGGGCGGTCTCGTCGGTGGAGAAGGAGACGATGGTGGTGGTGCGGCCGTGGAAGTTGCCGTCGGCCACGACGATGGTGGCCCGGTCGGGGGCGACGCCCTTGACCTCGTAGGCCCACTTGCGGGCGAGTTTGACGGCGCTCTCGACGGCCTCGGCTCCGGTGTTCATCGGCAGGACCGCCGGGAGGCCGGTGAGCTCGGCGAGCCCCTCGGCGAAGCCGGCGAGCCGGTCGTTGTGGAAGGCCCGCGAGGTGAGGGTGAGGGCGTCGAGCTGGCGGTGGGCCGCGGCGATCAGGTCCGGGTGCCGGTGGCCGAAGTTGAGCGCCGAGTAGCCGGCCAGCATGTCGAGGTAGCGCCGGCCCTCCACGTCCTCGACCCAGACGCCCTCGGCACGGGCGACGACCACCGGGAGGGGATGGTAGTTGTGGGCGAGGACCCCGTCCTCGGCGGCGATCAGCTCGGCGGAGGAGCGCCGGGTGCGTTCGGGCGTGAGTGTCATGGGCGGATCTCCAGGGTGCAGCACTTGACGCTCCCGCCGGCCTTGTGGAACTCGGAGAGGTCGACGGGGACGGGGTGGTAGCCGTGCTCGGCGAGCCGGTCCGCGAGGGCGCCGGCCTGCAGCGGCACCACGACGTTGCGGCCGTCGGAGACGGAGTTGAGGCCGAAGGCCATGGCGTCCTCGCGGCTCGCGGTCACGGCGTGGGGGAACATGCGCTTCAGCACCTCTCGGCTGCCGGGCGAGAAGGCGTCGGGGACGTAGCAGACGTTCGCCTCGCCGCCCCCGTGGCCGTCGTCGAGGACGAACAGGGCCGTGTCGAGGTGGTAGAGGTAGGGGTCCACCAGGGTGAGCCCGACGACGGGGGTGCCGAAGAACTCCTGTGCCTCGCGGTGGGCGGCCGGGGTGGTGCGGAAACCGGTGCCGGCGAGGACGAACCCTCCGACGGGGACGAGGTCGCCCTCGCCCTCGCACACCGACTCGGAGCGGTGGACGGTGTGGCCCGCGGCCTTGAACCAGGCCTCGAAGGCGGGCTCCTCGCCCTGGCGCTGCGGGGCGTGGAAGCGGGAGGCGAAGATGCGGCCGTCGAGGACGAGGGCCGAGTTGGCGGCGAAGACCATGTCGGGCAGGCCCGGTTCGGGCCGGACGTGGTCGACGGTGTGGCCGAGGTCGAGGTAGGTGTTGACGAGGCCCTGCCACTGGGCGAGGGCGCGGTCCCGGTCGACGGGCGCCTCCCCGGTCATCCAGGGGTTGATGGCGTACTGCACGTCGAAGTACCGGGGTTCACAGACCAGGTAACGCCTGACGCGAGGCACACGCTGGGTTGGCACCGAAGGGGCCCTCCTGTCGTCGCGATAACCGGTGACGCATGTCCGGTGACAGCAACCACGGTAGGAATCGGGACCTACGACGGACAAGAGACGACACCTGCGCATCTACGCAGGAATGCTGCGCGCTTTGCTCCCCGGGCGCAGGAATTCTTCAGGCGTCCCCGGTGGAGTCCGCTGCGGCCGCCGGGTCCTCGGGGGCCGCGAGGGCGGCGCCCGCCTCCGGGCTGGCGGTGAGCAGGTGGGAGAGCACCATGTAGCTGATCGTCTTGCGGATGAAGGGCTCCGCCCGGATGCGCTCCAGGACCTCCTCGAAGTGCTCCACATCGCGGGCGCGCACGTGCAGCAGGGCGTCGGCGCCGCCGGTGACGGTCATCGCCGCCATGATCTCCGGGTAGTCGCGCACGACCTCGGCCAGCCGCCTGGGGGGTGCGGCGCTGTCGCAGTACACCTCGACGTAGGCCTCGGTGCGCCAGCCGAGTGCGGCGGGGCGGACGGTCGTGGTGAAGCCGGTGATCACGCCGTCCTCGCGCATCCGGTCCACCCGGCGTTTGACGGCGGTGGCGGACAGGCCGACGGCCGCGCCGATCTCGGTGAAGCTGGTGCGGGCGTTCTCCACCAGGGCGGCGACGATCTTGCGGTCCAGTGCGTCGAACGGTACCGGGCGCTGCGTCATGGCGGTGTCCTCCCTGGTGCTGGTGGGCTGCGGCGCGCGGACCCTACCGGACGGCGGAGGCGGCTGCGGGCCGGTACGGGCGGGCGCCGCGCACCGGCGGGGCGCATGCGGCCCGCGCGCCGTGGTGCGACCGCGCCCCGGCGCGCGCCGGGGCGCGTCGACCGGGGCGCGGTCGGGACCACCCGATCCGGTGAGCTTCGCGGGGCCCGGGACCTACGCCTTCTCGACCTGGGCGGCGAGATTGGCCAGCAGGGCGTCGTAGATCCGCGCGAGGCCCTTCGGGGCGAAGGTCTTCTCGAAGAACCCGCCGATGCCGCCGGCACCGTTCCAGACGGTGGTCACCACGGCCCGGGACGCTCCGTCACCCGCGGGGGTGACCCGCCAGGTGGTGACCATGGAGGAGTTGCGGTCCTTCTCGACGAGTTCGCCGTCGGTCGGCTCGGTGACCTCCAGCAGGCAGTCGCGGACGCGCTTGCTGGTGGCCTGGAGCTTCCAGTGCACCAGGGTGCCCTCGCCGTCGCCCCCCTCGCGGACCTCGTACTCGCTGAAGTGCTCGGGGAGGATCTTCGCGCGGGTGCCCTCGTAGTCGGCCAGAGCGTCGAACACCGTCTCCGCGTCCGCCGCGATGATCCGTTCCGTGGTCGCCTCGACCTGCGCCATTCCTTCTCCTCCAGCAGTCGCTCCAGCGGGATGCCCCCAAGCCAACCACCTCGGGCACCCCCGCCCAAATCCTCGTCGCGCCGACCACGGGAACTGGTGTTCCGCGTGCGGCCGCACTCCCCGTGCGCAGGGCTCCTCCGCCGCGGTACGGGCGCCCGTACGCCGGGCACCCGGCCGCACTCCCGCAGCGCAGGGCGAGCGCAGGGGACCGCCCCGGAGGGACATCAGCCGCGGCGCCGGGCGGTGCGCGGCATCTGGCTCACGCCGATGAGCAGCAGACCGCAGAGCAGCAGCGCGAACACCGCGTAGAAGCGGACATCCCGGGACACCGCGGGCAGCACGCCGAGGGAGAACAGCCCCTGCCCCAGGCACGCGACACCGAAGAGCACACCGCCGAGCCCGTAGAGCTGCGGCCTGAGGACCTTGCCGCGCGTCCAGGGAAGCGTCCAGCCGGAGCGCAGCGCCGCCGCTCCCAGGACGAGCGCCGCGGCACCCACCGCCGTCGCCAGTACCCCGAGCCAGTGCACGGCCCCACCTCGCTTCCGTTCGCGCCCGCGGCCCCGTACCGCGGGGCCGCGTCCTGCGACCTTAGCCCGTGCACCCCCGGCTGCCCAGGCCCGGTCGGTGCGGTGCACCTGGGCACCTGGGCGCGTGAGCGGGCGGCGGGGTCAGCGCTCCAGGCGCGCGAGGGCCGCGGAGGCCGCGGCCGCCAGGCGCGGATGCGGCAGGGCGGCGCGTACGGCCTCGGTGGCGCCGGGGTCCCCGAGGGCGCCGAGCCCCTCGACGCAGGCCAGCGCGACCCGCCAGTGCGGGTCGCCCGGGGCGAGGCGCCGCCTCAGGACGGTGACCAGGGCGGGGGCCGATTCCGGGGCCCTGAGCCGGGCGAGCAGCCGGACCGGGATGAGGGCGTAGGCGATGCGGAGCTCGTTGGTGGCCAGGGCGGCGGCGGCGCGCGGGGTGCGGGGGTCGCCGAGGAGGTGGAGGGCGTGGGCGGCCGAGACGCAGCGTTCGGGGTCGCGGTGGTTGAGCAGCAGGACCAGGGCCTCGAAGGCCCGGGGGTCGCCGGCGCAGCCGAGGCGGAAGGCGGCCAGTTCGCGCGACCAGAGCGGGCGCCCCGGTTCGGTGAGCACCCCGGCCAGCTCCTCGGGGCCGGCGGCGGCCAGCAGGTGCTCGTAGGCCGGGCCGCCGCCCGACTCCTCGCGTAACCGGTGTGCGAGCGAGCGCAGTTCCTCGTCCATGGGGCGAGGGTATCCGGCGGCACGGCGACGCAGATCACAGTCGCCGGGGGCTGGCGCGCTCATTACCCACGGGTTAACCTCATGTGAGCGGGTTGAACCCCGCACCCCGCGGCGGCCTGGTGACGCAGCCGTCCGCGGAGCTGATCGGTTCGGCATCTCGCCGTGCGGTACGACGCGACTGGGGACAGAGTCCGTCGGCTCCCGTGTACGCCCGTGCGCATGCCCGCGCAGCCGGGCCCCCGTCGGCGTCCCGTACGCCGTCGCACCGGGCTCCGCCTGCGAAGGCACTCCGCAGGCGCCCTCCCCTCAGCCGTCACTCATCCCTGGAGTCCCGTGATGGACACCCCTCTCCACACCATCGCCGTGGTCGGCCTCGGCACCATGGGCACCGGCATCGCCGAGGTCCTGGCCCGGGCCGGCCGCGAGGTCATCGGCATCGACGTCAGCGACGAGGCGGCCCACCGGGCCTCCGACGCGCTCGCGGACTCCACGGCCCGCGCCGTGGAGCGCGGGCGGATCACCGAGCAGGAGCGCCGCGACGCCCTCGCCCGCTTCCGGACCTTCACCGAGCTGCGCGCGGCGGCAGAGGCCGACCTGGTCATCGAGGTCGTGCCCGAGTCCTACGAACTCAAGCAGCAGGTGTTCCGCGAACTGGACGCCGTGGTGCGCCCGGACACCATCCTGGCCACGGGCACCAACGCCCTGTCGGTGACCCGGCTGGCCGCCGAGTCCCAGCGCCCGGAGCGCGTGCTGGGCCTGCACTTCTTCAACCCGGCCCCGGCGATGAAGCTGGTCGAGGTGGTCTCCTCGGTGCTGACCTCCCCGCAGGCCGTCGCCGCCGTGACGGAACTGGCGCGGGCGCTCGGCAAGGAGCCGGTGGCGGTCGGCGACCGGCCGGGCTTCGTCGCGGACGGCCTGCTCTTCGGCTACCTCAACCAGGCCGCGGCCATGTACGAGTCCCGCTACGCCTCGCGGGAGGACATCGACGCGGCCATGAAGCTGGGCTGCGGCCTGCCGATGGGGCCGCTGGCGCTGCTCGACCTGATCGGCGTCGACACCGCCCGGACCGTGCTGGACGCGATGTACGCGGCCTCCGGCGACCGGCTGCACGCCCCGGCACCGATCCTCGGCCAGCTCGCCGAGGCGGGCCTGACCGGGCGCAAGGCGGGCCGCGGCTTCTACACCTACGCCGGGGCCGGTTCCGCGGAGGTGGTGGCGGACGCTCGGACCCCGTCGGCGGACACGGCAGGGGCCGCGGCCCCGCGACAGGTGTCCTCGGTCGGCGTCGCGGGCTCGGGCACCATGGCGAGCGGCATCGCCGAGGTCTTCGCCAAGGCCGGGTACGACGTCGTCCTCGCGGCACGCAGCCCGGAGAAGGCGGAGAAGGCCAAGGGGCTGATCGCCCGGTCGCTGGAGCGCTCGGTGGCGAAGGGCCGCATGACGGCGGAGGCCCGCGAGAGCACGCTGGCCAGGATCGTCCCGGCCGGTTCGCTGGACGCCTTCGCGGAGGTCGATCTGGCGGTGGAGGCGGTGGCCGAGGACCTGGAGGTCAAGCAGGAGCTGTTCCGCACCCTGGACAAGGTCTGCCGCCCGGGTGCGGTGCTCGCCACCACGACCTCCTCGCTGCCGGTGATCGCCTGCGCGCGGGTCACCTCCCGCCCCCAGGACGTGGTCGGGATGCACTTCTTCAACCCGGCGCCCGCGATGAAGCTGGTGGAGGTCGTCCGCACGGTGCTGACGGCGGACGACGTCCACGCCACCGTCCGGGAGGTCACCGCCACGGTCCGCAAGCACCCCGTGGACTGCGGCGACCGGGCGGGGTTCATCGTGAACGCCCTGCTCTTCCCCTACCTGAACAACGCGATCAAGATGGTCGAGGAGCACTACGCCTCGCTGGACGACATCGACGCGGCCATGAAGCTGGGCGGGGGGTACCCGATGGGGCCCTTCGAGCTGCTGGACGTCGTCGGACTGGACGTCTCGCTCGCCATCGAGAAGGTGCTGCACCGGGAGTTCCGCGACCCGGGCCTGGCCCCGGCACCGCTGCTGGAGCACCTGGTGGCCGCGGGGTGCCTGGGCCGCAAGACGGGCCGCGGATTCCGCGAGTATGCCCGTCGCTGACCCCGGTGCGGGATGGGGCGGGCTGCTCGATCCGGGCGGCCCGTCCCCGGCGGCGGACGGGGAGCACGACCCGCACGCGCGTCCGGGCACGTCGATGCAGTACGTTCAGGTCATGCCGCTGCCAGCCGATCCCGCCCGACGCACCGTACGCGCCGGTTCCCCGCCCGAGGCCGCGGAGGGCACCGCGGGCTCGAAAGCCGCCGCCCAGCGCCTGCGGATGCGCCGCGAGTTGGCCGCCGCGGCCATGGAGCTCTTCGCCACCAAGGGGTACGAGGCGACCACCGTCGACGAGATCGCCGCGGCGGCGGGGGTGGCGCGCAGGACCTTCTTCCGCCACTTCCGCTCCAAGGAGGAGGCGATCTTCCCGGACCACGACGACACCCTGGTCCGCGCCGAGGCCGTGCTGAACGCGGCCCCGCCCCACGAGCATCCCCTGGACACGGTGTGCCGGGGCATCAAGGAGGTCATGCGGATGTACGCGGCCTCCCCCGCGGTCTCGGTGGAGCGCTACCGGCTGACCCGCGAGGTGCCCACCCTGCGGGAGCGGGAGATCGCCTCGGTGGCCCGCTACGAGCGGCTCTTCACCCGCTATCTGCTGGGCCACTTCGACGAGCGCGACCATCACGACGGCAACGACGACCCGCTGCTGGCCGAGGTGGCCGCCTCCGCGGTGGTCACCGCCCACAACCATGTGCTGCGGCGCTGGCTGCGGGCCGGCGGCCAGGGCGACGTGGAGGCGCAGCTGGACCACGCCTTCGCCATCGTGCGGGACACCTTCGGCTCCGGGATAGGCGCGGGGCGCAAGGCGGGGACGCAGCTCCCCGGGGCCGAGGCCGCCGCGGCGGTGCGCACCGAGGGCGAGGTGCTGGTGGCCCTCGCCCGCACCGACGCCCCGCTGAGCGAGGTCATGCGCACGATCGAGCAGGCGCTCAAGGAGGCCTGACCCCCCTCGGAGGGGCGCCGTTCGCCGCCTCCCTCCGCGCACTCCCCCGGCGATGGCCGTCCGTTTCGGGCGGCCATCGCCCGTTGTGCGCCCCCGTTCGATCGATCATCGCTCATATGTGGCGATGATTTTTCAGATGAGAGAGATTTCTGGCACGGAGTGTCTTGCGGCCTGGCACGGCGTGCCATACGTTGAAGGAGTCCGGTCGGCCGGCGCCCCGGGAACTCCCGTACGCCGGCTGTCCCGGCGGCCTCCCGACCGCCCCGCCCGGACGCCTGCGTCACAGGCACCTCACGCGCACACCAGCGCCGCCAGCAGCACCCTCAGCCGAACCGACGGCACACCTCCACAGCAGCACCACCCCGACGTTCCCATCGGCGTCCCTTCGGGACGCTCCCCGCCGGAGGCAACACCGTGAAGGAAATCCTGGACGCGATCCAGTCGCCGGAGACCACGTCCGCCGACTTCGCCGCACTGAAGCTCCCCGAGAGCTACCGCGCGATCACCGTGCACAAGGACGAGACCGAGATGTTCGCGGGCCTCGAGACCCGCGAGAAGGACCCGCGCAAGTCCCTCCACCTGGACGACGTGCCCCTGCCCGAGCTCGGCCCCGGAGAGGCCCTGGTCGCCGTCATGGCCTCCTCGGTCAACTACAACTCCGTGTGGACCTCGATCTTCGAGCCGCTGTCCACCTTCGCCTTCCTGGAGCGCTACGGCCGGCTCTCCGAGCTCACCAAGCGCCACGACCTGCCGTACCACGTCATCGGCTCCGACCTCGCGGGCGTCGTGCTGCGCACCGGCCCGGGCGTCAACGCCTGGACCCCCGGGGACGAGGTCGTCGCGCACTGCCTCTCCGTCGAGCTGGAGTCCTCGGACGGCCACAACGACACGATGCTCGACCCCGAGCAGCGCATCTGGGGCTTCGAGACCAACTTCGGCGGCCTGGCCGAGATCGCGCTGGTGAAGTCGAACCAGCTGATGCCCAAGCCGAAGCACCTCAGCTGGGAGGAGGCGGCGGCCCCGGGCCTGGTCAACTCCACCGCCTACCGCCAGCTGGTCTCCCGCAACGGCGCCGGCATGAAGCAGGGCGACAACGTCCTCATCTGGGGCGCCTCCGGCGGCCTCGGCTCCTACGCCACCCAGTTCGCCCTCGCCGGCGGCGCCAACCCGATCTGCGTCGTCTCCAGTCCGCAGAAGGCGGAGATCTGCCGCGCCATGGGCGCCGAGGCGATCATCGACCGCAACGCCGAGGGCTACCGGTTCTGGAAGGACGAGCGCACCCAGGACCCGAAGGAGTGGAAGCGCTTCGGCAAGCGCATCCGCGAGTTCACCGGCGGCGAGGACATCGACATCGTCTTCGAGCACCCGGGCCGCGAGACCTTCGGCGCCTCCGTCTACGTCACCCGCAAGGGCGGCACCATCACCACCTGCGCCTCGACCTCGGGCTACATGCACGAGTACGACAACCGCTACCTGTGGATGTCGCTGAAGCGGATCATCGGCTCGCACTTCGCCAACTACCGCGAGGCGTGGGAGGCCAACCGCCTGATCGCCAAGGGCAGGATCCACCCCACCCTGTCCAAGGTGTACTCCCTGGAGGACACCGGGCAGGCCGCGTACGACGTGCACCGCAACCTGCACCAGGGCAAGGTCGGCGTCCTCGCGCTCGCCCCCGGGGAGGGCCTGGGCGTGAGCGACCCCGAGCTGCGCGAGAAGCACCTCGACGCCATCAACCGCTTCAGGAATGTCTGAGGTCAGCGCATGAGCGAGCGCAAGAAGGACCGGCCCTGGCTGATGCGGACGTACGCCGGCCACTCCACGGCCGAGGCGTCCAACGAGCTGTACCGGCGCAACCTCGCCAAGGGCCAGACGGGTCTGTCGGTCGCCTTCGACCTGCCGACCCAGACCGGATACGACCCCGACCACGTCCTCGCCCGCGGCGAGGTCGGCCGGGTCGGGGTCCCGGTCTCCCACCTGGGCGACATGCGGCGCCTGTTCCAGGACATCCCGCTGGAGCAGATGAACACCTCGATGACCATCAACGCCACCGCCATGTGGCTGCTGGCGCTGTACCAGGTGGTCGCCGAGGAGCAGGGCGCCGACGCGGCCAGGCTCCAGGGGACGACGCAGAACGACATCGTCAAGGAGTACCTGTCGCGCGGGACGCACGTCTTCCCGCCCGGTCCTTCGCTGCGCCTGACCACCGACATGATCACCTACACGGTGGCGCACATCCCCAAGTGGAACCCCATCAACATCTGCAGCTACCACCTGCAGGAGGCGGGTGCCACGCCCGTCCAGGAGATCGCCTACGCGATGTCCACCGCGATCGCGGTGCTGGACGCGGTGCGCGATTCGGGGCAGGTGCCGCCGGAGAGGTTCGGCGACGTGGTCGCCCGCATCTCGTTCTTCGTGAACGCGGGCGTCCGCTTCGTCGAGGAGATGTGCAAGATGCGCGCCTTCGGGCGCATCTGGGACCAGGTCACCCGGGAGCGCTACGGCATCACCGAGGCCCGGCAGCGGCGCTTCCGCTACGGCGTGCAGGTGAACTCGCTCGGCCTGACCGAGGCGCAGCCCGAGAACAACGTCCAGCGGATCGTGCTGGAGATGCTGGCCGTGACGCTCTCCAAGGACGCCCGGGCCCGGGCCGTGCAGCTGCCCGCCTGGAACGAGGCGCTGGGCCTGCCCCGGCCGTGGGACCAGCAGTGGTCGCTGCGCATCCAGCAGGTGCTGGCCCACGAGAGCGACCTGCTGGAGTACGAGGACATCTTCGCGGGCTCGCACGTGATCGAGGCCAAGGTGGAGGCGCTGGTCGCCGAGAGTCTGGCCGAGATCGAGCGGATCCAGGAGATGGGCGGCGCCATGGCGGCCGTCGAGTCCGGCTACCTCAAGTCGCAGCTGGTCGCCTCGCACGCCGAGCGGCGGGGCCGCATCGAGGCGGGCGAGGAGAAGATCGTCGGCGTCAACATCTTCGAGACCACCGAGGAGAACCCGCTCACCGCGGACCTGGACACGGCGATCATGACGGTGGACCCGGCCAACGAGGCACGCGTCGTCGCCAAGCTGCACGCCTGGCGGGCGGAGCGCGACGAGGCGCGGGCCGCCGAGGCCCTGGCGGCCCTGAAGAAGGCCGCCGCGGGCACCGAGAACCTTATGGCGACCACCGTCGAGTGTGCGCGTGCGGGCGTCACCACCGGCGAGTGGGCCTGGGCGCTGCGTGACGTCTTCGGCGAGTTCCGTGCGCCGACGGGCGTCAGCAGCGCCCCGGTGGCCGTCCCGGCGGAGGCCGGCACCCCGCTGGCCGCCGTCCGGGAGAAGGTCGCCCGGACGGCCGAGGAGCTGGGCTGCGGCCGGCTGCGGCTGCTGGTGGGCAAGCCCGGCCTGGACGGCCACTCCAACGGGGCCGAGCAGATCGCCGTGCGCGCCCGCGACGCCGGGTTCGAGGTGGTCTACCAGGGGATCCGGCTCACCCCCGAGCAGATCGTCTCCGCCGCCCTCGCGGAGGACGTGCACTGCGTCGGGCTGTCGATCCTCTCCGGCTCCCACGCGGAGCTGGTGCCGGACGTGCTCGACCGGCTCCGCGAGGCGGGTGCCGGCGAGGTCCCGGTGATCGTGGGTGGCATCATCCCGAACGCCGACGCCGCCCAGCTCAGGGCGGCGGGTGTGGCCGCCGTCTTCACGCCGAAGGACTTCGGCATCACGGAGATCATCGGCCGTATCGTCGACGAGATCCGCCAAGCGAACAAGCTCGACCCCCTGGAGGTCCCCGCATGAGTACGCCGGTCAACCGTCTGCGTCCGCGCCGCTCCTGCCTGGCCGTGCCCGGCTCGAACCCGCGCTTCCTGGAGAAGGCCCAGGGCCTTCCCGCGGACCAGGTCTTCCTGGACCTGGAGGACGCCTGCGCGCCGCTCGCCAAGCCGGACGCCCGGCACACCGTCGTGAAGTTCCTCAACGAGGGCGACTGGACCGGCAAGACCCGCGTGGTGCGGGTCAACGATTGGACCACCCACTGGACCTACCGGGACGTGGTGACCGTCGTCGAGGGCGCCGGCCAGAACCTCGACTGCATCATGCTGCCGAAGGTGCAGGACGCCCAGCAGATCGTGGCGCTGGACCTGCTGCTGACGCAGATCGAGAAGACCATGGGCTTCGAGGTCGGCAGGATCGGCATCGAGGCCCAGATCGAGAACGCCCAGGGCCTGAACAACGTCAACGCCATCGCCCAGGCCTCCCCCCGGGTGGAGACCATCATCTTCGGCCCGGCGGACTTCATGGCCTCCATCAACATGAAGTCCCTGGTCGTCGGCGAGCAGCCGCCCGGCTACCCGGCCGACGCCTACCACTACATCCTGATGAAGATCCTGATGGCGGCCCGCGCCAACGACCTCCAGGCGATCGACGGCCCCTACCTCCAGATCCGCAACACCGAGGGCTACCGCGAGGTGGCCCGGCGCGCCGCGGCCCTGGGCTTCGACGGCAAGTGGGTGCTGCACCCGGGGCAGGTGGAGGCCTCCAACGAGATCTTCTCCCCCTCGCAGGAGGACTACGACCACGCCGAGCTGATCCTGGACGCGTACGACTACTACACGTCCGAGGCGGGCGGCAAGAAGGGCTCGGCGATGCTCGGCGACGAGATGATCGACGAGGCGAGCCGCAAGATGGCGCTGGTCATCGCGGGCAAGGGGCGCGCGGCGGGCATGCGGCGCAGCAGCACGTTCGAGATCCCGGAGGCCTGAGCATGCAGTTCGGACGCACCTACGAGGAGTTCGAGGTCGGGGCGGTCTACAAGCACTGGCCCGGGAAGACGGTCACCGAGTACGACGACCACCTCTTCTGCCTCCTCACCATGAACCACCACCCGCTCCACATGGACACCAACTACGCGGAGAAGACGACGGACTTCGGCAGGAACGTCGTCGTCGGGAACTACGTGTACTCGCTGCTGCTCGGCATGTCCGTGCCGGACGTCTCCGGCAAGGCCATCGCCAACCTGGAGATCGAGTCGCTGCGGCACGTGGCCCCCACCTTCCACGGGGACACGATCTACGGCGAGACCACGGTCCTCGGCAAGACGCCCTCGCGCTCCAAGAGCGACCGCGGGATCGTCCACGTGGAGACCAAGGGCTACAAGCAGGACGGCACCCTGGTCTGCGTCTTCCGGCGCAAGGTGATGGTCCCCACCGAGGCGTACATCAAGGAGCGCGGCGGCGAGCAGCCCGGACGGCCGGAGCTGAACGAGCCCCAGAAGAAGGCGGAGAAGTAGTCATGGCGCGACTCGCCCAGACCCACGGTCTGACCGATGTCCAGCAGGAGATCCTGGCCACGGTGCGGGACTTCGTCGACAAGGAGATCATCCCGGTCGCGACCGGGCTGGAGCACAAGGACGAGTACCCGGCCCAGATCGTCGAGGGGCTCAAGGAGCTCGGCCTGTTCGGGCTGATGATCCCCGAGGAGTACGGCGGCCTGGGCGAGTCCCTGCTCACCTACGCCCTGTGCGTGGAGGAGATCGCCCGCGGCTGGATGTCCGTCTCGGGCATCATCAACACCCACTTCATCGTGGCGTACATGCTCAAGCAGCACGGCACGCAGGAGCAGAAGGACACCTTCCTGCCGCGGATGGCGCTGGGCGAGGTGCGCGGCGCCTTCTCGATGTCGGAGCCGGGCCTCGGCTCCGACGTGTCCGCGATCACCTCCAAGGGCGTGCGGGACGGCGACGAGTACGTCCTCAACGGCCAGAAGATGTGGCTGACGAACGGCGGGACCTCCAACCTGGTCGCCGTTCTGTGCCGGAGTGACGAAGGACACCCCGAGGGGACCGCGCCGCACCGGTCCATGACCACCTTCCTGGTGGAGAAGGAGCCCGGTTTCGGCGAGGTGCGCCCGGGGCTCACCATCCCCGGCAAGATCGAGAAGATGGGCTACAAGGGGGTCGACACCACCGAGCTCATCATGGACGGCCTGCGCGTTCCGGCCGACCGGGTCCTCGGCGGGACCACCGGCCGGGGGTTCTACCAGATGATGGACGGGGTCGAGGTCGGCCGCGTGAACGTCGCGGCGCGTGGCTGCGGTGTCGCCCAGCGTGCCTTCGAGCTGGGGGTCTCCTACGCCCAGCAGCGGCACACCTTCGGCAAGCCCATCGCCTCCCACCAGGCGATTCAGTTCAAGCTGGCCGAGATGGCTACCAAGGTCGAGGCCGCGCATGCCATGATGGTGAACGCGGCACGCAAAAAGGACTCCGGGGAACGAAACGACCTGGAGGCAGGGATGGCGAAGTACCTCGCCTCCGAGTACTGCAAGGAAGTCGTCGAGGACGCCTTCCGCATCCACGGCGGCTACGGCTTCTCCAAGGAGTACGAGATCGAGCGCCTCTACCGCGAGGCTCCGATGCTGCTGATCGGCGAGGGTACCGCCGAGATCCAGAAAATGATCATTGGCCGCCGACTGCTGGAGGAGTACCGGTCGCAGGGCTGATTGTCTCTTTTGAGTCGGTTCCGGCCGGAAGATGATCACACCCTGTCATCATCTTCCGGCCGTCGACTCGGCTTCTGGCTTTCCCAGTTGCGGGTCGTAACCGATAACATCGCGGGAAAGCCGCCGTCCCCCGTTTGCCAGCGCGGCATCATCCGCTACGAAGGTCATCCATGCCCCACAGCCAAACCTCTGCATCTCGCGACAGCCTCCTCGGCGTACGGATCGCTCGCGGAGCATCGCCGTGGCTTCTGCCGACCGTCGCCACCGCTGCCCTCAGCCTGGCCCGCTCGCGGCGGTCGCGCCGCGCCGCGGCCCTCGCCGTGCCCACCACCGCGCTCGCGGCGGGCATGCTCTGGTTCTTCCGCGACCCGGAGCGCGAGATCGCCCAGGGCCGGGTCATCTCCCCCGCCGACGGCGTGGTGCAGAGCATCATGCCGTGGAAGGACGGGCGGACCCGCGTGGCGATCTTCATGAGCCCGCTCAACGTCCACGTCAACCGGGCACCGCTGGCCGGCACCGTGACCTCGGTCGAGCACGTGCCCGGCGGCTTCGTTCCCGCCTTCAACAAGGAGAGCGAGAACAACGAGCGCGTCGTCTGGCACTTCGACACGGAACTCGGCGACATCGAGATGGTGCAGATCGCCGGCGCGGTGGCCCGGCGCATCGTCCCGTACATCCCCCAGGGCACCAAGGTCGAGCAGGGCGACCGCATCGGGCTGATCCGCTTCGGCTCCCGCGTCGACATCTACCTGCCGGAGGGCGTGGAGGTGGACGTCGAGGTCGGTCAGGTCACCACGGCGGGGGTGACTCGCATTGACCGTGATTGATCCGGACACCCAGGCGTCGACCTGGACGGACGACGAGGACGACGACGCGGAGGAGATGCCGCTCAGTCTCCGGCTGTCGATAGCGGACACCCTCACGCTCGGCAACGCCACGTGCGGCTTCATGGCGGTGTACTTCACCACCACCGGCATCCTCATCCCGCACCTCCAGGGCAGCCAGGAGACGGGGATGGCGCGCCACAGCGCCGCCACCGCCGTGATCCTGATGCTGCTCGCGGCGATCTTCGACCTCTGCGACGGGCTGGTCGCGCGCAAGCTGCGGTCCTCGCCCATGGGCGCGGAGCTGGACAACCTCTCCGACCTGATCAGCTTCGGTCTGGCGCCGGCGTACTTCGTGCTCGTCTACGGCATGGTCGCCGACGACGCCCACCAGCGGGTCTCGGCGGTCGCCGCGATCGTGGTGCTGCTGGCGGTGGTGCTGCGGCTTGCGAGATTCTCCTGCGTGACCCTGAAGGACGGCATGTTCCAGGGCATGCCGAGCCCCTTCGGGGCGCTGACGGTGGTCTCCATCGTGCTGCTGGAGCTGCCGTTCATCCCGACCCTGCTGGCCATCATCGGGACGGCATGGCTGATGGTGAGCCGGGTCGAGTACCCCAAGCCCCGGGGTGTGCTGGCGGTCGCGATGCTCGGCTGGATCGTCTCCGCGATGGGGATGCTGGCGGCGTGGGCCTTCGACGCGCCCGGCGGGGAGGGCATGCTCCAGGCCGGGTGCGCGCTCCAGATCGTGATGGCGGCGACGATCCCCCTCTTCGCCACCGCCCGTCGCGTGAACACCTTCCGCGACAACCGGCGCGAGAACCGCGAGGCACGCGCGGCGCGCGCCGTGCAGTAGGCAGGCCGCGCGAGCGGATGTGCGAGGGCCCCGGAGGCGATGCCTCCGGGGCCCTCGCACGTCTGCACCGGGCTCCGCCCGGACCGGGGCCGGGCGCCCGCTCTCAGAGCAGGAAGTCCCGCGCGACGGACTCCGCCGCGCGCTCCAGCAGGGGCCCCGCCTGGGCCATGGACACCGCCGGGTCGGGCTCCAGCTCGGAGAGCGGGTAGGCGCGGCGGATGCCCGCCCGGCCCAGCTCCTCCGCGGGCAGCGCGAGGCGGCCGCAGACCGCGACCACCTCCACCCCCCGGGCCCGGGCCGCGGCCGCCACACCCGCGGGCGCCTTGCCGTGCAGCGTCTGCCGGTCGAGGGAGCCCTCGCCCGTCACGACCAGCGTGGCCCGCTCCAGGGCCGGGGCGAAGCCCAGCACGTCCAGCATCACCTCGATACCGGGGCGGAAGCGCGCGCCCAGGGCGACGAGCGCCCCGTAGCCGATGCCCCCGGCCGCACCCGCACCCGGCGCCTGGGCCTGCTCCGGGCCGAGGACCGAGGCGTAGTGCGCCAGGGCGGCGTCGAGGACGGCCACGTCCTGGTCGCCGGCCCCCTTCTGGGGCCCGTAGACGGCCGCGGCGCCCTCGGGGCCGGTGAGCGGGTTGTCCACGTCGCTCGCGAGGACCAGGTCCACCTCGGCGAACCGCGGGTCCAGGCCCGACAGGTCGGCCGTGGCGAGTGCCCGCAGGCCGCCCCCGCCCGGGGGCACCTCCCGGCCCGAGGCGTCGAGGAAGCGCGCGCCGAGCGCGGCGAGCATCCCCGCACCGCCGTCGGTGGTGGCGCTGCCGCCCACCCCGAGGACCAGGGTCCGCGCCCCGGCGTCCAGCGCGGCGCGCAGCAGCTCGCCCGAACCGTAGGTGGTGGCCGTGAGGGGGGCGAAGACGCCGTCGGGCAGCAGCTGCAGCCCGGAGGCCTCGGCCATCTCCACGACCGCGGTGCCGTCCCGCAGGGCGAAGGCCGCGGTCACGGGGGTGCCGAGCGGCCCCGTGACCCTCACCTCCCGGCGTTCGAAGCCGGCGGCCACGGCCGCGGCGACCGTGCCGTCGCCGCCGTCGGCGACGGGCAGGCGGTCGACCGGGAGGCCGGGGACGACGCGCCGGAGGCCGGCGGCGACCCGCTCGGCGACCTCCACGGCCGTGAGCGAGCCCTTGAACTTGTCAGCCGCCACGAGCACCCGGGCAGGCTGAGTAACTGCTCCGTCCGTCACCTTGTATCCCTTGCTTTCGAACAGGCAGTCGCGCCGCCCCGACCCTATCGGCACGCCCTCGGCCCCTGCCACCCCGCGTTCCGACAGCTCCGGGGCTCTTGACCGGGTGTTTCCTCCAGCCCGGATGCGGCCCCTGCGGCGGGGGCGCGGCGGCCCGGGAGGCCCCTCCCGCAATCCCCGGGCGGGCGGGCGGCGGCAGCCCCTAGGCTGCACCGGGTGACGACCTCCGAGGAATCCGACTACGCCGCCTACATCGCCTCGCTCCCGCGCATCCTCGCCGGTGCGGCCGTCCTGCTGCGCGACGCGGCGGGCCGGGTGCTGGTGGTCGAACCCAACTACCGGGAGGGCTGGGCCCTGCCCGGCGGGACGGTGGAGTCCGACCGGGGCGAGACCCCGCGGGAGGCCGCGCGCCGGGAGGCACGCGAGGAGATCGGGCTGGACGTCGAGCCCGGCGCGCTGCTGGCGGTGGACTGGGTGCCGGGCACCAGGCGTCCGCCGCTGGTGGCCTATGTGTACGACGGCGGTGTCCTGCCGGAGGAGCGCTTCGCGGAGATCCGGATCCAGGAGGAGGAGCTGCTGTCCTGGCGGCTGGCCGCGCCCGAGGAGCTGCCGGGCCTGCTGCCGGGCGAGCTCGGGGACCGCGTGCGGCACGCGCTGGACGCCCTGGCGTCGGGGAGCGGGGCGGTGGAACTGGTCGACGGGCGGCCCCCGGTGACGCGGACGGGCTGAGGCGCCCGGTGCCCGCTCCGGCGGGCACCGGTGGCGGCACCCGGCCGCGACCCGCGGGCTCGACCCGGGCACGCGACGAGCGCGGCGGGCGCGCGCACGACGGGGCGCCGGGCCGAGGGCCGGCCGCCTCAGCGGCCGGCCGCGGGGCCGTCCCTGCCCGTGGCGGCGTCGTCGTCCGCGGGGCCGTCGTCCACGGCCGCGCAGAGCACGGGCAGTCGCTGGACCTCGTTGTTGGCGAAGCCCCCGCGGTTCCACGGCGGCCGGACCGGCTGCCGTGCGCCCCGCGCGTCCGTGGCCCGTGCGCCGAGCACATGGCGGCCGGGCTCCGCCGTCCAGTCGAACCGCCAGCGGCGCCAGGCCCAGCGCCCGCTGCCGTCCGCGGGTTCCGGGTCCAGCTCGGCGTCCCGCCAGCTGCACCCGCCGTCCGCGCTCACCTCGACACGGACGACCGGGCCCCCTCCGGACCAGGCACGTCCCTCCAGCGGCACCGGCCCCGGACGCACCACACGGGTGCGGGACATGAAGTCGGGGAAGCCCGGCGGCACCAGCAGGGCGCGCGGTGCGATCCGGGTGACGGGCTCCCCCTCCTCGTCGGCACCCTGCCGCAGCCGGTAGGCGACGGCCTGCTGGAAGCCGTCGAACGGTGTGTCGGTGACGGTGACGGAGCGCAGCCACTTCACGTGCGCCATGCCGTACCAGCCGGGGACCACGAGCCGCAGCGGACGGCCGTGCTGGGGAGGCAGCGGGCCGCCGTTCATCGCGTAGGCGACGAGCACCTCGTCCGCCTCGCCCAGGGCGGTCCCGATCGGCAGGGCGCGCGCGTAGTCCTGTTCCACACCGCGCTCCACGCCGTGGTCCGCTCCGGTGAACACGGCGTCCACCGCGCCGGGCAGCACCCCGGCCTCGCGGAGCAGGTCGCGCAGCGGGACGCCGGTCCAGTCGGCCGTCCCCACGGCCCCGGTCAGCCAGGGCTGGCTGACCGGGCGCGGCGAGAGCAGCGCGCGCCCGTTGCCCGCGCACTCCAGGGTGACGCGGAGGGTGACCGCGGGACGCGACCGCAGCTCGTCCGGTCCGAGCACGAGCGGCCGCCGCACCCGGCCCCCGATCGCCAGCTCCCACCCGTCCTCCTCGGCGGCGGGGATGTCGTAGTGGGTCAGGACGTAGTGCAGACCGGGCGGGGTGACGTCGTAGCGCAGCGCCTCGGGGGGCATGGCGTGGTTGCGTGCCGCGAGGGCCAGCTCGTCCGGACCGATGCCTTCCCCGGGATCGGCCAGGCGCGCGGGGGTGCTGATGTCACCGGGGCCCCGTCCCATGGGGACAGTGTCCTCCCGCCCGGCCCCGCCCCACCACCGGAGCCCGGCCGTCGCCGACGGCCGGTGGCGGGGCCCGTGCGCGCATGCGGTTGACTGTCCCCGCACATGATCACAGAGGGGGTACCGGGATGGCCGGACGATACGGCAGACGGGCTGCGGCGTTCACCGCACTGCTGGTGTGCGGGCTGGCGGCCTGCGCGGGCGAGGCGAGACCGCTGTCGGCCGAGGACATCGGCAAGGCGCTCCCGAGCGACGCGTCCCTGCCCGACGGCTGGAGCCTCCACCACGAGCCCAGCACGGAGGACCCCCTCTGGGCCGAGAACAAGTGCCGCACCTTCACCGGCACCAAGTGCCCCGGAATCCGGGCCATGGGCGGTGCGGGCGTGGAGGACCCCCGGCTTCGGGAGACCGGCAGCGGATCGTACGCGGGGATCAGCATCCTCTCCTTCGACACGGCCGAGCAGGCCCAGGCCGCCCTGCAGGCCAAGGTCGGGGACTCCGATCTCGATCTTCCGCTGGAGCTCGAGACCTCGGCGGACCGGACGGTGGCCACCCACCGCTACACGCCCCTCGTCGGCTACTCCTCACGCGTGGCCCTGCGCATCGGCCCGAACTTCGCCTACGTCGCGGGCAATGTGGTCGCCCCCGAGGACCTCAACGGCCTCGCGCAGCACGTCGCCGAGCGGATCAGGGAGCACAGCGGGGGCTGATCCCCCGCCCGGCCCGGATCCGGACCGGGCCCCGCCGCAGACCACCGCGGCAGCAGATCTGATACGTCGTCAGCTCCGGCCCCGGGCTCCGCCGGAATCCGCTGGCGGGCCCTGCCGGGGCTGCCTACGCTGCGGGCATGACTCTCGTGGCCATCCTCAGCGGGGCGGGCATCTCCACCGACTCCGGCATTCCCGACTACCGCGGCCCTCAGGGGCTGTGGCGCCGCGACCCCGAGGCCGAGAAGCTGGTCACCTACGACTCCTACATGGCCGACCCGGACATCCGGCGGCGCTCGTGGCGGATGCGCCGGGAGAGCGCCACCTGGTCCGCGGAACCGAACGCGGCGCACCGGGCGGTCGCCGCGCTGGACGGGCGCCCGGGCGTCGCGGTCCGGGTGATCACCCAGAACGTGGACGGGCTCCACCAGCTGGGCGGCATGCCCGCCCGCAAGGTCCTCGAACTCCACGGCACCGCCCGCACCGTGGTGTGCACCCGCTGCCGGGTCCGCTCCCCCATGGCCGAGGCGCTCGCCCGGGTGGAGGCGGGCGAGGAGGACCCGGCGTGCGAGGCGTGCGGCGGGGTGCTCAAGTCGGCGACGGTGATGTTCGGCGAGCGCCTGGACCCGGTGGTGCTGGGCGAGGCGCTGGGGGTGGCCAAGGCGTGCGAGGTGTTCGTGGCCGTGGGGACCACCCTCCAGGTCCAGCCCGCGGCCTCGCTGGTCGGCATCGCCGCCGACCACGGCGCCCGCCTGGTCATCGTCAACGCCGATCCGACGCCGTACGACGAACTCGCGGACGAGGTGGTGCGCGAGCCGATCGGTGCGGCGCTCCCGCCCCTGCTGGACCGGATCGCGGCCGGGGGCGTCTGAGCGAACTGCGCCGGGAGCCCGCGGGTGCCGCATCCGGCCGCCGCCGTGTCAGGGAGGGCTCGGAAGCCGGGTCGAGGGCGGGTCCGGAGGGCCGGTGCGGGCGGGCTCAGAAGAGGGTCCCGTCCGGCGCTCCGCGTTCGAAGGCGAGCAGGCGGCGCTTGCGGTCGAGTCCCCCGCCGTAGCCGGTGAGACCGCCCGAGGAGCCGACGACCCGGTGGCAGGGGACGATGATGCCGATCGGGTTGCGTCCGTTGGCGAGTCCGACGGCCCGGGAGGCTCCCCTGTTGCCCAGTTCCCCGGCGAGCTCGCCGTAGCTGCGGGTCTCGCCGTAGGGGATGCGCAGCAGGCACTCCCAGACACGGCGCTGGAAGGGCGTGCCCGCGAGGTGCAGCGGCAGCTCGAAGGCGGTGCGCTCCCCCGCGAAGTAGGCGCCGAGCTGGCGTGCGGCCTCGTCGAGGGCCGGGGCGCCGCCCCGCTCGCCGAAGGTCTCCTCGGCCGGGCGGTGGCGCTGGCCGGTCATGTAGAGGCCGCTGAGGACGCCGTCGGTGGCGACGAGTGTGAGAGGTCCGAAGGGGCTGTCGAGGACGGTGTGGTTCCTGGTCACCGCTCAGGGTCCTTCCGCGGGGAGGTGGTTGACGGGGTGGTCCTCCGCGGCCCACAGGTACTGGACGGCGTAGGAGCGCCAGGGGCGCCAGGGGGCGGCGCGTGCGGTCAGGGCCGCGGGGGTGGCGGGCATCCCCAGTCCCGCGGCGGCCCGGCGGATGCCGAGGTCGGTCGGCAGGAAGGCGTCGGGGTCGCCCAGTGCGCGCATGGCGATCACCTCGACGGTCCACGGACCGAAGCCGGGCAGGGCGGCCAGGTGGGCGCGCGCCCGGTCCCAGTCGCTGCCGGGGTCGAGTTCCAGGCTTCCGCCGGCGAGGGCCGCGACGAGGGTGGTCAGGGTGGTGCGGCGGCTGCCGGGCAGGGCGAGGCGCTCCGGGTCGAGGGCGGCCAGCGCGGCGGCCGCCGGGAAGAGGTGCGTCAGCCCGCCCTCCGGGTCCTCGACGGGGGTGCCGTGCGCGGTCACCAGCCGGGCGGCGTGGGTGCGGGCCGCGGCCGTGGACACCTGCTGCCCGAGGACGGCGCGCACGGCGAACTCGGCCGCGTCGGCGGTGCGCGGGACCCGGCGGCCGGGTGCCCTGTCGACGAGGGGCGCGAGCCCGGCGTCGGCGCGGAGCTGCTCGTCGACGGCCTCGGGGTCCGCGTCCAGGTCGAGCAGCCACCGGCAGCGGCTGATGGCGATGGTCAGGTCGCGCAGGTCGGTGAGGGCGAGACGGCAGGCGACGTGGTCGGGGCGGGGGGCGAGGGAGGCGATGCCGTGCCCGTAGGGCAGGGACAGGGTGCGGCGGTAGGCGCCGCCGCGCCACTCCTCCACCCCGGGGACGGCGGTCGCGGCCAGGTGCCCGAAGAGGTTGCCGGGCTCCAGCGGGGCGCGGAAGGGGAGCCGGAGGGCGATCGACCCGGCCGTGGGGGGCCCGGCGGCGCCCCCGGGCCTCCGGGCGGCGCGGGAGCGCAGCTCGGTGGGGGGCAGGGCGAAGACCTCGCGCACCGTGTCGTTGAAGGTCCGCACGGAGGAGAACCCGGCGGCGAAGGCGATGTCGGCCATGGGCAGGCCGGTGGTCTCGATGAGCAGCCGGGCGGTCTGGGCGCGCTGGGCGCGGGCGAGGGCGAGGGGCCCGGCGCCGAGTTCGGCGAGGAGCTGCCGCTCGATCTGGCGGGTGGAGTAGCCGAGCCGGGAGGCCAGACCGGGGACGCCCTCGCGGTCGACGACGCCGTCCGCGATCAGCCGCATGGCCCGGGCGACGGCGTCCGCGCGGGTGTTCCAGGCCGGGGAGCCGGGGCTGGTGTCGGGCCGGCAGCGCTTGCAGGCCCGGAACCCGGCCTGCTGGCAGGCGGCCGCGCTGGGGTAGAAGACCATGTTCTCCCGTTTGGGGGGCACGGCGGGGCAGCTGGGGCGGCAGTAGATGCGGGTGGTCAGGACGGCGGTGAAGAACCAGCCGTCGAACCGCGCGTCCCGGGAGCGGACGGCGCTCACACAGCGGTCCATGTCGGTGTGCATGGGTCCAGGATGCTCCGAGGAATCGCTCGGTGCTGGCAGGAATACGACACTGATGTTCCACTGCCTGGGGTTCTATGCCGCCCAGGCCCGCCATCCCTGCCCCGCCTGCGTGGCTCAGCCGATGGCGATCCGGGGGTGCCGGTCCGGGCGGATCCAGGCCATGAGGCGTTCCATCGTCTCCCGCGGGACGGACACGCAGCCCGCGGTGGCACCGGCGCCGTTGACATGGAGGAAGATCCCCGCGCCCCGGCCGGGTACGGCGGGCCACCGGTTGAAGTCGATCACGAGGGCGAGGGCGTACTGGACCGGCCGGTCGGCCAGGTGCTCGCTGCCGCGCTCGCCCTCCTCGGTGAGGGGGAAGTCGGCCCCGTCCGCCGTGCGCAGCTGGTTGTAGTGGGGGGACTGCGGGTCCTGGACCCACCAGTGGCGCTCGTCGACCCGGGTGTAGGGCATCCGCGTGCGGGCGGGTTCGAGCCCGAAGCCCTCGGTGATCGTGTACGTGCCCGCGGGCGTGGTGGAGGTGCCCTGGCGCCGGGTGGCACCGTCGGTGACCCCCCGTGCCCCGACCCGGGCCCCGGTGGTGCCGAAGCGGGGCTTCCAGCCGAGGGGGCCCTTGGACCACGCCGTCACCGTCGCACGGGTGCCGTGCGCCTCGACGGTGATCAGCTGCCGGGCGTCGCCCGGCGCGGCGGGGACGGGGAAGGCGGTGGCCGAGGAGGCGGGGCCGCCGGAAGCGGGGTGCGGCGGCCCCGCCGGGGCCCAGGCGGTGGTGAGGGCGACCGCGCACGCCGCGGCGGCGAGCGGGAGCCGGTGGCGGGCGGTGGAGGGTCGGGCCACGGTGCGCTCCTTGCCGGGAGGGCGGCTCCCCGGGAGGGTTCCCCCGGGGAGCCGGGTGCGTCTGTCACGGGGTGGGTCGTTCGCGGGGTGGGTCGTTCGCGGGGTGGGTCGTTCGCGGGGTGGGTCGTTCGCGGGGTGGGTCGTTCGCGGGGCCAGTCTGTCGCGGGGAGCGGCGCGGGCCGCGCCGCGAACCGCCGCCGGCCGGGTGGCCGGTGCCCCCGGGAGCGGCGCCGGTGCCTCAGGCGTACTCGGCGAGGGCGGCCTGGAAGGCGATGTACGCCGCCTCGTCGAAGAGCACGAAGCGCACCTCCCGCACGGAGGTCTCGGTCCCCCGGACGGCGGCGACCGCGATACGGGCCGCGTCCGCCATCGGCCAGCCGTAGACGCCGGTGGAGACGGCCGGGAACGCCACGGTGGCGGCGCCGAGTTCGTCGGCGACGCGCAGGGACTCCCGGTAGCAGGAGGCCAGCAGCCCGGAGCGGTCCTCGGAGGCGGAGTGCACCGGGCCCACGGTGTGGATGACGTTCCGGGCCGGCAGGCGCCCCGCGGTCGTCGCGACGGCCCTGCCCGTCGGCAGGCCCTTGCCGTAGTGGGAGGCACGCAGGCGGCGGCAGTCGGCGAGGATCTCGGGGCCTCCCCTGCGGTGGATGGCGCCGTCCACCCCGCCGCCGCCCAGCAGCGAGGAGTTGGCCGCGTTCACGACGGCGTCGGCGTCCTGCTCGGTGATGTCGCCGCGGACCAGGGTGATCGTCGGTGCTGTCATCCTGTCATGATGGCCGCTGCCGCGCTCACTTCGCGCGCAGGACCCGCCAGACCGCCTTGGCGGCGTGATGGCCCGACATGCCGTGGACGCCGGGACCGGGCGGGGTGGCCGAGGAGCACAGGAAGACGGCGGGATGCGCCGTGGCGTACGGCACCCGGGCCAGTCTCGGCCGGATCAGGGTCTGGAGCCCGGCGAAGGCCCCGCAGGCGATGTCGCCGCCGACGTAGTTGGCGTTCCGCGCGGCGAGTTGGGGCGGGCCGGCCACGGCGCGGGCGAGCACCAGGTCGCGGAAGCCCGGCGCGAACCGCTCGATCTGGCGCTCGATCACCTCCGTGGCGTCGCCCTTCCACCCGGCGGGGACGTGGCCGTAGGCCCACAGCACGTGGCGCCCCTCGGGGGCGCGGCCCGGGTCTACGAGGCTGGGCTGGGCGGTGATCAGGAAGGGGACCTCCGGGTCGCGGCCCTCGACGGCGGCCCGGAGGGCCGCGTCGATCTCGGTCGCGGTGGGGCCGAGGTGCACGGTGCCCGCGATACGGGCCTGGGGCGAGGTCCACGGGACGGGGCCCGAGAGCGCGTAGTCGACCTTGAAGGCGGCCGCGCCGTAGCGGTAGCGCCAGTAGGCGGAACCCAGGCCGGCGATCCGGGCCAGCGCGGTGGGCGAGGTGTCGAACACATAGGCGCGGGCGGGCGGGAGTTCGTCCAGGCGCCTGACCTCGACGCCGGTGTGGATGGTCCCGCCGAGCTCGGACACGTAGGAGGCCAGGGCGTCGGAGACGGCCTGCGAGCCGCCGCGCGGCAGGGGCCAGCCGACCTCGTGGGCGGCGAGCGCGAACATCAGGGCCACGCCGCCGGTGGCGACGCCGCTGGTGGGGGCGATGGCGTGGGCGGCCAGCCCGGCCATCAGGGCCCGGCCCTTGTCCCCGCCGAAGCGCCGGGCGAGCCAGGTGGAGGGGCGGATGGCGTCGAGGCCGAAGCGGGCGAAGCGCAGCGGGTCCCGGGGCAGGCCGTCCCAGGGGGTGCGCAGGAAGTCGGCGGCCAGGGTGTCCCAGTGGCCGGTGTAGGGGGCGAGCATACGGCGGTAGGCGCCCGCGTCGCCCGGCCCGAGGGAGAGCGCGGTCTCGGCGACGGAGCGGCTGAGCACGGCCGCGGTGCCGTCGGGGAAGGGGTGCGCGAGGGGCAGTTCGGGGTGGATCCACTCCAGTCCGTGCCGGGCGAGCGGCATCCCCGCGAAGGCGGGCGAGCCGACCCCGAGGGGGTGGACCGCGGAGCAGGGGTCGTGGCGGAAGCCCGGGAGGGTGAGCTCCTCGGTACGCGCACCGCCGCCCACCGTCCCCAGGGCCTCGAACACGGCGACGGAGAAGCCCCGGCGGGCCAACTCGGCCGCGGCCGTGAGCCCGTTGGGGCCCGCCCCCACCACGACGGCATCGAGCATCGACGGCACCTTGGGACTCCTTCGTCAGCCGGCAGCCATGGACGTCCAGGATATTCGGCGGCACGGGCGGCGGGGGCCCGGGTCCGGCACGCGGGTGGACGAGGCGAGGGCGGCGAGGGCGCGGCGGCCGCCGCGCCCGTCGGGGGCCGCGCGGTGGCGCCGGGCGGCAGCAGGGCGCCGGTGGGGGCCCGTCCGGGAGGCGGAGTTCACGGTGGGGGCCCGCACGGGAGGCACCGGCCCCGGGGGGCACGCCGCCCGTGTCGCCGTGTCCGCGGGGGGGCGCGGGCAGGCCGGCCGTGTCCGTCCCGGGCGCCCGGGGCGGCACGGGCACCCGGCGCACCGGGCGAGGCGGCCGAAGACGGGGCGGCCCCACCGGTGCGTCAGGTGCACGCCCCGGCGGCCGGGCCGGATCCATGAGGGCGTGCCTCCGGGCGGCAGGACCCGCCGGGAAGGGCCCGCGGGGCCGCGCCGCCTGCCGGGCGGGCGGCGCGGCCCCCGCGGGCCGGCCGGGACGCCGGCCCGGATGCGCGGGCGGGCCCGGGCTCAGCCGAGCAGGGCGAGGAGCCGGTGGGCCGTGGCCTCGTCCCGGGCCGCCGTGAACGGGAGCGCGTTGCCGCCGGCTATCCGGAAGGGCTGCCCGGCCACCGTCGTCTGGTGGCCTCCGGCCTCCGTGACCAGCAGCAGCCCGGCCGCGTGGTCCCAGGCGTACTCCCAGCTGAAGGCCGTGGCCTCCAGCTCGCCCCGGGCGACGCGCAGGTACTCCAGCCCCGCGGACCCGCAGGGCCGGGTCTCGACGCCGGGCCCCGTGAGGCCCCGCAGCAGGCGCTTCTCCTCGGGCGAGGAGAAGTCCGGGTTGGACATCGCGACCCTCAGGGGTGCGCCGCGCTCGGGCGACCCGGAGCACAGGGGTGCGCCGTTCAGCCGCGCGCCGCGCCCGCGGACGGCGACGGCCATCTCGTCGGCCACCGGCGCGTACGTCCAGGAGGCGAGGAGTTCACCGTGGTGGGCGAGGGCGACGAGGGTGCAGAACCCGGCGTCGCCGCGGACGAACTCGCGGGTCCCGTCGACCGGGTCGACCACCCAGACCGGCGCGTCGCCGCGCAGGGCGTCGTAGACGGCCGGGTCGGCGTGGACCGACTCCTCACCGACGACCACCGATCCCGGCAGCAGGGCGGTCAGCGACGCCGTGAGGTGCTTCTCGGCGAGCCGGTCGGCGTCGGTGACGAGGTCGTGGGGACCGCGCTTCTCGTCGACCTCGTCCTCGGACAGGCGGCGGAAACGCGGGGTGATCTCGGCCTCGACCGCGGCGCGGACGGCCTCCTCGACGTCGGACAGGCCCTCGGTAAGGAATGCATCGATCATGTGTCCAGCCAACCATGCCCGACCGACATCCAGGGACGCGGTCGGCACCCTCGTGCGCAACCCCGCGTTCTCCCGGGGTTTCACCGCGGCTCGCGGCAGGGCCGGGGCTCGACGCCGGGCCCGGGCTCGGCCGAGCAGGGCGAGGAGCGGGCCCCGCCCGGAGGCGGAGGGTCAGAGCCGGTCGCCGAGCATCGCGCTGCCGGTGGTGGCCCCGCCGTCGATGACGAACTCGCAGCCCGTGGAGTACAGCGCCTCGGCCGCGACGAACACCGCCATGGCGGCGACCTCCTCCGCGGTGCCGTAGCGGGCAGTGGGCTGGCCGGCCACCATCTCCTCGCCCATGCCGGCGGTCATGGGCGTGCGGATCGGGCCGGGGTGGAGGGAGCAGACGCGCACCCCGTCGGGCGCCAGCTCCAGGGCCGCGGTCTTGGTCAGGCCCCGCAGCCCCCACTTGCTGGCCGCGTAGGCGCCCAGCCCGGCGTACCCCATCAGGCCGGCCGCCGAGGACATGTTGATCACGACACCGCCACCGGCCCGGCGCAGCGAGGGGATCGCGGAGCGCACCCCGAGCCAGGCACCGTACAGGTTGACGTCGGTGACCCGCCGGAAGGACTCGGGCTCCTGGTCCTCGATGCCGCCGACCTCCAGGATCCCGGCGTTGTTCACGAGCACCGACACCGGGCCGTGCGCCTCCTCGGCCGCGGCCACGGCCGCCGCCCAGCTGTCGGCGTCGGTGACGTCCAGCGGCGCGAAACGGGCCGCGGCACCGAGCCCGGCCGCCAGCTCCCCGCCCTCCCCGTGCAGCACGTCGCCGATCGTGACGGTCGCGCCCTCCTCGACGAAGCGGCGGACGACCGCCGCCCCGATGCCGCGGGCGCCCCCCGTGACGATCGCGTTCCGCCCGGTCATACGTCCCACGGTGTCCTCCGGTCTCTCGCCTGGCCTCCGGAGCAGCGTCGTCCTCCCCGCGCCCGGCGGCCGGTGCGACACGCCGGGAAGGACGGCGCCCCGGAGAGGAGCCCTCCGGCCCCGCACGGCGCGGGGCCCGTTGACCCGAACGGGTGCTCCACGCCCCGGAGCACCCCGGCCCCGGGCCCGCGGTGGCAGGGATCACCTGCATCCCGACTCCCCCACCGCATGGGACCCTCGATGAACCAGCTCGCCTACGTCCTCGCCGCCGTCGGAGCGTGGGTCGCCATCGGCCTCGCCACCGCCTGGTGGATGGCACGCCGGGGCTACCACCACTGGGGGTGGCTGCTCATGGGCGTCGTCTTCGGGCCGTTCCTGGCCCTCGCCGCCAGTGACCGCATCCAGGTGCACCGCGTCGGGCCGCTCGCGCGGATCCCGGTCGGCACGCCCGGGCCGGGCGGTCTGCGGGTGCTGGTGGGCCTGGACGGCTCCCCGGAGTCGCAGGACGCGCTGGACCTGGCCGTCGCGCTGCTGGGGCCGTACGCGCAGGCGCTGGTCGCGGCCGAGGTGGTGGGGTACGACGCGGCCGAGGACGAACGGGACCCGAGCGTGGCCGCCGCACGGAGCAGGCTGGAGGCGGCCGCCGAGCGCAGCCGCGGACGGGTGACGGAGTGCGACATCCTCTCGGGGCCGCCGGCCCGGGCCCTGGCGGACTACGCCGCGGAACAGGACATCGACCTCGTCGTCGTCGGCGCACAGGACGGGGGGCTGCCCCATCGCCTCCTGGGCGACGTCGCCCAGGAGCTGGTGCGCCGGCACACCGTGCCCGTCCTCGTGACGGGACGGCGGCGCGCGGCCTCCGGGTGAGCCCCGCAGCCGCACGTCGCCCGCGGCACCGCGCCGGGGCGTGTCACGGGCGGAAGCGCGCGGACCACACGGGCTCCACCAGGTCCCACTCCCTGTCCCAGCGCGCGTAGCGTCCGCGGTCCAGGGTGCGGCGGACGCCGGCGCGTGCCGCGTACACGCCGCCCGCCACGCCGAGCGCCGCCGCGAGGCCCGCGGACCAGCCGCCGGCCGCGGCGTTCGCCGCGCTCGCCGGCGCACCGGTGAGGTCGCCGTCGCGGTCCACCCATACGCGCACGACGGCGCCCTCGGCCGTTCCCGCGTCCACCAGGGTGGTGCCCGTCCGAACCGTGCCGTCGCCGCCGGTCCAGCGGACCCGGGCCGGCTGCTTCCCGTAGGCGCTGGGGCCCGAGGCACCGGCGGTCAGCCGGGCGGTGACCTCCTGCCGCTGATCCGCCTGCTCCTGCGCGGTGCGCAGCGAGGACGCGTACACGGCCGTTCCCGCGCCGAGCCCCGCCGCGGGCAGTCCGAGCAGGAGCACCAGCGCCAGGATGCGGCGGCACCAGGACTCGACCCGGTCGGACGTCCGGCGCAGGGGGTTGGCGCCCGGCGGCGGCCCGCCCCGGTCGGGCGGGGGTGTGCCGGGCGGGTGCGGAGAACCCTGTGCGCTCATGAGCCGGCCTCCGGTGGATGGCTGGTCCCCCCGTCGCCACCTCCTCACCATGGGACGGCACCGGGTCGTGGGGCACGGGGCCGAAGGTCCCTTCCGGCGCGGCATCCGGCCCCGGCGGTCCGGCTGCCCGCCCGCCGTGGCGCCCACCGGTGCCGCGGGAAGGGCCGTGCGGCCCCTCGTGCGCCCCGAGGGGCCCTGGCGGCGGGGTCCGGGCGGGCCGAGGCTGGAGGACGGAGCGGCTGCCCGCCGACGCCGTTCCGGGACGGAGTTCCCCATGACCGGTCCGGTGATCGTCGGGGTGGACGGGTCCGCCTCCAGCCTCGCCGCGGTCGACACCGCGGCCCGTGAGGCGGGGCTGCGCGGGGTGCCGCTGCGGATCGTGCACGCTTTCGGCCGCGCGCCGGGGCACCTGCCGCACGGTGCGCCACCGTGGAACCCGGGCGACCACGGGGTGGAGCCGATGGTCCACGGGGCGCTGGCCCATGCCGAGGAACGGGCGCAGCGGTCGGTGCCGGACCTCGCGGTCACCCGGTCGGTGGTGTCCGGCACCCCGCTGGAGGTGCTGGAGATCGAGTCGCGTGCGGCGGTGCTCGCCGTGGTGGGCAGCCGCGGCCACTCCGGTCTCGCCCGGCTGCCGGCGGGCTCGACGGCCGTGCAGCTGGCCGCCCGCGGCGGCTGCCCGCTGCTGGTCGTGCGCGGCCGCCCCGAGCCCGGCGGTCCGGTGGTGCTGGCGGTGGACGGCTCCGGGGCCGGGGAGCCGGCGGTGGACTTCGCCTTCGCCGAGGCCGTACTGCGCGGGGCGCCCCTCGTGGCGCTGCACGTGTGGAACACGGTGGGCGAGCACGCCTACGAAGGCCCCGGCGACCCCCTGAACGCCGTGGTCGCCGATGTCGACCACCGCCGCGCGGCCGAGCGGCAGGTGCTGGACGAGGCGGTCGGCCCGCGCCGGGAGCTCTTCCCGCGGCTCGCGGTGGAGCGGCGCCTGGTCCGCTCCCGGGTCCGCCCCGCGCTCGTCGAGGCGAGCCGGTCCGCGCAGCTGGTGGTGACGGGGGCGAAGGGCCACGGGGGCCTGACCGGCCTGCTGCTCGGCTCGGTCAGCCAGGCCCTGCTGCACCATGCCCACTGCCCCGTCGCCGTCGTCCGCGGCGGCGAGTGAGACGGGCCCGGTCGCCGGACGTTTCCGCCGGGCACGCGGGTGCGGTGGGCCGCCGGGCCGCTCCCGCCGGGGCACGCGGGTGCGGCGGGCGGCCGGGCGCCGTGGGCTCGCACGATGGCCACCGGCTGCTCAGAATGGTGCTGTGTCCAAGCTGCCACGCACCGCGCCGGCCCGGTCGGCCGCGCCCGGCCTGCGGGGCGGACGGCGGATCTCCGGGAGGCGGTATGCACCACAGGACGGTCGGGGAGCTCATGACCCGGGACGTGGTCAGGGCCAGGCGGGACACACAGTTCAAGGAGATCGCCAGGCTGCTGACGGAGAGCGGTGTCACGGCCGTGCCCGTGGTGGACGACCTCGACCGGCCCATGGGCGTGGTGTCCGAGGCCGACCTGCTGCGCAAGTGCGCCGACCAGGCCGATCCCACCGGGCTGGCCCCCGTCCCGCACCGGGAGGCATGGGAGCGGGCCAAGGCCGAGGGGGCGCGCGCCGAGGAGCTGATGTCGGCTCCCGCCGTGTGCGCCCGGGAGGACTGGAACGTGGTCGAAGCCGTCCGTCTGATGGAAGCCCAGCAGGTCAAGCGGCTGCCCGTGGTGGACGAGGCGGACCGGCTCCTGGGCATCGTCAGCCGCGGCGACCTGCTGCGGATCTTCCTGCGCCGCGACGACGCCATCCGTGACGAGATCACCGCGGACGTGTTGCGGGGCACCCTGGGGCTGGCCCCGTGGGAGGTGACGGTGGACGTGCACGACGGGAGGGTGGAACTCGGCGGCACGGTCGGGAGCGAGGGCCTGATCCCCGTCGTGGAGCGGCTGTGCCGGAGCGTCGACGGCGTGGTCGAGGTGTCCGCGCGCCTCACCCGGCGCACCGGCGACGCCCTCCCCGAGCCCGGCGCCGACTGAGGCCGGGGAGCCCGGCGCCGGGCTCCCGGGCGGCGTCCCCGCGGTCCACTGCGGTCGCCGGGCGCGCCCCGGGCGGCGTCCCTCAGGCCCGTCGGCCCTCAGGTTCCGTGAGCCTCAGGTTCCGTAAGCCAGCCCTCAGGTTCGGTCAGCCCTCAGGTTCCGTAAGCCACCCTCAGGTTCCGTCAGCCCTCAGGTTCCGTCGGCGGAGAAGTGCTGGTAGTCCGGGGGCGACCAGGTTCCGCCCCAGGTCCACCCCGCCTCCTCGATCGCCCGGGTCACGGCGTCGCCCTCGACGAGCATGCCGGGTTCGGGGGGTGTGCGGTCCAAGGCGTCCTCGGCGCCGGGCGGGTGGACCTCGCCCGAACGGTCGACGTAGGGGTTCTCCCGGGGGTTGAGGTCCACGGCGTCGCCGTAGGCGTGCCGGGAGAGCTGGCGTGCGTCCCCGGTGACGCGGCGGCAGTTGAACGCCGAGGTGTTGTCGTCCGCCATGGCCCGGGCGTCGCTGCCGCCGTACTCGGCCGTCACCCGCATCCGGTGGATCGGGAAGCGCTCGTCGAAGGCCCGTCCGAAGATGTGCAGGACCGCGCCGACGGCGTCCTCGTGGACGACCATCTCCCCGCGGTGGACCCGTCCGTCGAAGCCCCAGTGGTTCATGCCGACCAGGCGCAGCTGCTCCGGGGGCACCGGGCAGCCGGGGCGGTGACTCGCGCCCAGCTTCTGCTCGGGCACGCGGCCCACGGTGGCGCGGAGCGCGGGTTCCTCGGCCGCGGCGGCCCCGGCGGGCGGCGCGCCCAGGACCAGCGCCAGGGCGAGCGCGGGTGCGGCGCACCGGCGGGCGGCAGGCACCCCTCAAGGGTAGGGGGGCTCTCCCGGTCCCGCACCGGCGCCGGAGCGCGGCCGGGTGTCAGCGGGCCGGTGCGGAGGCGGCCGCCCCCGGCACCGGGGCGCCGGGCCCGACGGCGCCCCGGGCGAGCAGCAGCAGGGCGTCGACCAGGTCCTCGGCGGGGCTCCCGGTGGCCAGACGGCGCAGTTGAAGGCCCATCACGAGCGCCACCGTGGCGGCCGCGTACCGCTCGGCGTCCGGGACGCCCAGGCCGGCGAGGATCTGGGCGGCCAGCCGGTCGTAGGCGGTGAACGCCTCCGCCGCGGCCTCCCGCAGCCGTGCGTCGCGCCCCGCCTCGACGTAGAGCTCGAAGGGGGCGATGTGCTCGCTGTCGAAGCCGATGTCCCCGGCGACCTGCCCGGCGAGGGCCGCCGCCCCCGCGACGTCGAGGTCGCAGGCGCCGCGGTGGGCCTCGGCGAGTTCGGTGAAGCGCCGGGTCTCCTCGCGCACGAAGTGCAGCAGCGACTCCCTCAGCAGCTCGTGCTGCGTCTCGAAGTGGTACGTCACCGAGCCGAGGGAGACGCCCGCCTCGCGGGCGATCCTGCGGTTGGTGACCCCTGCGACGCCGTCCCTGCCGATGATCCTCAGCACGGCCTCGATGATCCGCTGCCGGGTGGGGACGGGGCTGGTGGCGCTCGACATGGGGTCATTGTCCCATCGGGTCGCGGCCGCGGGTCACCGGACCGGCACGAGCCTCGGCCGCGGGTCACCGGACCGCCACACACCTCGGCCGCGGGCCACCGGACCGGCACGCACCACGGCCGCGGGTCACCGGACCGGCGCGTCCTTCGGCGCCCGGCCGCCGGAGGACGCGGGCGGGCGCTTCTCGTACCAGCGCAGTTCGGCCTCCAGCTGTGCGGCGAGCGAGACCAGCCGCGCCTCGCTGCCGTCCGGGCCGAGCAGTTGGGCGCCCACCGGGAGCCCGTCGGCGGTCAGTCCGGCGGGGATGCCGACGCCGGGCCAGCCGAGGACGTTCCAGGGCCAGGCGTAGGGGCAGGCGGAGGCGATCGCGAGGTCCGTGCGGGCGGCGGACAGCCCGTCGAAGGTGCCGATCCGGGGCGGCGGGACGGCCGTGCTGGGGGTCAGCAGGACGTCGTAGCGGTCGAAGAAGCCGCCGATCCGGCGGTGCTGGACGGCTTCGCGCGCCCGTGCGGCGCGCACGGCCCGCCCGCCGAGGCGGCGTCCGGAGCGGGCGGCCGCGCGGGTGCGCGGGTCCAGGAGGGACGGCTCGGGGTGGCGGTCGGCGTAGGCGGCGATCCCGCTCGCCGCCCGGGGCAGGAAGCCCAGCCCGATCAGGCCGTAGCGCGGCCGCGCCTCCTCCACGCGGTGCCCGAGCCGGGCGAGCACCTCGGCGAGGGCGGTGACGGCGCGGCGCACCTCGGGGGCGGGCCGCGCCCCGGTCAGGGTCAGCGGCGGGCGCAGGGCGAGCGCGATGCGCAGGCGGCCGGGCTCGCGGCGGGCGGCGGCGGAGGCGTCCACCGGGGCGGCCGGGCGGTGGCGTTCGCGGGGGTGGGCGCCGGCGGCGGCGTCGAGGAGCAGTGCCGCGTCGGCGACGGTGCGCGCCAGCGGGCCGTTGACGGTCAGGCCCTGGAAGCAGTCGTCGTAGGGGTGGACGGAGATCCTGCCGCGCTGCGGCTTGATGCCGACGAGGTGCGTCCAGGCCGCCGGGATGCGGATGGAGCCGGCGCCGTCGGAGCCGAGGGCCGCGGGGACCAGGCCGGCGGCGACCGCGGCGGCGGAGCCCCCGGAGGAGCCTCCCGGTGTGTGCCCGGGGTCCCAGGGGTTGCGGGTGGCACCGAAGGCGGGGCCCTCGGTGAACGGCCACTGGCCGAGTTCGCAGGAGTTGGTCTTGCCGACGATGACGGCTCCCGCGGCGCGCAGCCTGCGGACCGCCTCGCCGTCCTCCGCGGCGGCCGGCAGCTCGCCCGCGCAGCCGAAGTAGGTCGGCACCCCGGCGACGTCCGTGTCGTCCTTCACGGCGACGGGCACGCCCAGCAGCGGCAGCCGCTCCCCTGCCGCGAGTCTGCGGTCGGCCGCCCGCGCCTCGGCGAGCGCGGTCCCGGTGAGCACCGTGCGGAAGGCGTTGAGGCTCTGCCCCGTCGCCTCGATCCGGGCGAGTGCGGCGCCGACCAGCGCCTCGGAGGTGCTCTCACCGGACGCCAGCGCCCGTGCCTGCCCGGCCAGCCCGAGGAATCCGTCTGTGGACACGCTGCGCCCGCCTCTCTATTGTTCGTTCGAACGAACAGTACGGGAGGGTAACCAGATGCGGATCAGCGGAGCAACCGTCCTGCTCACCGGGGTCACCGGCGGTATCGGCGGCGCCCTGGCGGCCGGGCTGGCCGGGCTCGGGGCGAAGCTGGTGGTCAGCGGCCGCCGCGAGGAGGCGCTGGCACCGGTCGCCGAGCGCTACGGGGCGCGGGCCGTTCTCGCCGATCTCGCCGACGCCTCCGACGTGGAGCGCCTGGCCCGCGAGGCGGCGGACGCGGACGTCCTGGTCGCCAACGCGGCGCTGCCGTCCAGCGGCGACCTGCTGGAGTACACCCCGGAGCAGATCGACCGGGCGTTCGCCGTGAACCTCCGGGCGCCGGCGGTACTGGCCAGGCTGATGGCCCCCGCCATGGTCGAGGCGGGACGCGGCCACCTGGTCTTCGTCGGCTCGATCTCCGGCAAGGCCGCCACCCGTTCCGCCTCGCTGTACAGCGGCACCAAGTTCGGCCTGCGCGGTTTCGCCCTCGGGCTGCGCCAGGACCTGCGCGGCACGGGCGTGGGGGTGTCGGTCGTCCAGCCGGGGTTCGTGCGCGAGGCGGGCATGTTCGCCGAGACCGGCGCCAGGCCGCCGGCCGGGATGCGGACGGTCTCCCCGCGGCAGGTGGTCCGGGGCGTGGTGCGCGCGGTCGAGCGCGATGTCGCCGAACTCAACGTCGCTCCGCTGGAGCTGAGACTGCTGAGCGCCGTGGCCGGGCAGTTCCCCGGCTTCGCGGAGCGGGTGCAGCGGGGTGCGGGCGAGGCGACGCTGCGGCAGGTCGTGGCGGCGCAGCGCTCCCGGCGCTGAGGCCCGGGGCGCGGCGCCGGGAGCCCGCGCCCGCGCGAGGCGCCGGGAAGCACCCCCGCCCGACAGGGCGGCGCCGCCGGGCCGCACCGCCCCCGGAAGGGTGCCCGAACGGCTCTTCCCCGCGGGGCGGGCGCCGGAGCGATGCTGGAGGGAGAGCGGCGGACGCCGGACCCCGGCCGGAGGACGGACCCGGGCGGCGTCGGCCGGTCGCCGCGGCGGGCACGCCGGTCCGCACCCCGCGGTCGGCTCCCGGCCCGGGGCCGTGCCTCTCCGGCGCGCGCATGCGGCGGGACGGCGTGCCGCGGATCCGAAGGACCGGGACGCCGCCGCGCGGCCGCCCGGTCGCCGAGGCAGGGAGTGCGGACGTGTTCTTCAGGGATCGGCGTGAAGCGGGGGAGCGGCTGGCAGCCCGGGTGGCGCACCTCAGGGGTTCCGATGTCGTGGTGCTCGGACTCCCCCGCGGCGGGGTTCCGGTCGCCGAGGAGGTCGCCCGCGCGCTGGGCGCACCGCTGGACGTGTGCCTGGTGCGGAAGCTGGGGGCGCCCTACCAGCCGGAGCTGGCCATGGGCGCGCTCGGCGAGGGCGGCGTCCGGCTCGTCAACGAGGAGGTGCTGCGCGCCGCGGGCGTGACACCCGAGCAGCTGGCCGCGGCGGAGGCCCGCGAACGGGCGGTGCTGGAGGGTCGCGCCCGGCGCTACCGCGGGGCGCGCAGACCGGTCCCGCTCGACGGACGCACCGTGCTGGTGGTCGACGACGGGGTGGCCACCGGGGCGACGGCCCGGGCGGCCTGCCGCATCGCGCGTGCCCGGGGGGCCGCCCGGGTGGTGCTGGCGGTCCCGGTGGCCCCCCACGACTGGGCCGCGCGCCTCGGATCGGACGCCGACGAGCTGGTGTGCCTGCACGCGCCCCGGGGCTTCCATGCGGTCGGCCAGTACTACGCCGACTTCTCGCAGACCGACGACGACGAGGTGGTCGCCTGCCTGGAGGAGAGCACCCCGCGGCCGGTGACCGACCGCCCGGCCGGAGCGCGCCCCGCCGGTCCGGTGGACCGGGACGTGCAGGTACAGGCGGGCCCCCTGGTGCTGCCGGGGCGGCTGAGGGTGCCCGGGGACGCGAGGGGTGTGGTGGCCTTCGCCCACGGCAGCGGGAGCAGCCGCCACAGCCCGCGCAACCGCCAGGTGGCGTCCGGCCTGAACCGGGCGGGTCTGGGCACCCTGCTGTTCGACCTCCTCGCACCGGAGGAGGAACGCGACCGGGCGAACGTCTTCGACACGGAGCTGCTGGCCGGGCGGCTGACCGGGGCCACGGAGTGGCTGCGCGGTCAGCCGGAGGCACAGGGCCTGCCCGTCGGGTACTTCGGCGCCAGCACCGGGGCGGCCGCGGCGCTCCGGGCGGCGGCCGGACCGGACGCCGGGATCGCCGCGGTCGTCTCCCGCGGCGGCCGGCCCGACGCCGCCGGACCGCGGCTTCCCGAGGTCTCGGCGCCCACCCTGCTCGTCGTCGGCGGCCGGGACCGGATGGTGCTGGACCTCAACCGCGAGGCGCAGGCCCGTCTGCGCTGCGAGAGCGAGCTCGTGGTGGTGCCCGGCGCCACCCATCTCTTCGAGGAACCGGGAGCCCTGGAGGCGGTCACCGAGCTGGCCGTGCGCTGGTTCACCGACCACATGGCCCCGGCGGCCCGCGTCCCGGCCGGTCCCTGACGGCGCCGGGCCGGGGACCCGCCCCCCTCCCCGGGGAACCGGGACACCGCCTCCGCCTCCCCGGGGGGAGCCGGGAGTCCGGAACCGGAAGGAGTCCGGAAGCCGAGGAGTCAAGGAGCCGAAACGATGAACGTGTCCCAGCCGATGAGCCGCCCGGCGGTGTCCGTGCCGACGGGGACGCCCCTCGGGCAGGTGGCCCGCGAGATGGCCGCGTACGGGGTCGGTTCCGTGGTGGTCACCGAGGGCGGCGCTCTGCGCGGCATCGTCACCGACCGCGATCTCGCCCTGTCCGCCCTCGCCCGGCGCCTCGACCCGGACGAGGCGGTGGACGCGGTGATGACCTCGCCGGTGATCACCCTGGACGCGGACGACGACGTGCAGACCGCCTACCGGACCTTCCGCCGGGCCGGTGTGCGCCGTCTGCCCGTCCTGGACGGCCCTCGGGTGGTCGGCGTCCTGACCGTTGACGACCTGCTCATGGACGTCTTCCAGCGCCTCGCCGACCTCCTGGGCCCGGTCGCCTGGAGCGTGCTGGAGGAGCCGCCCGGGCCGCCCGCGGCGGGTACGGCTTCGCGGACCGGGGGCTGAGGCCCCCGCGGCGGGCCGCATACTCCCCGCCGGTGGACCGCGGGGGCAGCCTCAGGGCCGGCCCTGGCGGGGTTCTGCCGTCGCATGCCAGGCCGGTGCCGGTTGCGGGAGCGGACCGCTCCCCCGCCTTGCCGGTGAACAGGTCGCGACCACAGACAAGATGCGGACTCGCGTTCGATCGAGCGCTATCGAATAGACCGGAAGTTCGACTTGCCTGATAATGCCGATTTCACCTTCTCGGTGCGGCTGCCGTGACATGCTGGATCTCCGGTCGAGTTCTGCCTGCGATCGGACAACGGGGAATTCGGCGTGGTCGCGTCCGGTCGCAAGGAATACGGCGATCGGGGATCCGGAGCGCCCCGCTCTCCCTGAGAATCACCTTTTCAGGCCATCCCGGAATCCACGAAGGAGCATTCCTTGGCCGAGGCACCCTGGCACCGCGCCCGCGTCCGCGTCGCACCGCAACTCCGCTGCATTCCCCCTGCACTGATCCTCGTGACAAGCGGAATGGCGTGGGGCGCCGGTTCCGCATTCGCAGCCGAGGGCGACCTGACTCCTCCCTTCGACTCGGGAAGCGTGTGGAACGTCTGCCAGGGCTACAACGGCAGCGTCACGCACACCGGAGCCTCCCTGTACGCCCTCGACCTGACCGGTTCAGGCTGCGACAACTCGGCTTCGGGAAGGGCCGTCCGAGCACCGCTCAGCGGGACTGTCCAGTACTACGACGCGGAATTCGGCACCGTGTGCATCAACGCCGACGACGGCCGCAGCGTGGCACTCACGCATATCGACAGCGGCATCACCGGTGGAAGGGTCGACGCGGGGCAGTACGTCGGAACCGTCGCCGCGCCCGGACAGCGGAAGAACAACGGCGTCGCCCATCTTCACCTGCAGATGTGGTCGGGTCACGGATGCTGGGCGAACGGGGGTGGAGGCATTCCCTTCGACTCCGCGCACGACGCACGGATCTGTGGCGCACCGGATCTCACGGCCAGCGGGCCGGACGGAGGAAACGGCACTTGGAGCGGCGTCACGATCACGGCTGCGGCATGCAATGCGAGCAGCGGTGACAAGCCCAGTCCGAGGGACTTCAACGGGGACGGGAAGAGCGATGTCCTCTGGTACGGACCGGGTTCGGACCCGGACGCCATCTGGCACGGCAGCAGCGACCGCACCACCAAGTTCCACAAGGCCGCCGACGTCACCGTGAACGGCACCTACACCCCCGTGGCAGGCGACTTCGACGGAGACGGCCACGGAGACGTCCTCTGGTACGGCCCAGGCTCCGCTCACGACAGCATCTGGTACGGAACCACCACCAAAGGCCACTTCCAGACCGGCTCCATCGAGGTCAAGGGCACCTACACACCCGTGGTCGGCGACTTCAACGGCAACGGCAAGGACGACATCCTCTGGTACGGACCGGGTTCGGACCCGGACGCCATCTGGCACGGCAGCAGCGACCGCACCACCAAGTTCCACAAGGCCGCCGACGTCACCGTGA